>CAMDRT010000025.1 GCA_945906815.1 Bordetella parapertussis
CAACATCTATTAACCTGGAAAAAGCATTGAGCCACAGAGTTTCCCAATCCCGCACACGGGCCAGGCGTTCGCAAAGAAACATGAGGCGGGGTGTTTTGTTTCTTGTGAGGTGGTGGCACACGTGCGATGCGCATCCCGCAACGGCGAACTTCAAGACCATTAACCACGGAACACACGGAAAGATTTCGCGCACTGGTTTTTTCCGCGTATTCCGTGTGTTCCGTGGTAAATCGCCCTTAAGATAGCGCCATTGAACGCAGAGTTTCCCAATCCCGAGCGCGGGATTGAGAGTCTCTGTGGCTGAGCTGTCGGTTTGAGGATTAAACCGTGCAGCCAAATCCTGCTAAGGGCGCGCGCCACCTCCGACCTGCACACCCGCCGCGCCCTTCATGCATCGGCTAGCAGCGCCTCCAGCTGCAGCAAATAGCTGGCCGCCTGGGGTGAGTCCTCCGCGGGCGCGAACGGTGCCAGTTCCTCGGGTAAATGCGGCGCATAGGGACCGCCCTTGGCCTCGAAAATCACCGTGGGCTTGAGCGCCACCGCAGTGTGATAGACACCGGTCGGTATGCTCACTGCACGCACCGGGCCGCTGTCGTCAAGCTTCATTTTCCCGGTCACTGTCCCCTGCTCGTCATACAACAGCACGCCCAGACAGCCGCGCACGATGATCATGAATTCTTCCTTGTTCTCGCGCAGATGGCGATGCGGCCGCACGTACGAGCCCGGCACAATCGCATTCAACAGGCGCTGGCTCGGATGGGATTCACGCTCATGAAAATTCAGATTCTTGCGCAACCGGGGCGCGGCATACGCCTGCGCCAGCAAGTCGTCGATGAGGGCGGTGTCAACCGCTTGAACTTTGTTCATGGGGATAGAGTAATTTTACGTTTTCGGGTTGCAGCCATTCGCTCAGCGAGGCAATCAATTCATCGCGTGGATGCACGTTCCACTGCTCCCCGAGCGTGACTTCACAGCGCGCATGCTGATTGTAGTACTCGACCGCGACCGGACACGGGCCGTTCAGGTGCGGCGTCAGCAGCGCGCGCAACTGGTCTCCCGACGACTGGCCATTGCAGGTGATTTTCAGGGCGCGCGCAAATTGCTCACGCGCTTTTTGCAGGTCGAAGAGCTTTTCGGCCGAGATGCGCAGATTTTCGCTATCGTCAAACATGGATTTGCTGACCTTGCCCTCAACCACGATCAGGGTGTCTTCCTTCAGCCAGTGGCGGTGCTGCTCATAGAGTTCGTTGAACACGGTGAGTTCAAGGCGCGCGTAGCTGTCATCGAGCACCAGCACGCCCATGCGTCCGCGCCGCGTCATCTGGATGCGCTGACTGACCACGATGCCAGCGAGCATCACCGTGTTCGACTGTGCACTCACCTGATCCAGCCGCGTCGGCGCAAAGCCGCGCAGCTCGGCTTCATAGGTGCGAAACGGGTGCCCCGACAGGTAGTAGCCCACCGCCACTTTCTCCTGCTTCAATCGCTCCAGATCACTCCAGCGCCACGCTTTGCTCAACGGCGGCGGCGGCCGGTGGTCTTCGACGTCGCCAAACAGATTGCTCTGATTCGCGCTGCGACTCGCCTGCTCCGCGCTTTCCAGCGCCAGACCCACCGCCGCCAGCACCGCAGCGCGATTGTCGTCCACACCGTCAAACGCACCGGCACGCACCAGCGCTTCCACCACGCGCCGGTTGACCAGCCGATTATCGACGCGATGACAGAACTCGAATAAGTCCTTGAACGGACCGCCTAGCTCACGCACCTCGACGATGTGATTGATGGCCCCTTCGCCGCTGCCTTTGATCGCACCCAGTCCATAGCGTATGCGCTTTTTATCCACCGGCGCGAAGCGAAAGCCGCCGCTGTTGACATCCGGCGCGAGCACCTCCAGGGCGTTGGCGCGGCAATCCTCATGCAACTGCTGCACCTTGTCAGTGTCGTTCATCACCGCCGACAGGTTGGCTGCCATGAATGCGGCCGTATGATGCGCTTTCAGATAGGCCGTCTGATACGCCACCAGTGCGTACGCGGCTGCATGCGATTTGTTAAAACCGTAACCGGCGAACTTTTCCATCAGGTCAAACAGTTCATCCGCTTTGCGTGGCGTCAGGCCGTTTTGCGCCGCGCCCGCGCCAAAGATACTGCGTTGCTGGGCCATTTCCTCGGCATTCTTCTTGCCCATCGCGCGCCGCAACAGATCAGCGCCACCGAGGCTGTAGCCGCCGATGATCTGCGCCATTTGCATCACCTGCTCCTGATAAATCATGATGCCGTAGGATTCAGCAAGTATGTCTTTGACACGTGGATCGGGATAGTCAAAGCGCTTGCCGTTCTTGCGCTCGCAAAAATCCGGGATCAAATCCATCGGCCCCGGCCGATACAACGCCACCAGCGCGATAATGTCGCCGAAGCGGTCGGGGCGCGCACGCTTCAGCAGATCGCGCATGCCGCGCGATTCAAACTGGAATATCGCCGCGGTGTTGGCGGTGGCGAAAATTCTGTATGCGGCCACGTCATCCAGCGGCAGTTCATGCAGCGCCAGCGTAGCCTCGGGATCGAGCTGCTTCACGTAGCGCAATGCCCAATCGAGTATCGTCAGCGTGGTCAGCCCGAGAAAGTCAAACTTCACCAGCCCGATGGCCTCGACATCATCTTTGTCGAACTGGCTCACCGCCGAATCCGAGGCGTCAGCCACATACAGTGGGCAAAAATCCGTCAATTTTCCCGGCGCGATCAGCACGCCGCCCGCGTGCATGCCCACGTTGCGCGTGAGGCCTTCGACTTTCTCGGCCAGCGCCAGCAGTGCGCGCACTTCTTCTTCGTTTTGTTCGCGTTCTTTCAACTGCGGTTCCATCTCGCGTGCCAGCGCCAGCGTCACCAGCTTGCCCGGCATAAACGGAATCAGCTTCGCCAGTTGATCGCAAAAAGTGTACGGCATTTCCAGCACACGCCCGACGTCGCGCACCACCGCCTTGGCCGCCATGGTGCCAAAAGTAACGATTTGCGACACGCTGTCCGCGCCGTAGCGCTGCTTGACGTAATCGATCACCCGGTCACGCCCGTCCTGACAGAAATCGATATCGAAGTCGGGCATCGATACACGTTCAGGATTCAGAAAACGTTCGAACAGCAGGTTGTAGCGCAAGGGATCAAGATCGGTAATGCCGAGGCTATACGCCACCAGCGATCCCGCGCCCGAACCGCGCCCTGGTCCCACCGGCACGCCGTTATTCTTGGCCCAATTGATAAAATCGGCCACGATCAAAAAGTAGCCGGGAAATTCCATTTGCAAAATGACCTTGATCTCAAACGCAAGACGTTCAAGGTAACGCGGCAGTTCTTTGTCACGTGCCTGCGCCTCGGGATACAAGATCAGCATGCGCGCCTGCAGGCCCTGATGCGCGCACAACCTCAGATATTCGTCGAGACTTTCGTGGTTGGGCGTGGGAAACTGCGGCAGCCTGCTCCTGCCCAGTTCCAGCTTCAGATTGCAGCGCTTGGCGATTTCCACACTGTTGGCCATCGCTTCTGGCAGGTCATTGAATATATTACATATTTCTTCTTGATTCAGAAAGTACTGGTGTTCGGTGTAACGCCGGGGCCGGCGCTGATCCGACAGCATGTGCCCTTCTGAAATACACACGCGCGCTTCGTGCGCACGGAAATCCTCAGCCCGCAAAAATTGCACGGGATGCGTCGCCACCACTGGCAATTTCACTTGTGCCGCGAGCTTAAGCGAACGCTGCACGCAGGTTTCGACCGGCACCACCGCAGCACCCGCCGTCATCGCGCCGGGACCCGGCCGCTGCACTTCGATATAGAAGCGCCCCGGAAAAAGCGCCATCCAGCCGCGCGCGAGTTTAGCTGCGGCTGCACTGTTATCCGCGCTCAAGGCTTGCCCGATATCGCCATAATGCGCCCCCGACAGCGCGATCAGACCCTCCGTGCAGCTGCCGTTCTCGGTGCGGCGGCCCGCCTCACTAAACCACTCGCGCCTGATTTCGCAGCGGCCACGATATTGGTTGGCGCGATACGCGCGCGTGAGCAGCTCACACAAGCGCAGATAACCCGCATGACTTTGCACCAGCAGCAACAAGCGAAACGGCTGGTCGCGATCGCTGTCGTTGGTGAGCCAGACATCGCAGCCCACAATCGGCTTGATGCCAGCTGCACGCGCGGCCTTGTAAAATTTGACCATGCCGAAAACATTCGACAAATCCGTCAATGCCAGTGCCGGCATCGCGGCGGCGGCGGCGGCGGCCACCGCGTCGTCGATGCGCACGATGCCGTCAACGATGGAATACTCGCTGTGCAAACGTAGATGAATAAACGTAGGTGCGGACAAAGGCTGCATGACGCTATTTTAGCGGCTTGCGCGGGGTTGCTGCATAATCACCGCTTAACCTTCTCCTGCATTCCAAAATCAGCCCGCTGAGCGCGCCCACCCAAAGAAAAAAAGTAAATGAAAACAAGCCGTTCCGAATTTCACGCCATCCGCGGCATACGTCACCATGTACGGCTGTGGGGTGACCCCGGCCGCCCCACACTTTTCTTGCTGCACGGCTGGATGGATGTTGCGGCGTCGTTTCAGTTTTTAGTGGACGCGTTTAAACAGGATTGGCTGGTGATCGCGCCCGACTGGCGTGGCTTTGGCTTAAGCGAGTGGACGCGCGAAGGTTACTGGTTTCAGGACTACTACGCCGATCTCGATGCGCTGCTCGATATTTATGCGCCCGACGCGCCGGTGAAAATCGTGGGACACAGCATGGGTGGCAATATTGCATGCACCTACGCCGGCATCCGCCCCGAGCGTGTGGAAAAACTGATCTCGCTGGAAGGCTTTGGCGCTGGGCGCGGCAAACCCGAGATGGCGCCTGAGCGTTACCAGCGCTGGCTCAGTGCCTTGCGCGATCCGCCGACGCTCAGACCTTATGCCTCATTCGAGGCCGTCGCCGAACGGCTGCGCAAGAATAACCCGCGCCTGAGCGACGATAAGGCGCAGTTTCTCGCACGACACTGGGCACAAGCGTCAGAGCAGGGTGAAATTGTGTTGCGCTTCGACCCGCGTCACAAAATGGTAAACCCGGTGATGAGTCGCCTGGAAGAACTGATGGCCTGCTGGCAGCGTGTCACCTGCCCAGTGCTGTGGGTAGTGAGCACCGCAACTGATATGCACAACTGGCGCAAGGACACGCCCGAGCAACTGGCTGAACGCAAGGGCGCGTTTCGTGATTACCACGAGGCCCTGCTGGACGACAGCGGACACATGATGCATCACGACCAGCCACATAAGCTGGCCGCGATCATCGAGCCATTTTTACTGCGCGAATGACTGGCGTAGCGAGGGCAAAACCCCGCTACGAATGGGTACTACTCAACGAAAATATTGGGGAACGCGAAGCCGCCGGTAAGCAGCATAATGAAGCACTTGCCGATCCACTTCATTTTCTCGCCGCCGGTCATGGAGCCAAAGGGTTTGCCGGTGAGGGATTTGGGTGCGGTGGATTGCTGATCTGCCATGTGACGCTCCTGATGAAGGGATTTAAAGGGAATCACCGCACGCTGGCAGAGAACAATATACAACGCTGATCGATGCCATAACCACAAGCCGCGCAACAACTCGGCCCGGACTATAGCGCACTCCCCCTTACTGCAACCTTACACTGGCGCGCCCTATTGACGCACCCGGGCAGCGTTCAGATGCGTGCAAATAGCGCGTATACCCTCGAGTATCCGCGGCGACTGACGCTGTATGTTCTCAGGCGCGATGTAACGGGCAGGAATGGCCTGCAAAGCCGCCAGTGGCATGCGACGCCATCGAGCGACAAAATCCGCCTCGCCGTTGGCCGAGCCGCCGCCCAATATCACCTGCGGGCGCGCCGCCAGTACCGATTCCAGCGATACCGCAGGTGTGAGCACCGGCACGCCAGCAAACACGTTTTTCCCGCCGCACAAAGTGATGGCGTCGCTGATGATATGCGCGCCGTTGACGGTCAGCAACGGCTGATGCCAGATTTCGTAGAACACGCGCAGCGCAGCCTGTTGCACCGCTGCGCCGCTGTCGCGTTGGCCAAGCTTTTGCAACTCCCGCTCGAAATCGCCGGCGGCGCGTTCACCCCTCGCAGGTTCGCCCGCAAGTACAGCGACATCACGCAGCAGGCGCGAGATATCGGCAAGCCGCGCCGGTTCGCTTACCCATACTGGAATACCCAAACGCTCCAGTTTCTCGATATCACTGGCCTGATTGCCGCTTTTCCACGCCAGCACCAGATCGGGTTTTAGCGTGAGGATGCGTTCGATATCGACGCGCGCGCCATCGCCCACCCGCGGCAGATGTAAGGCTTCAGAGGGGTAATCGCTGTATGCGCTGACGGCGATTAACTTGGCGCCTACGCCGGCGGCAAACGCTATTTCGGTGAGGTGCGGTGCGATAGCGATCATGCGCGTGGCGGGCACCGCGAGGCGCAGCGTCTTGCCGCGCTCATCGTGAACCGCAGGCAATGCGGCATGCGCCGCAAGGTGCAGGCCGCAACCCAGAATAATGGCGCCCACCGCCTGCATCACTCCCGCGGCCGCCGGGGTGCGCGCAGGCAGGCGTCTGTCAGTCGCTGGTTTCAGCCTTAAGCCGCCGCGCACGCACACCGGCAGCCAGCCCATCCAACATGGCGCGCGTTTCATCCCAACTGATACAGCCGTCGGTAATACTCACGCCGTACGCCAGCGCTTTTCCCGGTACCAAATCCTGCCGCCCCGCCTTCAGATGACTCTCCACCATAATGCCGAAGATGCGGCCGTCGCCGGCCTCGATCTGGCGCGCAACATCCTGCCCGACATCCATCTGTTTTTCCGGTTTCTTGCTGCTGTTGCCGTGGCTGAAATCGATCATGATGCGCGCGGGGATGCCGGATGCGGCCAAGCCCTTGCCGGCGGCATCGACATTCGCCGCGTCGTAATTAGGTGCCTGGCCGCCGCGCAAGATGAGATGACAGTCCTCATTGCCGGTGGTAGACACGATTGCCGAGTGTCCTGCCTTGGTCACCGACAAAAAATGATGCGGCGCCTGCGCAGCGCGTATCGCATCAATGGCAATTTTGATGTTGCCATCGGTGCCATTCTTGAATCCCACCGGGCACGACAGGCCGGAGGCGAGTTCGCGGTGTATCTGTGATTCGGTGGTGCGCGCGCCGATTGCGCCCCACGCCACCAAGTCCGCGATGTACTGCGGCGTGATCATGTCGAGAAATTCACACCCCACCGGCAGACCCGATGCATTCACCTCCAGCAGGAACTGGCGCGCCACACGCAGGCCTTCGTTGATGTTAAAGCTGCCGTCGAGCTTGGGGTCATTGATCAAACCTTTCCAGCCCACGGTGGTGCGGGGTTTTTCAAAATACACGCGCATCACGATCAGCAGATCGGCACTCGCCTTCTCCGCGTAATCCTTGAGCTTGCCGGCATATTCCTTGGCCGCCTTGACGTCGTGTATGGAACACGGACCCGCAATCGCCAGCAGCCGGTCATCCGCGCCATGAATAATGCGATGGATAGCCTGCCGCGTTTCAGCCACGGTTTTAGCGGCAGCTTCGCTAATAGCAATCTCACCCAGCACTTGCGCGGGTGACACCAGTTCTTTGAGTTCTTTGATCCGTAGATCGTCGGTTCGGTGCGGCATGGCAGCCTCAATATGCTGTAAAAACAAGGCATTATAGCCGATTTACAGGCGTATCCCAGCTACACCTCTGCACGAACCATCAACGCATCCAGCATCCGCGCGCCTGCACTCTGCTCATAAACCATCAGCGGATTGATATCCATTTCCGCGACACTGTCGCGGAAATCATGCGCGAACCACGACACGCGCACAATGGCATCAACCACAGCCTCGCGATCGCGAGCCGGCATGCCGCGCACGCCCGCCAGCAGCTTTACGCCGCGCAGTTCATCCAGCATCTCGTTGGCCTGTGTCGGTGTTACCGGCGCTACGCGATAGGCAACGTCTTTCAGCACCTCGACAAATAGGCCACCCAACCCCACCGCAACGATAGGACCGAATACCGGATCGCGTATCACGCCGAGCATCAGTTCCACACCCGGTCGCGCCATTTCCTGCACCAGCACGCCGTTGATTTTGGCCAGCGGCGCGTACTGCTGCGCCGCTTGGATAATAGCCTCGTATGCTTCCATGATCGCTGCCACACCCTCCACACCGAGGCGCACGCCACCGGCTTCGGTCTTGTGCGCGATGTCGGGCGCATCGATTTTCAACGCCACTTTGCCGCCCATTTTTGCGGCGAGGCTCACCGCCTCAACTGCGTTTTGCGCCAGCGCTTCCTGCGTTGCTGGCAGACCGTAACAGGCGAGTACTTGCTTTGCTTCACGTTCGGTGATTTTTGCGCCCAGTCCTTGCAGGCGCTGCGCGGCCGCGGCTGGGTCGATGCCCGCGGGCCGCACCGGCGTGAGCGCACCCGAGCGGCGCGCGCGCACATAGTCGCCGAAATCAACCGCCGCCCGTATGCCGCGCGCACACGGCGTGGCGTCGCGATAGACCACTACGCCGGCACTGATCAAATCCCGCGCCTTAAAATCCTTATCGTCCACACAACCGCCTACCCACAGCATGGCCGTCTGCTTGCCGCACTGCTGCATCATCTCAACCGTCTGCAGCAGATTTTTTTTCGTCGGCGTAGGCACGATCGGAATGAGCACATCCACGCCGGGATCAGCCGCAATCGTCATCAGTGCCTTGCGGTAAAATTCCTGGTCGCCGGTGGCCGCCGAGGTGAGATCGGTAGGGTTGCCCACCTTGCCGTAGCCCGGCATTAATTGGCCCAGCGCTTGCTGCGTCTCTGCTGCAAACGCTTTCCATTGCAAGCCGAAACTGGCGCCGGCATCAGCCACGTTCACGATGTTGCCGCCGGTGGGCGCTATCGCCGCAAGACCGCGCCCTGTCGGCCAGCGCCGATGGCGTAAAAATACTGCCGTCTCATACAGCTCGTTGCATTCGTTCACCTGTATCAATCCATACTGGCGGCACACCGCTTTGATAATATCGTTGTCCCCGGCAATGGCGCCGGTGTGTGACGCCGCAGCACGGCTACCGGCTTCGGTAGAGCCGATTTTCAGTATCACCAGCGGCTTTTCCATTTCCGCTGCTTCTTGCGCCAGGCGGCGGAATTTTTCACCGCTCTTGATGCCTTCAATCGCCAGCAGCACCACATTCGTCGTTTCCGAATGCAGCATGAAGCGCGCAAAATCCAGGGTGTCGATGTCGGCTTCGTTGCCACAACTCGCCTCATAGCTGATGCCGAGGCCGTGTTCCATCGCGCGCCACATCACATTGATCTGACCCAGACCGCCGCTGTGGCTCACCACGCCGATGTCGCCCGGCGCCGCATACTGCCCTCTGACCGCAGCGGTAGAAGTCATCGCAAAACGATCGATAAAATTCACCACGCCGTTGCAGTTGGGTCCCATAAAGCGTATGCCGGATTTACGCCCAAATTCGATCAACCGTTGTTGGCGTTCACGCCCCTCAGACGTGCCGCTCTCGGCAAAGCCACCACTGAATACGGTGGCAAAACGCACGCCGATAGCGGCGCAATCCGCCAGCACCTCAAATACGCGCTCGCTGGCAACCACGATGCCCACATGATCCGGCGTTTGCGGCAAATCCCTGATGCCTGGATAACAGGTGAGGCCGTTTATCGCCTTGAGTCGCGGATTCACCGGATAAATATGTCCCCTGTAGCCAAAACCGGTCATCTGCTGGAACACGCGCCCGCCGAATGATGTGGGATGATCCGTTGCGCCTACCAGCGCAACACTGCGCGGGGCCATCAGCGGGGAAATATCCAGCAGTTCTTGGTCTAAAGTTGTCGCATCCATGCTTACATAACCCGCAAATTATCCGCAAACCCGCTCGCCGTTCCCACCAGCGTTTTCACGCCCTCCTCATTCTCGCACCAGCATTCGACAGATACGTACGGCCTGCCGCCGATGTCTTGTGTGCTTTTGACCACCCCGCGCGCCGTCAGTGTCTCGCCGACGATGACGGGCTTGATAAACGAAGCGGATATCCTGCCGCCTTGGATGAATCCCGTGCCCAGCCAGCGCACCATCATCTGCGACACGTAGGCGGTGGACATCAGCGCCTGCACCAGTGGCGCGCGAAACCCCTTTTGCCTGGCCCATTCCACATCGGTATGTATCGACTTGGGCCGCACGCCCGAATAGCAGTCTATCTGGCGTTGCGAAATAGTTTTGCGCAGCGGCGGCAATTGCGTGCCGGGTTCGCATAGATCAGCGGTTTTTGGCATGAACATGCACTCCTGATTTCGGGAACAGCATCTGGGTGAACTGGCCGCGCATGAGCACCGTGCCCAATTCATCGTCGCGCGTCACAAATTCGGTAACCATATAATGGCGACCGCGCTTCTCATACTTGTCGATCACCTTGCCGCGCGTGCGCACGCGCATGCCCACACGAAACGGCTCCACGAATTCGTACTGCATTTTTGCGTGCAAACCGGCGGGCACGATGTATTTGCCGTGGCGCATCAGCAGTGCCTGGTTGCCCATCAGCACCGGATGCGCAATTTTTCCGCCGTAGGGGGTAGGCGCATCCTCGAAATACCACGGGTCATGATCGTCCACCGCGAACGCAAACGTTTCCACATCTTCGGGCTTGATCAGGAAGTCATCGGACATGAATTCCTCGCCCACCGTCACCGCCTCATAATTAATTTCTTTAAATTCAATCACTGATAGGCCCTCCGCCTAAGTCGAAAGTTTTCTGAGTACATCCGTCACATCAGCCACGCGTTCGAGCTGCCCCAAGCTGTCGAGCACGCTCGCACGCTGCGTCGGGTTAAGCCGTGCCGCCGTCAACCCATGGAATTTGGCAAGCACATCGGCCTCGCCCAGCGGATTTTTTGCATGCCCTCGCGGATACAACACTTCCGCACTATACGACTGACCCGCGCGCGTGCGCAGGCTCACCCGCGCTGGCGCAGCCTCCGGGTAGAGTGCGGTCAAACCCGCGTCGCTGCGCACTTTGACTTTGGCCATCAACGCGGCGAGCGCGGGATCCGCCAGCCGCGCGGCTGAAAACGATGCATCCGTCACCGCACCGTCGAGCAGCGCCATCGCCACCACATAAGGCATGCTGTGATCGGCCGTTTCGCGGGTGGCGGGTGCCCAGCGCGTGGCATCGGTGCCCATCATCATGTAGGCGGCCTCATAGCCGTCCACGACAATCTCCTCGATCTCGTGGACAGCGACCTGTGTGCGCAATTCCAGCGCAGCAAATACCGCCGACTGCCCGTGATAACAAATCGGCAAACACTTCAAATGCGTGTGCGTGAGCAAATGTGTTGCGACGGGCAGCGGCCACTCGTGGTGCCCGATCACTTCCCACAGTCCGCCCTGCCCTTCAAACACTGCGGTCGGCCCGGTGAATCCGTCCTGTGCCAGCAGCGCAGCGAACACCGCGTTGCGCGAAGCATTCGCCCCTGCACAACCCTTCCAGTTCGACAACTGCCCGCGACGCGCCTGCGCCAGCGACATATTGGGCGCCAGTGCCATCGCGATGGCATTCGCCGTTTGGTCAGGCGAGAGCTTAAGCAGCTTGCCCGCGCCCAACACGCAACCCAGCACGCCATACACCGGCTGATCCCAGCCCTTGGCATTGACATCAATCGCATCGCAGAAACTGCAATAAACATCGTAGGCGAGGGTGATGGCGTTGATGACGGACTGGCCGTCGGCGCGCACGCTTTCCGCCACCGCGAGTATGCCGGAGATCATGTCGCTGGGATGACCGCGGCTTTTGCCCAGATAGGTGTCGCTGATATCGAGCAAGCGCACCATCACGCCATTGGCGAACGCGGCGCACTCGGGTGTGGTTTTGATGGCGCTGCCCCAAACCGTGGCCGCGCTGTCATGGTCCGTGCGGCTGCGCGCTGCCACCTTGCGCGCCAGCACGCTGGTGGGGTTGTCATACGCACCCAGGGCACTGGCAAACGCGTCAATTACCCGCAGCTTGCACGCCTGCACCACAGCCGGCGACAGCGATGCATACGACGCCCGCTGCGCAAAGCTGACCAGCGCCTCGGTTGTTTTATCCCACGGTGCAGCAGTGGCTTGATCCACGATATTTCTCCTGTTTACAGCCGTTTTTACCCACGCATTACATCACGCGCCCAGCGCCTTTACCACAATCCACCACGCAATATGAACTGCGGACGGTCAAAAATCTATGCGAAAATACTCGCCGCCCGCTGTCTAAGGGCGTGTGGCAATCCCATCACGACGCCAATAAATAATATTTAAACAATCGGTTATGACGAAATTCGTGTCTGACCCCATTTTAATGCCGATGTGGGATGCGGTGCCGATCCCGCCGCAGGTGCCGGTACAGGAAGGCAGGGTGGATGTCGACGGTGCACGGCTGTGGTATTGGGATACCGGCGGCCCCGGCCACCCGGTCATCCTGCTTCACGCCGGTACCCAAAGCGCCGCCGGCTGGGTGTATCAACAGCCCGTCCTGAGTCAAGCGGGTTATCGGGTCATCGCCTATTCCCGGCGCGGTTATTACCGCTCGGATGCTGGCGACCCCGCCGATCCGGGAGTGGGGGCTGACGATCTACACTGCCTGATTCAGCATCTAAAGCTCGGCGCTGTGGATCTGGTATCCGCGGCTCAAGGCGGATTTTTTGCCATTGACTATACGCTGGCCTGGCCCAACAAGGTGCGCAGCCTTGCCGTCATTTCCTCCTACATGGGCATCACGGATGCCGACTATGCGGCAGTGAACACCCGTCTGCGGCCTGCTTTTTTTGCCACACTACCGCACGACTTTCAGGAGCTGTCGCCCTCTTACCGTGCAGGAAATCCCCAGGGCCTGAGCGCATGGCGTGAATTGGAGCATCAGGCCATACCCCAACAACGCATCACCCCCAGAATGAAGCAACCATTAACATGGGCAAGGCTGGAGTCGATCAAGCACCCCACCTTGCTGATGACCGGAGATTCGGATCTTTACACGCCGCCCTCGTTATTGCGCATGCAGGCACAACACATGCCGCATGCCGAGGTGCATATCGTGCGTGAAGCAGGCCACAGCCCGTATTGGGAGCAGCCGCTGGCGTTCAATCAAATCCTGCTGGCGTTTCTGCTGAGGCTAAAGACTTGAAGCTAGGCCTAGGTGGCTGCACTCACAGGCTGGGCGAAAGTCATACGCGAACGCACTAGCCGCGCGCAGTAAGGCCTCGGCTGCGCTCTAATCCATCACTCGACAACAGGGGAGCCTCATGGGACAACTGACAGGCAAGACAGCGCTGGTCGCCGGCGCGGGACGCAACAACGGCAAGGCCATCGCGATCGCGTTTGCCCAGGAAGGCGCGGACCTAATACTCGTCGCGCGGGAAAAGAAGGACGCGCTAAACGAGGTGGTGAAAGCGTGCGAAGACCTCGGCGCGAAAGTGCTACCGATCATGGCCGACGTCAGCGATCACCAGCAGGTCGAACGGCTGGTACAGCAGGGACTCGAGCGTTTCGGCCAAATCGACGTGCTCATGAGCTGCACTGGTCGGCGCGCCCACCAGGACTTCTGGCAGATCAGCTACGAGGAGTGGGACAAGACACTCGCAGTCAACCTCAACTCACTCTTCTATCTCGCCAAGGCCGTGGTGCCTTCGATGATGCAGCGCAAGACGGGCAGCATCATAGCGCTCGGCGGCCAGGCCTCGGTCACGTCGCAGTCGCAGCGCGCCCACGTGATCGCGTCCAAGCACGGTCTGTTCGGTCTGATCAAGGCGCTCGCGCTGGAGCTCGGTCCCTACAACGTGCGGGCCAATCTCATCGCGCTGATGACGATCGAGAACGTGCGCGCGAACCCCGAGTGGTATGCGGATGGAAAAGGCGGCTACACCGAGGAGGACCTCGCGGCGATACCGTTAAAGCGTGCCGGCAAGCCGCAGGAGGTCGCCAACGTGGCGGTCTTTCTCGCCTCGGAACAATCTTCGTATGTGACCGGCGACCGTATCCTGTGCGGCGGCGGAAAGTATATGTGACGTGGGTGGCCGTGGCATAGCGTTATAGTCGGGACGCCCGCTTGGATGCACAGGCGGCGCCGATGTAGTTCGTCCCGAGCATGACCGGCGTGATCTTAAGTTCCGTCACGTGTGGCTCGAGCAGGCTCCACGGCCGGTCGAGACCTTCGAACGTGGTGAGATACGGGCGCGCGTTCGCACGCCGCCACAGGCGCGCGGGAAAGAGCCACCACGGCGGATACTTGACCCCGGCCACGGCCACGCGCGCACCGGGGCGGGCGTGCGCGAAGATGTGTTCTAGCGCGGCTGACGAGCGCAGCACGTCATGCGTGTAGTTGAAGAGTATGGCGTCCAGTGCATCCGGAATCGGTGCATCCGCCATCGACGCTTGAACCAGCGCGACGTTCGTCCAGCCATGCGACTGCACGCGCGCCCGTGCGTGGGCGAGCATCTCCGGGGAAAGCTCGACGCCGATCACTTTCCCCTTCGCCCCCACGCGCTCGCGCAGCAGCGGGAAGGAAAGACCCGTGCCGCACGCGACGTCGAGCACGACATCGCCCGCGCGCAGAGCCAGGAGATCGACGGTGCGGCGCCGGAGCGCCATCGTGCGCACCGCGGTCGCGTCGTAGTCGGCGGCGTGCCGGCGATATTTCTCGATCGCGCGGGTAGCGTCCGGCCCATTCATGGCGGTGCTCGCCTTCGGCGCCGGATTCAGGCGTCGATGAAATTGGATTTCTGCACCGACTCGCGCTGCAGGAATTGCTGCATCCACGCCTCACTACGCGGATGTCCCCTGCGCCAGCCCATATCCGCGAAACGAAAATCCAGATAGGCGAGTGCAGTGCCGATGCCTATAGGGCCGATGTCAAACGAGCTGTGCGACAGTGCATCGGCATCGGCTTCGATCACCTCGAGCGCATTGCGAATCTTGAGTGCGAAGGTTGTCAGCCATGTGGGCGTCTGCTGGGCAGCGGGTTTGCTGATCTCCGAGCGCCAGAGCAGCAGCGTATCCAGCATGCCGTTGCCCAGCGCGTGCCGCCGCAGCGCCGTCCAGCGCGCTTCACCTCGCAACGGGAACAACAGCGCACCCGCACGCAGCGTGTCGAGATACTCGCAGATCACCACCGAATCATAGAGCACACGGCCATCATCCAATATCAATGTGGGAATTTTTCCCAAGGGATTGTCGCGCATGACTTCCCGGTTGGGGTCGGACATCGATACCACCGAATGGATGCGTTCGATGGTGTCCGCCAAGCCCAATTCATGGGCGCAGATCATGACCTTGCGCACGTAAGGCGAGCGCGATGACCAATGCAGTTTCATGGCGTCATTCCAGCTTGAGATTGATCTTGCGGATCAGGTCGCCCCATTTCGTGCCTTCCGCGGCCTTGAACGCCCGAAAATCCTCGACCGTGCTGCCGACCGGAACAGTACCAATCGCGCTCAGCAGCTCCTGTGTTTCCGCAGTACGCAGTGTCGCGACCCACAGCCGGTTCATGCGCTGGATCAGTTCGGGCGGGGTGGCGACGGGCACGGCAACGCCGTACCAACTGTCCGAGCGCACGCCGGGATAACCGGCCTCGGTGGTCGTAGGCACCGAGGGCAATTGCTTGACCCTCTCACCACTGGTCACCGCCAGCGCCCGCACCTTGCCCGATGGCAGGTAACCGATGACTGCCGGCACATCGAGTAGCCCCACCTCGATATGGCCGCCGATCAGATCAATGATCGCCGGTGCGCCACCCTTGTACTGCACGTTGTTCATCTGGATGCCCGCAGAAAGCTTGAACAACTCGGTACCCAGATGGATGAGGCCGCCAAGAGTGATAACGGATGCATTCAACTGACCGGGCCGCTGCGCCGCAAGCTGCGCGAGGCCGCGCAGGTCCTTGACCGGCAGCGACGGATGCACCACGAAAATCTGCGGCACCGACACCGCTTGCGTGACCAGCGTGAGGTCGCGATCCGGATCGACCAGCGGCTTGGCGTAAAGATACTTGGTAAACGAGAGCGCCGCCCCGGCCGAGAACCAGGTGGTGTGGCCATCGGGGGCCGACCTTGCAACGTACTCGCCGGCAAGAAAGCCGTTCGCGCCGGAGCGGTTCTCGATGATGACCATCTGGCCGCCGAGATCGGTCATCTTCTTGCCGATGATGCGCGCCATGGTGTCGGCGGGACCGCCGGCGGGGAACCCGACAACAATGCGCACAGCTTTTGTCGGGTAGTTCTGCGCAAAGACTTGCACGCCCCACAACTGCAACCACAATCCGGCCAGCAGCATCACGGCCCTTGCTCCAGCAATCTTCATCATCGGCCTGTCTCCTCTGAATTCATACTCTACCCAGCAACTCGCCAGTATTGACCTTTCTATGAGCTGGGTATAGTGTCGCGTTTGGTCAAGAATGGTGATAGAAATTCTATACACCATCGCCAGCACTACCACAACCAGGAGGGGGCGTGTCATGAGAGCAGTTCGAGTATTCGCTGCAGTCAGCGTCGGCATGCTGTGTACCGCTGGCGTGGCCTGGTCGCAAGCTTATCCCAACAAGCCCGTGCGCGTGATCGTTCCTTTTCCCCCGGGAGGCGCGAACGACATTGTGGCTCGCCTCGTTATGCCAAAGCTCTCGGAGCAGATGGGGCACTCGTTCATCATCGAAAACCGCACCGGCGCGGGGGGTACGATCGGCACGGCCGTGGTAGCGCAAAGTCCGCCCGACGGCTATACCTTGCTGATACAAAGCATCGCCTCCCACGCCTCCAACCCGCACCTCTACAAGAAGCTGCCGTACGATGCGCTGAGTGATTTCGTCGGGGTAACCCCTCTCACGCGACTGGTGACGGTACTCACCGCGCATCCCTCGCTGCCGGTACGCTCAGTGAAGGAGCTCATTGCGCTGGCGAAGAAACGCCCGAAAGAGATCCTCTTCGGCAATGCCGGCCTCGGCAGCTTCATACACCTGAACACAGTGATCATGGAATCCGTGACCGGCATCCAAATCACCCAAGTACCGTTCAGAGGCGGTGGACCCGCTGTTGTAGGCTTGATGTCCGGGGAGACCCAAGCCATGTTCGCGGGAATCGGCGATATTATCGAGTACATCAAGGCGAATCGCGCGCGTCCGCTAGGGGTAACGTCCCTGGAGCGGATGACGCAGCTACCGGATGTGCCGGCGATAGCAGAAACCTTCCCGGGTTACGAATCCACCACCTGGGTCAGTGCTTTTGCACCGGCGGGCACCCCCAAGGCCATCGTTGATAGGCTCAATGTTGAGCTTGGGAACGTATTACGCGATCCTGGGATTGCAGCGAAGCTGAGTAACCTGACCTACGACCCCGTGCACAAGACGCCGGAAGAGTTCGCTCAGCGCCTGAAAGCAGATTACGAGAGGGTAGGTAAGCTGTTCCGCGAGGCCGGTGTGAAGGCGAATTAGCCGCGCTCCCATGCGCGTCAGATGTCCATGTCAGTCGGATGCCGGTACGGTTGACCACTAATGTACGGGGTGATATCGTGCCGCTGCTCCAGCTATGTTTGCAAAATTTTAACCGGCGGGCGACTGTAATGCCCGCGTCAACCAGCACGGCAATGTGGCATTTTCGCTGCTACGTGCATGCGGGTGCGATCTGTTCGCTGGTGCATCAGCGTAATGTATCCAAAAGCGTTGGCGTCGCGATGAATGCGGCCCCCGCGTAACCGGGATCGTCTAATATCACTGGGAGGCATGACAATGCGCAAGATTCTTATAACGGGCGTGGCTGCAATCGGTATTGCAGCCTTGGCCGCCCTGGGTTTGGTTGCACCGACGCCACTGCAGGCTCAGCCAGTGGCCGCAGTTGCCATTGACAACGATGACATCGGCGGCGTGGTCAGCGGGCCGAAGGGGCCGGAAGCCGGCGTGTGGGTGATCGCGGAAACGCGCGATCTACCGGTGCGCTTCATCCGCATCGTCGTCACCGACGATCAGGGCCGCTACGTCGTCCCCGATCTGCCGAAAGCCAATTACGACGTATGGGTGCGCGGCTACGGCCTCGTCGATTCGCCCAAAGTGAAGAGCGCGCCCGGCAAGCAGCTTAACCTGAAGGCGGTGCCGGCACCGAACGAAACAGCCGCCGCGCAGTATTACCCGGCGATCTATTGGTACTCGATGATGAAGATCCCCGAGGCCAGCGTGTTCGGCAGCAGCGAAGCGCCGCAGAACGTGACGCTCACCGGCTATCTCAATCTCATGAAGAACAACGGCTGCGTCGGCTGTCACCAGCTCGGCCAGTTGTCGACCCGCACCATTCCGAAGTTCCACCTCGACGGCAGGACGCACCAGGACGCATGGATCCGCCGCATCCAGTCCGGGCAGGCGGGCGAGAACATGGTCACCCAAGCCGCGGGGCAGCTCGGCGGCATGCCGTTCAAGTACCTCGCCGACTGGACCGAGCGCGTCTCCAAGGGCGAGTTGCCGCATAGCAAGCCGACGCGGCCGCAGGGCGTCGAACGCAACATCGTCGTCACGCTGCGCGACTGGCACAACGACAAGCAGTATCTGCATGACCTGATCGCCAGCGACCGGCGTTATCCGACGGTCAACGCCTACGGGCCGCTCTACGGGCAGTGCGAGCATGCCTGCGATGACATGCCGATCCTCGATCCGGTAAAGAATGTCGCCACCAATTTTGTCCTGCCAACGACACCCGACATGCCGCTGGCGCTGGGCCCCGGCAACGCCGGTTCGATCAAAATCCTGCAGCCCTCGGCCTATTGGGGCGAAGAAAACATCTGGAACAGCAGGGCCAACAACCACAACTCGATGTTCGACCGCAAGGGCCGCCTCTGGCTCGCTGCCACGGGCCACAAGCCAGCCAACCCTGACTTTTGCAAAAAAGGATCGAGCCATCCCTCGGCCATCGAGTTTCCGCTCAACGCCACCAATCGCCGGGTCACGATGTATGACCCGAAAACCAAGAAATACACGGCTTATGAGACCTGCTTCGGCTCGCATCATCTGCAGTTCGGCTACGACGCCAACGAGACGTTGTGGATGAGTACCGGCGGCGGCGGCGGCAATGTCGGCTGGATCAACACCAAGATGCTCGACGAAACCGGCAACATCGAAAAGTCGCAGGGCTGGACCTCGCTGGTGCTCGACACCAACGGCAATGGGGTGCGCGATGAGTACACCGAACCCGGCAAACCGCAGGAAGCGGGCAAGGATATGCGCATCGGTCCCACCTTTTACGCGGTAATGCCGAGCCCGGTCGACGGCTCGGTGTGGGGCACTATCCGCGGCAATCCGGGTGCGGTTGTGCGCGTCGATCCGACCAAGAATCCGCACAAGTCGCTGACCGAAATGTACAACGTTCCGTTGCCCGGTTTCGGTCCGCGCGGCGGCGACATCGACAAGCAGGGCCGCGTGTGGGTCTCGCTAGCCAGCGGCCACATGGGCGTATTTGACCGCCGTCTGTGCAAAGGCCCGTTAAACGGCCCGAAAGCCACCGGCAACCACTGCCCCGAAGGCTGGGCGTTCCATCAGTATCCGGGGCCGGGCTTCAAGGGCATCGGCGAGAACAGTGCCGAGGCGAGCTACTACTCGTGGGTGGACCAGCACAACACCCTCGGGCTGGGCGACGACATTCCGATGTCGACCGCCAACCTGATGGACGGCCTGGTCGCACTCAAGGACGGCAAAATGATTTCGATGGTCGTGCCCTATCCTATGGGCTTCTACGCCAAAGGATTTGATGGGCGCATCGACGATCCGAACGCCGGCTGGAAAGGCCGCGGCCTGTGGGCCGCGAATGGCGATCGCACGCCCTGGCTGATTGAAGGCGGCAAAGGCAGCAAGCCGCTGGCAGCGCATTTCCAATTAAGGCCCAATCCGCTGGCGCACTGAAATACCGGCGGCGCGAGTCACACCCTCGCGCCGCCGCTCTCGTTTGGAGAAGCGCGTTGGATTTCGTTCTCGACTACATCTCCGTCAATACCTTCTGGACCCTCCTGTTCACCGCTCATGCGTTGTTGGCGGTGGCACTGCTGGGTGCGCTCACACATCAGGCGGCCGCGGTGCTGGCACCGCCGCGCAGCGGCACCAGTGGCGGTTTTGTCACGCGCTTTCGCTCGGTATCGGCACCCAGCTATGCCGTCGCTGTCTGCGTGTTGTGGATTTTCGCTTTTATACTCGGCGGCTGGATATACACCAAGTACCGCATCTACGTGCGCATCCCGATTGAACAGGAGGGTTTCTACAAGACCCTCGGCGCATTCGAGTTAAAGGAGCACCTCACCACCATCGGTCTTGGGCTGTTGCCGTTCTACTGGTATCTGTGGCAGAACGTGCGCAACGCCGCTTACGCCAGCGCGCGCAAATGGCTGACCGTGGTTCTGGCTGGCATCTGCTGGTACGCGTTTCTGGCCGGCCACATCGTCAACAATGTGCGGGGTTTCGGACTATGAGCACAGCCGCTGCAAGCTCGACGACAGCGCCCTCATCCTCGCGTTTTGGTGCCTTCGCGTTGGTGTTTGGCATCAGCTTCGCCATCCTCTACGTGGTGTGCGACATGGCGGCATGGCCACTGTTCACCTATCACCCCGGCACCGACCGCATCGATCCCGGCTACGCGCCGGCGCGTCGTGACGAAGGTCCGGCGATGTACTGGTACGGCTGGCTCGCCACTTCGGCGCTCGGCGCGTCCCTGCTCGGTGCGATCGCCGCAGGGCTTCCGGAAAATATCCGCGGCAAAATTCCGCTGGCGCTGGCGTGGATCGCCCCCCTCGTGCTGTTGCCGATACTGATCTATTCGCTGAAGTTTTACTGGCGCTGGTAAGTCTATGCATCCCAGTGCAAAGGCCGGGAGGTCAACATGCTGATTCGTGTACTGGCGATTTTTCTTGGCGTGGCTACAGCGGCACAGGCTCTAGCCGGTGGCGACGATTACGACGCGGCGAACGATGTCAAAGGCGCGGGGCCCGCTTACTTCGGCTTCGTGCGTGATGCGCGCGGCTCCGCGGTGGCGGGCGCGCAAGTACTGCTGCAGTCGAAGAAGGGCAAACCGGTAGCGCTGAAATCCAATGCGCTCGGCCTCTACCGCGGCCATATCAACAAGGACGTGCTACCGGATCAGGTGCAGATTTCCTGTGCGAAAGATGGCTATAAGCAGATCAAGCTCAATCGCCGCACCCCCCCCGGTAACAACGTCATGTTTGTCGAGACGGAATGCACCATGCAGCGCCTGTAAGGCGCCCGGCCTCACGCGCCGTACGTACCGTTGGTAGCGTGGGTGCCAGCCTGACGGCACTGTTTCTTGTCAGTTTCTTTGCCGCTGCCGCCTACGCGCAGCGCCAAGCGCCCGACACCATTATTGTCAATGGCAAGCTGGTGGTCTATGACGGCGCGCCCGCCCAAGCACTGGCAGTAGCTGATGGAAAAATTACGGCGCTAGGTGAAACATCGCGCATCCGCGCTCTCGCCGGCCCCTCGACCCGCATCATAGATCTGGCTGGCCGCACGCTCATTCCCGGCCTGATCGATTCACACATACACGCCATCCGCGCAGGCTTGAGCTATACCACCGAGGTGCACTGGTTTGGCGTGCGCACGCTGCAAGAAGCGCTCGACCGCATACGCGCTGCCGCAAAGACCGCGCCGAAAAAGTCATGGCTGGTGGTGGCTGGTGGCTGGAACGCCCGGCAGTTCCACGAAGACCGTCGGCCGACACAGGCCGAGATTGCAGCCGCAGCCCCCGATCACCACGTCTACGTGCAGTTGCTCTACAGCCATGTACTGCTCAGCCCGGGCGGCGCTGACGCGCTCGCTATCAGTGACAAGGTCGGAAATTCCGCAGGGGCTGCGCGCCTCACTATCGAGCACGACCCGGACGGCAACCCGAGCGGCTGGCTCGCCGGTGACAACCGCGCCATCAGCGACCTGTTTAACCTGCTGCCGCGCTCGACGTTTGCGCAGAAGCTCGAAGGCACGCGCGCGTTCTTCCGCACCCTCAATGCCATGGGCATCACCGGCGTGAGTGATCCGGGCGGCTACAACCTTGAGATCGCGGACTACCAGCCGCTGTTCCAGGTGTGGCGCGAGCACGGGCTCAGCGTGCGCGTGCGCTACAGCTTGAGCGCACCGCGCCGCGACCGCGAACTCGAAGACTTCACAGCACTGACACAGACGCGGCCCATGGGCTTTGGGGACGACTGGTTGCGCTTTAACGGCATCGGCGAAAACGTCACCTGGGGCTACTACAACAATGACCAACCCAGCGCTACGCAGACACAGCAGCTCTACGACGTGCTGCGCTGGGCCGTAGCGCGCGGCATGACCGCGACTTTTCACTGGCACAACGACCGTGCTGTGCATCACTTGCTGGATGTGCTGGCGCGCGTCAACGCCGAGACGCCGATCGCAAAGCTGCGCTGGTCGATTGCGCATCTGAACGACGCGTCACCGCAAACGCTCAAGCGCCTGAAGGCCATGGGGATGGGCTGGCTGGTGCAGAACGCGTTCTATTTCCGCGGCGAGGCCTTCCTCGGCCAGCGCGGCATGGACGCCGCGCGCCTCGCGCCACCGCTGGCCAGCGCGCTGCGGCTGAAGCTGCCCGTCGGCGGCGGCACCGACGCGCACCGCGTGATGGGGCCCAACCCCTTCGTCTCGCTGCAATGGATGCTCGACGGCAAAACCATCTCCGGCCTTGCCATGCGCGCGCCGGAAGAATTGCCGACGCGCATCGAGGCACTGCGCCTCTATACGCAAGGCAGCGCCTGGTTCAGCTTTGAAGAGCACGTGCGCGGCGCGCTCGCCGTCGGTCAGCTCGCCGATCTGGCGGTGCTCAGCCGCGACTACCTCAGCGTGCCGCTCGAGCAGATTGGCGGCACGGTCTCGCTGCTGACCATGGTGGGCGGGCGTATCGTCTACGCCGACGGCCCCTACGCCGCGTTTGAAGAAAAACCGCGCTGAGCATTAACCCTATAAAAAGCATTTGGCCACAGAGTCTCCCAATCCCGCGCTCGGGCCAGGCGCTCGCAAAGAAACATGGGGTGGGGTATTTTGTTTCTTATGAGGTGGTGGCACACGTGCGATGCGCATCCCGCAACGGCGAACTTCAAGACCATTAACCACGGAACACACGGAAAGATTTCGCGCACTGGTTTTTTCCGCGTATTCCGTGTGTTCCGTGGTAAATCGCCCTTAAGATAGTGCCATTGAACGCAGAGTTTCCCAATCCCGCACACGGGCCAGGCGTTCGCAAAGAAACATGGGGTGGGGTATTTTGTTTCTTGTGAGAGCACAGAGTTTAAAGAGGTAAAGCTACAAGTTGGCGAGATTATCTCTCCCACCAAACAGGTGCGTGTGAGAAGCGAGTGCAAGCACCTGTTTTCTCTGTGCTCCTCGGTGTCCTCTGTGGCTGAATTGCCGTTTTAAGGTTAACGCGATACCTGCGCCCGTGTTCTACCCATAATCCAGGCCGGAATCAGCGCCAGTGTGAAAACCAGAGCAACGATCAGGAAGCTGTCGCGAAAACCCATGGTGTAGGCCTGCGCCTGCACCACGCGGCCCAAGTAATGCAGCGCGGCTGCGTGCTGTATATCGGCTCCCGCGCCGGCCAGCTCGTACACGCGCTGCATGGTGCGCAGCAGTTCCGCAGTGGCGCTGTTACCCCCAGTCTGCATGCTGGTAATCACATCGCTGTGAAAAAACGTGCGGCGATCCAGCACCACCGACAGCACGTTGGTGCCGAGTGCGCCGCCGAGCTGGCGAAAAAAATTGATCATGCCGGTGCCCTGGGCGAGCAGTTCCGGGGGCAGCGCGCGCACCGCGGAGACATTGAGCGCGGGAATAATCAGGCCAAGGCCAATGCGCCCGACAATCAACCACCACGCGAAGATCCAGAACGACGTGTTGGTATCAGCGCTCCCCATCCACCACGACGACAAGGCGAAACACGCAAGGCCGCTCATGATCAGCCATCGCGCCGGAAAGCGGTCGGTCAGATAACCACCGAGCGGCAGTATCACGCCCAGCACCAGACCGGCGGGCATCAGTACCAGACCCGCCCCCAATGGGCTCATCCCCTGCACCAGCTGCACGAATAGCGGTACCAGGTAGACGGAACCGAACAGCCCTGCGCCGAAGATGCAGGCAACAAATGCGGCAGAGGCGAACTGGATAGTGCCGAGGACACGCAGTTCGACCAGCGGTTGCGCGATGCGTAGCTCCCATTTGACGAATGCAGTACCGACACCGAGCGCGATTCCGAGCAAGATCAAAATGTAGCTGGAAGACCACCCTTCGCGCTGTCCACTGGACAGCCCGCTCATCAGGCAAGCGAGGGCGACTGACAGCAGTACGAACCCCGTCCAGTCGAAATTCGCGCGCATGCCGGTTTCTTCACGTTCCGGCAGCAACTGGCTGCCGAGCAGGAGTGCCGCCAAACTAAACGGAATCGGTACATAGAACACGTAGCGCCAGTTGAAATGCTCGGTCAGCAGACCCCCGACGGTGGGGCCCATTGCCGGCCCCAGGATCACGCTGAGGCCGAAAAATCCCATCGCCTTGCCGCGCTGATCAGGCGGGAACACGCGAAACAGTGCGTAGATCGCCAGCGGCTGCAGCAGACCGGTCACCATGCCCTGCACGATCCTGCATAGGATCAGCACCGAGTCGTTGGGGCTGGCCCCGGCTAGCACCAGCGCGCCGACAAACACAAACAGCGCGCCGACGAAGGTCTTGCGCGTGCCAAAGCTGCGGATCATCCATGCGCTCAGCAACATAGCAACGGTGGTGCCCGCCAGCGCGCCCGCCGAGAGCCACTGCGCGCGATCCTGACCGATGCCGAAAGTGCCCATGATGTCCGGTATCGCGACGTTGACCGTGGTCGTAGTGACCGTCGCTGACATCGTGCCCAGCAATACCGTGATCGCCACCAGCCAGCGATAGCGCTGGCCGTAACGCGCGAACAGTAGTTCAGTGGTTTCCGAGGTCAATGGGGCTCTTTTACGCCGCCAGCATCCAGCGATGCGGATATGCACTTCATGTAATCGAGTGTAGCAGGCTGTGCAGTCTTTATAACAGCAGACAGTATTGAACGTATCATGGCACTGACGGCGGGCCTTGAAGGCGAGACTTCGCCGTATCAATGGATGGACGCCTGCACCTTTAACGCCAAGCCCGCCAACAGGAAATTGAAACGCCCATGAACCTCGAACTTACCGGACTTACCGCGCTGGTCACCGGCGCATCACGTGGCATCGGATTCGCCGTCGCACAGGCGTTCGCGCGTGAAGGCTGCCATCTGCATATGGCCGCGCGCACGGTGGCCGATCTCGATGCGGCACGCACGAAAATACTCGCCGAGAGCAAAGTCAATATCAGCTGTCACGCACTGGATCTCGGTGTCAGCGCCAATATCAACGCGCTCGCCCAACACTGCGGCGGCGTAGATATCCTCGTCAACAACGCCGGTGGCATCCCCTCCGGCCATTTGCTCGACATCGATGAAGCGCGCTGGCGAGCGGCGTGGGAACTCAAGGTGTTTGGCTACATCAATCTCACACGTGAAATCTATCGCGGCATGTGTGCGCGCAAACGCGGTGTGATCGTCAACGTCATCGGTGTCGCCGGTGAGCGCCTACGCCAGGATTACATCACCGGCAGCACCGGCAACGCGGCGCTGATGGCGTTCACCCGCAATCTGGGTGGTGAAAGCGTAGACCACGGCGTGCGGGTGGTGGGTGTGAATCCCGGCCAGATTGAAACCGATCGCCTGCGTGTGCGCCTTGAAAAACGCGCCACCGCAGAACTCGGCGATAAGCATCGCTGGCTTGAACTGGTCGAAGACCCGCCGTTCGGACGGCTGGCGCAACCGGATGAAGTGGCAGATTCGGTTTTGTATCTGGCTTCGGCGCGGGCTTCGTACATCAGCGGCACTATACTGACGGTCGATGGCGGGCGTGCGGTGCGGAATGCCACGTGAGCTGAAAATTGTGAGGGCGTCTCGTTGGTTATCGGTGTTATGGGTTCCCGCCTGCGCGGCAACGACAGCGCTGTGGAGTGCTTCCATCGTAGCTCAGCCATACCCTTCAAAACCCGTGCGTATCATCGTGCCCTTCCCGCCCGGCGGCGGGGTGGATGTGGTGGCGCGCGTGGTGGGGCGAAAATTGTCGGATACGCTAGCGCAGCCGGTGATCGTTGAAAATCGCGGTGGCGCGGCGGCGACACTGGGCGCCGATGTCGTGGCCAAAGCGCCGCCTGACGGTTACACCATCGGCCTCTTCACCAGCACCTTGCTCATGACGCTGGCCCTGCAAAAAGTGCCTTACGACACGCTTAAAGATTTCGCGCCGCTGATCCTGTTCGCCACCGTGCCCAACATTCTGGTGGTTCATCCCTCGTTGCCCGCAAAATCGCTGCAAGAGCTTATGCAACTCGCGCGCGCTCGACCGGGCGAATTGACGCACGCGACATCCGGCCCCGGCAGCGTTCCGCACCTGATGATGGAACTGCTGCGCACCATGGTGCCGCGCTTTGACCTGGTGCATGTGCCGTATAAGGGCAATGCGCAGGCGCTCACCGACCTGCTCGGCGGACATATCACCATGCATATATCGTCGATGCTGTCGGCAAAACCCTACATTACGAATAACCGGCTGCGCCCGATCGCCGTCACCAGCGGCAAACGCTCACACGCCGCGCCCGCTGTGCCCACCTTCGCGGAATCCGGCGCAGCGGGCTATGACGTGAGTTCGCTATGGGGATTTTTAGCGCCCGGCCAAACCTCTCCCGAAATCGTCAACCGGCTATACGGCGACATCGGCAGGATTTTGCGTTACCCCGATGTGCACGAACACCTCGCGGGTCAGGGCGCCGATATCTCCGGCGCGAGCCCGCAGGAATATGCCACGCTGATGAGGACAGAACTGGCGAAGTGGCCCAAGGTTGTGGCGGCAGCGAAGATCAAACCTGACTGATGTGAAGGAAGATCAGGGCAGCATCAGTGCGTGCGACGCATCGCGGCGGAAACGGCGGTGATCTGTGCATGCGCGCCCGCCACATGCTCCGCCGCCAGCAAGCCAAACGTCAATGCCTTCATCAGGCCGCCTGCATAACCCACCGCTGGCCCGCCTTCCAGTCCGCCGGTGGTAGCGCCTGCGGCGTACAAGCCGGGAATCGGCGTGCGATCCGCGCGCAGCGCTTCGGCGTTGCGACTGATACAAATGCCGCCCATGGTGTAGGTCAACCCCGCACACGCTGGCGCGCCATAAAACGGCGCGGTAGTCAGCGGCAGCGGCTGGCGGCGCGTAGCCGAGCGCAGGGGTTGCAGTTTGCTCAATTTTCCCGATGCCAGCGCGGCATTGTAGTCACGCACGGTAGCGTCTAGCGCTGCCGCAGCAATACCCAATTTTGCTGCGAGTTCGGGGATGGTGTCGGCCGTGTAAAGCGTGCCGCCTGCGCCGGGCAACGCTGGATTCGGCGCAATCGCTGCCGCACGCCCCGGCCCCTGCCACATGGCATCGTCGAAGATTACCGCAGTGCCCAGCGGATCAGCCTCACGCGCAATGATGTTCGCCAAATAAACGCCGCCCATGCCCTCGTCGCCGATGCGCTGCCCGCGCTTGTTCACCAACAAACCCGCCGCCGCCAGTTCATCCAGCTGCGGATAAGGCCACACGCGGTCGTTGTGCATGGCATCGCGCGACAGCACATGTCCATAGAACGCATCCAGCCTGCTGATCGCCGCACCCGCCGCACGCGCCATGCGTATGCCATCGCCAAAGCCGCTACCGGCATGGCGTTGCTTGAGCGCTAGTGGCGCGGGTGTCAGGTATTGCCCTGCCATCTCGGTGTTCGCCTGAAAGCCGCCGTCGGCGAGCACCACGGCGCGCGCGCGATAGGCCCTTGGGGTCTCACCCTGGACTGCGCGCACGCCCGTACACACACCATTTTCAATAATTAATTCAATAACTTGCGTGTTCCTGTGCAGCACACCACCACGTTGTGCAAGATTTTTCTCGAGGACACGCAAAGCGACATCAGAACCGCGGCCTTGCCAGTCCATTTGCGTCACCGGCGGACGCAGTGGTGCCAGCACCCAGTTGCGCCAACTCGCAGTGTGGGCACGCGCGAAGCTCGCGCCTTCGGCGCCCAGCCACTCGACCGCGCGGCCGGCGTGAGTGGCCATGGCATCCACCAGCGCAGAGTCGGCATGCCCCGCCATGATGTCGTTGAGCGCGCGCGTGAGCGCTACACGCGAGCTTTTCGGATCTGTATACGACACATGCAACACGCCGCCTGCGTAGCGCGAGTTGCAGGCGTAGAGTGCTTCGCTACCCCGTTCAAGAACGGCGGCTGTAAGACCGAGTTGTGCGGCGCGGCTGGCAGCGGCGAGGCCGGCGTAACCGCCGCCTACGCTGAGTAAATCAAATTCAAGTGTAGTCATGCCTCATGCGGCAACGCGCCCTTGCGCAGCGCGTTGCGCCCGGCCCGCGGTAACCTGTATCGACGAAAAAGCGGGCCGCCCGAATTCACGTTGCAGATCGCCGAGAATTTCAAACGTCGGCAACTGTGAGCAGCCGATGAACATCGCTTCGCAATCATCGCGCATGGTGTCGCGCGCGAGCTTGGCCACCTGATGCGCTTCGATGCGGCCAAGCTCATCGGTGTTCTGCGCGTAAAAGCTGTTAAAGCGTGTGACCGTGATGCCGCCATCGGCAAGAAAGGCTTTTAACTGGGTGTTCACCGCATCGATATAGGGCGTCACCAGCGCGATTTTTGTGGCGCCGATTTCCTGCAATGCCAGCACCATGGAGCGCGCGGTAGTCACTACGTTTTTGCCGGTGATGGCAGCCAGATCACTTTGCAGCGCTGCGTCGCCGGCCGGGCCAGAAATAAATCCCGCCGCAGTGCAGCCATAAGCAACCACATCGACAGCCGGATCGTCGAACGCCTTGGCCAGCGTGAGCGCCTGCGCTACATATTCGGGCAGGGTCTCCCGGGTCAGCAACCCTTTGCCGCGCGGGATGCGTTGCGTGGCGCAAGTTGAACCGGCGGGCAGCCATGCCAGCACTTCACGCTCCATAGTGGTGTTGTTGATCGGCACCATCAGGCCGACATGCAAGGCGTCTTTCATCGGGTGTTCTCCACTGCGGTTTAACGAATTCGCCGCATTATCCCATGGCGCAACTATCGCGCGCGTGAACAAAAACGCTGATATCAAGGCGAATTGATTTGAAGCTCGACACGCACCGCGGAGGCGCCGCCGACATTAAAATGCCACCTCGTCATTCTGGCGCACGCCAGAATCCAGTACGTAACCAACTATGCTCGACTTTGAGCGGCGGCAAAACGATGGTGTACAGCAAGGTGAGGAATACACTGGATTCTGACATTTTCCTGAATGACGGAGCGATGAAAATCCTTTGTGTTCCTCGGTGCCCTCTCTGGTTAATTGCTTTTTATAGATTGAAACGGCTTCGAGAGCTTCGCCACCCGATCTGCAGGCGCATACCACCCCTGCGCCGAATAATCCGTTGTATGCAAATAACACTGTAGACGAACTTCGTTGCTGCCTGCGCTGAACGTAAACAGGCGGCTCATAGGGAACAACGGCCGCTTCTTGCGCGCATGATGCCGGGTCAATGCCGAGACGTTTACGAAAGTGGTTCCCCAGCATGATTCGACGTGCGTCTTGTTGCCGAAATGATCGTCCGGATGCGTGTGCGTGTGGCCGCCCAGCCACAGGTCGATGGCGCCCGGATGCGCCGCGAGGTAATCCTGAAACGCCGTGGAGTCGGTCTCGTCGCCTACCCAATACAGATACGAAGCACCCTCGGCATCGTCGTAGTGTCCGTGATACTCCGAGCGTATGCCTTCCCAACGCCCGGATGCAACGGTAGTGTCACGCAGCACGTGGTGCGCGCAGGTGACGATGATTTTGTCCTGATTGCCCTCGACCATGCGCTTCCACCACTCGAAGGTTTCGCGCATGACTGCGCCCGCCGGCCAGCCGCCATATTCGGAACGTCCTCGCGGCGGGCCTAAGTCGTTGCGGTCGCTCATCATCAGAAACAGCACATTGCCCGCGGTGAAACTGTAGCGCTCCCAATTGCCGTCAATCGGGTACGGTCTGCGCGCATTGCTCACCTTCGAGTACTGCGTATTCACCCCTTCGGGATCGACCCACTTGCGAAACCACCACTGCGTCTCTTCGTTGACGCCGCTGGCATCGTGATTGCCGATCACATGGTAAATCTGTTCCACACGATGCTTTTGCGCGGAGTTCAGTTGCTCCATCACCGGCGGGCCGTCGGCATCCACCGGCGGTGATTGCGTGCCCGACAGATCGCCCAGGTGCAGCATGATGTCCCACTCGAACGGCGGACCGCCGTCCACGCCGCCGAATTCGCTCTGCGCGATCGGTTCCGCGAGGCTCTGGCGGCCTTCCTTTAAATCGCTGTGCACATGCGAACACGCAGTCGCCCACACTCGGAATTCTTTCATTTCGCGAATCGCCTATTCAAGGACGATGTTGGAATCGCGGATGACTTTGCGCCACTTGGCTATTTCGCCGTTGAGATAGGCGGCCAGCTGCTGCGGGCCATTCACTATTAATTCAGCACCTTCCTGCGCTAGCGGCGTCTTCAGCGCCGGACTCTCACCTGCCTTGCGGATCTCGTAGTAGAGCCGCTCAGTGATTGCGGATGGCGTTCCCTTTGGCGCAAAGACGCCGTACCACTGCACCGACTCAAATCCGGGATAGCCCGACTCGGCCACCGTCGGCAAATCAGGAACCGCTGATGAACGTTTAGTGCTGGTCACGGCAATCGCACGCAGGCGCGACGCCTTTACCTGCGAAATCAGCGTAGGCAATGCAGTGATGATCAACTGCACCTGACCACTCACCGTATCGATCACGGCGGGCGTGCCGCCCTTATAAGGCACGTGCGTCATGCTGATGCCGGCGGTGCGGCTGAATAGTTCCGTGGTCAGATGACTGAAGGAGCCTTGCCCATTCGATCCATAAAGCAATTGATTATGCTTTGCCTTGGCAAGGCCGACGAGATCCTTGACGGACCTGACAGGCAATGCCGGATTCACCGTGATCAACATCGGCGCTATCGCAACCATAGTGACCGGTGTAAAGTCGCGTTCAGGATCGTATGGCTGTTTCTTCTGCAGGAACGGGGACACTGCAAATCCGCTCGACGAGGCTTGAAGCAGGGTGTAACCGTCGGCGGGTGTCGCCATAACGATTTGCCCGGAAATAATGCTGCCGGCACCGGGACGATTATCGACTATGACCTGTTGCCCCATTTGCTCGCTCAGGCGTTGAGCCATGGGCCGCATTATTACATCGGCGCCGCCACCCGCGGGGCCGCCTACTACCAATCTAACCGGTTTGGCCGGGTAGCCCTGTGCATGCGCTATCGGTGCGCTGCCGGATGCATACAACGCAGCCGACAATAAACAGCATCCTGCCGTTAGATGTCCTGTTTTCATGCTCGTCTCCTTAGCCAGAATCGGATTTCCCATTGCGCGAAAGGTAAAGCACTGCATGCACGAACATATTGACGCCGCCAGCCGATTACTGCAATCATCCATCGCTTATCACTTGATAACCAGAGGTTATTGCCATGGAGTCCCGTGATCTGCAATATTTCGCCGTCGTTGCCGAGTACGGCAACCTGAGGCGCGCCGCCGAGGCCATCGGCGTCAGTCAGCCGGCGCTGAGTAAAACCCTGCGCCGGCTGGAAAAATCCGCCGGCACAAAAATCGTCAAGCGCACGCCCAAAGGCGTCGAGATGACGGCGATGGGCAACGCCTTGCTATCCCACGCAAAGCGTCTGCAGCTCGCAATGGACGATGTATTGAAGGAAGTGGCCGATTTGAACGGCGGCCGTTCGGGATTACTGCGCATCGGCGCGAGCTTTGAAGCCGCCGAACTGCTGCTGCCCTCTGCCTGCGAAATCCTGTTGCAGCGCACGCCGGACGTGATGACCAAAATCACCGCCGGTACCAATGAGGCCTTGCTGCCCGCCGTACGCAACGGGGAGCTTGATTTCATCATCAGCGGCATACCCAAAGCCGGCGATAAAGACCTCACGCAGGAGCGCTTGTGGGACGAAGATTTTATCGTCTGCGCGGCTGCCAGCCACCCGCTGGCGCGCCGCAAGGGGGTCACGCTGGCCGATCTCGCGGGAGAACGCTGGGCGCTGGCCTCGGCCACCACACTGTCGTGGCAGCAGATGTATCGTGCTTTCGCCGATAACGGCCTGCCGCCGCCGCGCGTGACGATGGAAGCCAATTTCAGATTGATCCGGCTGCAAGCGGTTGCCCAATCCGGATTGCTGGGTTTCATTCCGCGCTGGGAAATGAAGCAGTCCGCACCACGTTCCCGACTGGTGGAAATTCCCGTCAAGGAACTGGCCTGGACGCGGACACTCGGCGTGCGTTATCGGAAGGACGCCTACCTGCCGCCCGCAGCGCGCCGGTTTATCGAGATACTGAAAGCGGAAGCGAAGCGAATGCGCGCGACGTAAGTGTTACTCCGCCTTGATGCCCGCTTCTTTAATCACCTGCGCCCAGGTCGCGGTCTCAGACTTGATGCGCGCGGCCAGTTCCTGTGGCGTGCTGGTTTCAGGCTCCAGCCCCTGACGCGACAAGGCCTGCCGCACGTCGGGCATGGCGATCACGTTGAGTGCCTCGACGCGCAGCCGCCGCACCACCGCCGTGGGTGTCTGCGTGGGCACCAGCAACGCGTACCACGAGCCCACATCGAATGCGGGAAAACCCAGCTCGATCATCGTCGGCAATTCCGGCACAACCTTGGAGCGGCGCGCACCCGTGGTAGCGAATGCTTTCAGCCTGCCAGATTTCACATGCGGCATCGACGCGGCAATGCTGCCGAACAGCACTTGCACTTCGCCGCCCAGCAGCGCGGCAGCCGCCGGACCGCCGCCCTTGTAAGCGACGTGAACCATCTGGATGCCGGCACGCTTGCTGAATAATTCCGCCGCCAGATGCAGAGGCGTGCCCATACCGCCGGATGAAAAATTATAGGCGCCCGGTTTTTGTTTCGCCAGCGCGATGAACTCCTGCAAGTTGTTTGCCGGCACACTCTGGTGCAGCACCATGATGTATTGCGCCGTGGCCAGCAGCGTCACCGGCGCCAGCTCCTTCTCCATGCTGAAGTGCAATTTATACAGCGTGGGATTCACCGTGAGCACGGTATTGAATCCGAGGAAGACGGTGTAACCATCGGGACTCGCCTTGGCGACGATCTCGGCCGCGAGATTGCCGGCAGCACCCCCGCGGTTATCGACCACCCACGCCTGGCCCATCGCTGCGTGAAGTTTGGGCGTGAGTATGCGCGCAGTGGTGTCCGAACCGCCGCCAGGTGCGAAGGGCACCAACAGACGGATAGGGCGTGTGGGATAGGCATCGGCAGCGAGTGCAGGCGCCGCAATCACAGCAGCAAACAATAATGAATAAAAACAAATACTTACATTCATTCCATCTCCTTCAACACCGCAACCACGTAGGGCGCAATCGAAGCGCAGCGCATTGCGCCCTACACCACGGTCAAGCGTGGTATCTCGCCCGCATCCGCGATGTCTTCGAGTTTCCACAAGCGCGCGAGCATCGTGTCTATCTGCGCATCCGGCAGCACCTTCTGCGCCAGCGTGCGAAATTTCTTTTCGATCTCGCCGTCGTTCATCGGATTTTTAAAATGCCCGCGATGATGATCGACCACCGTGCTGAAAGTCTCCCCTGACGTGGTGATGAGCTTGAAATAACAACGCATCGCCGCCGGCATGTGTTTGTCGGCTTCGGCGGAGGCCTTGATTTTCACCTTGCGTGTTAGCGCACGCAGCGCCGGGTTGAACACATGCGCATCGTCAAAATGTTCTTCCTGCACATCACCGTGAATCAGCGCCACTGCCACCGTATACGGCATGCTGTGATCGGCGGTTTCGCGATTGGGCGGCGCCCACTTCTCGGGCGTGTCGGCCATCAGCACTATGGCCGTGGTCACGGTTTCGATCTGAATTTCGGCGATGTCATCGGGGGAGGCAATTTTCTCCCGCATTTGTAGCGCGGCTTCCACCACCGTCTGCGAATACTGGCCCAGCGGAAAACGCTTGATCAGACATTCCATGATCTTGAACGGCGCGCCATCCTTGCCGCCAAGCGTGTCCAGTGCAAACGTCTTGCGCGCCACGGCCTTGAAATAGCCGCCGACCCCCTCGAATATCGGCGAAGGGCCGGTCATGCCGCGCGACGCCAGCATCGCCGCGAACACTGCGTTGCGGCTGGCGTTGGCATACGCGCAACCCTTCCACATCGACACATTGCCAATACGGGTTTGATACAGCGCATTGTTGGGCGCGATGCCCAGTTGCAGGCAGTGTTCAAACGCTTTGCCCTTTAACCCGAATAACCACGCTGCCGCCACTGTGCTCGCCATGCCACCGACCGTTACATGGTCATAACCGAGGGGCTTCAAATCCACCTCGTCACAGATACGGCAAAACACCTCATACGCCAGCACGGTGGCAAGAATCACATCCTTGCCGGAACGCTGGTTGATTTCAGCGGCAGTCAGCACTGCGGCGATGCTGTCACTCGGATGCCCCGACTCGCCGGTGCTGGTGTAACCGTCGTTGTAATCCAGAAACCGTATCATCACGCCGTTGGCGAATGTCGCCAGTTCAGGACTGGTTTGCAGGCCGCTCACCATCACTGTCGCAGGCTGCTTGCTGGTGGTCAATTGCGCCAAATCGCGCGCGATTCTTTCCGGCGCACTGCCGTAACCGCCGAGCGCACAGCCGATGGAATCGATGATCACACGCTTGGCGGTTTTGACGACTTGCGGCGGCAAGTCGGCGTAGCGCAGGTTGGCGACGTAGGTGGTGAGTTGTTCGACGATAGTCACATTGCTGGCCTTTTCAAAAATATGCCGTGGCTTTGCACGCTACGGAGGGTTAAGCGTTGCAAAACGATTTTTTAGCGCAGCTTGCTCAGACGTATTTAATTGCACCCCGAGACGCTCTTGTAAATTTCCCAGGTAGGCTGTGAAATCCGTAACCGTTTCTGTCTCCAACGTGCCTTTAGTCAGATCAAAATATTTAAACGTATGATCCAGCAGGGTGACACGCCCGCGTGATGTCATTTTGGTGCCAATAATAGAGTTTCGAAAAACGTAATCCGCACTATTCGAGGTATAAAAATTGGCCATCTCCATATCGATGGGCATGGCCGCTTCAATTCTAAACGTGTACAGCGGATACCACGCTTGTTCTATTTTCTTCTGTAGATAAAAACCGTGTACGTCATTCTCTTGCAGGCGATAGATTTCCCTCAATTGTTCAACCTCGACGTCTGCCTGCAGCATCAGCGGATGTCTGAATCCTGATCCGCCAAAACCCACGTCACAAAGCCAGCTTTGCCCTTCCAGTTCCACAAAATTAACGTGATGGGTACGCCCGCCCGGCTCAGGTCGATTGCGGTGCACACGCGCCAGATTGGGATGGCACTTAAATCCAAGCGCCGCGAGCACCATCAAAAACAAACCATTTTGCTCGAAGCAATATCCGCCGCGCTGACGCAATAAGATTTTTTCAGTCAGCGTTTCCTGATCGAGACGCACGCCGTGGTGGCAAAAAACGCTCAGGTTCTCGTAGGGTATATGCTGCAGATGTAACAGGTGCAAATCCTGCAAGGTTTGCAAATTCACCCTGGGGGATTGGGAATATTGAATGCGCTGGAAATAGAGATCCAGGAAGGTATCGTTCATCGGCAAGGCGGTGTAAAAAACACATCAAAAACAATGAAACCACAGATAAACACAGATGAACACAGATAGCTTCAGATCAACGCGCGGTACATCTGTGTTCATCTGTGTTCATCTGTGTTCATCTGTGGTTAAAAAAGCCTTTGACTTTAAGCCCTCAAAAAATCCCGCACATGCACTTCATCCCGCAACCGCCACACCCGCTCTACCACCTGCCCCATCTCGGATTCGCCCGCGCCGCCGGCATAGCCCGCCAGCCGCAGCGCTTTGTCTTCGATCTCGCGCCGCGTCAGCGTATTGTCCGGGTCGCCTTTGGGTGACGACACTTTGCCCTCAAGCGTGCGACCATCGTGGGTGATGGCCGTGACATGTCCCAGCCAGCGTTTGGGATACGCGCCGTCCACCACAGGGTCGAGCACCATTTTCACCTTGTCGTGAAACGCGCGTGTGGCAGGGTCTTGCAATGAGGCTTCGGTAAAATCCGCCAACCCTGCGCGTCCATGCAGCGCAGCGAGTGCCAGCACGAAGCCCATCGAGAACTTTGACTGGTGGATGGTCTGCGGATCGGTCACCGGGCCCAGCACATCAATGGCGCCTTGATGCACGTGCGTGGTGACGCTGGCGATGTCAGCCGCCTGCAATCGGTTATCGCGCATCACCTTCAGCAGTGCGTCGGCGGCCGGGTGCGTATGGCGGCACGAGGCATGAAACTTGAACGACGTTTCGCTCAGGCCCCAGCGCGTGCCGAGCCCATCGATGAGTTTCGCGGGATCGGCGTCACTCGACATTCCTGCTGCAAGCCCTTGTTTTCCCTCAAGAATTCTATGGGCTCCGGTGAAGCCATCGCGCGCGATGTAGGCTGCGAGCAAACCATCGGCCGCCGCTTTAGCGGTATGCAGTTGTTTGGAATCCGCAGCATCGCGCAGAAACTCCCACAAGCCTGCCGCCATGGTGCCCGCCGAGCCGAGGCAATGCTGGGTCACCCGCGCATCGAGTTTGAGCAGGTGTGCGACACCCGCCGCTGCCGCCAGTTTGCCGGCGGTGCCGGTGGTGTGAAACACCTTGTAATGCGAGCGCCCGAGAAACTCGCCCACGCGCACGCCGCATTCATACCCTGCCACGGAGGCAGCAATCAATTCCTTGCCTGACGCGCCCACCGCCTGTGCCGCCGCCAGCACCGCCGGGAACACCACAGTCGCCGGGTGATACACCGAGCCGTTGTGGACGTCGTCCTGCTCCACCACATGCGAGGCTGCGCCGTTAATCAACGCCGCGAAGAACGGCGAGGTGCGTCCGCGCGTGGTGAGTATCTCGCTAGGCCCGCTCGCCGGCCCCATCGCTTGCGCGAATTTCTCCAGCGCCAGCACCGGGCGCGAGCCTTTACCGGCAAGACCCGAGCCCAGCCAGTCGAGAAAAAAATCTTCGGTGCGTGACACCACATCCTGCGGCAGTGCTTCGTAGCTTATCGCCGCCAGAAACTCGCATAACGTTTGCGTTTCGCTTGTGACCGCAGCGAGCGGATTGTTTTCAGGTTGGTCCATTGCGCAATCTCCTTGACAGGAAGCGAATTGTAGACCAAAGCGAGCGACGACCCGGGAGCAAAAACACGCATCTTGCGCTCGTTCCCGCGCAGGCGGGAAGTGACGGCGCAGGCATTCGTCCTAAAGGGTTAGCGGATTCACTCCGCGCGTATCCCCGCTGACTTCACCACCCGCGTCCATTTCTCGTGCTCGTTCCTGATGTAAGCAGCAAACGCGCTCGCGCTGCTGCTGGTGGCGTGCAGGCCACCGACCAGATATTGCGCGCGCACATCCGGCAGCGCGAGTATGCGCACCAGTTCGGCATTCAGCTTTTCGATCACCGGTGGCGGCGTGCCGGCGGTTAAGAGCACACCGTACCACGAACGCATGTCGTAACCGGGCACACCGGATTCGGCAATCGTCGGCACCTCGGGGAATTGCGGATCGCGCTGGTCCGCCGAAGTGCCCAGCAGTTTCAACCGTCCGCTTTTCACATGTGGGATTGCGGGCGCGATGCTGGCAAACGCGAGTTCTATGCGTCCGGTGATCAGATCAATCGTATATTGCGGGCTGCCGCCTTTATACGGCACGTGCGTCATTTGGGTGCCGGTCGACGCGGTAAACAACGCGCCCGCCAAATGCGTGGTCGAACCGACGCCCGACGAGCCATAGGTCAGTTGCCGCGGCCGCGCTTTAGCCAGCGCGACCAGGTCTTTCGCTGTTTGCACCGGCATCGACGGATGCACCACCAGTATCAGCCCCGCAGTCGCAGTCAGCGTGACGGGCGCAAATGCGCGTTGCGGCTCGTACGGCATTTTCGCGTAGAGCATGGCGTTGACCACCACCGGGCCGGTGGAGCCGATCAGCAGCGTGTAGCCATCCGCCGGCGCTTTGGCCACGATCTCTCCGGCAATATTGCCGCCGGCGCCGCCGCGATTATCAACGATCACGCTGACACTCCACGCTTCGCCAAGCTTCGCCGCCAGCGGACGCGCGATGAGGTCCGTGACGCTACCTGCGGGAAACGGCGTGACGATGCGTATGGGTTTGTCGGGATACGCGCCCAGGCACGCCAACGGGACGCAAAGCAGAGCCGCAAGCTGACAGTGGCGCAACAGGGCGTTCATAGTGTCACCTTGAAAAATCCTTTTAGCCGCCTCTGAATCAACGCTACCGCCCCCCGTTTACATGGCAAAATCCTGCTTCACACAAGGAAATACCATGCAAGGCACCACCATTGTTTACGACACCATCACCGTCAAGCGCGAAGCCGGCATCGCCTTTGACACCTGGCATCAGAATCACTATGTTCCTGCAGTACTGGCCACCGGTCAAATACTCAACGTGCAATGCTACGGCAGCCCGTTGCGCGCGACCTACGTGTCGGTGTTCGAGTCCAACGCTGCTGCAGCCGCCTTGCAGGGTACCCTGCCCACGCCCACACACGATGCCATCATCGCCGCCGAACGCCAGCTGGCTACATTCATGAATCAGCAGATCGCGCCCAACGCGGGGGATCCGTTTCACGATGCGCCAATACTCTATCCGGTGTTATTCAGCGTGCCTGCTGACGAGCATGAGGGCGAACAGGATTTCAACGCGTGGTATGACCAAGAGCACCTGGGTATCCTGCTGCGCAATCCCTATTGGCCGATGTGCCGGCGCTTCAAGGTTCACAACCCTGCGCCGGGCGCGTGGACACACATCGCGCTGCACTATTTGGCTGACCTGCGCGCACTGGAATCAAAGGAACGTGATGACGCGCGCGCGACACCGTGGCGTGAGCGGCTGGCGAAGAACGCGTGGTTCAAAGGGGATTATCGCGTTTTGTACAAGTACGGAGCGCGGCGGCATGGATAGAGGCGCCCCTCTAGAGGTGAAGGCTATCGCTTGCAATATATATTTCCGTATGTATAATAAATCCCATGAACTTCACGTGGAAGTCCGCTAAACGTACGGCTAACCTGAAAAAACATGGCTTTGATTTTGCACACGCCGAGCACGTATTTAATGGGCCGACCTTCACGGTGGAAGATACCCGAGATTACAACGGCGACCAGCGATTTAATTCCACCGGCTTTCTTGGCACGGCCATCGTGACGATCTGCCACACGGAAACCGAAGACGAAATTCACATCATCTCCATGCGAAAGGCGGAACCCCATGAAATCGAAACCCTCTCCCGCTACCTCTAAGGCACCACGCCTGCGCGTTGGACTGAAGGATGTCAGTCACAAAGAATTCTCTACTGCGGTCAAGACACGGCTGGGCAAGCAGCGCGTCTCAATCATGCTGGATGGCGCTATCATTGCCTTCTTCAAGGCGCAGGCCGGGGACCGCGGCTACCAGACTCTCATTAATCAGGCACTCCACCAAGCCATGACGGGCGCACAGATTGAGTCCACGCTGCGCCGGGTAATCCGTGAGGAACTGCATACCGCGTGAGGGGGGATCCGTCACTACGCCAACACTCCGGCCAGCGGCCCGCGTGTCCATATAGCGTACATTCACTGCCAATAGCGAGATACTGCGCGGCGGCGCATTGGGCGCCCTGATGGTCGCAGTGCTGCGACCTGGCAAACGGCCCACACGCGCGGAAAACGCGATGATGCTCAAACGAGTATGGCAGCGTATCTGCGCGCGCACCCCCAAAATTCCATTATATGGCCTTCTTGTTGATTTCCGGGGGCATATTCTGCTCAGCAGTAAGGACAATGCTTGAGCGCGCTGGCCGAGTAGAGCCAGCCTGTATCGATTCATAGGCACCTCCGCCGCATAACAAGAGTGCTCCACGGAAATTTCCAGGGAGGTTCTCCATGGCTGAGGCTGCTGCTATTCCAGGTTTGATCCCGGTGGTGCTCGATGGCCCGAAGGCGCAGGTGTTGCAGAAATTGCAAACCCCGCCGGGGGCTTCATCTAACACACCCAACACCAGGGCCGCATGATGCGCAAACGGGGCGCATCACTCCAGCACTCCCGCGGGGCGATATCGATGACGGTTTTGTTGCTGCTGGCGCTCACGGTGTTTTTGTTGTGGGCGGCGTGGTTTGAGATCGACCGCACGGTGCGCGCCCAGGGGCAGATCATTCCCAGTGCACGCACGCAGGTGATTCAAGCGGCGGACGGTGGCGTATTGGAAAAACTGCTGGTGGAGGAAGGGCAGCGGGTCAAGGCCGGCCAGCAACTGGCGGTGCTGGAGCGCGAGCGTTCGACTGCGGGCTTTGATGAAAGCCGCGCCAAGGAAGCTGCCCTCACCGCAGCGCTGGTGCGCGCGCAGGCTGAGGCCACTGAGAGAACGCCAGAGTTTGGCGCTGCGCTGAACCGCTTTCCGGAGTTTGTGGCGGTGCAGCGCGCGCTCTACGAGCAGCGCAAGCGCGGCGTGCAGGAAGAAGTGGCCACGCTAAGGGCGGCGCTCGAAATGGCCACAGAAGAGCTGCGCATGAATGAGGCGTTGCTGAAAACCGGCGACACCAGCCAGCTTGAGGTGATGCGCGCCAAGCGGCAAGTGGGTGAACTCGAGGGCAAGATCAACGCCACGCGCAACAAATATCTGCAGGAGGCGCGCGCCGAGGCCACCAAGCTGGCCGAAGATCTCGCGGCGAACCGCTACAAGCTCAATGAGCGGCAAAGTATCCTTGGCAAAACGGTGTTAACCGCGCCGATTGCCGGCGTCGTTAAATATCTCAGACTCACCACCATCGGCGGTGTGCTGCGCGCCGGCGATGAGCTGATGCAAATCTCACCGACCGAAGGCGAGATGGTGTTCGAGGTGAAGATCAATCCAGCCGACATCGGTCAGTTGAGTATCGGCCTGCCGGTATCGATCAAGCTCGATGCGTTTGATTATTCGATCTACGGCAGCCTTGAGGGCACGCTTACTTATCTGAGTTCCGACACGCTAACCGAACAAGGCGCGAGTGGGCAGAGCAGCAGCTACTACCGCGCGCAGGTGCGCCTGGATGCCGAACGCGCCAGGACGCAGCCCAACCCCAAGCTCGTCAACGTCGCATTGAAGCCCGGCATGACCGCCACGGTGGACATACGCACCGGGCAACGCTCGGTGCTGCAGTATCTGGCTAAGCCGGTCTATACCGCGTTCGGCGGTGCGATGAACGAGCGGTAGTACTCATACGCGCCTGGCTGCGTTGGGTTAGTTCGATGCCCGCTTTTGCAATCGCACCGGTGTTCGCCGTTCCCGGAAAGCCTTGACCGACCGGGACAGCCGGAGCGTATCCCTCTTGCAGCGTTAGCGAATCGCCAACCGGAACTTCAACCGTTTTGCGTTCTTCGCAAGCACTTCGTCCAGTGTTGCAAGGCTTTGGGCCTTGACACCGAGCGCGACGGCCAGATGGAGGGAATCCCCCGCCCGCAGGGCGGTGCCGGAGTCCAGCGTCAGCGTAGCGGCCTGGTGAAAAGCAGTGGGTGCTACCGGCAATAGATGCAGGTCGTTGGCACACAGGCGTTCAAAACGCTGCCATGCGGATCTGGCGTCAGATTTTGTAATCTGACCTGTTCGTTGCTTGATGCCAAGCGCGCTGGCGAACTCAGTGACGCACCACATGGCCGCTACCAATTTGTCAGCAGCGGTGCCGTACCAGCGCGTCACCTCTGCGCTTCTGGGTTCATTGAGATGTAGCGCTACCAATACGCTGGTATCAACGTAAATCATCAGTAGCGAGCGCCGCGGCGTACTTCATCGATGACGGAAGCGCCCATAGGCATTGCCTTTCGCGCCGCCGTCAGGCTCGCGGCGAAAGCCTGGCGATTCCATGTCGTTGGTCTGAGGGTAAGTCCGCCATCAACGCTTAGAGAGACTTCCAGGCTATCACCCTCCTTGATGCCGATGCTGCGTACGTATTCGGCGGGAAGGCGAAGCGCCAAACTGTTGCCCCACTTTGCCACATGCAGGTCCATGGCTCATCCTTGATGGTGTCTACATTAATGGATATACATTATAATCCCGTTTTAGGGAGATTGCCATGCCGGCTGTTACGTCTTCATCGGCCCCAAAAGCCATAGCGCAGACCGAATTCATCCGCCTGACCGTTGCAGATCAGGAAGCTTTTGCCAGAGCGTTGATCGCGCCGGCCAAACCCAATGCCGCTCTCAAGCGCGCATTCAAGCGCCGCTGCCAATTGCTGACCGGCGTGCCGGAACGCTGAGTTTTCTGATTCAACACCGCCAGCAGTCCGCTCTCGCCCTCCTACTTCTCCCCAAACACCCCCGCCAGCGGCCCGCGTGTCCAGTAGGGCGTGTATTCGTTGACGATATCGAGATACTGTGCGGCGTCGCCAAACAGTGTCACGTTCATCGGCGCGGTAAACGGCGCGCTGGCTTCGATCCAGGCAATATAGTCGATCTGCTGATTGTAGTCGGAACGCAGTAGGCGTATCTGTTGGGTCTCGGCGCGTTTGTCATAATTGGCCAGCACGCCCTGCGTGATGCGATCCGCCAGTGTGTCGGGCGCACCGCGAAACCGCAGCAAGGTAAGCCGGGTGCAATTCCCGGTCAACGCCTGGCCCGGATAAATCTGCGTGCCGCTCGCGCGATACTGCCCGCGCACCTTGGTCAGCATGCGCTTGGTCCACGCGCTAAAGCCGTTCCATGACGTCTTCTTGTAAGCCTCGCTTTCCAGTACGCCGATTTCTGTCAGGTCATACATCGACAGGTATCGCGGCCAACCCGACAGGCACACGTAGCGCCGCCCCGACTCAAAGCCCGGTATGCGCGTGCGTTCGGGGATGTGCTCCATGTCATACCAGTCGTTGAATTCTTCGTCGTAAGCCGGCGTCGGCTCCATCGACACCATCAAAAATCCTTTGCCTTTTGCCACGTCTACCATTGCCGCGCTCCCTTTTTCGTCGCTCCACCACTGGAATCGCGAATTGTATGTCGAATTGCGCTATCCTATAATTTTGACGGGACGGCAGATGCAACGATCGTCATGCGCTGCGCTCACTTCAAATCCCGCCCCCCCCTCCCCCTTAGCCCGCTCTACCCAAGGAAACTTGCATGCACCTGATAGTGAAAAACATTGCGCTGGCCTTAACCGCATTGAGCAGCGCTGTTTGTGCGCAGTCATTCCCCTCCAAGCCGATCCGCATCATCGTCGCCTTTCCCGCAGGCGGTGGCACCGACATCGTGGCGCGCATGATCGCGCCCAAGCTCGGCGAAGCACTGGGCACGCAAGTGGTGATTGACAACCGCGCCGGCGCACAAGGCATCATCGGCACCGAACTGGCTGCCAAATCTGCGCCCGATGGCCACACGCTGTTCATGGGCACTCTGGGCAATATCGCAGTGAACACCGTGCTCTACGGCAACAAACTGCCGTTTAATATCGAACGCGATTTCGCGCCGCTCACGCAAGTAGTGGATGTATGGTTCGTGCAGATCATCCATCCCTCGCTACCGGCAAAGACCCCGCGCGAGCTGATCGCGCTCGCCAAGTCCCGGCCAGATGCGCTGAATTATTATTCCAGCGGCGCCGGTGGCGCGCCGCACCTCGCTGCGGAAATGTTCAACGCTTTGGCCGGCGTGCGCACCACCCACGTGCCGTACAAGGGCAGCGCGCCCGCCCAGATCGATTTGATGGCAGGTCAGGTGCAACTGGGCTACGACAGCATTGTGCAGTCGCTGCCCTTTATCAAGGCCGGAAAAATGCGCGCGCTGGCGGTGCTGGGCGCCCAGCGCACGCCTCTGCTGCCGGAGGTACCCGCCATGAGCGATTACCTGCCCGGCTTCACGCTCACCAACTGGTTCGCGCTGATGCTTCCGGCCGCCACGCCAGCGGAAATCCGCAACCGTTTGCACACCGAAGTGGTGAAGATCCTGCGTGCGCCCGAAATCAGGGAGCGGCTGCTCGGCATGGGCGCCGCGCCCGTAGGCAGCACCCAGGAACAGTTCGCGGCATTCATCAAATCCGAGGTGGCGAAGTGGGGCAAGGTGATCCGCGATGCCCATATCAAGGCGGAATAGTCGTTCGTTTAGGGAGTTGCCGTAGCTGTAATATCTATCTATCATGCACGCTCGTAACCTCACCCAAGGAGGATTCTCGTGAACACCAAAATAGCCGCTATTTCAGCCGCATGCGCTTTCGCTTTCTCGACTGTCGCACTGGCGCAGCAACCCGCCGCCGCGCCGGCGAAGCCCCCCGCCCCGCCGCCTGCCTGGCAGCAAGGCAAATCCGACAAATTCAAGGACTCCAAGCTCGCCCCCAATCCCGGCAAGAACACCGAGACGCCAGCCAGCGACATCGCGCTGGATAGACTCAAGGTGCCCAAGGGATTCAAGGTCGAACTGTGGGCCACCGGCATACCCGGCGGGCGCGCCATGGTGCGCGGTGACAAAGGCAAGATTTATGTCGGCACGCGCGGCCTTGGACGCGTCTACGAAATCACCGACGCCGGTGACAAGCGCACCAGCCGCGTGCTGATCGATAAGCTGGTGCAACCGTCGGGCGTTGCGATGCAGGGCAGCACACTGTATGTGATGGCGATCGACAAGATGCTGCGCTTCGATGACATCGAGAACAAACCGGACGCGCAGCCGGTAGACCTGACCGCCAAGTTCAACCTGCCGCCCGAACAGCACCATAACTGGAAGTATCTCGCCTTTGGCCCGGACAAAAAGCTCTACGTGCCGTTTGGCGCACCCTGCAATATTTGCACTGTGTCCGAGCAGTATGCGCAGATCCGCCGCTACAACGCGGATGGCTCAGGCATGGAAGTTATCGCGCGCGGCGTGCGCAACACCCAGGGCTTCGACTGGCACCCGAGAACCGGCGAAATGTGGTTTACCGATCACGGCCGTGACTGGTTGGGCGATGACGCTCCGCAGGACGAACTGAATCGTATCAGCAAGACCGGCCTCAACTTCGGCTACCCTTATTGCCACGCCGAAGGCATCGTCGATCCGGACGTCAAGAATGCGGACGGCTGCAAGGGCGTGACCAAGCCCATAACACTCATGGGGCCGCACGCCGCCGCCATGGGCGTTAAGTTCTACACCGGAGACATGTTCCCCGCTGAATACAAGAACACCATGTTCATCGCGCGCAAAGGCTCCTGGAACCGGACTGTGAAACTCGGCTACGACGTGATCAACGTGGTGCCAGCCGCCGATGGCAACAGTGCCAAGGTCACGCCGTTCCTCACCGGATTCCTCGATGACAAGGCGCAGACGTTCTCCGGTCGTCCTGCCTATATTCTGCAAATGCCCGATGGCGCACTGCTGGTGTCGGACGAGCAGATGGGCGCAATCTACCGCATCAGCTATTCGAGCGGCGCGGCCAAGAAGTAGTGAGCGGCTTTCTCCAAACGGGGCGATGGGCAACGCTGCTCATCGCTTTTTTTGTACCTTACGCGGCAGCGCAGACGCCCGCCAATCCGATGCCGCTGGCGCAACGCTTGCAGCTGTGCGCCGGCTGCCATGGCGCGGACGGCAACTCGCTCACAGCGGGCATACCCTCGCTCGCGGCTCAACCCAAAATATATGTCGAAAACACACTGGTGCTGATACGCGAAGGCGTGCGCAGCAACGCGCTCATGCAGGGTGTGATGAAGGGCATCTCCGATCGCGAGATCGTCGCGCTCGCCAGCCATTTCGCCACCCTTGCCGCCAAGCCCGCGCCCGGCGTGCTGGACAAGGCGCTGCAGCAAAAAGGACGCGCGCTGGCGGATAAGCTGCGCTGCGGCAGTTGCCACCTGCCAAACTATCACGGGCGCGAGCAGATGCCGCGCCTGGCGGGTCAGCGCGAGGAGGTCCTATACGCCAGAATGATTGCCTTCCGCGATAAGGCACCACCCGGCACCGACACCATCATGAGCGCCACGCTCTACCAAATTACAGATGCCGACATCAAAGCGATGGCGCACTTTCTTGCGCATGGGGGCTGACCCGCGTCACGCCATCCGCACGCGCCCCATGCTCCCTGCGACCGAGGAAAGGTGGGTCACAGGCCGATGCGCAGTCCGCTAATGTTTCTGCTGTTTGCTGCGATGAGCCTGATGGCTGGAACGGCGCACGCTGCGACGCGTCCGGGACCGGCGTATCCGGAACGGCCGCTACGCTGGGTGGTCGCGTTTGGACCAGGCGGTACTGTCGATGTGGTGGCGCGGCTGTTCGCGCAGCGGCTGAGCGCAAACATGGGCCAACAGGTGGTGGTGGATAACCGTCCGGGTGCCGGTGGCAATTTGAGCGCGGAAATCGCCGCCAAGTCGGCGCCCGACGGCTACACCCTGTACATTTGCGCACCGTCGCTGGTGGTGAATGTCACGCTCTATTCGAAAGTCGCCTACGACCCGCTGCGGGATTTCGCGCCGGTGACCTTGCTCGCATCCTCGCAAAACCTGCTGGTCGCGTATCCGGGTTTTGCCGCGAAGTCGGTAAAGGAGTTGATCGCACTGGCCCGCGCCAAGCCGGGGCATATCGTGTATGCCACCACTGGCAGCGGCACCTCGGGACATCTGTTGATGGAAATGCTGCGCGCGCAGGCCAGCATCGACTTGTTGCATGTGCCGTACAAGACCATCGGCCAGACCACCGCGGATATCATCAGCGGCCAGGTGTCGCTGTGGTTTCCCACCATAGGCGGCACGCTGCCGCATATTCAAAGCGGACGCTTGCGCGCGCTCGCAGTGTCGGGCGCGAAACGCTCACCCGCACTGCCCGAGGTGCCCACGGTTGCGGAAAACGCGTTACCCGGATTTGAAGCTACCACCTGGTACCCGATCCTCACACCCGCAGGTGTGCCGCTACACATCATCACCCGGCTCAACACGGAATTCTTAAAGGTGCTGCGCACGCGCGAGGTGCAGGAACGGCTCAACGCGCTGGCCATCGAACCCATCGGCACTACGCCCGAACAACTCGCCGCGCATCTGCGCAGCGAGTTGCCCAAATGGGCACGGATAGTGAAGGCCTCAGGCGCGCGCGCGGATTAGGCCTTTACGGGTTATTTTCCTATGCGCGCGATGCTGTTTCGTGCGGTCGAACTACGTCGCCTGACGCCGCGGAACCCCGCGACTCAGTCGAGCCGCAGCCCAATCTCGGCAGCGAGCTTGCCAAATTTTTCACCGTCCGCGCGTATCTGCGCGGTAAAGGCTGCCGGTGTATTGCTCACCGGTTCCGCGCCGGAGCTAGTCAGGCGCTCGCGCACATCGGCAAGATTGAGGATACGCACGAACTCGGCATGCAGTTTCGCCACGATGAACATAGGCGTATCCCGCGGCGCCAACAGTCCCACCCATTGGGTTGACTCGTATCCCGGGTAACCTTGCTCGGCAACCGTGGGTAAATCCGGCATGGCGGGTGAGCGCTGCGCGGTGGAGATGGCCAACGCGGTTACGCGCCCGGCCTGCACATGGGGCTTCAGGCTAGAGGTCGTCATGCACAACAGATTGACCTGGTTGGAGAGCAGCGCGTTCAGCGCCAGTCCGCCGCCCTTGAACGGCACATGGGTAAATGTGACCCCCGCGCGGCGTCCCAACAACTCGGCAGCCAGATGCGTCATGCTGCCGTTGCCGGCGGAACTGTAAAGGATGTCCACCGATTTATTTTTAGCAGCGGCAATCAGCTCTTTAAGGGTGGACACGCGCAGGCTGGGATGCGCCGCACAGGTCAGCGGAATATCCGCGATCTTGGTAATCGCCTGAAAATCTCGCAAAGGCTCGTACGGCAGCTTGCTGAAAATATACGGATTGATACTGAGCGTGCCCACGTCACCAAACAGCAGGGTGTAGCCGTCGGGCGCGGCGCGCGCGGCGATTTCCACGCCGATGACGCCGGAGCCACCACCGCGATTGTCCACGATCACGGACTGCCCCCAGCTTTCGGTGAGCTTCGGACCCAATACGCGGCTCAGAAAATCGGCGCCTCCACCCGGCGGAAAAGGTACGATCAGACGTAACGGTCGCGTGGGATAAGATTGCGCCTGCACGCCACTGGTAGCCGTCGTCACTAAAATGGCTGCGCTAAGTGATACAAGGGCGACAAGGGGTACTTCACCTCTGCAAGCGAGGCTCATGACACCGCCGCCTGCGGCGGCCAGATGCGTTCACCGATAAAGGGCGAACCCGGCGCATGCACAGTACCGGCAATGACCTGTGATTCCCAGCGCGTGCGATCCAGCGCCAGCGCTTCGTGCGGCTCCTCGAAATTACGCAGACGCGCTTCCAACGACACGAACTCGTAGAGCACGCTGTGTTTGGCCCAGCCCGCCACACCCGCGAGCTTGCGGGTGGCGATACACCCGCGCAATTGCGCCATAAACGGCAAACGGTACTGCGCGTACCATTTGCCAAGATCAAATTCTTGTTCCGGCGTACGCATGCGAAAGCCGCCCATCTGGATGGCAGGCCCCGGACAGGTGCCGGGGCCGAATTCGGAAGGCTCTGGCCCGTTGACGCGCGCCTCCTCGGTGAAGATGGCCGTGCGCAGACCGAGACGCAGCGCCAGCATCGCGTCGTATCCAGCAGGCAGCATAGCGTCTTTGATCGACGGCTTGAAGAAGGTGTGCGCCGACATGCCGCCCACCAACAGCAAATACTGGTTGCCGTTGCCGATAGCTTCCTGCGTATGGCCGACCGCGGTCGCCTTGACTTGCTCCATCTGCGGACCACCGCCGGTGTAGCGATAGTGCGCGACCCAAACATAGCCGGGCTGCACGCGCAAATACGGGCAGTAGCATTCATGCAGCCAGGTGAGAAAACGCGCGCGCGAGTCGTCGGCTAGATCATACCAGGTAGCCCAGATGCCTTGATCCATCTGCGCTTCGCTAAGCTGTTGCTGTTGCTGTTGCTGTTGCTGCGGCAGCGAGCGGCCGTCCCTCGCGCAGATAGCGGAGGGCTTCCTTGAGCTCACCCTCGGGCGTGACGCCCATCTCGACATTCCGGCATACGTCCCATACGTGGCGCACGTCCGCCATGACTTCGTCATCGGGCCGGTCTATGTTTATCGGCACGGCTATCATGGCCCAGGAAGGAAGACCTGTGAGCCAGAAAGTTTCCACGCAATTTCCCTCCGGATCGCGAAAGTAAAGACCAATGGCGCTGGCATGGGTTACCAGCCGGTCTATCTTGAATCCCCTCGCGATGGCGCGGCGTTTAAAGTCGCGAACGTCGTCCAGCGATTTGACGCGCAGCGAGATTTGCTGGATCAGGTGTCCATCATCCGTCTCTGGGCGTCCTTGCATGACCGCGATCTCGTGATCAACGCCTTGCGGATCAGCACTGTAGAAAGCAGCCCCCTCACTGCACTTGGTGAGGGTCATGCCCATGAAATTACCCCAGAAATCCTTCATCACCTCGATGTCTTTGACGAAATATCCGAAGTGACCGAGACCCATGACCGCCATGTGACACCTCCTGATTGCCGACTATGACTGCAAAAGAATAGTGTTGCGAGCGCAAACACCATTGAGCTATTAAGGGCTCAAGGCCATCCATTTGTCAAGTCGATGGCGATGGCACCTTATGTGTAAATTGTCACCGCGCCTCGCCGGGCCGCCAACCCGCCTCCACTCAATCCTCACCCTCATAGATTTTCAGATAGGTAGAACGCCCGCCGTCGGCGGCGATCGTCGTCCCCGTCAGCATGCGTGAATCATCCGACGCCAGAAACAGGGCAATGGCCGCGATATCTTCCGCACTGCCGTGCGAATAGGGATACAGTTTTTGCATTTTCATGCGCAGGCGCGCCGCGGGACCGGGCTTTTCCGCCAGCATGAAGTCCTTGTTTTCGTAGCGCTTGATCTGCCGCTCGGTGCGTACCGAGCCTGGCGCAATCGCATTCGCGCGGATGCCGTACTGCACATACTGCGCCGCCAGCGTTTTAGTGAATGAAATAATGCCGCCTTTGGTCGCCGCATACGCCGGCTTCATCGACCCCATCAGCCCCAGATGCGAGGTCACGTTGATGATCACGCCGCCGCCCGCTTTGATCAAATGCGGTATGCCGTGGCGGCAGCTCAAAAAAGGATGCAGCAGGTTCAGATTGATGGTGTGATGCCACACCGCAAGATCCATCTCATGCACCGGCACGTCTTCCTGCAAGGAGCCACCCGCACAATTAAAAATAATATCCAGCCGCCCGAAATGCGCGAGGGTCACATCCATCGCGCGCTTCATGCTGTCATCTTGGGTGACGTCGGTGGCGACGAATAACGCATCGCCGCCGGCCGCACGAATCTCACGTTCTGCAGCCTCACCCACTTCGCGATTTAATTCGATGATCGCCACCTTCGCGCCCTCGGCCACATACGCCTTGGCAGTCGCTTTCGCGATACCCGCACCCGCGCCGGTTAGAAACGCTACCTTGTCTTTCAGTTTTGCCACGCAACCCCCTTATTCATCTACTTTGAAATATGCTGCACGCCTCTCGCCCTATCCTCACTCAATTTTCAGCTTGACCGCGCGCACCACCTTCACCCACTCGTCGTATTCCTTTTTCGCGCGCGCAGCGAGCGCCGCCGGAGTGCCGCCAGTAACAGCCACGCCCTGCACGTCCAGCATGTTCTTGACGCTGCCCTCCTGCAGGATTTTGTTCACCTCGGTATTCAGGCGCGTCACAATGGCCTGCGGCGTGCCTTTGGGAAAAAACATGCCATAGTAAGTACCTGAATCATAACCGGGCAGCGCTTCTGCAATCGCCGGCAAATCTGGCAGGGTGGGCCACCGCTTGGCACTGGTCACGCCCAGCGCGCGCAAGCGGCCGCTGGTATAAAAAGGCTGCGCACCCAGCATACCGGCCACCATCACCTGGGTTTGTCCCGCCATCAGTTCCGGCATCGCCACGCCGGTGCTCTTGTAGGGCACATGGATCATCTTGATGCCCGCCATGTTCAGGAACAACTCGGTCGACAAATGCGTGTTCCCGCCTACCCCGGTAGACGCGAACACCAGCGAGTCCGGCTTTGCGCGCGCCAGCGTGATCAGGTCCCGGGTGGTCTTCACCGGCAGCGCCGGATGCACTACCAGCACGTTGGCCACATAACCCAGTTCCACCACCGGGATCACCGCATCAAACGGATCGTATCCCAGCTTGCGCGTGGCCGCGGTCGAGGAAAAACTGCCGGAGATACTCATCACGGTGTAGCCGTCCGGCGGCGCCTTCGCCGTCAACTCCATGCCGATGGCCCCGCCCGCCCCGCCGCGATTATCGATGACGAAAGGCTGACCCAGCGCTTCGCTGAGCTTTTGCGCCACCGGCCGCGCCGTCAGATCGGAGCCACCACCAGGGGCGAACGGCACGATGACGCGCACGGCTTTTGCGGGCCACGCTTGGGCAAAGGCGGCGCACGCCAGCAGTGCAAAGACTACAGCGGTGGTATAACAAATGAAATGCTTCATGGGTATTTGCTCCGGCTAGCCGATGACCTGACGATGGCGGGCTGCATTCACAGCCCGGACGAAGCATAACCAAATCCGGGTATCCCTGCGCTGCAATCCATTTCATGAGAGGGTGTTGACGCTGCGCCGGCCCCCCTTCGTCTGGACGCGGCGGGTGCGACCTGTTTTAATACCCAGCAACTACTTACCACCAAGGAGCTTTACCGATGACGATCATTGATTCCCAGGTTCACGTGTATGAGGCGAACACCCCGCAACGGCCTTGGCATAATGTGCCGAATTGGCCCGATCACGTCACCGGTGCCGAGATGGTAGCGGCGATGGACAAGGTCGGCGTCGACGGCGCGATCTTCATCTCCGCCTTTTCCATGTACCAGTACGACGCCAGCTATGCGGTGGAGGTGCAACGCGCCCATCCCAGCCGCTTCGCCCTCGTCAAGCCGGTCGACCCGGATAATCCAGCAGTGGCCGATGTCATCGCCGACTGGAAAAACACGCCAGGCACGGTCGGCATCCGCATCATGATGACCCAGGAAGCGAAGCGCGACCCGAACGACCCTGGCCTCGACCGTATCGCGCGCGCTGCCGTGCGCCACAATTTTCCAGTCAACATGCTGTGTTGGGGCAACCTGGACGCGGGCACCGCGCTGATCGACCGTCATCCTGAAACGCGCTTCATCCTCGACCATCTGAGCATCATGCAGCCGCGCACGCCGCCCGCCCCGCCGCAACCGTGGGCCGATCTGCCGAAGGTGCTGGACCTCGCCAAGCGTCCGAACGCAGTGATCAAGGTCAGCGGCGCGTGCACGCTGTCCCAAGAGCCGTATCCCTACCCGGACATCTGGGACCCGCTCGCGCGCGTGTTCGACGCCTGGGGTTTCGACCGCTGCCTGTGGGGCACCGACTGGACCCGCGCCTACGCCGTCGTCAATTACCAACAGGCGGTCGAGCCTTTCCGCCTGACTGAGCGCCTGAGCACCAGTGAACGGGCGATGCTGATGGGCGGTGCCTGCGCCAAGGCCTATGGCTGGTCGCCGCAGCAAGGCTAGCCCCCCGCAGCGGAGCACGTTGTATGCACCTGTTCCAGCAGCACACCCCCGCGGACATAGACGCCGCGGTCAGCCAGATCCCGCTCATAGACTTCGGCCCGTACTTGGCCGGACGGCCAGGTAGCCTCGCGCCACTGGCAGCGCAGGTGCGTGACGCCTGCGAGCGGGTCGGCTTCTTTTACCTCAAGGGCCATGACGTACCCGAGGCGCTGATCGAGCGCACCTTTGCCGAGGCCAGGCGCTTTCATGCGCTGCCGATGGATGCGAAGCAAAAGCTGGCGCTCGACCAGAACAACGTCGGCTACCTGTCGATGAACGCCAGCACGCAGCGCCACTCGACCGTGCACCAGGCGACCCGGCCGAACGAGAACGAGTCCTACTTCGTTGTCGTCGAGCGGCCAGCCGATCATGCGGACGTGCTCGCCGGCAAACCGCTGCGCGGCCGCAACCAGTGGCCGCAGTGGCCCCATGAACTGCCCGGTTTCCGCGACAACGTGATGGCATACTTCACCGCGCTGAATGCACTGGGCCAGCGCATGCTGCCCGCCTTTGCGGTGGCGCTGGGCATGCCCGCCGATCATTTCACGCCGTTGTTCTCCGACGACAACCATGCCACGCTGCGCATGCTGCACTATCCGCCGACCTCCGATGCGGACAACGCCTTCGGCCAGGGCCCGCACACCGACAACAGCTTCCTCACCATCCTCGCACGCATGGCGGTGCCGGGCCTGCGCGTGCAACTGCCATCGGGCGCATGGCTGTCGCCGCCACTGATCCCCGGCACCTTCCTGGTCAACCTCGGCAATATCATGCGGCGCATGTCGAACGACCGCTTCCGTTCGACTCCGCATGGTGTGGTGGTCGATGGCCAGACCGATCGTTACTCGCTCGCCTACTTTCACAGCCCCAACCCGTACCGCATGATCGAGGTGCTGCCCTCCTGCATAGCGGCGGAACGTCCGGCGAAATACGCGCCAGCGCTCTACGCCGATCTGGTGCTGGAGTTCTTCCGCGCCAACTACGCCCACCAGCAAGGCCACGGCACGGCGGCGATGCCGAACCGCTACGCCTGAAGTGCCGCACCATTGGGGTCAGGCATTGCCTTTTGCCTATCCCATGGCAATAGTCAAGGCCTGACCCTTACTATATCGGCGTCACCCGTGCATGCAGGATTGCCGTGCGCCCGCCGCGCACGATCTTCGCGCAGCGGGCCAGCGCCGCGGGTGCCTCGTCCGGATCGCTGATCTTTTCGCCATAGGCGCCGAACGCCTCGGCAATTTTGCTGAAGTCCGCGTCCGGCAGCAGGTGCGACTCAAATTCGTTTGCGGCGACGGCTGCCCCTTGCGGGAATACCCGTTGCGTCGACGCTTTCACCGCACCCCAACCCGAATTGTCCAGCACCACGATGAGAATCGGCAGATGGTATTGCTGGGAGGCAGAAAACACCGAGCTCGGATTGCCGAAATAGAAACCGCCGTCACCCACCACTTGCACCATCATGCGCTGCGGCGCCGCGAGCTTCGCGCCGAGCGCGAATCCACCGGACCAACCGAGTCCACCGCCCGCCGAACGCATCATGGTGTTGGCAAGCGGGCGCGTGATCTGCAGCGCGACCGCACCGGCATTGCGGATGCCTTCATTGAAGACGACGTCGTTCGCATCGAGCACCTGGTTGAGCTCGGCCAACAGATAGTGCGGATTGATCTCGTTGTGCGTGCCCTTGTCGGCACGCAGCTTGGCAGCGCGCTCGATGAACGCGGCATGTTCCACTTTAAGTTGCGCCACGCGGGCAGCAGCCTTGTGCCTGAATGTCGGCGTGGCTTTACTGTTGATTGCTTCAATAAGCTGCGTCAGGATATGACCACTATCGCCCTGCATGCGCAGATTGCCCGGAAACGCCCACATCGGCGACGCCGACTTGAGAATGTCGATGTCGATGTGCGCCCAGAACGAATTCTCCTGCGGCTGCACATCCGCCGGAAACCACGGCACGTCGATATCGACGAGGATCCCCAGGTCAGCCTTCGGCAGTTGTCTGTCCAGCATGTAGCCGACGAAGCAGGGCAACGTATTCGGGATATTGCTGCTGGCGTTGGACTCGATGACGGCAAGGCCGGCGAGTTCGGACAGTTCCGCAATCGCCTGCACCGCGCGTGGGTTGCGCCCCGCGTAGGCGGTGATCAGGATCGGATAGTCGGCATCAATGATGCGCTGCGCGAGCGCGCCGACCAGTTGCGGATCCGCCTGGCCGCCCTGCGTCGCGCCGTACTGATCGGCGGCGAAATGACGCACTTGGTCGGTTCTCCAGTGTTGCGTAAGCGTCTCGCGCTGCATCATCAAATACACCGGACCGGCCGGTTCGCTCTGCATAATGGAATGCGCGCGCCGCAATGCCTCCTTCACCACGACGCCCGAAGGCAGTGTCCATTCCCATTTCAGATAGGGGCGCACCAGGCTCGCCTGGTCGAAGGGTTCCTGCACGAAATGCACATAGGTGTCGCGCGAGCCGAGCAGTTCGTTGCCAGTACTGTAGGGTGCCTTGCCCGCCATCAACAGCACCGGCAGTCGCGTGCGAAAAAGATTGTGCATCGCATTGGAGGCATTCGCCGTGCCAACGTCGACGTGCACCAGCACACCCTGGCCGCGCCCGGTCATGAAAGCGTAGCCGCCCGCCATATGGGCAGCCGTATTCTCATGCGGGCAGCGGATGACCTGCGGCAGCTTCTCGCCGAGATTCTTCTTGTGCGCCATCTCCTCGATGATCGGCGCGTGGTCGGTACCGAAATTACAGAACAGATACTCGATCCCGATCTCGTTGAGGCCTTCGAGAAAGTAATACGCGGTGGAGAATTCCGTTTCGTTGCTGGTTTGGCGGGGGGGCTGCGGCATGTTTGCACCAGGAGTTTTAAATACCATTGGGGGGCTGCGCGTAAGCGTGTGGGTGTAGTTGCGTCGGGATAGGCCGTTCAGTGGCGGGCTAGAAATCCCAGAACGGCCGCGCTGAAAGCGGCTGGCTGGTCCATGTTCGACAGATGCGCCGCCCGCTCGATAATCACCAGCTCGGAACCGGCGATACGCTCCTGTATACCCTTGGCCATGCCCACGTTGGTGGCCGGGTCCTCCGCACCCACCACCACCAGGGTGGGGAGGGTTATCGCAGAGATGCGGTCGCTCAGCGCGAGCTTGGAGAGCGCCTGGCAGCACCCGCTATAGCCCACGGTGCTGGTAGCGCGCACCATTTGGCGCACAGCGTCGGCCACTGTCGGCTGGCTCATGATCGTGTCGGCCGTCAGGAAACGCGCCACCGTCATCTCCACCATCGGCACCATGCCGCCCACGTTGACAGCGTCGATGCGCTGCTGCCACAGCTTGGGGTCCCCCAGAGGGTCCTGGCTGGCGGTGTCGCACAGGACGAGGGTGCGCAACACGCCCGGTTTTTTGAGCGCCATGGTCATGCCGGTCATCCCGCCCATGGAAAGCCCGACGAAATGCGTGTGCGTGATTTGCAGCGCCTCGAGCAGCGCGAACACGTCGTCAGCCAGCAGCTCGAACGAGTAAGGCCCCGGCGTGGCTTCGCTTTCCCCGTGCCCGCGCTTGTCGTAGCGCAGCACGCGGTAGTTCTTGGTTAACGCTTCCATCTGCGGCTCCCACATCTGGTGGGTGGTGGCGAGTGAGTTGCTCAGGGTGACCCACGGCGCGTTCTGCGGCCCGTCGATGCAGTAGTGGAGATTGACACCGTTGACTTTGATTTTCATGAATACCTCTCTGTAATTAGCTGGGATAAGCCACCGTTCGGCTGTCTATCAATCGAGCTTGAGATTCGCCGCTTTGCCGATCTTCTGGTAGTGCGCCATCATGGTGCGGACCAGTGCGGCGTACTCTACCGGACCGATCGGCGCCACCACGTAGCCATCCCTCAGTGCGACAGCCTTGACTTCGGGAGTCAGCAGCAAGCGCATCAGGTCGGTGCTCAAGCGATCGATGGCGCCCTTGGGCGTCGCTGTCGGCGCCCACACCGCCATGGCGCCGGTCAAGTCGAAGTCCGCAAAACCCGCTTCGATCATGGTGAGGATATGCGGGAGCAGGACCGAGCGCTCAACCGACGTTACCGCCAACGGCCGAATCTTGCCTGATGCAACATGCTGCAACATGGGAGCGACGGTCGAAATCAGAACACTGGCGTGCCCACCCAGAACGGCCATCGCGGACGGCCCGCCACCCTGAAACACCACAGGCTTCATGTCGATACGCGCCCCCTGTTTCAGCAGTTCTCCCGCTAGATGCTGCCCACCGCCGTAAATGTTGATCGAGTACACCAGCTCACCGGGGCGCGCCCGCGCGAGCGCAATCAGTTCCTTGATGCTCTTCACCGGCAACGAGGGATGCACCGACAACACATAAGGCTGACTGCCGACGCCCACTACAGGCGTCAAGTCCCGGAGCAAATCGTAGGGCAGCTTCACTCGCAGCGCGGCATTGGCTACTGACGTTCCGACCAGCACCGTATGCCCGTCGGCGGAGGCACGAGCGACATGCTCGGTCCCGATGGCAGCGTTTGCACCAGGGCGGTTGTCCACGATGACGGTCTGGCCCAGCGACCGGCTCAGCGGCTGCTGTATGGTGCGCGCCACCACGTCAACCGAACCCCCTGGCGGATACGGCACGACCAGCCGCACCACTTTCGATGGGTATGGCTGTGCCGCCGCAGGAACTGCGAATAGCACCTGCACCAACGCCACCATGAGCATTGCCAGCGCGCTTACCGTATTCATCGATCACCCCGCAACAGGAATGACAAACACCTATTTCACCCGTCAGCAATCTATCCCGCGACCGGCTAACAGTCAATCGCGTGAATTTTCGACCATCCCCGCTCCCCGCCGCCGCAATCGGCTACACTTTACTCACCAAGGAGATGTCATGGCGTCAGACGCATTGCTGCTACTGGTAGGGGTTCCAGAGAATTATCGCTTGGGCGGACCGGCCTTCCAAAGACTGCACCAGGCGCATCCGCGCGTGCAGGTGCGGCTCATCCACGACCTGTCGGCGTTTGCCGCACAGGTTGGAGAGGCGGATGCGGTTATCGGTAGTCGTCCCTACTTGAAACTCTCCTCTGAGGTGTTAAAGCCCGAGGGACGATTGCGCTGGGTGCAGACCACCACGGCGGGTGTGGATCAGGTGGTGACGCCGGACTTGCTCGCTGCAGCTCATGTGACCATTACCTGCATCAAAGGCCCGCCGGGACCCTTGATGGCCGAGCATGCCGTGCTGCTGATGCTGGCCTTGTCGCGTAATTTTCCGGCGTATCTGAAGAATCAGGAACGTCACCTGTGGCGACGTGAAGGCCAGGAGTGGCCACCGCTGCACGGCCATACCATCGCGATTCTGGGTGTCGGCAGCAGCGGTAGCAATCTCGCCCGGGTGTGCAAAATCGGTTTTGGCATGACCGTACTGGGGATGTCGCGGACACCGCGCGCGCATCCCCATGTCGACCGCTGCTTCGACCAAAGCGAACTGTTGCAGGTGCTGCCCGAGGCCGATTTTGTAGTGCTTTGTCTACCCAACACGCCCGCGACCCAGCGCATTATCGATAGCGCGGCTCTGGCTGCGATGAAATCCACGGCCTATCTGATCAACGTGTCGCGAGGCGCCTTGATCGATGAAGGCGCGCTGATTGCAGCCATGCGCGCGGGCAGCATTGCCGGCGCTGGTCTGGACGTGACCACGGCCGATCCCATCCCCCAGGAAAGTCCGTTGTGGGATCTGCCCAACACTATCATCACCCCGCATATTGCCACCGAGTCCGTAAAATTGAGCGCATCGGTGGTGGATTTCTGGTGTGAAAACGTGCGTCGATTTGCAGAGAACGAACCGCTATTGGGTGTAGTGGACCGGCAGACTGGGTACTGAGATTTTTTGTAGCGCTAATAGTAGTGCTTCACTCTATGCGGCACTTATGCAACGGCACGGCACCAGCGAAACTCCTCCCCTTTCAAGGGGGAGAGCGTAGCGAGGGGGCATCTGGGAGGGGGATGGGGTAATGTCGCTCGAATGCCACCCATCCCCACCCTAGCAGCCTGTCGGACACAACATCGGCAAGCAAATAAATAAGCGCTCGGCGCGCTGTTTTTCAGGAAATTGAAACATTACTGAGTCGATAGAAGGCGTTTTTATAGTGAATTTCTCTACTGCAGACGCAAGATGGCCATGCGTTTC
>CAMDRT010000026.1 GCA_945906815.1 Bordetella parapertussis
GAAACGCATGGCCATCTTGCGTCTGCAGTAGAGAAATTCACTATAAAAACGCCTTCTATCGACTCAGTAATGTTTCAATTTCCTGAAAAACAGCGCGCCGAGCGCTTATTTATTTGCTTGCCGATGTTGTGTCCGACAGGCTGCTAGATTCTGGCAAGCGCCAGAATGACGGGGAAACTTTCTTCGTCTCTACTACGCTGGCGCATGGGCGCGGTCGCTGGCGATTTGTCCATCGACCAGTTCGATGATGCGGTCACAACGGGCTGCCAGTCGCGGATCGTGTGTCACCACCAAAAACGCCGTGCCCTGCTCGCGATTGAATTGGCGCATCAGTTCGAAAATACTGTCGCTGCTGTGCGTATCCAGATTGCCCGTCGGTTCGTCCGCCAGCACCAGCCGTGGCGCCAGCAGCAGCGCGCGCGCTACTGCCACGCGCTGCTGCATGCCGCCGGAAAGTGCGTTGGGTTTTTTGTGATAGGCATCCTTAAGTCCCACCGCGTCAAGCAAGTACTCTGCACGTAGCCGCGTGGTGTGGCGTGTCGCATCCGCTTTGCCCGCGCCGCCGATCAACGCCGGCAGCATGACGTTCTCCAGTGCGCTAAACGCCGGCAGCAAATGGTGAAACTGGAACACAAAGCCCAATGTGGCATGCCGTGCATGCGTGAGTGCATCATCATCCAGCGCGGTGACGTGCCTGCCCGCCAGTGTATACACGCCGCCGCTTGCGTGCTCCAGCAAACCCAGTATATTCAGCAACGTACTTTTGCCCGATCCCGAGGGGCCGATCAGTGCGCAGAACTCGCCCGCGTTGACACCCAGATCAATGCCATGCAGCACCTCTTGTGCGTTGGACAGGCCCGCGTTGTAGGATTTACGTATGCCTTGCAAAGCGACCAGCGGCACAGACTCGGCACTCATCCTCTGATCGCCTGCGCCGGATCCAGATTCGCGGCATTGCGCGCCGGCAGCACGGCGGCCAGCACACCGAGCAAGGTGGCTGCAGCCAGCGCAATCAACGTGAGTTGGTAATCAAAAGCCAGCGAGAACAGCGGCTGCCCGGCCGCATTACGCAGAACACGGCTGAAAATTGCTATCAGCGCCATGCCGAATGCGGAACCGGTCAGCGCACCGGCAAATCCCACGATCGCTCCTTGCATCAGAAATACGCGCAGCATCTGCCCGCGCGTAGCGCCTAGCGCACGCAAGATGCCGATCTCCTTACGTTTTTGCACCACCGACACTACCAGTACGCTGGCGATGCCGAGCACCACCACCACCGTCACAAAAACACGGATCAACAGCGTCATGATGTTCTGATTACCGATGGCCGAAAACACAAAGGTATTGGTCTGGATCCAGCTTTCGATCTGCTGCCCGGACTGTGCGCGCAGACGGGTGGCGATGTGATCTGCGCGCATCATGTCGCTGACCGCTACCTCGATGCTGGTAATCCGCCCGGAAATGTTGAGCAGGCTTTGTGCCGGCCGCAACGCGAGGTACACCGAGCGCCGGTTCAGCTCACGCGAACCCAGGTCCAGCAAGGCGCGTATCTGGAACACTTCGCTGCCCCCATCCACCGCCTGCACGCGAAAGCGGTCACCCAGCACCGCCCCCAGATCGCGCGCGAGATCGATGCCTATCAGGGCGTCGCCCGCGTCGAGTTTGAGCACCCCCTCCACGATTTTGTCATCGAGACGCACCACCCGCTGGTAGCGCTCAAGATCGGTACCACTAATGATGATGGCGCGCGATGCATCGCCCTTCACTGCCAGCGCGCCGCCGCTGGCTACCGGCGCTGCGGCTGTGACCCCCGGTGTGGTCTCGGTCTGGCGCAGCAGCGCCGCCCAGCCGTCGATGGTGGTCAAACGCTGCGGACGTGCCTGCACGCTGGACAGCCGCGCGCCCGCTGATGTCTGCGCGATCAGCGGTGCTACCGTGTCTGCCGGCGGCTTGAGCACGACATGCGGCTGTGCCCCTGTCACGCGTTTGATAAGATCCGCCTGCACCCCCACCAGCACCGCGGTGATGAAATAAATCACCGCCACACCGACCGCGGCACCGCCGATAATCAGCGCGGTCTGCATGCGGCCTTCGCGCAGGAAGCGCAATGCAACCGTCAGTTCAAATGCCGCCATCGCCAGCTACCGCCGTGCGCTGACCCGCGCACCAGCCTCGACTTCACGCCCGAGTATGACGCGGTCGCCGGGCACCAAACCATCGAGTATCTGCACCCGCCCCTGCATGTGCAGGCCCGTGCGCACCGGCGCTCGCGTAGCGATACCGGTACGCTCCAGCAACACATACGGCGCATCGGATTGCAACTGGCGTATGGTATCGGCGGGAATGATCATGGCCTGCTTGAGTAGCGGGCCGGCGAGATCAATTGCCACCGTCATGTCTGACTTCAGAAAGGGCGGCGGCTTGAGTATATCCAGCCGTAACTCCACGGTGCCGCGCGTAGCGTCCACGCCGGGCGAGATATACGCTATTTCCGCGGTGAAGCGTGCGGCCGGAAAAGCATCCACCACGGCGGTGGCCGTGCGCCCTTGTTGCAGCAGCGGCAGATTTTTTTCATCCACCTGCACGATCAGCCGCGACGGCCCGTCCAGCGCCAGTGTCAGCATGCGCTTGGCCGCTTGTGCGATGTCGCCCGGCTCGGTTAAACGTTCCAGCACCACGCCCGCCGCCGGTGCGCGAATTTCAGTCTGCGCCAATCTTGCCTGTGCCACGTCCAGCGCGGCCTCGCTCTCCAGCAGTTGGCTGCGCGCCTGCTGCGCTTCGGCGCCCTGCGCGTCTTGCGCGCCGACTTGCGAGCGCGCTGCGGCCAGTTGGCTGCGTGCTATCTGCAATTGACGTGCGGCTTCGTCCATACGCGCCTGACTGATGAAATGGCGCGCCAGCAGGTCTTGCGCACGCTGCTGCTCGCGCTCGGCCAGCGCCACGTTCGCTTCAGCCTGCGTCTGCGATTCGCGCGCAGTGGGCAGCGCCAGCGTCGCCACCGATAGCACCCGCGCACGCGCACGCTCACGTGCCGCGCGCGCCTGCGCCACGGCAGCATTCAGCTCCGTTTGTTCCAGCAAGATCAACAACTCGCCCGCACGCACGTGCGCACCCTCCCGCACCGCCACGCGTTGCACGCGCCCGGTGAGGGTGGCACCGATATCCACGCGAGCCGGCGCCAACACGCGTCCGCTCGCCACCACGCTCAATTGCACGTCTTCGCGTTGGGTGACCAGCACATCCACCCCCAGGGGTTTGGGGCGCGTTGCACCATAGGCCACGGCGGCTGCGACCAGCAACAACAGCAGTATCCACAAGCAGCGCCTGGCGCTAGGCATAGTCACACAAAAAAAGAAGGCCTTCCTTCAGCCTTCCTTTTTTCGAGCGTGTGGGCGTTATTTCTTGGCGGCTGCCTTGTCATCTTTCGCGCCACCTTTAGCTTCGATGCTGGTCGCCGTCATGTTGTACTGCACGGTAACGCGGTCGCCCTTTTTGATATTTTTATCGCCTTTGGTGGCCTTGTCGCGAGCGATTTCATGACGTTCCCCGGCTTTGTCCACCACGATTTTAGTATCGCTCACTTCGAGTACCGGACCGGTAACTTGATACGCGTAGGCCGCCGTACCTATCAACATCGTTGCTGTAAATAGCGTGAGCAAACGTTTCATGATCTTCATCTCCCCTGGGTTGGTTTTAACAGCAGCGCAACAATAGTGAATTGCCATGCTTTCAGCAATAGCGCCTTCACGAGTTCGTTGCAACTAATTGTTTTTATTGTGTATTTTATATTGCCGCAACCACCGCATCGCCCATCCCGCTGGTGCTGGCGGTGCCGCCAAGATCTGCTGTCAGGTGTTTTTGTTCCGCGATAACTTTATCCATCGCGCGCGCCATCAACGCCGCAGCCGCAATCGCTGTGACTTCATCGCGCTTGCGGCCCAGCCATTCGAGCAGCATTTGCCCCGACATAATCAGCGCATACGGGTTGGCAATATTTTTGCCGGCGATGTCCGGTGCGGAACCGTGCGTGGCCTGCGCCATCGCCTGCATTTCACCGCACACCAGTCCCGGCGCGAGACCCAGGCCGCCCACAATGCCCGCGCCCAAATCGGTGAGGATGTCGCCGAATTGATTGGTGGTCACCACCACATCAAAGGGTAGCGGGTTCATCGTCACTTTCATCGCAAAGCCGTCCACCAGCACTTCGTTAAAGGTCACATCGGGAAATTCCTGCGCTACTTTGCGGCATTCCTCGGCGAACATGCCGCACACCAGCCGATACACGGGCTCTTTGTGCACGGCGGTGACCGTCTTTTTAGTGCGCGTGCGTGCGATCTCGAACGCCGCGCGCGCCACACGATTAGCGCCCTGACGCGTGACCACGCGCGAGCCGATGGAGATTTCATCGTTGGGACGAAACTCCCCGGCACCGGCAGTAACGGTGTCGCTGGACTGAAAGCCTTCGGTCACCTCGCGCAGAAATACGATATCGACGTTCTTGTGCACCGATGCAATATTCGGGTAGGACTTCACCGGTTTGATGTTCGCATAGAGTTCAAAACGCTTGCGCACCGGCGGCATGATCCAGGTCGGGTCATTGCGCGGATAAGCGTTATGCCCAATCGGGCCGCACAGCCAGCCATCGACGTTTTTAAGCTCGTCTATGGTCTGTTGCGGAAAGGTGTGGCCGTGCAATTCGTGGCCGCGTTTGCCGATGGCGTGTTCGCTCCATGCGATGGCAAGGCCGCTCTTTGCGGCGGCAGCCTTCATGACTTTGACGGCCTCCGGCACGACCTCGATGCCGATGTCGTCGCCCAGCAGTATTCCTATTTTCAGCACGCCAACACTCCCTGTTGCAAACCGGCGTGAAGTATAGCAGCGGCCTATGCCACCACCGTGCGTACACGTCCGGATCGCGCTTGCATCGTGCGCACAGCGCACGCTACTTGGTTGACAAGCTCGCCAATTGCTGCAAACTGGCCGCCCATTCATACGGGAGGAGCACTCCATGCGTTTAACGCTACAGCGGGTTGCCGCGGCAACCCTGGCGCTAGGCCTTGCGCCGACGCTAACCTGCGCCCAAGGCTACCCTAACAAAGCCATCCGCATGATCGTGCCCTTCCCGCCAGGCGGCGGTGTTGATTTCGTCGGCCGTGTCGTGGGACAAAAGCTCGCCGAGCGCATCGGCCAGCAAGTCGCCATCGACAATCGCGCCGGCGCCAACGGCATCGTCGGCCTGCAGGCGCTGATGGCCGCAGCGCCCGACGGCTACACCATTGCGGCGATATCGGCCGGACCGCTGGCGATCAACCCCCACCTTTATGCCAAGCTGCCGTACAACACCTTGCGCGATTTCACCCCGATCGCCAACATGATCAACTTTCCGCTGCTGCTGGTGGCGCATCCTTCGCTGCCGGTGAAGAATGTGAAAGACCTGATCGCTCTCGCCAAGGCACGCCCCAACGAGATCACCTACTCGCACCCTGGCATCGGCAATACCGGACATATCGCGGGTGAAGTGCTGAACGCCGTGGGCCAGGTTAAAACTGTGGGCATCCCCTACAAGGGCACCGCGCCCTCGGTCATCGCGGTGCTTTCCGGCGAAGCGCACCTTACTTACAGCAGTATACCCACCGCGTTGCCGCATATCCGTGCCGGCAAATTGCGCGCGCTGGGTGTGGGCAACGCCCAGCGCCTGCCGTCGCTGCCAGAATTTCCGACAGTGGCTGAAGCAGGTCTGCCCGGCTATGAGGCCTATGCGTGGGCCGGCATGTTGGGCCCCGCCCATATGCCCAGGGATATAGTGCAGCGTTTGAGCCGCGACATCGTTGCCAGCGTAAATAACAAAGAGGTCAACGCGCGCATGCTCAACGAAGGCACAGTGCCCACGCCCTCCACGCCCGAGGAGTTCACCGCCTATATCACGTCGGAAATAAAAAAATGGGGGGATGTGGTGAAGGCGGCCAACATCAAGGTCGAGTAGGAACCAACGAAATCTATTTAAAAACCATGCCTTAGCTATCGATGATGAGGTCCGCTCGCGCTGGATCGCGTGCCGAGGTTCTGATATTCTCGATTCACCTGTCCGCCATCGCCGCCATTATTTAATTCGGAGAACCCCATGAAATACCAACGTAACGAAGCCAAGGAAGCTGCCAAGGCAATGCTGCGCGGCGTGTGGACCGCACTGCCGACCAATTTCATCGACGCCGACAGGCTCGATGAAAAAGGCATTGCAGCTAACCTTGAACACTGCATCACCGGCCTGAACATCGACGGCCATTACTGCATCGGCAACGTCGGTGAGTTCTGGGCGATGACCAACGAAGAGCGCATGCGTGTGGTGGAAATCAATGTCGAGGTCAACCAAGGCCGTGTGCCGCTGATCGCCGGCTGCCACCACCAGAATCCACTGGAGGCCGCCAAGCTCGCAAAACATGCGCAGGACGTGGGCATCGATTTCGTCATCATCCTGACGCCATACATGGCTGCGCGCGGCGACGATGCGGTGTTCGACTACTACAAGTGCGTCGCCGACCGCGTCGACATCGGCATTTGCCTGTTCAATACCAATCAGGGTCATCCGCTATCGGCGAAACTCGCGCAGCGCCTGGCCACTATTCCCAACATCTGCGGCTACAAACAGGGCGTTTCGGGCATGGCCGGGGCAACCTCACTACGCGACAGCGTCGGCCAACAAATCGAAGTCAGTGTCGCCGACGAAGCGCCATGGCTCTATAACATCGCCGTCTGCGGCGACCACTGGCTGCTCAACTACTGCCCGCATCTCTACCAGGTGCCCGGTTACCTGCCGCTGCGCGACTACACCCACGCCGCGCAAAACGGCGACATGAACAAAGCAGTCGATATCTGCAAGAGCATCAACCCGCTGCGTTCCGTACTCGCGAAATGGATCCCCGGCTACGGCAGTTCCAACCGCATGGCCATCGCCGAGCAGAAATTCTGGATGGAATGCGTCGGCATGGCCGGTGGTCCAGTACGCGCGCCGTGCGCGGAAATGACGGAAGCGATGAAGCAAGGGATGCGCGCGGATTTGGAAGCGACCGGGCTTATGGCCAAAGCCAAAGCAGGCATGGCGCCGGTACGCCGCGCAGCATAGGCCTTGCTTTTCGTAGCTACTTCTTTGCAGCCTTAGCCTTGACCTTTGCAGGCACTGCCGCCCGCGCAATTTCCGCCGCGCTTTTCAACTTGCCGACGTTCCAGCACAGACCGATCAACTTGTCGGTCTGCGCCGCCGGCAATAAGCCTTTGCACAGCGCGTGAAACTTGGCTTCGAGAGCGGCGTCGCTCATCGGGCGCGCGATGCTGCCGACGGCATGTTCCACCGTTTTTTCGAGCACCCGACCGTCCTTGAGTGTCATGCTCATGTGCACTTGATCTTCGTTCACCCCGGCCTGCACCACGGCATAGACCTGATCTCTTAGCCGCATCACTTTGGGGTTGCGCACGAGGGCGTCGCTGTACGCTGCTTCACCGCCCTCGCCCAGCAGGATCGCTGCGGCGCACGAATGGTAGATGCTGAACTTGGCCTCCAGCCCCGACTTGGGTACGCGCCGTCCGGTGAGTTCGAGCACCAGCGGATGCACTTGCAGATCGATGCGCGCGATGTCATCGAGCTTCAGTTTGTGTTCGTTACGCAACTGGATGCAGCCATCCATTGCGGGATGGATCACCACACCGCAGGCGTACGGCTTGTAGCTGTTAGACGAAATCTCCCAGGTATTACCCAGTCCTTCGGTGATGGCCGCTGGATCGAATTTTGTCGAGAGTACCGCTGCAAACCCGCGCCGGCCTTCGATGCCCTGTTCCGCACTGGTGACATTCTTTTTCGCCAGCAGCGCAGACATCAGACCATTGCGCGCCGCTATGCCCGGATGCAAGGGCTTGGCCATAGTGCCAAAGGTCTCGCGTATGCCGCAGGCGTGAGTGGCCGCGGTGCCCAATGCCCAAACCATCTGCTGCTCATTCAGCCTGAGCAAGCGCCCCGCCGCTGCCGCCGCGCCAAACACACCGGCAGTGGCCGTGATATGCCAGCCGGCATCGTAATGATTAGGAAACACCGCGTTACCGATACGGCATTCGGTTTCAACGCCCAACAGGAAGGCATGCAAAAAATCACGTCCGCTCACCGCTTGACGCTCCGCCAGCGCCAGTATCGCCGACGCCACCGGGCCGCTGGGATGGATCACCGTTTTCATGTGCGTATCATCAAAATCAAAAGTGTGCGAGGTCGCGCCATTGAGCAAGGCCGCCTGAAAAATATCCACACGTTCGCTGCGGCCCAGTATGGTGGCGTCACGCGGGCCGGATAAATCATACAGCGCCGCCAGCGCGCGCTTGACCGTCGCGTGCCTGGATGCGCCTATGGCACAGGCCACCCAGTTCAGCAGTGCGCGTGCGCCTTCGTGACGCACGGCTTGCGGCAGGGCGGCCGCTTTGTGTTCGACCAGGAACTTAGCGAGCGTGCGGGTAACTTGCATGTCTGAACCTCGGTGAACGAGTGAATGGGTGAACGGGTGAACGGGTGAACGAGTGAGCGAGTGAACGGGAAAGACCGGTGCAGTGGTCGGGATGCGGTTTTCGAATGCGGGCATAGGCGCGACAACTGGGTTCCTCGATCACCCGTTCACCCGCTCACCCGTTCACCCGCTCACGCACTTAGATCTTCACCCCTTCACCGCCGTACCGTCAACTACTCTCGAATATTCGCCTCGCGTATAACCTTTGCGTATTGGGCTAGATCAGCGCGTATCACTTTGTCGAATGCGTCCGGCGTGCTGGTCTGCACCTCATAGCCCTGCAGCGCGAGGCGCTGGCGCATGTCGGCGGCTTCGATAACGCTGTGCACCGACGCCGCCAGCGCCGCCATCGTCGCGCGCGGGGTTCCTTTCGGCACCAGCAGTCCGATCCAGCCATCGAGTTCGAGTCCCGCTACCGTCTCCGCGAACGTCGGTATCTCCGGTGCCACGCTGGCGCGCTTTTTGCCCGTGACTGCGAGCATGCGCACCCGTCCGGCCTTCATATGCGGAACCGTCGATGCCACGCTCACCACGCCCGCGTTCACCTGTGCGCCGGTAAGCGCCGCCATCACCGGGCCGCCGCCTTTATAGGGCACATGCGTCATGTCCGCGCCCACCGCCAGTTTGAGCATTTCTGCAAAAACGTGACCCAGCGTGCCTGCCCCCGCAGTGGCAAAAGTCAGCTTTGAGGATTTGGCAAGGGCAATGAACTCACTCGTCGTCCGCGCCGGGGACGACGCAGGCACCGACAGCGCATTGGGCAACGTTGCCAGCAGCGTCACCGCAGAAAGCGCGTTGACGATACCCAGCTTTTGTTGCATCACTGCATTAGAGGCGAGATTGGCGTTGACCACCAGTGCGGTGTAGCCGTCGGGCGCGGCTTTGGCGGCCACTTCGACACCGAGCATGACACCCGCACCGGGCCGGTTATCCACCACCACGGCCTGCCCCCACACGCCATACAGCGCTTGCCCCAGCATGCGCGCCATGATGTCGAGTCCGCCGCCCGGAGACGCCGGCACGATAACGCGCACGGATTTTACGGGATAGTGTTGCGCGGACGACAGGCACGGCACCAGCACCGCCAGTAGCGGCAGCCACTTCATTTGACGTTAGCCTGCAGCCACTGCTGGAAATAGCGCGCGATGTCGAGATTGTTTTTCTCCAGCATCATCATATGACCGTTGCCGCGTATGCCCGCATCGGCCAGCCGTACAAACGTATGCGCAACGCCCGCCTGCTTTAAAAACAACGAGGTGCCGTGATCGTACGGCGCGTGATACGAGGCTTCGGCAGTGACCATCAGTATCGGTATGCCCTTGAGGTGGGTCAGTTGCCGCGCAGGTTCAGCCTGCAGCCAGCAACGCACGAGGCCAGGGCCATCCGCCTGTGCCTGCTTCACAAAGCGCATGTCGCTGGCAGCGGCCGCCGGCGGCGAAAACGTCAGCGCATGGCGCGTGATGCCCCACGGGCGTGCCAGCACATCATCTTCGAAATAATCGGGTGCACCGGTAAATTTGATTTCATACACCGGTGCGCCATTCGGCTCCACCGCGACGATGCCTTTCACCAGACTGGGGCGCGCATCGGCGATAGTCCAGCCCAGCGGCCCGCTTTGCGAATGGGTGAGCAAGATTGCGGGGCCGATGCGATCCAACAGTGCGCTGCCTGCCTCACGCACCATCAATTCGCCCGCACCCACGTCGCTCATGCTCTCGACCTGCGAGGCATAAAACTGATCAAAGCTTGGGTCACCCGCCATACCACTCCCCGGCCACTGCGTGTGCAAATGGGCCTGCGGCCACAGTTTCGCGTTTTCCGGCGCGGTAAAACGTTCGGCAATCGCCTCGGCGCTGCGATTCGCTGCCGCGCCATACAATTTTCCGATAAAGCCGGAGCGCCCGCGCGACGGCTGATCCACCACATACACCGCATAGCCGTTGGCCACAAAATAATCCGCCCAGCCGCGCCGTCCATCGGGCGTGCCGAGAAAGTTCACACCGGTCTGCCCGCCGCCGTGTATCATCACCACCGGGTACGGCTGCGTTTGCTGCGCGGGAATTTGATACTGCACGTACATTTGCCCGCCGCTGATGCGCCCTTGCGACGTTTCGACGTACTGGCCGCCGACGAAAAAAAAGCCTTGATCGGCGATCGTCAAGGGCTGTGCCTTGCTGAATAAGCGTTCGTTCACGAGGCTCCCTTGCAGGCCCAGCAGGTTTGCAGATCCATTTTGCCGTGCCTGTCTATTCGACGCGAGCACCCGAAATCTTCACGATATTTTCGTACTTGGCGTGCTCGGACTGCAGCAGTTTAGAGAACGCCTCGGGCGTCATATGCATGGGGTCGAGCACTTGGGCCGAAAGCTTCGCGGCGGCATCGGGATCCGCCACCGACTTCTTGAGCTCGGCATTGAGCTTATCGACGATCGCCCTCGGCGTGCCAGCCGGCACGAAAATGCCCATCCACGAAACGAATTCGTAACCCTTTACCGTTTCCGCTATGGCGGGGATCTCCGGTAACTGCGTGGTTCGCTTCTCCGAAGACACCGCGATGGCCCGCACGCGATCGGTCTTGATGTGAGGGAGTACCTCTGATATCGGCGTGAGCATCACCTGTACTTCGCCGGCCGCCGTGGCAATGGCTGACGGACCCCCCCCCTTGTACGGGACATGAACCATTTGCACACCGGCCATGTTGGCGAAAAGGCTGGTCGAGAGATGCTGGAACGCACCGACGCCAGCCGTGCCGTAAATGATCTGACCCGGCCGCGCTTTCGCCAGGCCTATCAGGTCTTTTATCGTACGCACCGGCATCGAGGGGTGTACCACCAGCACGCCCACCAGCCGCGCGACCGGCGCTATGCCGATGAAGTCCTTCAACGCGTCGTACGGCAGCGATTTGTAAAGGTGCTGATTGGCGATGAGCGTCGCCGAATACACCATGAGGGTATAGCCGTCGGGCGCACTCTTGGCCACGATAGCGGCGCCGATAGTGCCGCTCGCCCCGGTCCGATTGTCGATGATGAACTGCTGGTTGAGCTGCTCGCTCATTTTCTGAAACACTATCCGCCCCACGATGTCCGTCGCGCCGCCGGGAGGAAACACAATAACCACGCGCACCGCTTTCGACGGATAGGGTTGCGCCCACGCGGTGCCGCACGCTAACACGATGAGACCCACCCATGCACTCAACAATCGAATCTTACTCACGGCGCTCCTTTTTAGGGTTAGTTCCAGCAAAACGTAACATCATCAGCTTCATGGTGGCAGGCGTATAAGCATTAAGCAACATTAATTTATGAAGCGGCAATCTATCCGGCATCGCGCGCGCAGTCGATTGCGTGAAGACAGCACGCTCGTGAGACGCGCTGCGTATTCCGGCCTACGTGAAGCCATCGCGAAAGCGCAGCACGGCGTCCTCGATGCGCTCCACCGCCATCACCTGCAGCCCGGCAATCGCCTGCTTGGGTTGGTTCGCAGCGGGGATCAATGCCTGTGTAAATCCCAGCTTGGCGGCTTCACGCAAGCGCTCCTGCCCCCGCTGCACCGGACGCACTTCACCGGCAAGACCGACTTCGCCAAACACCACCAGCTTCGCCGGCAACGGTTTATTTTTCAGTGACGACACCACCGCCATCATCACCGCCAGATCCGCCGCTGGTTCGCTGATGCGCACGCCACCGACGGCGTTGATGAACACATCCTGATCAAAACACACGATGCCCGAATGCCGATGCAGCACCGCCAGCAACAACGCCAGCCGGTTTTGTTCGAGCCCCACCGAGAGCCGGCGCGGATTCGGCGCATGCGCTTCATCCACCAGCGCCTGAATCTCAACCAGTATCGGACGCGTGCCTTCCTGCGTCACCATCACACACGAGCCGGCGACTTCGCCGCTGTGCTGTGACAAAAACAAGGCCGAGGGGTTGGACACGCCCTTCAAACCTTTTTCGGTCATCGCAAACACGCCGAGTTCATTCACCGCACCGTAACGATTTTTGAAGGCGCGGATCAATCTGAAGCTCGAATGCGTGTCGCCCTCGAAATACAGTACCGTATCGACCATGTGCTCGAGCACGCGCGGCCCTGCCAGCGCACCTTCCTTGGTGACGTGGCCGACCAGAATTATCGTTGTCGCCCCCGATTTAGCGACCCGCGTGAGCTGTGCCGCGCATTCACGCACCTGTGCCACCGAACCCGGCGCAGAAGTCAGCGCCGCCGAATACAGGGTTTGTATCGAATCGATCACCGCCACATCGGGTTTTTCGTGCAGTATCGTCGCCTGAATCTTTTCGAGATTGATTTCGGCCAGCACATGCATGCGTGTCGCATCGGCGTCCAGACGCTTCGCGCGCAACGCAATTTGCTGAGCGGACTCTTCGCCGCTGACATACAGCACTTTACGCGTGACGCCCATCGCGGCCAGCGATTGCAACAGCAACGTCGATTTTCCGATGCCCGGATCGCCGCCGATCAGCACCACGCCGCCCGGCACCAGCCCGCCGCCGAGCACGCGGTCAAATTCGCTGACGCCTGACGGGATACGCGCTTCCTCGCGCACTTGCACTTCGGACAGGCGCTGCAGCCTACCCGCCTCGGCAATCAAGCCGTAGCGATTGCCGCCCGACGCTGCAGCTTCATGCACACTTTCAACCAGCGTATTCCAGGTGTGGCATGCGGGACACTGCCCTTGCCACTTGGGCGACTGACCGCCGCACTCGGTGCAGACGTAAATCGTTTTGGGCTTGGCCATGGCGGCTATTACCAGGCAGGAGCCGGCACGGTATTCAAATGCACCGGCACCCGCGGCGCCAGCGCACACAATAGTTCGTAGCCCACCGTGCCCGCAGCCGCGGCCACATCATCCACCGGATTGCCGTCGCCCCACAAAGTAACCAGCGTGCCCACGCCGGCATCCGGCAACGCCGTGAGATCCACGCACAACATGTCCATCGACACGCGGCCCACGGTGCCGCTCAAGGTATCGCCCACGCGCACGGGCGTGCCGCTGGGCGCATGGCGCGGATAGCCGTCGGCATAACCGCAAGCGACCACGCCGATGCGCGTGTCGCGCTGGGCCTCGAACACGCCGCCGTAGCCTGTGGTTTCGCCCGCTTGCAACTGTTGCACGGCGATAATCTCCGCAGTCAGGGTCATCACTGGCTTGAGTCCCAATTGCGCTGCGCTGACATCGGCGAACGGGGTAGCGCCGTAGAGCATGATGCCGGGGCGCACCCATGCGGCGTGGGTCTCGGGGTAGCGCACTATCGCCGCCGAATTGGCGAGGCTGCGCGGCAGCCGCATGCCGCGTGTCATGCGTTCAAAGGCGTGCATTTGCCACGCCACGCCTCGCGCATCATCCGCGTTGGCGAAATGCGTCATCAGCGTCATCTCACCAACCGCGACAGTGGCACGCAGGGCCGCGAGTGCACCGGGAAACGCCGTTTCACCGAAACCCAGGCGATTCATGCCGCTGTTCAGTTTGATCAGCACATTGAGCTTCGCGCCCGCGGGCGCCTGCTGCAGCAGCGCGATCTGCTCTGTGCAATGAACCACCGTGTCGATACGATGTTCAGCCAGCAGCGCCAATTCACGCGCATCAAAAAAGCCTTCCAGCAGCACGATGCGCTGCTGGTAGCCGGCGTCGCGCAGCGCTATCGCTGCCTCCAGTTCCAGCAACGCGAAACCGTCCACGCCCGCGTCCGCCAGGGCGCGCGCCACAGACCTTACGCCATGCCCATACGCATTGGCCTTGAGCACCGCCAGCACGCGCGATTGTTTTGCGTGCAGTCGCACCACGCCCAGGTTATGGCGTAGCGCAGCTAAATCGATGGTGGCGGCTATAGGGCGTGACAAGATCTATTCCAAAAACAAACCAGGTAGGTGCACCCAAACAGCAGCGCCCGGGTCGATTCAATCACATTTCGACAGCGGAGAGTAGCTCCGCCGGCAGCTGCCTTGCGCAGCGGCCGGCTGTATAAAATCCAAGCGTATGGAACTATGGTATAACCTCGCCTGCATCGCGCCGGCCTCCGGGCGGAATACGAAAACTCCTTATAAAACAAAAACATGCCCTTCGGTTTTTACATCATCATGGCGGCGCAATTTTTCTCGTCGCTGGCCGACAACGCGCTGCTGGTCGCCGCCATCGCGCTGCTGATGCAACTGTATGCGCCCGAGTGGATGACGCCGATGCTGAAGTTTTTTTTCACGGTATCGTATGTGTTGTTCGCGGCCGTGGTGGGCGCCTTCGCCGACTCCATGCCCAAGGGCCGGGTGATGCTGATCACCAACACCATCAAGATCGCGGGCTGCCTGCTGATCTTCACGCACGAATGGTGGTCGATACCCGGTGTTGAAAACTACGCGACCATACTCTTTGGCTACGCTGTAGTGGGCCTCGGTGCCGCCGCTTATTCGCCCGCCAAGTACGGCATCCTTACCGAATATCTGCCGCATCACAAACTGGTGATCGCCAACGGCTGGATCGAGGGCCTCACCGTGGGCTCCATCATTCTGGGCACGCTGCTCGGCGGCATGCTGGTGAGTGAAGCGGTTGCCAGCCGCTTGCTGGCCATAGACTTACCGCACATCGACACCGGCATCGACACGCCCGGCGAAGCCGCCATCGTGTTTATTATTGCGTTCTATATGATCGCGGCGATGTTTAATCTGTATATCCCGAACACCGGCGTCGATCACAAGATAGTCAATCGCAATCCGATCTATCTGATACGCGAGTTCGCGCATTGCGTGAGACTGCTATGGACCGACAAACTCGGGCAGATTTCGCTGGCGACCACCACACTTTTCTGGGGCGCCGGTGCGACCCTGCAATTCATCGTGTTGAAATGGGCGGAAGTCGCGCTCGGCTACACCTTGTCGCAAGGCACCTATTTGCAGGGCGTATGCGCAGCCGGAATTGCCTTGGGCGCGATACTCGCGGCTAAAATGGTGCCGCTTAACCGCGCGGTGAACGTGGTGCCGATGGGCATCGCCATGGGCGTGCTGGTGATGGCGATGATCGTGGTGCAAACCGTCTACCTGGCGGTGCCGCTGATCATCCTCATCGGCGCGCTGGCGGGATTTTTTGTGGTACCGATGAACGCGCTGCTACAGCATCGCGGCCATATATTGATGGGCGCCGGTCATTCCATCGCCGTGCAAAACTTCAATGAAAACATTTCCATTCTGTGCATGATCGGCTTCTACGCACTGCTGATCCGCATCGACTTATCCATTTATATAGTGATCGCGCTGTTTGGCGCGTTGGTGTCGATCTCGATGTGGCTGGTGCGTAAACGCCATCTCTACAATCTGACGCAGGGGGCGTTGCCGGCTATCCCGGCAGGGGCTTTGCACTGAAGAGCAGTTTGGCGTTTGGAGTCAAGAGTAAATCGCGGTAACGCGCCTTACTCCCAACTCTCAACCCCCGACTCTCAACGCGACTCACACCGCCACAAATTTAAAGCGCTTCACCTGGGTCATATCGGTGCCTTCGATGCGTATCAGCTTGGTCGAAGCAGCGCGGCTCGGCGAATGCAGGTCGCCTTCGTTATACAGGTGCGCAATGCCCGGCGTCAGCTTGTAGGTGCGCACATGCTTGACCTTGCCTGGCACTTCGGCGCTGGCTTTTTCGAGCAGCGACCAGTCGTTCATGGCTGTCTCACCGCGCGCCTGGCCGTAAATCGCCCAGGAATGGCCATGATCGTGGGGCCCGCTTTCCTTGGGACCCTCGTAATTGTGCGCGATGATGCAAAAGCCGAATTCAGGATCCTGATACAGAACATTGCGTTCTTTATCGTTGCCATCCACGTATTTCGCAACAAATTGCTCGTCCCTCAATACTTGCGACAACAGGTTGACGACTTTGCGGCGGCCTGCGGGGCCGGGTTGTGCCTTGATAGCTTCGTGGCATTGGGCAGCGAAGGTTTCCAGCGATTGTCCAACCTGTTCCATATTTCCCATAGCGGTCTCCGGTGTATGTGTGCGACAGGTTATTGTGCGCCCGATTGCCCCATTTTGGAAAGAGGGCTGCGTCACCCAACGCCAGCCGTGCCAAAATGCTGCTGGCACATCACGGAGGATTCCATATGCTGCAAACACTCACCGGGTTGACCGTTGCCGGGCTGTGCCTGGTCATGGCAGGCGCGCATGCACAGCCTATTGCAACAGGCACGTCCGCTAGCTACCCCCAGCGTCCCATACGCATGATCGCGGCGCAATCGGCGGGCTCGTCACTGGATACGATATTGCGCATCTTCGCTGCGAAAATGACCGAATCACTCGGCCAGCAGATCGTGATCGACAATCGCGGCGGCGCCGGCGGCACCATCGGCGTAGAACTGGCGGCGCGCGCACCTGCCGACGGCTACACCCTGCTGGCAGGCGCATCCAGTTCCATGATCGTGTCCAGTTTCACTTACAAAAAGCTGCCGTTCGATACGCTGAAAGACTTCGCGCCCATTTCTCTGTTCGCCAATGTCGAGGCGGTGTTCGTGGTCAACCCCGCATTACCCGTAAAAAGCGTGGGCGAGTTCCTCGCGCTGGCGAAATCACAGGCCGGCAAGCTCAACATGGGCTCGGCAGGTGTCGGCTCCTCCAGCCATCTGGCCGGATTATTGTTCGTCAGTTTCACCGGCATCAACACCACGCACGTGCCCTACAAAGGCGGCGGGCCCATGGCCACCGCCGTGGTCGGCGGCGAAGCGCAATGGGCAATATCACCGGCGGCAGCGCTGGTGGGACAGATCCGCGCCGGGCGCCTGCGCGCCATTGCGATTTCTTCCAAACAGCGCTCGCCGATTTTGCCGGAACTGCCGACCATCGCCGAAGCGGGCGTGCCCGGTTACGAATACGTCAGCTGGAACGGCGTACTCGCGCCGGTGGGAACGCCGCGCGCCATCATCAGCCAGGTGCACGGCGTGATGCGCCACGTCGCGGCCATGCCCGCCGTACGGGAACAGTTTGCTACGCAGGGTCTCGCCCCCAGCGCCAGTGTATCGCCCGCAGAAATGGCGCGCATGATACACGCAGACTACGCGACCATCGGCAAGGTGGTGAAGGCAGCGGGCATCAAGGCGGAGTGAATGGTGCGGCGGTGGCTCATCATCGGAGTCGCCTGTATCTCCGCGTACGCGGCAGCTAAAGCCGTAGCGTGATCCAGGCGCCGTCCAGCAACCAACGCGGGCTGACGTGCGCATGGCGCGCGCTACATTTATGCGCTCGTTTTCAATGAATTTATTCGGCCCGCATGCCGCGTTCCTTGACCACGCGGCTCCACTTCTTCACCTCGGCGGCGAGGAAGGTAGCGGTCTGCTCCGGAGTTGCACCGATGATGTCGAGGTCGTCCTGCTTGAAACGCTGAATGAGATCGGGTGACTTCAGCGCCGCCTTGATGCGCTCGTTCAGCAGGCCGGTGATAGGCTTCGGCGTGCCTTTGGGCGCGACGATCACGTGCCACGCCTGGAACTCGTAGCCGGGAACGCCGGCTTCTGCGATAGTAGGAACCTCCGGCAGGGTGCCGGCACGCTGCGTGCCGGTTACCGCGATGGCGCGGATGCGTCCGGCGCGGATGTGGGGCACCGCGCCCGCTGTCGAGTTGTAGACGAAGCTGATCTCTCCTCCCATGACTGCAATGAGGGCCGGTGCGCCGCCCTTGAAGTGCACGGCGACGATGTCTACCTTGGCCAGCAGATTGAACAGCTCACCCGCCACGTGCGGATTGGTGCCGATGCCGGCCGTGCCATAGTTCAGCGCACCGGGTTTGGCGCGGGCGAGTGCAATCAACTCCTTCACCGTGCGCGCCGGGACGGACGGGTGCAGACCGAGGAATGAGGTCTGATTCGCCATCAACATGATGGCCTCGAAATCGCGCTGCACGTCGTAGGCCGGCTTGGCTACCATTGCGGGATTGACCACGAACGGCATGGTGTTCGACAACAGCATGTAACCGTCAGGGGCGGCACGCGCGACCAGTTCGCTGCCGATGTTGCCGGACGCGCCACTGCGATTGTCGATAATCACCTGCTGGCCGAGACTTTCCGAGAGTTTCGGGCTGATCAAGCGTGCGATGATATCGGTCGAACCGCCAGGCGGGAACGGCACGATCCAGCGCACCGCCTTGAGCGGCCACGGGTCCCCCTGCGCAATGGCGGGCACCGGCATAAAAGCCATGACAACGCTCGACAGCAGTGCCGCGTAACGGACTTGTAGTTTCAGCATGATGCGCCTTTCGGGATGATAGCGGTGCCGCTAGAGTAGCGGATATTTAAACCCACTCATGGTTACGAAACGGCAATCTATCCCGCGACAGATAAACAGTCAATCGCGAGCATTGTCGCTAGCGTCTTATGCACCTGCAGAAGCGTTCAAGGACTGTGCAGGTGCGCAGACATTCGGAAAGCTTTCCTCGCACGGCCGGCCCACGTATCATGCGCCCACTGTTTTAATGCGGGATGGTCATGCGTGACTTTGCATCGTGAGCACTGCGTTTTTTGCCGGCCTGCCGCTGGCCCAACAAGTCGCCGCGCACATCCTGCGCCTGCAGGCGCAGCGCATCGGCGAGCGCGTGTTCACCGTTTGCGGCACCGAAAATATCACCTATGCCGAAGCCGACCACCGTGCGGATCACATCGCCGCTGCATTTCACGGCCTGGGCATCGTCCAAGGTGAGCGCGTTGCGCTACTGCTTAACAACCGCCTCGAATATCTCGACCTGTGGTTTGGCTTGTCGCGCATCGGCGCCATTCAATTGCCGCTCAACAGCGCTTATAAAAGCGCGCAATTGCTGCACACGCTGCAGCGCGCACCCGTGTCAGCGCTGGTGGTTGAAGAGAGTTTGCTGCCCGAACTCGAAGCCGTGATCGATCAGCTACGCGGCCTCAAGGCGTTTATCGTGCTCGGCAGCACCCAGCCGCGGTGCGAACGTAACTATTTGTTTTTTAGAGATATTTTATATAACGCTCACACTCAGCCACCTCCCGTCACTGTCTCTGGCGCCGACGTAGGGGCAATCATGAACACCTCCGGCACCACCGGGCCGTCGAAAGGGGTGCTGCTGTCGCACGCACAGCAATACCTATTGGGACGCAACATCGCGTCCGATCTGGCGCTGACTGAACGCGATGTCTACTACAATTTTTTTCCGCTGTTTCATAACACGGCACAGGCCATGATCACGCTGCCGGTACTGCTCGCAGGCGCGAAAATGGTGCTGGTTGAAAAATTCAGTGCCACGCGCTTCTGGCCCGAGGTGCGCGCGCATGGCTGCACGGTGTTTTACTATATCGGCGAGATCTTGCGCATACTGTTAAATACCAGCACCGCTGCCGACAGTGCGGGCACGGCGTTGCGCATCGGCTGGGGCATAGGTGCCTCGGCGCATGATTTTGTGGCATTTCAGTCGCATCACGGCGTTGCGCTGCGTAGCGGTTATGGTTCGACCGAAGGCAATGTGGGGGTGTACCTGCCGCACGACAATCCCGATCTCGCCAGCGTGGGCCGCGCACTGCCGGGTTTCGAGGTGCGCGTCGCCGACGAGCATAATGATCCGCTGCCACCGGGAAAAACCGGAGAAATTCTGGTGCGCTCCAGCGAACCCTGCACCCTCATGCTCGGCTACGATGGCGACCCGCTTGCCACCATCGCCGCCTGGAAAGACCTGTGGTTACACACCGGCGACGCCGGCCACCTCGATGCCGCAGGCAATTTGTATTTTGTCGGACGCCTCAAGGACGGCATACGCGTGCGCGGTGAAAACGTATCCGCATTCGAAGTGGAGGAAGCCCTGGCGCAGGTGGACGGCGTGCTTGAAGTGGCAGCGATTGCCGTGCCGTGCGAGCTGGGCGGTGACGATGTAAAAATCGTGGTGATTGCGCGTGCCGGTGCGAAGCTCGATGCCGCAACGCTATGCGCTCATGCGCAACAACAACTGCCGAAGTTCGCGGTGCCGCGCTACGTCGAATTTGTCGCCGCCCTGCCCAAGACCGAAACCAACAAAGTGCGCAAAAACGTGCTGCGCGAGACGCCCTTTACAGCGACGACCTGGGATCGCTACGCGCAGCAGCAACAACAGCAACAGCAATAGGCGTCATCCCGTCAAAAACTCAAGGAACAACCATGTTTGATCTCAAAGGTAAAACCGCAGTGGTCACCGGCGCCAGCCGCGGCATCGGCCGCGCGGTGGCAGTAGCGCTGGCGCAGGCCGGCGCGGACGTGGCGCTGCTCGGGCGCGACACCATGGCACTGGAAGAAACCCTCGCCGGCGTCAAGGCACAGGGACGCCGCGCGCTGGCACTGAAGACCGATGTCACCAATGCCGACAGCATCGCGTCCGCAGTGGCGCAGACGGTTAAAACGTTCGGCAGCATCGACACACTGGTGTGCAACGCGGGCGTGCAAAAACTCAAACCCTTCCTCGACATGCAGCCCGAAGATTGGCGCAGCCTGATAGCGACCAACCTTGAAGGCGCGATCATGACCCTGCAGGCGGTGGGCAAAGGCATGGTGGAACAAAAAAGCGGCTCCATCATCACCATGTCGTCGATCTACAGCTTGGTCGGCGCGCCGTGGAATTCAATTTATTGCATGACCAAGGGCGGCCTCGCGCAATTGTCGAAGGCGCTCGCGGTCGAATGGGCACGCTACAATGTGCGCGTCAATGCCATCTGCCCCGGCTGGATCGAAACCGATCTTACCAAGCCCTATATGCAGGATCAAAAAACCGTTGATGCCGGGCTGCGGCAGATTCCGTTGCGGCGCTTTGGCAAGCCAGAGGACATCGGGCCGATGGCGGTGTATCTGGCATCGGACGAAGCCTCATTCGTCACCGGGCAGTCGTATGTGATCGATGGCGGGCAGATTGCGCATTAACGTCGACAACATTCACCGCGAGCGCCAGTAAGCAGACAGATTGAACGATAGCTGGCGGTGATGTTTGATGGCAAGCAAATCAACAAGGGTGTTTCGCACGGCATAGAGTATCAAATAGTCCCCCGCGAGATACTCGCGCAAGATGCTCGATCCCAATTGGCGTTGCAATAACTTGAGCCGTTGGCGAACCTCGACCGAATAGACGGGCCGCGCCAGGAAGGGTTGGCCGATATCAGGGTGTGACTCCAGCGCGGGTAGGACGCGCTCTGTCAAATCGTCGATCAGCACGTTAAAAGCGCGGCCGGACCCGGCCTTGATCAGAAATGCTTCGATGGCGTCGAGATTAGCCTCGAAGTTGACTGTGACTCTGATGGTGATGCGCCGGGCAGCCATTCGCCGTGTATTACAACTTGTCGCAGCGCCGCGATCATGCGGCGCGCTTGATCTTGCGTTTGCGCAGAAACCGCCGTGCATCGCGCGTGCGGCCCGCAGCTACATCGGCAAGGCCTCTGCTCGCTTCGTCCAGCAGTAGCAGGTGGATGCGTTCGCGCTCGAGCGCGTGGTAATAGTCTAACTTCGCAGCGCCGATCAGGGCGACGTAGCTTTCACCATTACGGGTGATGACTTTTTCCGCACCAGCGTTGACCTCATCCGCCAGGTCGGAGAGGCGCGCGCGCGCCTGTGTGAATGGAATAACGTCTTTCGTGGTGATGCTCATCAGATGGCCTTGCGCGATAAGTTACTGAATTATGTACAGAATTCTCGTAATTTTCAAGGCCGCCGCATGGCCTGGGCTCGTATTACAAAACCGAACAGGTGACCTACAAGCCTTATCCGGGCGGCCAATGGCACCGCAGTATGATCCGCGTCGATCACGTTTGGGATGTCAGCCGGATCAACTCACCATGGTGCCGATGCCTGAAAGCTTTTCTTACGGCACCGCCATCAGCGAACCACTATAATGTTTGCTCAAAAAAACAAATGCACGCGCAGTTAGAGAAACAAAATCATGAGTGATACCGCAATACCGCTACGCAAAAAACGCATCATCGAACTCGACGATGCGCTCGCCAAAGTCAAGGATGGCATGACCATCGGCATCGGCGGCTTTATCAACGCCAGCCATCCGATGCTGGTGGTGCGCGGCCTGATCAAACGCGGCGTAAAGAATCTCACCGTAGTCGGCCCCGCCTCGTCCGGGCTGGAAATCGATTTGCTGATTGCCGCGGGCGTGGCGAAAAAAGTCGTTGCGCCGTATGTCGGCGGTGAAGTGCTGGCGCCCATCGGCCCGGCGTTTCGTGCGGCAGCAGAACGCGGCAAAGTCGAAGTGTTTGAACTCGACGAAGCCATGTACTACGCTGCGCTGCGCGCCGCCGCCCAGCGGGTGCCGTTCAATCCGTGGCGTTCCGGCGTCGGCACCTCGTTCACACAAATGAATCCTGCGATCAAGGAATTCAAAGACCCGCTCAACGGCGAAACGCTGCTGGCGATACCCGCGATCAATATCGACATCGCGTTTTTGCACGCCGCTACGTCCGACGCCTATGGCAACGTCCAATACATAGGCCACGGTTACGGCGATCGCGCGATTTACGCCGCCGCCGACGAGACCTATGTGCAGGTCGAGCAAGTGGTGTCGAACGAGCAGATACGCGCCGACCCGTTGAAAACCGCGATCCCCGGCGCCGACGGCATCATCCGCGCCAGGTTCGGCGCGCATCCGTATGCGAGTCCCGGCCACTACATCGAAGACCAGGAGCACATCCGGCACTATGTGCGTGCCGCCACCGCGTGGGCCAAGTCGGATGACTTTGGGCCGCTCAAGGCGTATCTGGATGAATTCGTCACCGGTCCCGAAGATCACGCCGCCTATCTGGAACGTGTCGGTATGCGCCGGCTGCTGTCGCTGAATGAGTATTGACAATCAAGTGCAACCGCAAAGGCGCAAATCGTCGATCAGCCAACCACGTCCCGGAACACACGCAGGAAATTGAGACCGAGCAGTTTGCGCGACTCGTCCTCGTTGAAACCCGCGCGCCAAGCGCTGGGTATCGTTCCTCAACCTATCCTACGAGCGGTCTGCTGTAAGGCCGGATCAATCCGCCCGGATGCCGGCTGTCTTGATCACCTGCGCCCACTTCGCGGTTTCCTTGCGCACGTGCTCGGCGAACTGCTCCGGCGTTCCGCCTACTATCACGAAGCCCATCGCGGCGTATTTTTCCGTGACATTCTGCGACACCAGGGCCTTGTTGATCTCAGCGTTGAGGCGCATGACGATCTCCCGATGCACGCGCGCCGGCACAAGGTATCCGGCCCAAGGCGTGATCTCATATCCGGGTATGCCCGCCTCGGCGATCGTGGGCAGATCGGGAACGGCGGGAGATCGCTTCAATGCGGTGACGCCGAGACCGCGCAGCCGGCCAGCCTTCACGTGCGGCAGAATCGATAACATATTGTCGCAGACAATGTCCATCTGGCCACCGATCGCATCCGAGATCGCCTGTTGCATCGCCTTGTAGGGAACATGCACGAGACTTGTTCCGGTCATCATCTTGAACAACTCCATGGACAGATGCATTCTCGACCCGTTGCCGGAACTGGCGAAGGAGAGTGTGCCGGGGTTGCCGCGGGCATAATCGATCAACTCCTGCACCGATTTGATGGGCAGCGACGGCGAGACGGCCAGCAGATTCGGCACGGTCACCTGATGAATCACCATCTGGAAATCCCTGGTCGCGTCGTACGGAAGCTTGCTGAACAGGCTTGGATTGGTCGCGAGCAGGAAGGTGCCGTAGCCGACAGTGTAGCCGTCGGGCGTGGCTCTTGCCATCGCCTCGAAAGCGATGACGCCGCTCGCGCCCGGGCGGTTTTCCACCACCACCTGCTGTCCCATCTGCTTGCTCAATTCATTCACAACCAATCGCGCACTGATATCAGGCCCACCGCCGGGGGCGCCGGGCACGATCATTCGGATAGGTTTGGTTGGGTAGGCCTGTGGGTGCGTTGTTGTTGCGCTAAGTAATGCAATCGCGAGTGCGGCGAGCGGTGGAATCTTCATTATGTGATCCTCCAGGAATTTCAATCACCATTTTTTCACCAACCCGCAATCTCTCCGCAATCTATCGGGCGCCGGGCGAACAGTCAACTGCGTGACTTTTCAGCAAGCTTTGGTGTTTTAAAAGTACAATGCCTGCCTCTAACTTGAACAGTTACGAATGGTTTCATTTTTTGAGGCTGGGGAATGAACATCTCTATCACAAGCGCGCCAGCCACCACCAAAGAAATCATGGCCACCGTGCTCGCGCGCGATCTTGTCGATGGCGAATGGGTGGAAGTGGGCGCCAATCTGCCGGTGCCGCGCGCGGGCGTGCTGCTGGCGCACCTGATGTGGGGCGCGAACATGACGGTGATGATCGCGATGACCAAGGCCAATGTGCTGAACGAGCCGGTGATTGAGGAATTCGAGTTGATTACCGACCATCGCGCCACGCGCTGGGCGGAGGCGTATTACCTGCACAACGATCTGGTGGAGAACATGAAATTCCGCAAGCGCGGCGTGTTCTTCGCCGGCGCATTGCAGATCGATCCCTACGGCAACAGCAATTTGATCGGCATCGGCAAGGATTACCAGAGGCTTAAGTTTCGCGGGCCGGGTGCGATCGGCGTGTGCAACGCCACGGTGATGAACAGCCGCTTTCATCTGGTGGTCAATGCGCACGACCTGCGCATCTTCGTGCCCCAATGCGATTTTGTTTCTGCACTGGGTTGGGGCAGCGGTGGCAAGGATGCACGCACCAAACTCGGACTACCCGGCGGCGGCCCGCGTTACGTGGTCACGCCTTTGTGCGTGATGGATTTCGAGGATGAGAGTAAACGCATGCGCCTGAAGTCCGTGCATCCCGGCGTGAGTGTGGATGAGGTGAAAAAAAACACCGGTTTCGAACTGCTGGTGCCGCCTGCGGTGCCCACCACGGAACTGCCCAGCAGCGACCAACTCACGCTGCTGCGCACGCGCATCGATGTGCAAGGCGCGCTTCGTAAATAACACGTAGCAACAGTCAGGAGATAGTCATGGCACATGAATGGGCCACCAAGATCAGCCGCGTGATGGAAGGCAAAGTCATTATCCACGGCTATACACACGAAGACTTGATCGGCCATTACGCCTACGCCGACGGTGTTTTCCTGACCCTGCGCGGTGAGCTGCCGACGCCGCAGGAAAGCAAAATGATGGACGCTATGCTCAACAGCCTGCTGGATCACGGCTTTGTGGCCGCCAGCGTGCTGGCCGCGCGTTATGCCGCGTCCGGCAATCCGCAACTGGTGCCGGGCACGGCAGCCGGGCTGTTGACCGCTGGTTCCAACACCATATCGCCACAGCACAGTGCGGAGTTTCTCGACAACGCCGTGAAGATGATGAAAAGCGAAAACATCTCTCTGGAAGAAACCGCAAAGCGCGTGGTGGCCGACATCCGCGCGAAAAAGAAGCGCATACCCGGCCTCGGTCACCCGACGCACAAGGGCGACGATTTTCGCACTACGCGGCTGCGCAAGGTGGCCTCCGACAATGGATTTCTCGGCGACAAAATAATAATGTTCGAGGCCATCCATGCTGAATTCCTGCGTTCTACCGGCCGCCAGGGCATCTGCATCAACGTCGACGGCATGCTCGGCGCAATCATGAGCGAAATGGGCTTTCGCCCGTTGCAGATGGCGGCGGTAGCGCTGATCGCGGTGGTGCCCGGCATTATGGCGCACGTCATCGAAGAAATCGAAGAAGGCAAGCCGCTGCGCATCGTGCGTGACGAAGAATGCGATTACACCGGCAAGGCCGAGCGGCCCGTGCCCCAGCGTAACGCGTAGCACAGCAACACCGGGAGTCTGCGCGGGATTCCTTCCCCTTCAGGGGGAAGGTTAGGATGGGGGTGGGGTTAATTCGTAAAGCGTCAGACACAACCCCATCCCCACCCTGGCCCTGCCCTTGAAAGGGAGGGAAAAAATCCGTCGCGTGAGTTTTGTGATTCATACATTTCTGTATACGAGGAAAAAACTGTGCGCAACGACAAAATCAAGTGGGACCAGGTCGATAAATGGGTGGCCCGTACGGGGTTGAAAACCACCTGGAAACCCTACGGCATGCCTGAAGTACTGGATCCGTTCACCAGCCGCTTCGCTGACGTCGACCCCATGCCCAAATGGGACATACCCGGCAAGGTGATGATTGCGGCCACCATCACCGGTGCGTTTTTCAGCAAGCGCAGCAACCCGCATCAACCGATCACGGTGGACGAAATTCGCGATTCCGCCGAAGAATGCATTCAGGCAGGCGCACCCAGCATACACATTCATGTGCGCGACGACGGCGGCTATAACGCGCTCGACCCGCAGCGCTTTCACGACGTGATTGCACCGCTTAAAAAGAAATACCCCGACGTAATGTTCGATGGCTGCCTGGTTGCGGTGACCGACGCAGAAAGCGCGGCGATGGAATCGACCATGAAAATGGGGCTGTTCGACGCGCTGCCGGTCAACACCACGGCCATCTGCTGCGGCGACAGCATGTTTTTTAAAGCGCCGCATGTGGTGATCAAAAAAGCGCAACTGGCGCAGGACAACGGCGCCAAGCCGATCATCTCGGTCTACGACGATGGCGACATCGACAACGCGCGGCGCTTTTTGGTGGCAAGCAAATTGTTGAAGCCCCCTTACTACTGGCTGATCCTGCCCGCCCTGCCCGGTTGCAGCCCGATGCACAATCCGCAGCAGATGGTCGATGGCTTGACGCGCATGGTGCGCACCATTCGCGACATAGACCCTGACTGCTTCATTCTGGTATGCGCGGCCGGTCGCGCCAGCACCTACCTTGCGACGTTCGCCATGCTGCTCGGTCTGCATATACGCGTGGGCATGGAAGACACGCTGTGGCCCTACCCGCACCGCGACGACATCATCAAACGCAATGTCGATCATTTCCTGCAATTGAAACAGATCGCACAATTGTTGGGACGTGAAGTCATGTCGCCCGCGGAATACCGGCAGGCGCTGCGCATGCCCGCCAAGGCTGGAGCGCTGGCCCATGGCTAATGCGGCTGATGATTTCAAAGGCAAAGTAGCGCTGGTGACCGGCGGCGGGCGCGGTCTGGGCCAGGGCGCCTGCGTCGAACTCGCCGCGCGCGGCGCACAGGTGGCGGTGGCCGACCGCAAAGCGGAGATTGCGGAAGAAACCGTCGCGCTGTGCAACCAGGCGGCGCATAACGACCAGGGTGCCAAAGCCTTTGTGTTCGATCAGGCCCAAGGCGAGTCCGTCGAAGCCTGTGTCGCCGAAGTCGCGGCGCATTACGGCCACATCGACCTCTTGTTCGCCAACGCCGGCACCGGCAAATTCGTGCCGCTGGTGGAGATGAAAAAGGCCGACTGGGATTTCATCATGCAGGTCAATCTCAACGGCACTTTTTACGTCTGCCAGGAAGTTGCCAAACACATGATCGCGCGCGGCAAAGGCGGCAAGATGGTGCTCACCGCTTCCTCCGGTGCCAAGGTGATTGCCGATCAACTCGGCGCCTACTGCGCCTCCAAAGCCGCCGTCGAAATGCTGATGAAACACCTCGCCGCCGAACTCGGCAACTATCGCATCAACGTCAATGCCATTTTACCGGGGGTCATCGAAACCGGGATGACGACGCCGATGCTGCGCGACGAGCGCATGCAGCGCATGCTGATCCGCGAAACACCGGTCGGCCGCTGGGGCAAGCCGCAGGATGTCGCCAAGCTGGTAGCATTTTTGCTGTCGGAGGATGCCTCTTACATCAACGGCGAAGGCATCATGATCGACGGCGGACAGACACTGCACGGCTTCCCGCGCTGGTACGCGCTCGACTACACCAAAGACAATGTGTGCGATTGGGAAGAGCGGTTTAACGAGTATCCTTATAAACCTTAAACCTGTAGCTTGTTCGAATCAGACCAGTGGGTGAAGTCGGGTGAAAATAGCAATGTGCCACCCGCCTCCGTTGTACTCGCCGTGTCCAGCAGGGTAAATTTGTTCTCAGAGAATAGCGTAGGGTGGGCAGACAGGTTTATCGTCTGCCCACGCGGTTTGGTATCCGCGTGGGCACAAAAGCGTGCCCACCCTACCGTCATTGATTTTCATCATAAATTTCATAGAACAAATTTACCCTGCCGTGTCCAGGCTCTTACTAACTTGCCTTGACCCCGGGCCTCGGCGTAAGCTGGCACATCACCCTGCCCCTGCAGGATCATCTAGGCTAAAGCACATGGCAAAGATCCGCATCCTGGTGGCGCGCGCCAACCGCGCGCTCTACGCCGCCAAATCCGCCGGGCGTGACCGCTGCATGCAAGACCCCTGTGCCTAAACCGCCATAGGGTGTGCGTGGCGAAGGCGTAAATATCAGCCTGACTCGCAACCAACGGACGCGGAACCTGTCCACCCTGACCAGGAGGCCCTATGAAAACCACGACCAGAGCAGCCGCCAGTGCCAAACCCCGAGGCCCGTCTGTGCGGGGGCGATCCAGCGCGGCCCGCTTGGCAGGGAGCGACGCCAAGGGCGCGAGGCTAGGCACAGGTAGCGGCAGGCAAACGGATATCGAGGCGGAAGAGCTGCTGCGGGAATTGCTCGCAGCACTAGGCAAGTTCCGCGATGGGGATCCTGCGGTGCGCTTGCCCACGACCTGGCAGGGCACGCAGGCAAGGATAGCCGAGGTTTTCAATCAGGCCATGGCGCATGAGGAACGCTTTTCGCGGGAGCTCAAGCGGCTAAGCGCGGCGGTGGGCAAGGAAGGGCGGCTGCAGCAGCGCATGTCCTTACCGGGGGCCTCCGGTGGCTGGGAGACCAAGGTGGAAGACCTCAATACGCTGCTCGAGGACCTGGTGCGCCCGACCGCCGCTGTCGCGCGCACCATCGGCGCAGTAGCGCGCGGCGACCTGGGGCAGTCGATGGAGCTGGAAGTGGAGGGGCGCCCGCTCAAGGGGGAGTTTCTGCGCTCGGCCAAGCTCGTCAACGCACTGATCGAACAGCTCGCCGTGTTTACCTCCGAGGTGACGCGCGTAGCGCGCGAGGTAGGCACCGAAGGAAAGCTCGGCGGCCAGGCGCAGGTCAGGGGCGTCTCGGGCGTGTGGAAGGAACTCACCGAGTCGGTCAACCAGATGGCTGACAATCTCACCGCGCAAGTGCGCAACATCGCCGATGTAACGATCGCGGTGGCCGGTGGCGACCTCTCCAAAAAGATCACCGTCGACGTGCGTGGCGAGATCCTGCAGTTGAAGGAGGCGATCAACACCATGGTGGATCAGTTACGCTCGTTCGCCTCGGAAGTGACGCGCGTGGCACGCGAGGTCGGCACCGAAGGGCGCCTGGGCGGCCAGGCGGTGGTGCCGGGGGTGGCCGGCACCTGGAAAGACCTCACCGATTCGGTGAATGCGATGGCGACCAACCTCACTGCGCAGGTGCGCAATATCGCCACCGTCACCACCGCGGTAGCGCGCGGCGACCTCTCGCGCAAGATCACCGTCGATGTGAAAGGCGAGATTCTCGAACTCAAAGAGACCATTAACACCATGGTCGACCAGTTGAACGGCTTTGCCTCGGAAGTGACGCGCGTGGCGCGCGAGGTCGGCACCGAAGGCAAGCTTGGCGGCCAGGCAGCCGTCCCGGGCGCCGCAGGCACCTGGAAAGACCTCACCGACAACGTCAATTCGATGGCCTCCAACCTCACCGCGCAGGTGCGCAACATCGCCGATGTCACGATTGCGGTGGCCGGTGGCGACCTCTCCAAGAAGATCACTGTCGACGTGCGTGGCGAGATCCTGCAGTTGAAGGAGGCTATCAACACCATGGTGGATCAGTTGCGCTCGTTCGCCTCGGAAGTGACGCGCGTGGCGCGCGAGGTGGGCACCGAAGGGCGCTTGGGCGGCCAGGCGGTGGTGCCGGGGGTGGCCGGCACCTGGAAAGACCTCACCGACACGGTCAATGGCCTGGCCAACAACCTCACCGCGCAAGTGCGCAACATCGCCACGGTCACCACCGCGGTGGCGCGCGGTGACCTCTCGCGCAAGATCACCGTCGATGTGAAAGGCGAGATTCTCGAGCTGAAAGAGACCATCAACACCATGGTCGATCAGTTGAACGGCTTCGCCGCGGAAGTGACGCGCGTGGCGCGCGAGGTCGGCACCGACGGCAAGCTCGGTGGCCAGGCCGCAGTGCCGGGCGTAGCCGGCACCTGGAAAGACCTCACCGACACAGTCAACGGCCTGGCCAACAACCTCACCTCGCAGGTGCGCAACATCGCCACGGTCACCACGGCGGTGGCGCGCGGCGACCTCTCGCGCAAGATCACCGTCGACGTGAAAGGCGAGATCCTCGAGTTGAAAGAGACCATCAACACCATGGTCGATCAGTTGAACGGCTTCGCCTCGGAGGTGACGCGCGTGGCACGCGAGGTCGGCACCGAGGGCAAGCTCGGTGGTCAGGCCGCGGTGCCGGGCGTCGCAGGCACCTGGAAAGACCTGACTGACAACGTGAACTTCATGGCCTCCAACCTGACCGAACAGGTGCGCGGTATTGTCAAAGTCGTCACCTCGGTGGCAGATGGCAATCTGCGCCAGAAGCTCACCGTGCAGGCCAAGGGTGAGGTTGCGGCACTCGCTGAAACCATCAACAACATGACCGACACGCTGGCCACCTTCGCTGACCAGGTGACCAACGTGGCGCGCGAGGTCGGCACCGAAGGCAAGCTCGGCGGCCAGGCCGCAGTGCCTGGCGCCGCCGGCACCTGGAAGGACCTCACCGGCAACGTCAATCTGCTGGCTGCCAACCTCACCAGCCAGGTGCGGGCGATTGCGGAGGTCGCCACCGCGGTCACCAAAGGTGACCTTACCCGTTCGGTTCAGGTTGAGACACGCGGCGAAGTGGCCGAGTTGAAGGACAACATCAACACCATGATTTCCAACCTGCGCGAAACCACCGAGCGCAACCGCGAGCAGGACTGGCTGAAGACGAACCTCGCCAAGTTCACCGGCATGCTGCAGGGGGAGCGCGAACTGAGTGCGGTGGGGCAGATGCTGCTCAGCGAACTCGCGCCGCTGCTCGGTGTCCAGCAGGGCAGCATTTACCACCTCGTCAGCAACAGCGAGATGAGTAGTAGTAGCGACCCCGCGGCCCGCTTACATCTACTCGCAAGCTACGCCCATGGCGGCAAGCTGCGCACCGTGGCCGAGCTCGGTCTGGGCGAAGGCCTGGCCGGGCAGTGCGCGCTGGAGAAGACGCGCATCCTGCTCGCCGATGTGCCGGCGCAATACTTCACCGTCTCCTCCAGCCTGGGCGAAGCCCAGCGGGTGAGCATCATCGTGCTGCCGGTGTTGTTCGAGGGACAAACCAAGGCGGTCATCGAACTCGCGTCGATGGCGGGGTTCAGTAGCGCGCACTTCGCCTTCCTCGATCTGCTGACGGCGAACCTCGGTGTGGTCTTCAATACCATCGAGGCGACCATGCGCACCGAGAGTCTGCTCACGCAGTCGCAGCGGCTCACCAGCGAACTGCAGTCGCGCCAGGGCGAGCTGCAGCAGAGTAACGAGGAACTGGAAACCAAAGCGACGCTGCTCGCCGAACGCAACGCCGAGGTCGAGCGCAAGAACACCGAGGTCGAGCAGGCGCGCCACGCGCTTGAGGCAAAAGCCACCGAACTCGCGCTCACCTCCAAGTACAAGTCCGAGTTCCTCGCCAACATGTCGCACGAGCTGCGCACGCCGCTCAATTCCATCCTCATCCTGAGCCAGCAGCTCAGCGATAACGCGCCGGGCACGCTCGCGCCCAAGCAGGTCGAATTTGCCCGCAACATCAATTCCTCGGGCACCGACCTGCTGCACCTCATCAACGACATCCTCGATCTGTCGAAAATCGAGTCGGGCATCGTCACCATCGATGTGGAGGAAATTCCTTTCAGCGAACTGCGCGACAACATCGAGCGCAATTTCTGGCATGTGGCTGAAAGCAAGCACCTGCCGCTCGACATCCGCTTCGCCCAAGACCTGCCGCAGATGATGCTCTCTGACGCGAAGCGCCTGCAGCAGATCCTCAAGAACCTGCTCTCCAACGCGCTCAAGTTCACCACCCACGGCAAGATCGAGGTTCGCGTCGAGCGCGCCGAGCGAGGCTGGAGTGCGGATCACTCTGTGCTCTCCCATGCCCCGCAGGTGATTTCTTTCGCGGTTGAAGACACCGGCATCGGCATCGCCCCCGAAAAGCAGCGCCTCATCTTCGAAGCCTTTCAGCAGGCCGATGCCGGTACTGCTCGCGCGTACGGCGGCACCGGTCTGGGCCTTGCCATCAGCCGCGAGCTGGCCGCCCTGCTCGGGGGCGAGATCAAGCTTGCGAGCGTTGCTGGACAAGGCAGTGTTTTCACCCTCTACCTGCCGCTCCTCTACGCCGGCACCGGCAATGCGGCGGTGAAAGCGCAGGCCTCCGACGTGCCGCCTGCCAGCCTCGCCCGTGACTCTGTCATCCACATCGTCAGGAGTGAAGAGTACATTGAGGACGACCGCAACGATATTGTCGAGGGAGATTCTGTGCTGCTGGTCATCGAAGACGACCCGCATTACGCGCGCATCCTGCTCGGACTGACGCGCGACAAGGGCTTCAAGGGCATCGTCGCCATGACAGGGAAAATCGGGATCTCGCTGGCACGGCAGTTCCGTCCAGCGGCGATTTCGCTGGACATCTGCCTCCCCGACATGCTGGGTTGGACGGTGCTCAAGCAGTTGAAGCGCGACCCCGTGACGCGCCACATCCCGGTGCTGATCGTCAGTCTGGAAGAAGAGCGCCATCTGGGTCTGTCGCGCGGCGCCTTCGCCTACCTCGTCAAGACGCCTGCCACCGCAGCGCTGGAGCAGGCGTTCGAGCGCCTCAAGGCTTTCACCGCTGCGCGCACCAAGCGTCTGCTGGTCATCGAGGACAGCGTACTCGAGCAGCAGTCGGTGGTCGAGCTGCTTGACCACAAGGACATCGAGATCGTGACTGTGGGCACCGGCACAGAGGGGCTGGCGGCGATGCGCGCGCAGGCTTACGATTGCGTGGTGCTGGATTTGCGCCTGCCCGACATGAGCGGCTTCGAGCTTCTCGAGAGCGTGAGCAGCGAGCCCGCGCTGGCGCAGGTGCCGGTAATTGTCCACACTGGTCAGGCTCTCAGCCCCGATGAGCAGGCGCGGCTGAAGGTGATGGCCAAGAGCATCATCCTCAAGAACGCGCGCTCCCCCGAGCGGCTGCTCGATGAGACGGCGCTCTTTTTGCACCGGGTTGTTACCGACCTGCCACCGGAAAAACAGGCGCTGCTCGATCGCCTCTACAGCTCGAGCGAAGTCCTGCGTCAGCGCAAGGTGCTGGTCGTCGATGACGATGCGCGCAACATCTTTGCCCTGACCACGCTGCTCGAGGATCAGGAAATGGAAGTACTGAACACCACCAGCGGGCGCAGCGCGATCGAAATCGTCAGGCGCACGCCAGACCTGGATATGGTGCTCATGGACATCATGATGCCCGAGATGGACGGTTACGAAACGATAGCCGAAATCCGCAAGGATCCGGCATTGCGCACCCTGCCGATCCTGGCTGTCACCGCAAAAGCCATGAGAAGCGACCGCTTGAAGTGCCTCAATGCTGGCGCGAGCGACTACATCGCCAAGCCGGTGAACACGGCTGAACTGCTGTCACTCATGCGGATATGGCTGTTCCGCTAGTAAACAAGGACGCACATGACAACAATGATCAACATTCTGATCGTCGATGACAGGCCGCAGAACCTGGTTGCGCTTGAGGCCATCCTGGACCATCCCGACTACCGGCTGGTGCGCGCCGAGACCGTCCAGCAGGCACTGCTCGCGCTGGTCAACGACACCTTCGCCCTCATCATTCTCGATGTGCAGATGCCGCAGATGAACGGATTCGAGCTCGCCACGCTCATCAAGGAACGGAAAAAGACCGCCGACGTACCGATCATCTTCCTCACCGCGCACTATATTGAGGATGCGCACGCCCTTGACGGCTACGCAATGGGCGCAGTGGACTATCTCGTCAAACCAGTGAACCCGCTCATCCTGCGCTCAAAGGTCGCTGTATTTGCCGAGCTGTACCGCAAGAACCTCGCCAGCGAACTGGCCAACCGCACCTTGGCCGAGCAGGCCACCCGACTGCAGGACGCGCTGGAGGAAAGAGAGCTGCTGCTGCGGGAAATCCACCACCGGGTGAGGAACAATCTGCAGATTGTCATGAGCCTGCTTAACCTGCAGCGCCGGAAAATGAAGCATGTCGAGGTGGCACTTGTGCTGGATGAAACCATCGCTCGCATCTCGGCCATGGCGGGGATCCACGAGCAGCTCTATAGAGAGCCTTCGCTGTCGCAGATCCAGTTCGGCAGCTATCTGCACACATTGGTCCTCGAGATCGTCTCTACCTTCGCGCAGGGGGAAGTCAAGCCGCAGTTCGATGTGCAGGCGATCTCGCTGCCGGCAGATACGGCTATTCCGCTCGGGCTGATCGTCACCGAACTGGTCACGAACGCCATCAAGTACGGCTTGCGCGAGCGCAAGGAAGGCCTGCTGCGGATCACGTTGAGCCGCCAGGGCGAGGGGCGCTGCGAGCTCACCGTCAGCGATGACGGCCCTGGCCTGCCGCAGGGGTTAGACCCCGCCCAGACGGAGAGCCTGGGTCTGCGCCTGGTGCAGATGCTGGCGCGGCAGTTGCAGGGGAAGGCGAGCTTCGCTCCTGGCCCCGGCTTCACCTGCCGCGTTGCATTTCCGTTGCCGAAGGGAGAGCTGGTGGCGTCAGCCCCTCCCTCCGAGCAGCGCGTCGAGAGTACAGATTAAGCGATGAAAGTGCTGGTCGCCGAAGACGAGAGCGCAATCGCGCTAGAGCTGGAAGACCTGCTGCGCGAGTGGGGCTACCAGCCGGTGCTCGCGCTGGATGGCGAGGCCGCCTGGGAGTTACTGCAGGGGCACGAGCCGCCGCAGATCCTGCTGCTCGACTGGCACATGCCCCACCTTACGGGGCCTGAGCTCATCGCGCGCGTGCGCGGCGCAGCGAAGGCAGCGCCGCTCTACATCATCATGTGCACCGCCTTTCTAAGCCGTGAGCACGTGATCCAAGGGCTGGGTGTGGGCGCTGACGACTACATCGGCAAACCCTTCGATCACCAGGTGCTGCGCGCGCGGATCGGCGTCGGCGAGCGCACGGTCAGGCTGCAAGGCGAGCTCGCCACCCAGGTGCGTGAGCTCGAGGCGGCCCTCGCCAAGGTGCGGACCTTGAGCGGCCTGCTGCCGATCTGCGCTACGTGCAAGAAAATCCGCGACCACCAGGGTTACTGGAACGAGGTTGAGAAGTATCTGATGGAGCGGACCGATGCGCGGTTCAGCCACGGCATCTGCCGCGAGTGCATGCGCCGCCAATACCCCGAGCTCGCCGCCGAACTCGATCAAGAGCGCCCGGAACCCTTCCGCAAGGGCTAATGTAGGTCACTTCGCTCAGTCCACATGAATCGCAAAATTGCTTTGCTACTTTGGCAACAACATGTCGCACATCACGCGCACCAACTCGACGAACGCGCGCATCAACAAAAACACAAACGCTGATCCTGCCGCGCCAAAGGCTATCGTCCACAGGGGCACACTGCACAACGCCACTACGGCTATGCTCGCCAGCAAGGGCGACGCGCCGGCAACGATGGCGATCCAGCCGCCATGCTTGACAATAAAGTTCAGCATCCAATAGGGCGACGGCGTAGTTTCGATGGTGTCGTTCATCCAGGTCTCGCTGATGATTTAATGTAACTAATTGTTTTTATTGGTTATTTAGTGATTCTTCAGCAGGGTTCCATAACCCTGTATGCGATCTTCCACGCCCGCAGCACGCAGCAACTTCCATAACGTTGCCTGGGTAGAGGTGATCACTGGCTTGCCGCTGTGACGCTCCAGGTCGTCGATGACCAGTTGCGAATTCAGATTCAAACAGGTGATCAGCGTGGCGTCGGCTTCGGCGTCCCACGCGCGTTGCGCGAGCGCAAAAATGTCATCCGCCGTGGGATCGGCCAGCTGGTAGGCATCGGCAATGCCTAGGTGCGCGGCGCCGCGTATCTCGAAACCCGCAGCGGAAAAAAATTCGTGCTCGGCGTCATCGATCACTTTGGTGTAGGGCGAACACACTGCGATGCGGCGAGCGCCGATCGCATGCAAAGCCTCGATGATGGCGCTGGTGGCGGTGAACGCGGGTACACCCGCCGCCTGCTGGAGTTGGTGATTGAGGCGCCCGTCGTATGCCAGTCCCTGCACTATGCTCGACGCCGTGCAGCAATAGGCCACGCTCGCGGGCCGGCAACTCATGATTTGCTTCACGCCGCGTAGACCCTCTTCGCGGTCCATGCGCACCAGCGCCTCTGCGGTGAGGTCATTGTCGAGAAACATGCGTGCCGCGTGCACGGTGACGCCCGGCGGGCACACCGCGCTGAACCACGGTTCCACCACGGTGTTGACACTGGGGACGATGACGCCGATGCGGGCGCGGATGGGAATTGGAGTCGCTGGCATTACAAGTGCTTTTATCACCGCACTACGAGCGGCTTATTTTTGGAGCGCCAACAAATCAAGCATCGCGCTCAAATCTGCCGCCTGGTCTATATTCCATAATGCCTTGAGCAATGCGTCGCGCTGCGCATGGCCCATCAACCCTTCACACACCATGCCCAACTTGGCATCCACATCGGCATCGCTCATCGGGTTTTTGGCGTGCCCTTTGGGATACTGCGCGGCCTCGACGATGCGTTGCCCGCTGCGGGTGATCACTTCAATCTCGGTCATCAGCTTTGCCGAAAACTGGCGGGTGAATTCCTTGCTCTCTGCAATCTTGATACGGTTCATCAACTGACGCGTCGCCGGATCGTTCATGCGCTCGACACTGAAGCTGTCCACCGTAATGCGCCCATCGATTAAACCCAGCGCCAGCAAATACGGCATACTGTGATCGGCGGTTTCGCGAGTTTGCGGATTCCATTTTTCGGGTTCGCTGCCGATTTCGCTCCACGCGGTAAAGTAAGTCTGCACGTTGATCGCTTCAATATCGGCGATCGCCACTTGCTTGCGCAAGGCCAACGCTATCGCCAGCGGCGCCTGCGAATGGTATTCCGATGGAAAAAATTTCAAATTGGTGCGCTCAATGCCGAACTGCACATTAGCGCCGCCCATCGTCCCCAATTGAAACTTGCCGGTGACCTGCTCCCACACCCCGTGCCTGCCTTCGAATGCCGCGGTGGGCCCGGTCATGCCCGCCTGCGCCAGCAGCGCTGCCGACACGCCTGCGCGCGCCGCAGCCGCGGTGGCTACCCCTTTCCACATGGACAGTTCACCGCTGCGCGTCTGGCGCGTGGGGATATGCGCCGTTACCGCAATCGCCAGAGCGTCGCCGGTTTGCGCGGTAGTGAGCTTGAGCAACTTCGCCGCAGCCGCAGCGCTTCCCAGCACCGCAAACACGCCCTGATCCCAACCCAGGTCGCGCAGTCCCACCACATCCGCCAGCGCGGCGTACATCTCGTAGGCTATTGTCACTGCGAGCAAGGTATCCTTGCCGCTGCAACGATGGCCTTCGGCCACCGCCAGTGCCGCCGGTATCATGTCGCTCGGATGCCCCGAGCCTACGGCAATATAGGTGTCGTTAAAATCGAGATAACGCACCATCACCGCATTGGCAAACGCCGCCATTTCCATCGACGTCTGCTTGCCGCTGCTGAATAGCCGCGCCGGCGGCTGGCCGCTGATGTTCGCGGCCAGCCCGCGCGCAATCTCCGCCGGCGCGCTGGTGTAGCCACCGATGGCACAGGCGATGGTATCGACCAGATGCTTCTTGGCCTCATGCACCGTGCTTGCAGGCAACTGCTCGTACGTCAAACCCGTGATGTAGTTCGCCAGTGTTTGCGTCGTTTTATCCATAGCGCGTCTCCCTTGTTTTCTCGTGTAGTGCTTCACAATTCATGAGACATTCCCTCCCCTTCAAGGTTAGGGTGGGGACGGGGTGGCATTCGCGCGACATTACCCCATCCCCCTCCCAACCTCCCCCTTGAAGGGGGAGGAGTTTCGCTGCTGCCGTGCCATTGCATAAGTGCCGCATAGAGTGAAGCACTACACTACACCACCCCTTGCGCTCGCAGCGCAGCAATCTGCGCGTCGTCATAACCGATATCCCGCAACACCAAATCGGTATGCTGTCCGATAGCCGGCACTGCATCCATACGCGCCTCAAATGCGGATGACGTCACCGGCGGCAGCAGCGCCGGGATGCGGCCCGCCGGCGTATCGACTTCGCGCCAGCGCTTGCGCGCCTTGAGCTGCGCGTGATCCCACACCTCCTCGGGCGTGTTCATGCGTGCGTTGGCGATGCCTGCCGCGTCGAGTTTGGCAACGACTTGTTCCGCCGTCATGGTTGCAAAGACCGCTGTGATGAGCGCGATTAATTCAGTGCGCGCGGCGTTGCGTTTGGTGTTGTTGTCGTAACGCGTATCGGTGGCGAGTTCAGGCTGGTTCAAGACTTTTGCGCAGAACGACGCCCACTCGCGCTCGTTCTGGATGCCGAGCATGACGTCTTTGCCGTCGCCCGCAGTGAAGCGGCCATAAGGCACGATGATGGCGTGATTGGGGCCGGCGCGCTGCATAGGCTTACCGCCGAAGTGTTCGTACATCAGCGGCTGGTTCATCCATTCCACCATCGCCTCGAACATGGTGACTTCCACGCGCGAGCCTTTGCCAGTGCGTTCACGCTGGTAGAGCGCACTGAGAATGCCGGAGTAGGCATGCAGTCCGGTGCCGATATCGGTCAACGACACGCCCACTTTGCTCGGTTGTTCGGGGGTGCCAGTCACCGCTAGAATCCCGGCTTCGCTCTGTATCAGCAGGTCATACGCTTTTTTTTGTGCGTAAGGGCCGCTGTCACCGTAGCCGGAAATGTCGCACACAATCAGCCGCGGATGCCGCGCCATCAATGCTTCCGCGCCCAGGCCCAGACGCTGGGCCGCGCCCGGTGCGAGGTTCTGAATGAACACATCCGCCTTGGCGATAAGCTTCGTAAGTATTTGTTTTGATTCTGTTTTTTTTATATCCAGCGAAAGGCTTTGCTTGCCACGGTTCAGCCACAGGAAATACCCGGACTGGCCATGGACCACCTGATCATAGGCGCGCGCGAAATCCCCCACGCCGGGGCGTTCGATTTTGATGACGCGCGCGCCGAGGTCGGCGAGCTGGCGCGCGGCGAACGGCGCAGCAACCGCCTGTTCGAGGGAGACTACGGTGATGTCTTGTAGAGGGAGCATTTTTAGGGCCGTGAAGGAGTGAAGAAGTGAACGAGTGAGCGGGTGAACGGGTGACCGAGAAACGTCAAATACGCCACCGGTGGGGTTACGCGTTCACTCGTTCACCCGTTCACCCGTTCACGTATTTCAATACACGCATTTTAGAATGACCGTGGCATCCCCAGCACATGTTCACCCACATACGAAAGAATAAGGTTGGTGGAGATGGGTGCCACCTGAAACAGCCGCGTCTCGCGAAACTTGCGCTCGACGTCGTACTCTGACGCGAAGCCGTAGCCGCCGTGGGTTTGGATGCACGCGTTCGCCGCCGCCCATGACGCATCCGCGCCCAGCAGCAGGGCCATATTGGCCTCGGCACCGCAGGGCTTGTGTTCATCAAACAGCGCGGCGGCTTTGTAGCGCATGAGGTTGGCGGCTTCGACATTGACATGCGCGCGTGCAATCGGAAATTGGATGCCTTGATTGCGACCTATCGGCCGGTCAAACACCACGCGCTCGTTGGCATATTTGGTTGCGCGGTCGATAAACCAGTAGCCGTCGCCGATGCACTCGGCCGCAATCAATATGCGCTCAGCGTTCAAGCCATCCAGTATGTAGCGGAAACCTTTATCCTGTTCACCCAGCAGATTCTCGGCAGGTATTTCCAGGTTGTCGAAGAACAACTGGTTGGTATCCTGATTCACCATGTTGCGGATCGGCGTTACCGTGAGACCTTTGCCGATGGCATCGCGAAGATCAACCATGAATATCGACATGCCGTCGGCTTTGCGCTTGACCTCATTCGCCGGCGTGGTGCGCGCCAGCAGTATCATCAAATCCGTATGATGAATGCGCGAAATAAACACCTTCTGACCATTCACCACATAACGGTCGCCCTTTTTTACCGCCACCGTTTTTAATTTGGTGGTGTCGGTACCCGTGGTGGGCTCGGTTACGCCCATCGACTGCAAGCGCAATTCTCCCGTCGCAATCTTCGGCAAATATTTTTGTTTCTGCGCCTCCGAGCCATGCCGCAGCAGCGTCCCCATGTTGTACATCTGCCCATGACACACACCCGAACTGCCGCCGCAACGGTTGATCTCTTCCATGATGACCGAAGCAGCCGTCAGCGACAGCCCCGAGCCGCCGTATTGCTCGGGTATCAGCGCGGAAAGCCAGCCGGCTTTGGTCAGGGCGTTGACGAATGCGTCGGGATAGCCGCGCGTCTCGTCGACTTTCTGGAAATACGCGCTGTCGAATTGCGCGCACAGTGCGCGCACGCCCTCGCGGACGTCTGCGTGAGCATCGTGATCTGAAATACCTTTGAGCATGAGAGGGACCCGGTAGCTAGGGGGAAAGGATGCAAATTATAGCAAGTGCCTGATGATCACGTTCACACCCTTTGCGAGCATCTGGCGATTACCCACGCCACGGAGTAAAGTGCGCCCCGGAGGATTTGATGATGCACACACTATGCCTGACCCTTGCTATTGCTTTTTCTTTATTTGCCGCCAGCAGCGTGGTGCACGCGCAGGCCACGAACTATCCCAGCCGGCCGGTGCGGCTGGTGGTGCCGTTTGCCCCCGGCGGCACTAACGACATACTTGGCCGCATTGTGGCGGAAAAATTTTCCGAAAAACTCGGGCAGCCCTTTGTCGCGGACAACCGCGGCGGCGCCAATACCGTGGTGGGCTCCGAAATCGTCGCGCGCGCGACAGCGGATGGACACACATTATTGATGGTATCGGCAAGCATCGCGGTCAATCCCAGCCTCATGCGCAAGTTGCCCTACGATACGGTGCGTGATTTTGCGCCCATCGGCAACGTCGCCAACGGGCCTTATCTGATGGTGATACATCCGGCGGTGCCGGCAAAATCGGTGGGAGAATTTATTGCCTGGGCAAAATCGCAGCAAGGCAAAGTGAATTACGCTTCAACCGGCCCCGGCAGCCCGCCGCATCTGTGCGCTGAATTGCTCAAGATCACTGCGGGCATCGACATGCAGCACATACCCTACAAAGGCGGTGGCGCAGTATTGCCCGACCTGATCGGGGGGCGTGTGCCCATGTTCTTCGGCTCCATTGCTACGCTCAAGCCGCACGTGGACAACGGACGGTTGCGCGCAGTGGGTATGACGACCACGCGGCGGGCGGCTGCGATGCCCGAGGTGCCCACCTTTATCGAATCCGGACTCGCAGGTTACGAGGTCAACGGCTGGTATGGGCTGTTCACCGTGGGCAATACGCCACGCGCCATCGTCGAGCGCCTTAACACCACGCTGCGACAGATACTCAACGAACCCGACACGCGCGCACAATTTCTCAAAAATGGACTCGACCCCGCGCCGACGACCGCCAGCGAATTCGCCACACTGCTGGGCAGCGAAATTCTGAAGTGGGCGAAAGTGGTCAAGACAGCCGGCATCAAACCTGAATGACGTGAACGAGTGAAGGAGCGCAAGGGTGAAAGAGGTACCCCTTTCACCCCTTCACGCCTTCACGCCTTCACCCCCAAAACCATGACCATCAAATCCACCTGCAAAACCCCTATCGATCCAGGCAACGGCAAGCCCGGCCACTACTACTCACTCCCCACGCTCGAAAAACAGCTCCCCGGCAAAATCTCGCGTTTGCCGGTGTCACTGCGCATCGTGCTCGAATCGCTGCTGCGCAATAGCGACGGCCCGCTGGTCAGCGAATCACAGGTGCGTGAGTTGGCAAGCTGGCAGCCGCATGCGCCGCGCACGGCGGAGATCCCGTTCATGGTAGGCCGCGTGGTGCTCAATTGCATGGCGGGCATACCCCTGCTGGGCGATCTGACGGCGATACGTGGCGAGATCAACCGGCGCGGGCTGCCTATGTCACTCGCGCAACCCAAGGTGCCGGTGGACATGGTGCTGGATCACACGCTGACGGTCGATTACCACGGCACAGCCGATGCACTGGGCAAAAACATGGCGCTCGATATGCAGCGCAACGCGGAACGCTTTCGTTTCGTGAAATGGGCCATGCAGGCGTACAAGGGCATACGTTTGATCCCGCCCGGCGGCGGCATACTGCATCAGGTCAATCTCGAATATCTCGCGCCCGGCGTGCTGGAGCGCAACGGCGCGTACTTTCCCGATTCACTGGTCGGCACTGATTCGCACACCGGCATGATCGCCGGCCTCGGCTGCGTGGGTTGGGGTGTGGGTGGGATCGAGGCCGAGGCCGCCACACTCGCGCAGCCGGTGTACCTGCTCACGCCCGATGTGGTCGGTGTGCATGTCGTCGGTAGCTTGCCGGTAGGCGTCACCGCCACCGACATGGTGCTGCACGTCACCGCAATGCTCAGACAGCAAAAAGTGGTGGGCAAGTTCGTGGAGTTTTTCGGCGCAGGTGTCGCCAGCCTTAGCGTGCCCGACCGCGCAACGATTTCGAATATGTCACCCGAGTACGGCGCCACCATCGGTTATTTCCCGGTAGATGAGCAGACGATACATTATCTGCGCGCGACCGGCAGGCCCGAGGCGCAGGTCGCAGCCACCGAAACCTACTACCGCATGCAGGGTATTTTTGGCGCGGCGCAGCCGGGCGCAGTGGATTACTCCCAGGTGCTGACGCTCGATCTTTCGAGCATAGTACCCAACGTCGCCGGCCCCAAGCGGCCGCAGGATCGCGTGCCACTGGCAGAACTTAAAGCGCGCTTCGATGCGCTGCTGACATCGCCCATCGCCGACGGTGGCTACGCCAAAACTACGGTGCGCAAAGCATTGGGCCCGCGCGACGGCGATGTGGTGATCGCAGCGATTGCATCCTGCACCAATACCTCGAACCCCGGCGTAATGCTCGCCGCCGGATTGCTGGCCCAAAACGCCGTGGCACGCGGACTCCACTCGCAGCCGTGGGTGAAAACCTCGCTCACCCCCGGCTCGGTAGTGGTGAGCAAGTATCTCGCTGCGGCGGGATTACAGTCCGCTCTCGATCAGCTCGGCTTTAACATTGCGGGCTACAGTTGCGGCACCTGTTTCGGCGGCACCGGCCCGCTAGATGCCACACTCGAAAAAGCCATCATCGACAACGATGCCGTGGTCTGTGCCGTGGTTTCGGGCAATCGCAATTTCGAGGCGCGCATCCACCCGGCAGTCCGCGCAGCGTTTTTGATGAGTCCGCCGCTGATCGTGGCCTTTGCCATCGCCGGGCGCATCGACATCGACATGGCGTCCGAACCGTTGGGCGCTGGCAATGACGGGAAACCGGTCTACCTGAAAGACATCTGGCCTGCGCCGGATGACCTCGCGCGCCACCTGCAGAGCGCGATGAATCCGCAGCATTATCGCGCTGTCTACAGCATGAGCGCAGCGCAAATGAATCCGCTGTGGGACACCATCACGCAAAGCGCCGGCGAACTGTTTGCATGGAGCGACGACTCCACCTACATCAAGGAGCCGCCGTTTGTTTCCGACCCCGCACTCACCCAATCCGGCCTGCGCGAGTATCGCGGCGCGCGCGCGCTGGCGCTGCTCGGCGACTCCATCACCACCGATCACATCAGCCCCATCGGCAGCATCAAGGCTACGCTGCCGGCCGGCGTTTACCTGCAGCAACACGGTGTGACGGTGCGGGATTTCAACAACTACGGCTCACGCCGCATGAACCATGAAGTGATGGTACGCGGCACCTTCGCCAATATTCGCTTGCGCAACCTCATGACGCCCGGCATCGAAGGCGGCGTCACCGTGCATCAACCCAGCGGCGAACACATGAGCATTTACGACGCCGCCATGCGCTACGCCACCGAAAAAACCCCGCTGATCGTGATCGCCGGCGAAGAATACGGCACCGGCAGCGCGCGCGACTGGGCGGCCAAAGGCACGCGCCTGCTCGGCGTGCGCGTGGTCATCGCCGGCAGCTTCGAGCGCATCCATCGCAGCAACCTGGTAGGCCTGGGCGTGGTGCCGTGCCAATTGCCGGCGGGCGTCACCGTCGCGACGCTGGGTTTGAATGGCACGGAGCAGTTTGAGGTGCTCGGACTCAGCGACCACGCGCAGCCACGTCAGGCGGTAACGCTGGTGATACAGCGTGCGGATGGGCGGCAGGAAAACGTAACGCTGACGCTGCGGCTGGATACGCCGGCCGAGATTGAATATGTGAAGCGTGGGGGGATATTGCCGTTTGTTTTGGAGGGGATGGCGGCGTAATTGAACTGTATTGTTTGCATGTTGTTGCGTCCTCGGATGTGAAGCGTGATTGTCACAAGCATTTCCTGCCACACCCCTGTGGCCAAATGCTTTTTCTAGGATTACTGATACCAACAACGCTCGTCACCCCGGCGCACGCCGGGGTCCAGAAACGTACTGGATGCTGGCGTACGCCAGCATGACGAGGGGGTTTTAGTGAGCGCTGCGGTAAAGTATATTCATGCTCACAAGAAACAAAACGCTATTATTCACCACCCCGCCCCATGTTTCTTTGCGAACGCTTGGCCCGCGCGCGGAATCGGGAGACTCTGCAGGTGATCGCTCTGGTGGTGTATGCGGGAAACCGCCACGGCGATACAAGCATATGTTTTTATTGTTATTTTTACTCCGCACGAGCGCTGCAAGTTTGGAGTTGCGTAATCCAGCGGGCTCCGGCGTGCACGGGAACGGCGCACCGGATGGCGGATTGGTAAAATGAGCTGCGCAATTTCGCGCACAAGGAATACCCATTGAATAGCAGACTAGTCACGAGTGTATGCATCACTACTATCGCAATATTGCAAGGCGTTGCGTTCGCACAAAACCGCAGCGACGCAGAGCGTTATCCCAACCGCCCCATCCGCATCGTTGTGCCGAGCACCGCGGGCAGCGCCAATGATTTCACCGCGCGTGCGATTGCGCAGCGCCTCACCGATGCTTGGGGGCAGCAGATCGTCATTGATAACCGCGCCGGCGCGGGCGGCGTGATCGCGCATGAGATCGTGGCGAGAGCCAACCCCGATGGCTACACGCTGATTTTCTCGACTTCCGCCGGGCTGGTGATTAACCCGCTGCTGTTTAAGACGCCGTACGACCCGTTCCGCGATTTTGCGCCGGTGTCGCTGGGCTCGATCAATCCGCAGATGCTGTTTGCCCATCCCACCGTTGCCGCGAACAGCGTTGCCGAGCTGATGACGCTGGCGCGCGCGAAACCGGGCGCGTTGAATTGCGCCTCGGCGGGCACCGGCACGCCCAATCATCTGGGCTGCGAGTTGCTCAAGTCCCTCGGTGGCATTAACTTTGTGCACGTGCCGTACAAGGGTTCGGGTGGTGCGATAACCGATGTGGTAGGCGGGCAAATGCATTTCATGTTCAACAGCATTCCCGCGGTGCTGCCGCTGATTAAAGCGGGCAAGCTCAAGGCTTTAGGCGTGGGTGGACCCAAGCGCTCGCCGGTAGCGCCCGAGGTGCCAGCGATCGCCGAGACCCTGCCCGGCTTCGAGGTGGTGAACTGGTATGCCATGCTGGCGCCGGTCGGCACAGCCGCACCCCTCATCAACAAAATCAACGCCGCGATGGTGAAAATGATCGCCGATCCGCCATTTGCGCAGCGCCTGCTTGAAATGGGGTCAGAGCCGCTGTCGAGTACGCCTGCGGGGTTGGCGGCGCATATGCGCAAGGAGTCCGATCGCTGGAGTAAGGTCATCAAGGCTGCGGGCATCAAGATAGAGCGCTAACCCTAATGCAAACCCACGGCACCTACGACTACATCATCATCGGCGCCGGCTCCGCCGGCTGCGTGTTGGCGAACCGGCTGTCCGCCGACCCGAATGTCTCGGTGCTGCTGCTCGAAGCCGGCGGCAAGGACAACTGGCACTGGATCCACATCCCGGTCGGTTATCTATATTGCATCGGCAATCCGCGCACGGACTGGTGCTACAAGACCGTGCCCGAAGCGGGCCTGAATGGTCGCGCCATCAACTACCCGCGCGGGCGCGTGCTCGGCGGCAGTTCGTCGATCAATGCCATGCTGTATTTGCGCGGGCAGGCGCGCGACTACGACGAATGGGCGCAGGTGACGGGAGACTCCGGCTGGGCATGGCAAAACGTGTTGCCCACCTTCATGCAAGTTGAAGACCACTGGAAAGGCGGCGACGAAAAACATGGCGAAGGCGGTGAGCTGCATGTGGATACGCCGCGCACCAACTGGGAGATTCTTGATGCCTTCCGCGATGCCGCCGTCGAGCATGGCATACCGCTCACTGACGATTTTAATCGCGGCGACAATGAAGGCATAGCGCGCTTCGAGGTGACACAGAAAGACGGCATGCGCTGGAGCACGGCCAAAGCCTTTCTGCGTCCGGCGCTGGAACGCCCCAATCTCACGGTGATTACCCACGCCCTGGTGCACAAACTGCGGCTCGACGGCCGTCGCGTGCTGGGTGTCGAATTTAGCCGCGGGCGCGAAGCCGTATTTGCCGCATCGCGACGCGAAACCCTTTTATCCGCAGGCGCCATCGGCAGCCCGCAGATACTGCAACTCTCCGGCATCGGGCCTGCTGCCTTGCTACAAAAGCACGGCATACCACTGGTGCACGAGCTGCCGGTGGGCGAAAATCTGCAGGACCATTTGCAACTGCGGCTGGCCTACAAGATTCAGGGCGCGATGACGCTCAACACCATGCTCGATTCATGGTGGTACAAGATGAAAATCGCCCTCGAATACGCGCTGCACCGCACCGGCCCCATGACCATGCCGCCGTCGCAAACCGGCGCCTTCGTGAAATCCGATCCTGCACAAAGAACTGCGAATCTTGAATATCACGTGCAACCGATTTCATTGGATCGCTTCGGCGCGCCGCCGCATAAATTCCCGGCGTTCACCGCCAGCGTGTGCAACCTGCGCCCCACCTCGCGCGGGCATGTGAGCATTACCTCGGCCGACCCGCGTGCGTATCCGGCGATTGCGCCGAACTATCTTGCCACCGATGAAGACCGCAAAGTCGCCATCGCTGCCATACGCCTCACCCGCCGCATCGTCACCGAAAGCGAGGCACTGAAGAAATACCAGCCCCAAGAATTCATGCCCGGTCCCGCGTTCCAGAGCGACGACGAACTGATCAAAGCCGCCGGTGACATCGGCACCACCATATTTCATCCGGTGGGCACCTGCAAGATGGGACGCGCGAACGATCCCAGTGCGGTGGTCGATACTGAATTCCGTGTGCGCGGCATCGAGCGGCTGCGCGTGATCGACGCCTCGATCATGCCAACGATTACCTCGGGCAACACCAACGCGCCGACCATCATGATCGCCGAGCGCGCCAGCGAAATGGTCAGGCGCGCATCGTCCTATTGATTACACCGGCAGGGTCGCCACCACCGAAGCACGCTGCCGCACCCGCTCATACCACTGTGCCAACTGCGGACGTGAGTCCCGCCAGTTCTCGTCCACAAAACGAAAATCCAGATAGCCCAGCACGCACACTGCGCCGATCTGGCCGATGCCAAAGCGTGCGCCCCACGCCGGCGCTTCAGCGGCCAGCGCATCGAGCCCGTTGCGAACCTTGATGAACTGGCCTTGCACCCAACCGTCCCAACGGTATTCCTGTGGCCGCACAAATGTTTCGTAGCGGATCAGCACCGCCGCATCGAGTATGCCGTCGCACAAAGACTGCAAGCGCAACGCATCCCAGCGCGCAGCATCTGCCGCAATCACGTGCTCGCCCTGGTGCAGGCTGTCGAGGTATTCGCAGATCACCGATGAGTCATACAGCACGGTGCCGTCATCGGTTTGCAGCGCAGGAATTTTTACCAGGGGATTGCGCGCGGCGAGATCGGCGTTGGGGTTGACCGGCGACACCATGGCGGCGATTTCCTCGATGCGCGCTAACTGTCCAGTCTCGCGTGCGACGATGCGCACCTTGCGCGCGAAGGGGGATGCGGGGTTATGCCATAGACGCATAGTGTTCTCCTGTTGCGAAGCGCTATTTTCCTGCCAGCAACCGCCCCCACCCCGCCACCGGCGGCGCGATGCCTGCAGCAATCAGTCGCCACGCCTGGGTAATCGGATTGGTCACCACCGGTATGCCAAAATCTTCTTCCAAAATCGGCACCGCAGCAAGGCTGCGCCAGGCCCCGCCTGCCAGAAACAGCGCATCGGCCGCGGGCGCGCGTCGCATCGCTTCACGGCCTAACTGGAAAGCGAGCTTTACGCCCTCTTCGATGCTCATGGAAAATGCCTGCTGGGCCCATTGCCCAACACTGGTGATGACGAGCACTTCGAAGCCCGCCTGCGTCAGGTAATCCACCACCCGTTGGTTGAGTGCTTCTGACCAGCGGCTGGCCACCGCAATGCGCTTCGCGCCAAAATGCTGGAGCGCCGCAACAGTGGCTTCGGCATGGGCATCCGCCACCACACCGCATTTGCGCGCGGTTTCCTCCAGCAGCGCCTGCACGCGCGGGCGGCCCAGTTGCGAGGCAATGGGAAATCCCGCGAGAGTGATACTGTTGGCGCCCTGCCGCATCAGCGCATCCACACAGGCCCAGTAGCGCTGGTCTATCGCCTGGTGTACGCCTTCGGTGGTGTAGTCGGATACCTCTATCGAGGATTCAATGTGGTGTATATCGGGCGGCAGCAAAGGTTGCGGCTGCGGTAGCGGATGACGCTCAGGACCCACCGGGGACACTGTGCCGAGGATGTATCTAGGCGTAGACGTGTCACTCATTACCCTCTCCTCGAAAAATTTTCAGAGTCGTCAATGTGAAAACCCGTCGCACGTGTCGCGCCTGGCGCCTCACCCTTCACCCTTCACCCTTCACGCCCTCAACCTAGCGCCGCAGCTTTAAATAAATCTCCGGCAATTTTTTCGGCAGGCTGTTGATGTTATCCAGCACCAGATAATGCCCCGTGCCGAATATCTGCGGCAGATACTGATTCGCCATGGTGTCCACCGTAATGCAGAACGGATGCACGCCTTTGGCCACCGCTTCTTTCACCGCCATGCGCGTGTCTTCATGCAGATAGCGGCGGTCGCCGCCGTCGTCGTAATCTTCGGGACGCCCGTCTGACAACAGCAACAATAAGCGCCTGCGGCTTTCCACGCGCTCAAAGTGTTTGGTGGCATGACGTATCGCCGCACCCATACGTGTCGCGAGCCGGCCCGACATGCCGCCGATCTGACTGCGCACATCGTCACTGTACGATTCGTCAAAATCCTTGATATTGTAATAACTCACGTTGTCGCGGTACTTGGAGCAAAAGCCTGCGATGGCGTAGTTGTCGCCGACTTCCTCCATGCTTTCCGCGAACAGCAGCACACCCGCGCGGATGCGGTCCACCAGCCGCCCGCCGCCTTCCGGCAGATGCTGCATGATCGAGGTCGACATATCCGCCAGTAAAATCACCGAAATTTCGCGCTGGCGCATTTCGCGCCGCCGGTAAATCGCGGGTATCGGCGAGCGTCCCGAAATTTTTTCCGCCACGTATTCCACCACGGCATTCAGGTCTATTTCGTCGCCATCCATCTGCTTCACCTTGGGCGACATGCGCGTGGGTTTTTGCGACTGAATGGCTTTTTTCAGACGCTTGAGCGCATTCGAGTACTGCTTCATCAGGCGATTGGTCTCGGTGGTATTCGATTCGCCCAGTCGTTTCTCCTGCACCCAACTCCAATTCTTTTTGTAGCGCGATTCGCGGTAATCCCATTCAGGATAGGGCACGCCCTTATCCGCCGGGCCGCGCCCCGTCTGCTGACCGTCGGGACGACTCTCCGAGCGTTTCGCCGAGCCGCTGGTTTCACCCTCGCCCGTGGTTTCCTGACGCTCGCCGCCATCCTGCTGCTCGCCGCTTTCCGATTCCTGCGGCGTGTCGTTTTCGTCCTCGCCTTTTTCGTCGGGCTGATTTTCCTGCTCAGCGCCCGGCTGGCTTTGCTGATCTTCGTCGGGATTGTCCTGCGGATGCGCCACGCGCGTAGCGTTCGGCCCGCGTCCCGGCAGATAGGCTGCCGCAAACGCTTCGGCATCGGTCACCCGCGGCAGCGTGTGCTCCGCGAAAATCGCAGCGGCGATGCGATGGGCATCGGCCAGCGTCGCACTGCGCGCATACAGCGGCGCGAAGCGCGCATCGAGCACCGCTATGCCGCGCGCGGCGCGCAGCGCATCTTCGGCAGTGGCAATCGCCAACTCATAATACACCCCGGTTTCCGCGTGCTTCACGCGGGCCGCCCGCGCAGTGGCGATCAGCCGCTGAAAATAATTCGGTATCTGCTTTTGCAAACGCGACTCTATGCGCAGGTCTTCGCACAGGTCGAAGATCAACTGAAAACGCATGGCGTCTTCGCCAAAGCGCATGTAGATCGGCGCCCACGACACCGTATCCGAATCAGGGAAATCGATCTTCGCATCGGCAAACATCTGACGCATCGCCGCCCGTTCGAAAGTGCCGTGGCGCATGTGCCCCGCCGCGTGCAGCACCGACAGTATCGCCTCCTCGCGATTGGCCATCACCGCCGGAAAATACAGGCACTGACCGTCAGTCTCCATGAAGGGGCGGCCCTTCTCCGGTGACCAGGCGCTTTCCTTCAACTCCATACCCTCGCCAAACCACACTTCGAGCAGTATCCCGAGCAAGCGGTTACGGTCGGCCAGCTTGTAGCCCTGCATGTTCTCCAGCAGCAAGGCGAGGCTTTCCTCGGATTCCAGACGGAAATAGGCTTCGCCGCGCGTGCGGCCCGACTGCATGATGTCGGCGCCGCGCATCGCCCACGGCAACACCGCCTGCGCACCCAGCAGATTGCGCACGCGGATCGCACCGGGCAGAAACGTCGCCAGTTGTAGCTTGCGCGACTCGTAGAGTTCCTCGGCAGGCGCGTTCAGTTGCTCGATCGCGGCAATACCACCGCCACGACCGGAAATCTCAAGCACGGGCGTAGTAAAAAAGGCGCAGCCACAATCGACAGAACGCGCGCACCACGCCAAACCCATGCCTGCCCAGCGCTCCTCGCCCGCGTGGCCCAGCGAGCCAAACGCGCGCGGCAGGTTTCTCATAAAACCTTCAATGGCGGGCCACGAGTGGCGCCAGCGCATGATCTGCAGCGCCTGGCGCGTCCACGGCAGCACCACTTCGGATATTTTTTCGGCCTCGCGGCTGCCGCGCACAAACGCCTTGCCGGCCTCGCGATCAAAATCAGACAACGTGCGGCAGGCGTTTATCCAGTCGAGCGTGGCCGCTTCGCCGTGCGGGCGAATGACCGGCATCACGCCTTCTATTTCTGCAAGCAGGTCACTATTCACCTCGCGAATAGCGTCGAGCAACGTGCGTATGGCGGGAGAAGACACAGCCAGCCGGGCCTACACCGCGAAGTGCGCGTTAACAATCTCCATCAATGCCTCGGCCAGCTCCGGGTCATCGGTAATCGGGTTGACCATAGCCACCTGACACGCGGCTACCGCATCCAGCCCTGCAAGAATCATCGCGCCGGCGTAAACCAGTGCGCGGGTGGAGGTCGCTTCTTCAAGACCGTGGTCTTTCAGCAGCCGCGCCTTGCGCCCGGCGGCAACCAGTTGCTGTGCCGTCTCCTGCGTAAGTCCCGGCACTTCGCTCACCAGAATTTTGCGCTCGATGTTTTCGCTGGGGAAATCAAAGTTCAGGCCGATGAAACGCTGCTTGGTCGACGGCTTCAGATCTTTAAGCACCGTTTGATAACCGGGGTTATACGAAATGACCAGCATGAAATCCTCATGCGCGTCTATTTCCTGGCCTTTTTTCTCAATAGTCAGTTTGCGGCGGTGATCCGTGAGTGAGTGAATCACCACCGTGGAATCGGTGCGCGCTTCGACAATTTCATCGAGATAACAAATCGCGCCAGCTTTCACCGCGCGCGTGAGCGGACCGTCCTGCCACACGGTTTCCGCGCCTTCCAGCAAAAAGCGTCCGACCAGATCCGAACTGGTCAAATCCTCATGACACGACACCGTCACCAACGGACGGCGCAACTGAAACGCCATGTGCTCCAGAAAACGCGTCTTGCCGCAACCGGTGGGCCCCTTGAGCATCACCGGCAGACGGCGCTTGTAAGCGGCTTCGAACACCGCGACTTCGTTGCCTTGCGGCTCGTAATACGGCGATATCTCGCCTGCCTGCGGCAATTGAACAATATCGTGCTCTACGCCACGCTGGCGCGCTGTTGCAGTCTTCATTGATTCCCCGGATTACGAATGTGTGCGATTGAATTGGTTCATTGCATCAAGACGAATTTTAACATCGGTGCTGGGGGCGGCACGCAACTCTGCACTCGGGTGTTGCACATCGTGGCGCAATCTGCCAGGCACTGCGCCACTACCGCGCCCTATTGTCAGACACTTGCGCTGAAGCGCTGGTCAAAGTGTGGACGCAGGCATAGAATCTGTAGCGGTGGACTCCAATCCATTTATTTCAGTAAACATTTGTTTTTAAACAATTATTTAGCACGAAGAAAATGCCATGACTACCCAGGGCCTGCATCACAACACTGTCAGTTGCAGCACCTGCCGCGCCAACTGCTGCAAACTGGAAGTGATGCTGATGGGCGAGGACGATGTGCCGGTCGCGTTGACGGCTATCGATCGCTGGGGCGGCCACGTCATGGCGCGGCTTGAAGACGGCTGGTGCGCCGCATTAAATCGCGACACTATGCTATGCAGCATCTACCAACGCCGGCCAGCGATTTGCCGCGACTATGCACTCGGTGGCGATGACTGTCTGCAGGAACGGGCTAAGATCGATTAGCGGTCCCGGCTTTGACTTACAGCTCAACCGGCCGGTTCGGCAACGCGTTGCGATTCACCTCGCGCGCCGGAAAGTGCCGCGTCAACAATGCGCTAATTTCACGCAAGCCCATGCTATAGGGTTTCAGCGTCACCGGATTGCAAGCCCGCCAGTGTATCCAGCGCGAAGCAAAGGTCTTCCCACGCGCGCGCTTTCTCCTGCAGGCTGCGCAACAGGTACGCGGGGTGATAGGTCACGATCAGCGGTATGCCACGATAGCGATGCACAGTGTTGCGCAAACTGGCGACACTGGCCTCACGCGCCAGCAGATGGGTGGCCGCTACCTTGCCCAGCGCCACGATCAGTTTGGGTTTGATCAGCTCAATCTGCCGATGTAGAAATGGTTCGCACGCGAGCGCTTCGCCAGCTTCCGGATTGCGGTTGCCCGGCGGCCGGCATTTCACCACATTGGCGATATACACGTTGCTGCCGCGCTGCAACTGAATTGCCGCCAGCATACTGTCGAGCAGTTTTCCGGCCTGCCCGACAAAAGGCTCACCCTGTGCATCTTCATCGGCACCGGGACCTTCACCTACGAACAGCCAATCGGCGTTTTCGTCGCCCACGCCAAAAACGGTTTGGTGGCGCTGCGCGTGCAGCGCACATTGCGTGCATACCGCGACGCAGGCTTTGAGTTGTGGCCAATCCATGCGCATGATGCTCGTGCGACGCTCACTGTGGTCTGCTGCGGTTACCACGGGCACCACGCTGGCAGCGGCAGACAGCGGCGCGGCAGCCACCGGCGCTTGCACGGTATCGCGTGCATGCCATTGCGGCGACAAATCCATTTCACGCAACATCAGTGCGCGGCGTTCTCCGGAGCTCGTGGTCATGGCCTGTATTCCAGCACTATTGCGTCTTCGCGTGCGCCGTCATGCGTGAAACCAGCCGCATAATAACCGCGCCGTACGCCGATCTCGCGAAAGCCCGCCTGCGCATACAACGCACGCGCCGCTGCGTTCGACACCCGCATTTCGAGAAACAGCACGTTCGATTCAATTTCTTTAATAGTGTCAATAAGATAGTGCAACATTTCGCGTCCCAGTCCGCGCCGCTGCCATGCAGCCGCCACGCTCAGGTTGAGCAGATGCGCTTCATCCGCACCCACCGCAAGCACGGCGTAGCCCACCGTTACACCATGCCGTTGCATGATCCAGCATAGGCTGCCGGTATGCAGCGAATCCACAAAATTGCCGCGCGTCCACGGGTGGGTATAAATCACGTTTTCGATGGCCATCACAACCTCGAGATCCGCTTCGGTCATGCGGCGAAACTGCGTGGCGGGGTGAAGTTGCGCGCTCATCGTGACGGTATGGATGCGCGTTCGTGCGTCATCAAAGCGACTTTGTCGCGCACATAAACTGGCGCGGCAAGTTCGGCGCGCACACCGCCACCACGCGCAAACAGCGGTGCGGCGAGTATCGCCACTTCGCGCGCGCGCGCGTGCACGGTGTCGTTGATGCCGCGCAAATGCACACCGTAGCATAAGCGCAGTGCTTCACCGTACGCCGCGAATCCGTTACCGCAGCCCAGCCACTCTGCGCCCGGCAGCGGCGGCACGGCACTGGGCGCGTACACGCCCGGCGCCTGCACGGTGCGCCAGCTGTCATGGTGTTTTTCATACGCCGCGTGATAGACCTCGCTCATCCGGGCATCGACACAACACACCACGCGCGCCGCACCCGCCGCCTCGGCCAACGCGTGCAGAGTACCCACCGCAAGCACCGGCTTATCAGCACCCAGGGCCAACCCTTGCGTTACGCCGCACGCCACGCGCAGGCCGGTGAACGAACCCGGCCCAGCGCCAAACGCGATACCGTCGATGGCACCGAGTCTTTCGCCACAGGCATGTAACAACTCATGCACCATGTCGAGCAGCAACCCCGATTGACGCTGCCCGGCGGGCACTTCGCGATCATCCATGGCGCCATCGCGCCATAGCGCCACGGAGCAAAAGTCGCCAGAGGTTTCCAGAGCCAGGATTTTCAAGATGAGCGCATTCCGATTTCTGGCTTCGATTTTAGCAAAGTATGTAGCCACCCCACAGCACTCCCGGCATTCGCACCCCATCTGCGCCAACGGGGGACAGAGGGAGTGCACCCCTTTTCCAAAGACACCGCAAGGTCACGCGCTTTTTGCGTTGCGGATGTATCATGCAACGCGTGCCGTGAGCGGCGTCTGGTGATGCGGTACCGGCTTGTTGCCGGCGCCGAACTGCGAAAGAGGTAATTCCATGTCAGAAATACAATTGCGCCGCGCGCATCTCATTACCGGTGGTTTTCCGCCCGGCTCAAGCGCCGGGCACGACCACGACTATGCTCGCCTGCGGCTGCTGGCGCTACTCGCCGAACAGGATCTTCAAGCGTCGGTGGCGAATGACTACACGGACATTGAAAAATGGCTGCCGCTCAGCCGCTTGCTGATCACCTATGTGGCCGGCCCCTACCCCAACGCCGCGCAGTGCCGCGCCATACAGGAATGGCTTACGGCCGGCGGCCACTGGCTGGGTTTGCATGGGACCAGCGGCGGCCGCGCCGAGCGGGTGGAGGGGGTGCGCCAACGCCGCACCGTTAAGACCGAACATCACGCCCTGCTCGGCAGCTTCTTCCTGACTCATCCCCCGTATTGCAAATTTCGCGTTGATGTGCGCGACAGCGGCCACCCGCTCACCCGTGGACTTGGTAAATCATTTGAAGTCGATGACGAACCCTACTTCATCGAGTTGCAAGACCCAGGTGCATCACGGATATTGCTCACCGCGGACTACGGGCCGGACGCGATATCACCCAGCATCGGGACCGCCTACGCCTCGGATACTTCGCTGCAACCCGACGGCAAAACCCGTGTGCTGGGCTACACCCGCGAGGTCGGCAAAGGCGGCGTGACCTATTTTGCTCTCGGTCATTGCCACCATCCCGCCTCCCGTGCAGGCCGCACCGTGGACGCCACGGACGCACAGCCGCCCACAGTGCGCGGGGCATGGGAAAGTGACGCGTTCCTTGTGCTGCTGCGCAATGCGATTACGGCGGCGACGGCATAACGTTCCTCCGCCAGGGGATGCGACGTCACAATGCGGAATAGCTGATGACTAATGCTCCCCGTGTGATAGTCTATATTCCGACCGCAATCCGCACAGCAGATCCCCGCGGCCCCTTGATCAACGCTGATACAACCTTGGAGGATGCCAAATGTATGATCTCGTGATTCGTAACGGCACCGTAGTCGACGGCACCGGCATGCCGAAATATAAAGCGGACGTGGGTTTAATCGGTGACCGCATTGCGGCGATCGGACGCATCGTCTCCCGCGGCAAGGAAGAAATAGATGCCACCGGCAAGGTGGTTACACCGGGCTTCATCGACGGGCATACCCACATGGACGCTCAGGTGTTCTGGGATCCACTGGGAAGCTGCTCTTGCTGGCACGGGGTCACCACCGTGGTCATGGGCAACTGCGGATTTACGCTGGCCCCGGGCTCGGGCGATCAGCGTGACATGATCATCAGCAACATCGCGCGTGCAGAGGACATTTCCTCCGACGCGATGGATGCGGCGATCCGCTGGGACTGGACGTCGTTCCGCGAATACATGGACGCAGTCGATAAACAGCCAAAGGCAATCAACTATGCCGCCAACGTCGGACACTCCGCGTTGCGCACGCATGTCATGGGCGCGCGCGCTTTCGAGCAGCAGGCCTCGGCCGATGACCTGGGCATGATGGAGCATAAATTGCTCGACGCGCTCGACGCCGGCGCCATCGGCTTCACCAGCTCGCGTTCGACCGGCCACAAGCTGCCGGAGCCGGACAACCGGCCCGTCGCATCCAATCACGCGTCGTGGGAAGAACTGAGCCAGCTGGTATGCCTCATGGGCACCACGGGCCACGGTATTTTCGAATACGCCCGCGAACGGGAAGCGCGTTCGCCGGACCCGGCAGTGCGTAAGGCTGTCAACGACAGGTTGCGCGAGCTGGCGGTGAAAAGCGGCGTGCCCATCACCTTCGGCCTACCGGCGGGCAGCCACGGTACGCAGGACGCGTTGGCGCTGCTGGACAGCACGGCTGAGGCCGGCGGGCGCATGTTCGGACAAACGCATACCCGCGGCATTTCCCACGTGTTGTCGTTCAAGGGCCGCTTGCAGTTCGATGATTTCGCCGAATGGGCACGCGTGCGCGCTTTGCCGGAAGACGAACAGCGCAAGATATTCAGCGATCCGCAACAGCGCAAAAATCTGGTCGCCGCGACCAAGTCAGGCGTTTATCGCACCGGCGGCGGCGAGCCGCGCAAGCCCAACTACGACAAGATGTATGTCATGTACAGCGCGGTGTCGCGCAATCCCACCGTGGCGGAATTGGCGGCGCAGCGCAATGTAGATCCGGTGGAGGTGATGATGGACCTCGCACTGGAAAGCAACTTCAATCAGTTGTTCATGCAGTTTGATACCGCCACGGTGCCGAAAAGCGAAGAAGAAGCACTGGCGACCTTGCGCCATCCGCGCACGGTGATGACGTTTTCCGACTCCGGCGCGCATGTCAGCCTGATCATGGATTCGTCGATACACACGCATTTGCTGGCGTACTGGGTGCGCGAGCGCAAGGCGTTCTCGCTGGAGGAAGGCGTGAAAATGATCACCCTCACTCCGGCGATGGCCTGGGGCTTCACCGATCGCGGCATATTGCGCCAGGGTAGCATCGCCGATATCAATGTCTTCGATCCGGCGACGATTGCACCGGAGATTCCGACCATCGAACATGACCTTCCGGCGGGCGCGCGCAGACTCAAGCAAAAGTCGACGGGCATCATGGCCACCATCATTGCTGGCAAAGTGACCTTCAGGAATGGCGACCATACCGGCGCGCTGGGCGGAAAACTGCTGAGGTCGACGCCCGCAGGCGTGCAGTAAGAAGCGGAGCGACAGGCTGCTAGTGTAGTGCTTCACTCTATGCAGCACTTATGCAACGGCACGGCACCAGAGAAACTCCTCCCCTTTCAAGGGGGAGAGCGTAGCGAGGGGGCATCTGGGAGGGGAATGGGGTAATGTCGCGCGAATGCCACCCCATCCCCACCCTAGCCCTCTGCTCCGCTTCAAGTGTGCCCTTGCCCTTGAAGGCTAATCTATGCACACAACGTGTAGCCCGGAAGGAGGTCACGCAAAGCGTGGCCGTATTCCGGGAGAAATTACCGTAACTTCAAAACCATTGACGCAGATTTCGCAGATTTTCACAGATTGTTTTGCAGTTAATCTGCGTTCATCT
>CAMDRT010000027.1 GCA_945906815.1 Bordetella parapertussis
TACGCATCCCACAGCCGCCGCTGTCTTCTCGTTGATTTTGCCATCCCATAATCGTGCCAGATTTCAGGTCACTTTGAACATCACTGTTTTCATAGGCAATTCACGACATTTTTAACCAAAAATCGCCCACACTAAGTCGCGATGACCCGCATAACCAAACAGCGTGGGCTCTACCAGCGTGGGCGCAATCGCCGCGCAGTTCAGCGCATACACGGTTCGCGCGGCGCGCGCGCTGCTGTGGTGCAGTGCGCGCGCGACCAATTCCTTGCCGCTGCCCGACTCGCCGTGCACCAGCACCGGAAACGGCGACGGCGCGAATTGCATGATCTGGTGGCGCAGTTTAATCAGCGGCGCCGAATTGCCCAGCAGGCGTACCGCGTCGGCGCTGGCGGTTTCGGCGGCGCTCACGCGCAGCGCCTGCAACAGCAGTTGCTTTAAGCGCTGCGGATCGGCGGGTTTGGCCACGAACTCGATCGCGCCCAGGGCGCGCGCATGGCGCGCATGGGCCTCGTCGTTCTGCCCCGACAGCACCACGATCTTGATGGCAGGCGCGTAAGCGAGCAGTTCCGAAATCAACTGAAACCCTTCATCGGGACGATGCGGCGTGGGCGGCAAACCCAAATCCACCAGCGCCAGCGCCGGCGGCTCGGCGAGCTGCCGCAGCACGCTGCGCGCCTGGCTGCGCGACGCAGCAACGCACACATTGAAGTCGCGGCTCAACATAAAACTCAGCGTATCCGCAATCAACGGATCATCGTCGACGATCAGCAGATCGGGTTTACGCGCAGGACTGTTGCGGGAGGGCGGCGTAGGCATGGCTGCTCGCGAATTGTGCCAGATTTATCCTGTGAATAGGATGGGGCGTGAACGCAGTCAGCGCTTCATTCGGGTGTGATTTTGGCCAGCCGCACCAGTTCGCCCCAGCGTTGAATGTCGGCTTGAACGGCCTTCTGAAACTGCGCCGGCGGGTCAGCGATGGGCTGGTAGCCTGCAGCCAGAAAATAATCGCGCAATTTCGGCACATGCAGCGATCTTTGTATCGCGCTGTAAATTTGAGCGATGATTTTATCGGGGGTTTTCGCAGGCGCGAACCAGGCGTGCCAGCCGGTGTCCATCTGAAAGCCGCTCAGTCCGGCTTCGCCGATGGTCGGCACATCCGCCAGCGCCGCCAGCCGCTTGCCGCCGCTGTATGCCAAAGGCCGCAACCGTTCCGTCTTGAGATGCGGCATCGCGATCAACGGCGGCACCACCATCACCTGTGTTTCGCCACCGAGCAGCGCAATCAGCGCCGGCCCGGCACCCTTGTAGGGCACGTGCAACATGGAGATGCCGGCGCGCAGGTTGAACGCTTCGGCAATCAGGTGCAACACGTTGCCGATGCCCGGCGAACTGTAGCTGAGCGGCTGCTTCCTGGCGAGGGCGACCAATTCAGCCACCGAACGCGCCGGCAGTGACGGGTGGACGGCGAGCAGCGCGCCTAGTCCCACGATCGGGTTGGTGATCGGCGTAAAGTCACGGACACTATCGAAGGGCAATTTCTTGTGGGTGCTGGGGTTGATCGCGAAGGCTACTGATATATGCATCAGGGTGTAGCCGTCAGGTGCGGCTTTCGCCAGCAGATCGCTACCGATAATGGCATTCGCGCCGCCGCGGTTATCGACCACCAGCGGCTGCCCGAGAAAACTTTCCATCTCTTTGGCCAGTGCTCTGGCGTTGGCGTCTGTCGCGCCACCCGGCGGGAAAGGCATGATCAGGCGGATGGGGCGCTCAGGCCAGGCGTTAATGGTGCGTGCCGAGAGCGACTGCGCCGCGGTGCCGCCCGCGAGCAGCATGGCGCAGGACAAAAGTGCGGCCCTCACACACAGCCATCGGTTTCGAAGGTTCATGCGCAGGCCTCCTGCAGCCGCTTAGTTGAGGTCGCGCGGCATGCGCGCGTCGATGGCGACCTTGGTCCATTTGGCGATCTCGGCCGGGATGATTTTGCGCATTTCATCCGGCGTCTTGAGTTCGATCACGGCGCCCATGGCGGTCAACTGTTTCTGCGTTTCGGGCAGGTTGAAGTAGCGCACGATCTCGTCATGCAGTTTCGTCACAATGGGGCGCGGGGTGCCGGACGCCGTCGCTATGGCATACCAGTTCGACGCGTCGTAGCCCTTGACGCCGGCTTCATCGAGCGTCGGCAGCTCCGGCAGCAATTGCGCGCGTTTCAGGGTGCCCACCGCGAGGCCCTTCAACTTGCCCGAACGCAGATGCGGCAGCGCCGGCACGCTCACCGCAAAGGTGGCGTGGGCCTGTCCGCCGATGACGTCGATCATGGCGGGGAAGCCGCCCTTGTAGAGCACAATGTTGAAATCGTGTTTCGACAGGCTGGTGAATAACGCCGACGCGAAGTACATGAAGCCGCCCGAAGTCGACAGCACCAACTCGCCGGGTTTATTCCGGGCTACCGCCAGCAGATCTTTGAGCGAGCTGACTGGCATCGATGGTCCGACGCTCAGCACCAGGAAGCTGGAGCCGAGTTTGGCGATAAACTCCAGCGCCCGCAGCGGATCGTAAGGCAGCTTGCGCACTGCGGGGTTCATCACATAGGCGGATGACGCCAGCAGCAGGGTGTAACCGTCGGGCTTTGCTTTGACCGCGATTTCGGTGCCGATGATACCGTCCGCCCCCGCGCGATTGTCCACGATCACACTCTCGCCCCAGGTCTGACTGAGGTGGGTGCCCACCATGCGCGCCAGGATATCGTTGGTGCCCCCGGGCGAGAACGGAACGATCAGGCGTATCGGTTTGGCAGGATAGGCCTGCGCCCGCACGGCAGCCGGCAGCACCACGACCAGAGCAGCAATCAGCACACGCATCAGTGACGTCAACAGGGGTTCCTCCACTTCGTTTTAGTTTGCAGCGAGCGCGTCCTGCGCCAGCAATGACATAAAGGCTGTTTCCATGGCGCTGGCATTTTGCGCACGCATGAGTTCAGCCGGCGTGCCCGCGAAGCGCAGTGTGCCGCCGTCGATGACTGCGACGCGGCCACACATTTCTTCGACATCGGCGAGCGCGTGTGACGTAAAGAAAATGGTTTTGCCTTCTTGGTGCAGGGATTTCAGTTTGCGCTTGAGGAGGACGCGTGCGCGCGGGTCGAGTCCGCTGGTGGGTTCATCCAGGATGTAGAGATCTTTGCGCGACAGCACGCACGCGGCCAGCCCCAGTTTTTGATTCATGCCTTTGGAGTAGGCGCGCACCGGTTTGTCGAGGGCCGCCACTGCGAGATCGAGTTCCTGCAACACTGCGGCGGTGGCGTTTTCCTGGTACGTCGTGCGGTACATTTTGGCCATGAATTGCAAAAAGTCGCGACCGGTCAGATAGTGGGGCGGGTTAAAGCGCTCCGGCAGATAGGCCAGCCGGGCGCGCGCTTGGGTGTGACGATGCGCTACGCCAAAAATGTTGATAGTGCCGCTGTCGGGCTCGCAAAAATCGAGCAGGCATTTAATCGCCGTGGTTTTGCCCGCCCCGTTGGCGCCGACCAGCCCGAAGCATTCCCCGGGGGCTATGTGCAAGGTGAACGCAGCAAGCGCGTTCGCGCCTGCATAGGCCTTGCACACGCTTTGAAACTGCAATGCGGGAACGCTCATGCCACTTCTCCGGTCAGTCGGGTCCGATTTTGGCACATCGGCGTGTGTCCGGTGGCGCCTGCATTGTGATTCACCTATCGAGCCGCTAAAATCGCCCTCTTGCCCGACTTCTATCCCGGATGGTGCCGCAGATCGCGCCTTGGATTTTGCAGTGAACCATAAAAATATAATTGAAATCAAAGATTTAAGCTTCGCTTACGGCGCGCGTCCGCTACTCGCTGGCATCCATATGTCGATTCCGCGCGGGTCGACGGTGGCGATCATGGGGATCAGCGGTTCAGGCAAGACCACGTTGTTGCGGCTCATGGCAGGCGTGATGCGGGCGCAGCAGGGTGAGGTGTGGGTCGATGGTGTGCTGGTGAACACGCTCGATACCGCGGGCATTTACCGTCTGCGGCGGCGGCTGGGCATGATGTTTCAGTTTGGCGCGCTGTTTACCGATCTGTCGGTGTTCGACAACGTGGCGTTTCAGATGCGCGAGCACACTGATTTGTCCGAGACCATGATACGCGACCTGGTGCTGATGAAATTGCACGCGGTGGGTTTGCGCGGGGCGCACGCGTTGATGCCGTCAGCGCTGTCGGGTGGCATGTCGCGGCGTGTGGCGCTGGCGCGCGCGATTGCGTTGGATCCGCTGCTGATGCTCTACGATGAGCCGTTTACCGGCCTGGATCCTATCGCCATGGGCGTGATCAGTAATCTCATCAAGGAACTGAACGCGGCGCTGGGTGCGACCTCGATTGTGGTGACGCATGATGTACATGAGGCACTCGAAGTGGTGGACTACGTGTACTATCTGGCCGATGGAAAAATGGTCGCTCACGGCACGCCCGATCAAATCCGCAATGCGACCGATCCGCTGGTGCGGCAGTTTGTGTATGGCGAATTCGACGGGCCGGTGGCGTATCAATACCCCGGCCGCAAGCTGGTTGACGACATGAGATTGAGCGCCGCAGCGGGCAACGGCGCTGGCAACGGAGCTGGCAACTAAGTGTCCATACACCAGGGTTTTTCGATACGCCGCATCGGCGCCACCACCATCGATAGTGTGTTGCGGCTGGGTTACGCCACGCGTTTTATCGCGCGCACCATCGCCAGTTCGGGCACCAGCCTGCGGCGCCCGCGGTTGGTGATCCGCGAACTGTATTTCACCGGCGTGTTGTCGCTGATTATTATTATTGTGTCGGGGCTTTTTGTCGGCATGGTGCTGGGTTTTCAGGGCTATCACACGCTGCAGACCTACGGTTCAGAATCCGCGCTGGGCGTGCTGGTGGCTTTGTCTCTGGTGCGCGAATTGGGGCCGGTGGTGGCCGCATTGTTGTTTGCCAGTCGCGCGGGTTCGGCAATGACAGCAGAGATCGGGTTGATGAAAGCCACCGAGCAGTTGTCGGCGATGGAAATGATGGCGGTGGATCCGCTGGCGCGCGTGGTGGCGCCGCGCTTCTGGGCGGGTGTGATTTCAATGCCGCTGCTGGCGGCGATGTTCAGCGCGATGGGTGTGTTTGGCGGTTATCTGGTGGGCGTGGTGTTGATCGGCGTGGACGAAGGTTCGTTCTGGTCGCAGATGCAAAGCGCGGTGGACGTTCGCGAGGACATCCTGAACGGCGTCATCAAAAGCGTGGTGTTCGGTTTTGCCGTAACCTGGATTTCGCTGTTTGAGGGCTACGATGCGCCGCCGACGGCGGAGGGCGTTTCGGGCGCGACCACGCGCACGGTGGTGACCTCGTCGCTGGCGATACTGGCGCTGGATTTCTTGTTAACCGCATTCATGTTTCGGGGGGTGTAATGCAACGCGCTACGCTGGATCTTTGGGTGGGACTATTCATGATTGCCGGCGTCGGCGCGCTGCTGGTGCTGGCGATGAAAGTGGGTAATATGAGCGGCATCGGTGGCGGTGAAGCCTACGTCCTGTCCGCGAATTTCGACAACATCGGCGGCCTTAAGCCGCGTGCGCCGGTCAAAAGTGCGGGCGTGGTGGTCGGGCGTGTGTCGTCGATTCAGTTCGACAACGAAAAATTCGCTGCGCGGGTGACACTGAATATCGAAAAGACCTACACCTTTCCCAAGGACAGCAGCGCCTCGATACTGACTGCGGGTTTGCTCGGCGAACAATACATCGGGCTTGAAGGTGGCGGCGATAGCGTGAACCTCAATTCTGGTGACCGCATCAAGCACACGCAGTCGGCGGTGGTACTTGAAAAATTGATCGGGCAGTTTCTGTACAGCAAAGCCGCGGAAGGCGGCGATAAAAAATAACCACGTAGGGCAAGACTAGCATCCATGATGAAAAGTATATGTAACTATTTGTTTTTATTGTATTGTTTTATGCCTTCCCTGGCGCTGACGCAGACCCTGGGCCCGCACGCGCTGGCGCGCTCGGTGACGGATGAAGTGCTGGCGGTGATGCGCGCCGACAAAGATCTGCAGGCGGGCAACCAGCGCAAGGTGCTCGAACTGGTGGAAGCTAAAGTACTGCCACATTTCAACTTCGCGGCGATGACGCAGCTTGCGATGGGCCGCAATTGGCGCCAGGCCAGCGCCGAGCAGCAAAAGCGCCTGACCGCTGAGTTTCGCACGCTGCTGGTGCGCACCTATACCGCGGCGCTTACCCAATTCCGCAATCACACGGTGGAATACAAACCCCTGCGCGAGGCGGCAGGTGACACCGAGGTGGTGGTGTATTCGCTGATCAAGCCGCCCAGCGGTGCGCCGATAGCGCTGGATTACAGCATGGAGAAAACCGACGGCGGCTGGAAGGTCTACAACATGAAGATCGAAGGCATCAGCCTGGTCGAAAACTATCGCAACACGTTTAACACTGAAGTCCAGAAAAATGGCGTGGACGGGCTGATCAAGGCGCTGGCGGATAAAAACCGCGGCGCAGCGCAGGTGACGCAAAAATGATAGCGCTGGACGGCGCGAGTGGCCGCGCGATGCTGAGCGGGCCGCTGACACGGGCCAACGTAAACGCCGTGCTGGAAGAGGGCGGGCGCGTGTTCAAGCTACCTGCGCTTACGCTCGATCTGGCTGGCGTCACGGAGGTGGATTCCACCGCGGTGAGCCTGTTGCTGGAGTGGCGGCGCGCGGCGCAGCGCGAGAAGCGCAAGCTCGATTTTGTGAATTATCCGGCCAATCTCAAGAGCTTGATCCAGTTGTATGGGGTATCTGAGCTGCTGGCGGAACGGAAGGGTGTTGAGGGTCAAGTGTTGAGTGTTGAGTGTTGAGCGTAACCCCGTCGCGGTCGCGCTTTACTCTGAACTCCCAACGCCCTGCAATCATGTGTGGCAATCTGGTTGATCAAAACCGGTTATCAATTGAGGTATCAAAAATATCATGACGACCCCCGAGCAACTGCAGGGTTATATTCAGAATGGCATGCCGTGCGAGCATGTGGCAGTGACCGGCGATGGTGCCCATTTCGAAGCGCTCATCGTCAGCGCGCTGTTTCGTGAGAAATCGCGCGTGCAGCGGCATCAAATTGTTTATCAGGCGCTCGGCGACCGTATGCGCGAGGAAATTCACGCGCTGTCGATGCAAACACTGACGCCCGAAGACTGGGCTGCGCGGCAGTGATTTAACCCCTTAATGGCATTTGCCACAGAGGGCACAGAGCAACCCGCCCATTTTCGTCACCCCGGCGTACGCCAGAATGACGCGATGGGTATTCTCTGTGCTCCTCTGTGGCTAATATGAATTTGACGATATGGAAAAACTGGCAATCGAAGGCGGCGTAGCGCTCAACGGCGAAGTCGCGATCTCTGGCGCCAAGAATGCGGCGTTGCCGATGTTGTGCGCGGCGCTGCTGACTGCGGAGCCGCTGACTCTCAGCAACGTGCCGCACCTGCGCGATGTCACCACCATGTTGTCGCTGCTGGGACAAATGGGCCTGTCGGTGTCGCTGGACGACAAACTGCGCATTGAGCTGCGCGCTGCGAACATACACACGCCCGAAGCGCCCTACGACCTAGTGAAAACCATGCGTGCATCGGTGCTGGTGCTGGGGCCGCTGGCAGCGCGGCTGGGTGAGGCACGGGTGTCCTTGCCCGGCGGTTGCGCGATAGGCCTGCGTCCCGTCGATCAGCACTTGAAAGGTTTGCAGGCCATGGGTGCCACCATCACCATGGATCACGGCTACATGCTGGTGCGCGCACCGCGTTTGAAAGGGGCGCGTATCTGCATGGACCTAGTGACCGTTACCGGCACCGAGAATCTGATGATGGCGGCGACCCTGGCGGAGGGCACCACCATCATCGAAAATGCCGCGCACGAGCCCGAGATTCCGGATTTGGCTGCGTGCCTGACGGCGATGGGCGCAAACATCAAAGGCGCCGGCAGCGACACTATTACTATCGAAGGTGTCGATAAACTGCACGGCGCGCATCACAGCGTCATGCCCGACCGCATCGAGACCGGAACCTTTTTGGTCGCAGCCGCAGTCACCGGTGGCAGCGTGCGCGTCACCGGCGCGCGGCCCGGCACGCTGGACGCCGTGCTCGACAAGCTGCGTGAAGCCGGCGTTAAGGTCGAATCCGGAGACGACTGGATCAGTGTCGCGCCTAATGGCGACGGCGGCAAGTTACGCGCGGTCAGTCTGCGCACGGCCCCTTATCCGGCGTTTCCCACCGACATGCAGGCGCAGTTCGTCGCGTTAAACAGCGTGGCCGGCGGCACCAGCGTGATACACGAGACCATATTCGAAAACCGCTTCATGCACGTGCAGGAGCTGTGCCGGCTCGGCGCCGATATAGAGGTCGAAGGCAACACCGCCATCGTTAAAGGCGTTGCGCATCTCGATGGTGCCACCGTGATGGCGACCGACCTGCGTGCGTCGGCGAGCTTGGTGATCGCGGGGTTGGTGGCGCGCGGCACCACCATCGTCGATCGCATCTATCACCTGGATCGCGGCTACGAAGCCATAGAGGAAAAGCTTTCCCGGCTGGGGGCGCGGATTCGGCGGGTGAGTTGAAGCACGCTGCGCGCCGAGGTTGCGTCCTGCTACCGGGCTTGTTGCGGTAAAATATTGTTTTAATTGAAGCTTTTCTACCTGCCGTGATTACCATCGCGCTCTCCAAGGGCCGCATCTTTGACGAAACCCTGCCGTTGCTTAACGCGGCCGGCATCCGCACGGCGGAAGATCCCGAGAAATCGCGCAAGCTGATTCTCGGCACCAACCAGCGCGACGTGCGCTTGATTATTGTGCGCGCGTCAGACGTGCCGACGTATGTGCAATACGGTGGCGCCGATATGGGTGTCGCCGGCAAGGATGTGCTGGACGAACAGGGCGGGCAGGGTTGGTATCAACCACTGGATCTGGGCATCGCGCGCTGCCGCATGATGGTGGCGGTGCGTGATGGTTTCGATTATCAGAGCGCGGTGAAGCAAGGTGCGCGGCTGAAGGTGGCGACCAAATACGTGCAGACGGCACGCGAGCATTTCGCCGCCAAGGGCGTGCATGTAGACCTGATCAAACTTTATGGTTCGATGGAGCTGGCACCATTGGTGGGCCTGGCCGATGCGATAGTTGATCTGGTGAGCAGCGGCAGCACATTGAAGGCGAATCACCTGGTGGCGGTGGAGGAAATTGCTGCCGTGAGTTCGCGTCTTATCGTGAACCCTGCGGCGTTGAAGTTAAAGCGCAAGGCGCTGCAGCCGATACTGGACGCATTTGCCAGGGCTGTGGGTTAGTGTCTCGACCCGTTAATATCGATACAACAATGCCGAGAATCGCCGCCATGCTTTGTCGCCGTGCTCGCCGGGTTCCCAACCCGTCTGCGCGCGGCTTCGCGCCTGGCAGCGATTTCGACATTGTTGTGCCAACAGCATTTGATCACGGCATCCCCTGCATCGAAATCAACGGGTCGAGACACTAGCCATGCGCCGGTTGGTGACCACCGATAGTGGGTTTGAGGCGGCGCTTGCCGCGCTGCTGGCGTTTGAGCTGGCGCAGGATGCGCAGGTTGATGCCACGGTAGCTGCGATCCTTGCGGATGTGAAAGCGCGCGGCGACGCGGCGGTGCTCGAGTACACGCGGCGCTTTGATGGTTTGTCGGCGCAAACGCTGGCGGAACTGGAAATACCCAGGGCGGAACTGCATGCCGCATTGCAATCGTTGCCCGTCGCGCAACGCGAGGCGTTGACCGTAGCGGCTGCGCGTGTGCAGGAATTCCATGAAAAACAATTCATAAAAACAAATACTTACATTGATTCTGCAGGAAACGAGCTGGGCCAGCAGGTGACCGCGCTGGAGCGTGTCGGCATCTACGTGCCGGGTGGCAAGGCGGCGTATCCCTCAACCGTAATCATGAACACCCTGCCGGCGAAAGTGGCGGGCGTGGACCAGATCATCATGGTGGTACCCACGCCCGGTGGCGCAAAAAATCAACTGGTGCTGGCCGCTGCCGCGTTGACGGGTGTGGATCGCGTGTACACGCTCGGCGGTGCGCAGGCGGTGGGTGCGCTGGCGTACGGCACGCAGACGCTACCGCAGGTGGACAAGATCGTCGGCCCCGGCAATGCGTACGTGGCCGCAGCGAAGCGGCGGGTATTCGGCGTGGTCGGCATCGACATGGTGGCGGGCCCGTCGGAAATTCTTATCGTGTGCGACGGCAGCACCGACCCCGACTGGATCGCGATGGATTTGTTTTCACAGGCCGAGCATGACGAAATGGCGCAGGCGATTTTGCTGTGTCCGGATGCGGCCTATCTAGACCAAGTCGCTGCCAGCATCGAGCGCCAGCTACCCGATATGCCACGCCGGGACATCATTCGGGCCTCGCTCGCAGGGCGCGGCGCCTTGATCCAGGTGCGTGACCTGGATGAGGCGTGCGCCATCGCGAATCGTATAGCGCCCGAACATCTGGAATTGTCGGTGGAAAATGCGCAAGCGCTGCTGCCGAAAATACGTCACGCCGGGGCGATTTTCATGGGCAGGTATGCTTCGGAGGCTCTGGGGGATTATTGCGCCGGGCCGAATCACGTGCTGCCGACTTCACGCAGCGCGCGCTTTGCGTCGCCGCTGGGGGTCTATGATTTTCAGAAGCGCTCAAGCATCATCCAGGTGTCGCAGGCGGGCGCGCGCACGCTCGGCAAAATTGCGGCGGAACTCGCGTATGGTGAAGGTTTGCCTGCGCACGCGCGCGCGGCTGAGTACCGGATGAAAGGATGAGCCGCTACTGGAGCAAGGGGGTGCACGGCCTGACGCCCTATGTGCCGGGCGAGCAGCCGCAGTTGCCGAACCTGGTAAAGCTGAACACCAATGAAAGCCCCTACGGCCCCAGCCGCAAGGTGCTGGACGCTTTGCGCGCGCAAGTGGGTGATGCGCTGCGGCTGTATCCCGACCCCGGCAGCGACACACTGCGTGCGGCGATTGCCAAACATCACGGTCTGACGCCAGAGCAGGTGTTCGTCGGCAACGGTTCGGACGAGGTGCTGGCGCATATTTTTCTCGCCCTGCTGAAACACGAAGATCACGATCGGCCGGTGCTTTTCCCCGATATCACCTACAGTTTTTATCCGGTGTATTGCGCGCTCTACGCTATTCAGTTTCAACAAGTGCCACTGAATGCGGCGTTTGAAATCGATGTTGCGGATTATGTGCGCCCGAACGGCGGCATCATTTTTCCCAACCCGAACGCGCCCACCGGTTGCCTGCTGGCGGTGCCGGAAATCGAACGTTTGCTGCAAGCCAACACCGCATCGGTGGTGGTGGTCGACGAAGCCTATATCGATTTCGGCGGTGTGTCGTGCGTGCCGTTGATCAAGCACTATCCGCAGTTGCTGGTAACCCACACGCTGTCCAAGTCGCGCGCGCTGGCGGGCTTGCGCGTGGGATATGCGACGGGCAACGCGACACTCATTGCAGGCCTGAATCGCGTGAAGGATAGTTTTAATTCCTATCCCTTGGGCCGCTTGGCGCAGGCGGGTGCCGCAGCAGCGATGGAAGATGGCGCTTATTTTGAGGCCATGTGCCGTAAAATCATCGACACTAAGGCGCGCCTGGTGACACAAATGCAGGCGCTGGGATTTGACGTGTTGCCGTCGGCGGCGAACTTCATTTTCGCGCGCTTTCCGGGACGTGATGGCGCGGACATCGCCGCGCAGCTGCGGCTACGCAGTATTATCGTGCGCCACTTTCGCCATCCCCTGCGTATTGCGCCGTTCATGCGCATCACCATCGGTACCGACGAGCAGTGCGAAGGTTTGGTCGATGCTTTGCGCGAAATCGTTTATACTAATAAAAACAACTAGTTACGAAATATAGAGTAATCATGGCACGCCAAGCGCAAGTGACGCGAAACACCAACGAAACACAGATCAGCGTGTCGCTTAATCTCGACGGCAGCGGCAAGTCCCAGCTCGCCACCGGCGTGGGGTTTCTCGACCACATGCTCGACCAGGTGGCGCGTCATGGTGTGTTTGATTTGGAGGTCAGCGCCCAGGGTGATTTGCACATCGACGCGCATCATACGGTGGAGGATATCGGCATCACGCTGGGACAGGCGTTTGCCAAGGCTATCGGCGACAAGGCCGGTGTGCGCCGTTACGGGCATGCCTATGTGCCGCTGGATGAAGCGTTGTCGCGCGTGGTGGTGGATTTATCCGGCCGTCCCGGCCTCGACATAAAAATCGATTTCGTGCGTGCGCGCATCGGCGAATTTGATGTCGATCTGGTGCGCGAGTTTTTTCACGGTTTTGTGAATCACGCGCTGGTCACGCTGCATATTGATAATCTCAAAGGGGATAACGCGCATCATCAGGCCGAGACCGCATTCAAGGCGTTCGGACGCGCGCTGCGCATGGCGGTAGAGCTTGATCCGCGCGTGGTGGGTGTGCCTTCTACAAAGGGGTCCTTGTGAAAGGCGTGAGGCGTAAGGCGCGTGACTTTCGCTGCATCGTGACTTCATCTTTGCAACACCATTCCCGCCACGCATCAATGACCACCGGCCCGACCCCTCACGCCTCACGCCTCACGCCTCACGCAAAATGATAGCAGTCATCGATTACGGCATGGGCAATTTGCGTTCGGTGTCCAAGGCCCTTGAGCATGTCGCACCGGGTGAACAAGTGCTGGTGACCGATCAACCCGCGGTGGTGCGCGACGCTGCGCGCGTGGTGTTTCCGGGTCAGGGCGCGATGCCCGATTGCATGCGTGAATTGCGCGGGCGCGGACTCTATGACGCGGTGATTGAAGCCGCGCGCGACAAACCATTTCTGGGTATATGCATAGGCTTGCAGATGTTGTTCGAGCACAGCGAGGAAGGCGATACCCCGGGGCTGGGTGTGTTGCCGGGCCGCGTGCGCCGCTTCGCGCATGGGCTGGCCGATGACAACGGGCAAAAACTCAAAGTGCCGCATATGGGCTGGAATGAAGTTGAGCAACGTATCGAACACCCGTTGTGGAGCGGCATCGGCAATCATGCGCGCTTTTATTTTGTGCATAGTTATTACCCGGAACCGGAGTTTTCCGCCCTGACGGCGGGCATTAGCCGCTATCCAGCCGAATTCGCCTGTGCGGCAGCGCGCGCAAACCTGTTCGCCGTGCAGTTTCATCCGGAAAAAAGCGCGGCAGCGGGTTTACGTCTGTTAGCGAATTTTGCAACATGGGCGCCGCTGGACGGAGAATTGCGTAAGGCCGCTTGACTGCAACAGGCTATTTGCGGCTATAGTACGCCTCGCTTAACGAAACCTTTCTCCACTCGCTCAACCGGTAACCGCCTCACCCCACTGCCGTCTGCGCGCGCGCTGCGCCATGTCGCTCAGTTCGTTTAGCCTACCGTCCCTATTCGCATTCACAAAAACGTTCAAATCTATGCTGATTATTCCAGCCATTGATCTTAAAGATGGGCAATGCGTGCGTTTGAAGCAAGGCGACATGGCCAGCGCCACGATATTTTCGGATGATCCTGGTGCAACCGCAAAACGCTGGCTGGAGCTGGGTGCGCGCCGTTTGCACGTGGTTGATTTGAATGGCGCCTCCGCGGGCAAGCCGAAAAATGGCGCGGCGATAAAAGCCATTATTGCCGCGGTGGGCGATAAGCTGCCGATCCAGTTGGGTGGCGGCATCCGTGACCTTGATACCATCGAGCATTATCTGGATGCTGGTGTGCGCTACGTCATCATCGGTACCGCGGCGGTGAAAACACCCGGATTTTTGCACGACGCCTGCAGTGCTTTTACCGGCCATGTGATGGTGGGTCTCGACGCCAAGGACGGAAAAGTTGCCGTGGATGGCTGGTCGAAGATGACCGGACATGATGTGGTGGACCTGGCGAAAAAATTTGAAGACTATGGTGCCGAAGCGCTGATTTATACCGACATCGGCCGCGACGGTATGTTGAGCGGCGTGAATATCGAAGCGACGGTAAAACTGGCGAAGGCGTTGACAGTGCCGGTTATCGCCAGCGGCGGCATTACCAACCTGGATGATGTCACAGCGTTGTGCGCGGTGCAGGGCGAAGGCATTCAGGGCGCGATTACCGGACGCGCAGTGTATCAGGGCACGCTGGATTTCGCTGCGGCGCAGAAATTGGCGGATGAACTCTCCAAGAGCGTGAAGAAGTGAACGAGTGAACGAGTGAACGGGGTACCCCATTCACTCGTTCACGGATTTCATGTCACTAGCCAAACGCATCATCCCCTGCCTTGACGTGACCGCGGGGCGCGTGGTCAAGGGCGTTAATTTTGTCGGGCTGCGTGACGCCGGTGATCCGGTTGAAATCGCGCGCCGTTATGACGATCAGGGCGCCGACGAACTGACGTTTCTGGATATCACCGCGAGCAGCGATGATCGTGATGTGATATTGCACATCATTGAAAGCGTTGCGGCGCAGGTGTTCATACCGTTTACGGTGGGCGGCGGCGTGCGTTCGGTGAGTGACGTGCAGCGGTTGCTGAATGCGGGCGCGGACAAGGTCAGCATCAATACTGCGGCGGTGCAAAATCCGCAATTGGTGGCCGCGGCGTCGGGTCGTTATGGCGCGCAATGTATTGTCGTTGCCATCGACGCGAAACGTGTGCCGGGCGCCAGCGAGTTGCGGTGGGAGGTTTACACGCACGGCGGGCGCAAGGCCACCGGCATGGACGCGCTGGAATGGGGCCGTAAAATGCAGGAACTGGGCGCGGGCGAAATTCTGCTCACCAGCATGGACCGCGACGGCACGCGCGTGGGATTTGATCTTGATCTGACACGAGCGTTTTCGGATATGCTGGAAATCCCGGTGATTGCCAGCGGCGGGGTGGGCAATCTTGCGCATCTCGGCGATGGCGTGTTGCAGGGGCGCGCGGACGCCGTGCTGGCGGCTAGCATTTTTCACTATGGGGAATTTACGGTGCGCCAGGCCAAGGAGCATATGGCGCAGCGGGGAATTGAGGTCAGGATTTAGGACTGAGGAATTAGGACTGAGTGGGTAACAGTGGTGGGGTTACTCATTCCTAAGTCCTCATTCCTCATTCCTGGTCTAAATATGAACGACAACTGGCTAAACAAGGTGAATTGGGCGCAAGACGGACTGGTGCCCGCAGTGACGCAGGACGCGGCGAGCGGGCGCGTGCTTACCGTTGCGTGGATGAATCGCGAGGCGCTAAAGCTAACTGCGGCTACCGGCGAGGTTCACTATTGGTCGCGCTCGCGCAAGCGGCTCTGGCACAAAGGTGAGGAATCGGGGCACCTGCAAAAAGTCAAATCGATACGCCTCGACTGCGATGAAGACGTGATTCTGCTTGCAGTCGAACAAGTGGGCGGCATCGCCTGTCATACCGGGCGTGAGAGTTGTTTTTTCCAGCGCTTGGAGGACGGTAACTGGGTGGCCGTTGATCCGGTGCTCAAAGATCCGCAGGAAATTTATGGCAAGTGAGATGGCAAGTGAGATGACAAGGGATGCCGCAAATGATTGATGCAGAGGTATTGCAGCGGCTCGGCGACATGCTCGCGGCGCGCAAAGGCGCCGATCCGGCAAGCTCGTATGTGGCTGGCCTGCTGGCCAAGGGCGAAGACGCCATTTTGCGCAAAGTAGCCGAAGAATCCGCGGAAACACTGCTGGCGTCCAAGGAGGGTGATAAACTGCATCTGGTGCGTGAGGTGGCGGACTTGTGGTTTCACAGTATGGTGTTGCTGGCGTGGCATGGCTTGTCACCCAATGATGTGCTGGCTGAGTTGCGCCGGCGCGAAGGTATTTCCGGGATCGATGAAAAGGCTGCCCGGAAATGACGGTTTCCGGGCAGCCTTTCGGCGTAGACTCACATTCGCGTAGCGAATGTTATGTCGAAGCCAAAAAGCCTCACGAAAACGGCTTAAATAGGAGGGCATCATGGGTTCATTCAGCATCTGGCACTGGCTGATCGTTTTAGCGATCATCGTGTTGATTTTCGGCACCAAGAAACTGCGTAATCTTGGTGGTGATCTGGGCGGTGCGGTCAAGGGTTTCAAGGACGGCATGAAGTCCGAGAGCGACAAAACAGCAGACGCGGCGGCCGCCAAAGCCGAAATCCCGCCAGCGACCGGCCACACCTATGAGGCCGAGGTCAAGAAGGAAGCGTCGAAATCGTGAGGCGTGAAGCGTGAGGGGTGAGGCGTAATACACCACCGCGCGTTCTTCACCTCACGCCTCACGCTTTACGCCTTACGCAAAAATGTTCGACATCGGCTTCTCCGAGATGATGGTCATCGCGGTCATAGCACTCATCGTGCTCGGGCCGGAAAAACTGCCGCGCGTGGCGCGCATGGCTGGACATTTGCTCGGTCGCATGCAGCGCTACGTTAACGACGTCAAAGCCGATATCAATCGCGAGGTCGAGCTCGACGAACTGCGCAAACTGCAAAAAGAGATGCAAAACACCGCGCAATCCATAGAACAAACGGTCAAGGGTGAAATGCATACCGTTGAATCCGCATTCAAACAAATCGGCGACACCACGCAACAAGCGTTGTCAGATCCTGTGGCTGATGCGTTTGCCGATCCGCCGCCGGTGCAGTCGCCGGCGGCTACGGTGCCCACGGCAATGGCGCCACCGGCGGTTCTGCTGGAACCGCTGACCGAGCAGCCACAGGAAATTCCGCCAGCGCCGGGTGCTCCGGGCGCCGTATCCGTCCAGTTGGAGCTGGGACTGGACCCCGCGCCGCTGTCTAACGCGCCGCCGCCGCAGGTTTCGGTGGCGTCACCGGCACCGGCAAAGGTGTAGTTGCAGTGGCGTTGATCGAGGATACGTTTATCTCGCATCTGGTCGAATTGCGCGATCGCCTGATGCGCGCACTGATCGCGATTGCGGTGGCCTTTGCTTTGATCGGATTCTGGCCGACCTACGGCGTGATCTACGATTTTCTGGCGTTACCGCTGATTCAAACGCTGCCCGCAGGCTCGAAAATGATCGCCACTGGCGTGATTACGCCGTTTCTGATCCCGTTGAAGGTGGGGTTGATGGCCGCATTCATGCTGGTGTTGCCTTATGTGCTGTATCAGGCGTGGGCGTTTGTTGCGCCTGGACTTTATGCACACGAAAAGAAACTGGTATTGCCGTTGGTGGTGAGCAGCACCCTGTTGTTTGCCGTCGGTGTGGCTTTTTGCTACTACTTTGTGTTCGGACAGTTGTTTCGCTTCATTGCCGGCTTCGCGCCCGCCAGCATTACGCCCGCGCCGGATATCGAACAGTATCTTTCATTTGTGCTCACCATGTTTCTGGCGTTCGGCGTCGCATTTGAGGTGCCGGTGGCGATCATCGTGCTGGTGCGCATGGGCGTGGTGTCAGTGAAGCAACTGCGCGATTTTCGGGGGTACTTCGTGGTGTGCGCAGCGATAGCCGCCGCGGTCGTGACGCCGCCGGATGTGGTGTCGATGCTGGCGCTCTTGATTCCGATGTGCCTGCTGTATGAGGCGGGAATTATCGCCGCAGGTTTTATCGGTACGGTGAAAAAGCCGCAAGCCGCAGAGGACCAGCCCGCAGGCGCCACCCTCACTGCGGAACAAGTAGCGCAGGAATTTTCCGCGGTGGAAAAAGAGCAAAACAGCGGCGGGCGTTGATGCGTAGTAAATGCTTATTTTTTGCGCGCGAGCTTGGGTCGTTTGCCCATGGTGACTTTGAGTTCCAGCTCTTTTTGCGCACGTAACACTTTCAGCGTGGCGGCGCTGCCCGGCGCGATCGCCGAAATCAGCGTCAACATGCTGGCTGAATCCACCACCGGTTTGCCGTCCACCGCCACCAGCACATCGCCCGTTTTCATGCCGGCCTGGTCGGCCGGTGTGGCGCTGAACACTTCGGTAATCAGCGTGCCGCGTGTCGATGGCAACTTTAACGATTCCGCCAGTTCCGCGCTTATTTCCTGCACCGCCACGCCAATCCAGCCGCGCGTTACCGTGCCCGTCTGCACCAGTTGATCGAGTACTTGTTTGGCGGTGGCAGCGGGAATTGCAAAACCGATGCCCAGCGACGCGCCGCCCGGCGTGCGAGAATAAATTGCGGTGTTGATGCCGAGCATATTGCCATGGATATCCACCAGCGCGCCGCCGGAATTGCCGGGGTTGATGGCAGCGTCGGTCTGGATGAAATTCTCGAAGGTGTTGATGCCCAGACGATTGCGTGACAGCGCGCTGATGATGCCGAATGTCACGGTCTGCCCGACGCCGAACGGATTGCCGATGGCCAGCACCAGGTCGCCGACTTGCGCCTGATCCGATTGGGCAAAGGTAATCGCCGGCAATTTCGGCAGGTCGATCTTGATCACCGCCAGATCGGTTTCCGGGTCGGTGCCGATCACTTTCGCCCTGGCGCGGCGATTGTCAGCAAGCGCGACTTCAATTTCATCGGCGGCCTCGACCACATGCGCGTTGGTCAGAATGTAGCCTTTTTCGCTGACAATCACGCCGGAGCCGAGATTGTTGCTTTTTTGTGGCGGGCTTTCGCCTTCGCCGCCGAAAAAATAGCGAAACACCGGGTCATCCATGAACGGCGGGCGCTGCGCCTTGATTTCCTTGCTGGTGTAGATATTCACCACGGTGGGCATGGCGAGCTTAACGGCTTCGCTGAACGAGGTGAGTTTTGCGCCGGGCGCCATAGGCCCTGACGGTGTTGCTGCGGGCGCGGCAAGTTTTGCAGTGGCAGACGTGCTGCGTGCGCTCCACGGCAGTACATCGGGGCGCAGCGTGGATATCACAAACAGCGCTGCCACACACACGGTGACCGCTTGCGCGAAAAACAACCAGAATTTACGTAACATTTGGCGGAGACGTTGGGGTGAGCAGGTGCAGCGTGCGGCGTGAGGTGGAGCGCAGATTATTGCGCAAATGCCATGCGCGTGGAAGGGCGTTGGTGCAGCGGTGCTGCGCATTTTCAGTATCCCACGCAGGCCGCTGCCGGTTATGCCATCTTTCTACATAAGCATTTGTTTTAAAGCAGTATTCGCATGTTTTAATTCACTTTTTAGGGCGAACCGCTTAAAATGCCGTCTGTTGCCATGTAATCACGTATGACGGCGGTAGCACTTACCGACTTTTTACCCTCTTCAGGAAACCCCTTCGTATGGCTGAACAACAACCCGACAAAGGCCGGCGCTGCATGCTGGTAGCGGCGAGTACGCTAGCCGGCGGTGTAGCAACCGTTGCGGCCGGCGTGCCGTTTGTGGCGAGCATGCTGCCGTCTGAACGTGCCAAAGCGGCTGGCGCGCCCGTTGAGGCAGACATCAGCCAGCTTGCACCCGGCGAACGCATGACGGTGGAGTGGCAAGGCAAGCCGGTGTGGATAGTGCGCCGCACGCCGGAAATGCTCGATGTGATCAAGAAAAATGACGAGCGCGTGGCTGATCCGCAGTCGCAGAAAGCGATGCAGCCGAAATACGCAACCAACGCGTTGCGTTCGATCAAGCCGGAGTATCTGGTGTTGGTGGGCATTTGCACGCATCTGGGTTGTTCTCCGGTGGAAAAATTCCAGGCACAGGCCGAGGCGTTTGCGTCGGACTGGAAAGGCGGCTTTTACTGCCCGTGCCATGGCTCGCTGTTTGATCTGGCAGGCCGCGTCTATAAGAACAAGCCGGCGCCCGACAACCTGCTGGTGCCCAAACACCGGTATCTTGCCGACGGCAAAATACTCATCGGCGAAGACGAAAAGGGAGCCTGACCACCTATGGCCGCAAGCAAAAAAGAACCTGTGGTGATCGCAGGGGCAGGCCCGCTCAATGCGCCGATCGGCGGGCTGCTGACGTGGGTGGATCAGCGCTTTCCGCTGATGTCGCTGTGGAAAGACCATCTCGCCGAATACTACGCGCCGAAAAATTTCAACTTTTGGTATTACTTCGGTTCGCTGGCGATGGTGATACTGGTGCTGCAAATCGTCACCGGCATTTTTCTGACCATGCACTACAAACCATCGGCGGCGGACGCATTTGCCTCAGTCGAGTACATCATGCGCGATGTGCCCGGCGGCTGGCTGATACGTTACCTGCATTCCACCGGTGCCTCGGCATTTTTTCTGGTGATTTATCTGCACATGTTTCGTGGTCTCCTGTATGGCTCGTATCGCGCGCCGCGTGAACTGATCTGGATCTTCGGCATGATGATTTATCTGGCGTTGATGGCCGAGGCGTTTTTCGGCTATCTGCTGCCGTGGGGCCAGATGTCGTACTGGGGCGCGCAGGTGATCATTAATCTATTCGATGCGCTGCCGCTTATCGGGCCGGATCTGTCGACCTGGATACGCGGCGATTTCGTGGTGGGGGATGCGACCCTGAACCGCTTTTTTGCATTCCACGTGATCGCGATTCCGCTGGCGTTGCTGGGGCTGGTGGCGGCGCACATTATGGCGCTGCATGAGGTCGGTTCCAATAATCCGGATGGTGTCGAAATCAAGGAGACCAAGGGCGCTGATGGTCATCCGCTCGACGGCATTCCGTTTCATCCGTATTACACGGTGAAAGACGCGCTCGGTGTCACCGTGTTCGCAGCGGTATTCTGCGCGATTCTCTTTTTCGCGCCGGAAATGGGGGGGTACTTTCTCGAATACAACAACTTTATCCCTGCTGATCCGCTGAAAACACCGCCGCACATTGCGCCGGTGTGGTACTTCACACCGTATTATTCAATACTGCGCGCGGTGACGGAAGACTACCTGTGGGCGCTGCGCGCCGCTGTGGTGGCGTACACCCTGTTGATATTGTTTGGCTCGCGCGGCTGCCTGTCGAAATTGCTGGCCGTGGTGGTTGCGCCCGTGCTGTTGATCGCGATGGGTGTCATCGAAGCCAAGGTGTGGGGTGTAGTGCTGATGGGGGTGGCGTCGATGATTTTCTTCCTCATGCCATGGCTAGATAAAAGCCCCGTCAAGTCCATCCGTTACAAAGGATCGCTGTCGCGCTGGGCGCTGACCATTTTTGTGGTGGTGTTCCTGGTGCTGGGCTACTACGGCACGCAACCGGTGACAGCGGCAGGCACCCTCATTTCGCAGATCGGCACGCTGCTTTATTTTGCTTTCTTCCTGCTGATGCCATGGTACACGCAGATGGAACAGACGCAGCCGGTGCCCAACCGGGTGACGATGTGAGGGGCGCCGCTATGATCAGAAAAATGATGACGGTACTGGTGTTGGCGCCGGTGCTGGCTTTTGCCGCCGGCGACCATGTCAAACTGGATCGCGCGCCGCTTAATCCAGGCAATGTCGAATCGCTGCAACGTGGCGCGACGCTGTTCGTGAACTATTGCCTGAACTGCCACAGTGCGAATTACATGCGCTACAACCGCCTCGCTGACATAGCGCTGAACGATAAGGAAATCCTCGACAACTTTGTGGCACCGTTTAGCGGCGGCAAAGTGGGCGATCTGATGAAAACCACGATGGACGCAAAGGAAGCCAACATCTGGTTTGGCGCGCAACCGCCCGATCTCACGGTGATTGCGCGTTCGCGCGCCTCCGGCGATGGCTCGGGTGCGGATTGGCTCTACACCTATCTGCGCACGTTTTATCGTGATGCGTCGCGTCCGACAGGCTGGAACAACACCACCTATGCCAATGTCGGCATGCCACATGCGCTGTGGGAATTGCAGGGCGAGCAGGAAATGCAGGCTAGCAAAGTGCGCGCCGATGGCTACCTGGCAAGCGTGGAGAAACCGGTGCTGGTCAAACCCGGAAAACTCTCTGCGCTGGAATACGATCGCGCCGTCGCTGACCTGGTGAACTACCTGGTGTATATGGGCGAACCGGCAGCCCGCAGCCGCAAAAATATCGGCATTATCGTTCTGGCATTCTTGTTGTTGCTGATCCCGCTGGTCTACGCGTTGAAAAAAGAATTCTGGAAAGACGTTCACTGATCGCCGTGAGGCGTTGTAAAGCGTGAAGGGGTGAAAGGATGAAAGAGTGAAGGAGTGAAAGGGGTACCTCTTTCACGCATTCACTCGTTCATCCTTTCACCCCTACACGCCACCCGCCTCACCCCTCACGAGATAACAAATATGATGACGCTTTACTCGGGCACCACCTGCCCTTTCAGCCAACGCTGCCGCATTGTGCTCTACGAAAAGGGCATGGATTTTCAGATCGTCGATGTCGACCTTTTCAACAAGCCCGAAGACCTCGCGGTGATGAATCCCTACAATCAGGTGCCGGTGCTGGTCGAGCGTGATTTGATTTTGTATGAGTCGAATATCATCAACGAGTACATCGACGACCGTTTCCCGCATCCGCAATTGATGCCCGCCGATCCGGTGATGCGTGCGCGTGCGCGGCTGTTTCTGTACCGCTTCGAGAACGAAATGTTCGGCCACGTCCATGCCATTGAAAAAGGCACGCCAAAACAGACCGATAAGGGCCGCCAGGTGATACGCGATGCCCTGACGCAGATTGCCCCGGTGTTCGCCAAACAAAAATTCATGCTGGGCGATGAATTTTCCATGCTCGACGTCGCGATAGCGCCGCTGCTGTGGCGGCTGGGCCAATACGACATCCAGTTGCCCAAACAGGCTGCGCCACTGATGAAATACGCCGAGCGTTTGTTCAGCCGCCCGGCCTATATCGATGCGCTTACGGCGTCGGAAAAAGTAATGCGCAAATGAGATCGTGAGACGTAAGGCGTGAAGGGTGAGGCGTAAAATCTCCACCCACGTGTATCGACGCCTCACGCCTCACGCTTCACGCCTCACGTGTCTATGCCCGAACGTTCCACCAAACCTTACCTCATCCGCGCCATCCACGAGTGGTGCGCCGATAGCGGCCTCACGCCGTACCTGTCGGTGAAGGTGGACGAAAACACCCGCGTGCCAGAGGCGTTTGTGCACAATGGCGAGATCGTGCTCAATCTGAGTTACGACGCCACCCACAAGCTCACTATCGATAAAGACGGGGTGCGGTTCTCCGCGCGTTTTAGCGGTGTGTCGCGCGAGTGTTCGATTCCGCTAGCGGCGATCGCGGGCATTTTCGCGCGCGAGAACGGGCAGGGACTGTTTTTCACGCCGGAAACCGCATCCGGCGCCGGTGCCGTGGCGTCGCAGCCGGCGGCGGCGACTGAGCCGGAAACGCCGCCGCCGCCGTCGCCGCCGCGGCCGAAGTTGCAGATCGTTAAGTAAGCCATCGCAAGTGGGCGGTGCACGCTGGTTGATGAGCGCCTGAGTGCCACCCGAAAAGCTACGCTGCGCCTTCGCGCGGATGTTTTGACTTTGACGCTGACGTCGCGAACTTACATGAGGAGGTTGCTATGCCGTATAACCGAATCTTGGGTGTGAGTTGCCTGGCGTTGTTGTCGCTCGCGGGCATAGGCGCCCACGCAGCCAATGCGCCGTACCCTACCAAACCCATCCGTTTCATACTCGGCTATTCTCCCGGCGGCGCCAGTGATGCCGTGGCGCGGCTGTTGGTGGCGCCGCTGACCACGCGCCTGGGACAGCAGATCGTCATCGACAACCGGCCCGGCGCGGGTGGCAATATTGCCGCGGAATTAGCCGCGCGTGCGGCGCCTGACGGCCACACCTGGTTGCTCGGCAATAACGCCATCCTCGCCACCAATCAGGCGCTGTACGCGAAAATGCCGTTCGATGCATTGCGCGATTTTGCGACAGTGGTGTTGCTCGCCACGCAGCCCAGCGTGTTGGTGACCCATCCTGCGCTGCCGGTTAAAACCGTACAAGACTTTGTCGCCCTCGCGCGTGCGCGGCCCGGCCAATTGAACTACGCCTCGCCGGGCACGGGTACCGCGGGGCATCTTGCCAGTGAGTTGTTCAAGGTGCTGACCCATGTGCGCTATCAACACATACCTTACAAAGGCGGCGGTCCGGCAGTGATTGATCTGGTCAGCGGACAAGTGCATTTCATGTTCGCGACCGCGGCATCGGTGATTCCCCACACCCGCACTGCACGTTTACGCGCACTGGCAGTGACATCCCTACAGCGCTCACTGTCGGCGCCCGAATTGCCGACCGTCGCCGAATCGGGCATCGCGGGATTTGAAGCGCTGACTTGGCACGGCATCGTGGTGCCCGCGGCGACACCGGCGCGGGTGATAGCAAGAGTTAACACTGAGCTCAACGCGGCGCTGGCCGCCAGCGAGTTAAGAGAGCGTCTCGCCGCGCAAGGCGTAGAGGCCCGCGGCGGCAAGCCGGATGAGTTCGCTATCTTCCTGCGCGCCGAAATTCCCAAGTGGACCCAGGTCGTGCGCGACTCCGGTGCTACGGTAGAGTAAGCCCGGATTTCAATACATTGCCATAAGGAGCACGATCATGATGTCACCGGAAGAGATTGCAAAGCTGATCCCCGCAGAAAGCGCCCAATTCCGTTCGCCGATACCGACACAGCCGGTGTCGAGCGACGAGTTCGTGCCCGGCCCGCAGTCCGCGAAGCAGCGTGAGTTCGAAGTGCGCGTGCAACAACTCGGTGCGGAGCTGGCAAAGAAACAAGGCGTGTCGCGTCGTACTTTTTTCCAGAGCGCGGCGGGCATGGCCGCTGCATTCGTGGCCATGAACGATACCTTTGGCCCGCTCTACGCCGTGAGCAAAGCTGAAGCGGCGACGCCGGAAATGGCCAATGAGCGTGCCCACGTATTGAAGGGCCAGTTCATCATGGACATGCACACGCACTACCTGCGTGACGACACGCGGCTCGCAAATTTCGTGCGCTCGCGCGAAGCGGTGGGCAAGGCGTCGTGGAACCCGACGCTGGTGGGCAAGCCGCAAACGCTCGACGACCTGAAGTTCGCGAACTACTTTAAAGAAATTTACATGGACAGCGACACCAAGGTGGCGCTGATCTCGGGTTCCGGCTCGGAAGACCCGCGTGACTGGTTTCTGACCAATGAAATGAAAGCCGCGACGCGCACCGACGTGAACAAAAAAGCCGGTGCCAAACGCATGTTCTCGCACGCGATTTTCATGCCGGGCATGCCGGGGTGGCTGGAAAAAGTCGAACAGGATTATGAAACCAACAAGCCTGATTCGTTTAAGGGCTACACCGTGGGCGACAACACCAACAAGCAACTGTCCAAGCATCCATGGCATCTTGACGACGAAAAGCTGTTGTACCCGTTTTACGAGCGACTGGTGAAATGGAGCAAAACCACGCCGAGTCTCGCCAACGTGTGTATCCACAAGGGCCTGTATCCGCCCGCGACCACCAAGAATTTTCCGCATCTCGTGGACCATGCCGACGTGCGCGACGTGGCCAAGGCGGCCAAAGATTTCCCGCAGCTTAACTTTGTGATTTATCACTCGGCGTTCCGTTACACCGGCGGTGCATGGCCGGTGGGCTGGGAACAATTCGAGAAAACCGGCCGCATCGACTGGGTCACCGATCTTGCGGAAATTCCCGCCAAGTACGGCGTGAAAAACGTCTACGGTGATCTCGGCCAGATTTTCGCGCAAAGCACCATAGCCGAACCGCGTTTGTGCGCCGCGATGCTGGGTCAGCTCATCAAGGGATTGGGCGCCGACCACGTGGTGTGGGGATCTGACGCCATCTGGACCGGTGCCCCGCAATGGCAGATCGAGGCCATGCGCCGCCTGGAAATCCCTGAAGACATGCGCAAGAAGCACGGCTTTGCGCCGCTCGGCGCGGCCGACGGCCCGGTCAAGAAAGCGATCTTCGGCGAGAACTCGGCGCGCATTTACAACTTTACCGCCCAGCAGCGCGCGGCATTGGAGGGCGACGTGGTCGCCGTGGCGAAAGCCAACTACGAGCAATACGGCGAAGGCCGCACCAATCTGCGTTACGGTTATATGCAAAAGCCAGCGGCGTAAATTGCGTTGTTGACGGTAAAATGGCGTCACCGCAAGTGACGCCATTTTTTTTCTGCCGTTTCTTCATTTCAGGAGCCCCACATGACCCGCCGCTACGACGCCAAAAAATTCACCATCGCGCACCTGCGGGCCACCGCCGAGAAACTCAAGAACTGGGGCAAGTGGGGGCCGGACGATCAGGTCGGCACACTCAACTACGTTACGCCGCAAAACATCATCGATGCCGCGCGCCTGGTGCGCAAAGGCAAAGTGTTTTCACTGGGCCTGAATTTCGACCGCACGGGTCCGCAAAAAGGGCTGTGGGGCAATCGTTTCAATCCGATCCACACTATGCTTGCCACCGGCACCGATGCGGTCGCCGGTAATCAGGACCCAGGCGGTTTGCGTTACGCCGACGACATGGTGTCGCTGCCGCTGCAATGCGGTACGCAGTGGGACGCGCTGGGCCATATTTTTTACGACGATAAAATGTGGAACGGTTACGACGCGAAACTCGTCGATACCAACGGCGCGCAGAAAAACGGCATTCACAAAACCCGCGACAAAATGGCCGGGCGCGGCGTGCTGCTCGACATGGCGCGGCACCTGGGCAAGGCCTATCTCGCCGACGGCGAAGCCATCACCAACGATGATCTTGACGCCTGCGCTCAAGCGCAAGGTGTCGCCATCCAGCGTGGCGATTTTGTGATTGTGCGCACCGGTCAGATGGAACAGCGCCTGCTGGCGGGTGAGTGGGGCGGCTACGCCGGCGGTGATGCGCCCGGCCTCGCGTTCGAGACAGCGGAATGGATACACCGAAAAGAAATTGCCGCGATCTGCACCGATACCTGGGGCTGCGAAGTGCGCCCCAATGAGACCGACGACGCCTCGCAGCCGTGGCACTGGGTGGTGATCCCGATGATCGGCATCACCATGGGAGAAATTTTTTATCTCAAGGATCTGGCGGACGATTGCGCGGCGGACAAAGTGTATGAGTTTTTCTTCTGCGGGCCGCCGCTGCCGATTACGCGGGCAGTGGGTTCGCCGATTAATCCGCAGGCGATCAAGTAGCACATCAACTGCGCCGGGGTAGTCGCGTGCGTACGAGCGTTTTTCCCGCTCGCGATCAGTATGTCGGTTTCCTGCGGCGTATCTCTTCGATGACAACCGAGTTGTCGAGCTCCCCGGCGCCTGCCGCCACACACCCGTCAACGATGCTGACGTAGGTTTGCGCCAGAGGCAATCCTTGGTCGTGCGCTTTTGCCTGTTCGAGCATGAGCAGAAAATCCTTGCGGCTTTGGGTGATGAAACCCTGCGGGGTGAAATCGCCGCTGACCATTTTCGGACCTTTGATGTCCATTACCTGTGACTGGGCGGCGGATTCTCTTGCGACTTTCAAAAACGCAGCGGGGTCGAGGCCCAGCGTTTGTGCAAACACCAATCCTTCGGCCAACGCGGCGCGGTTGACACCCAATATCAAATTGATGGCGAGTTTGGCGCGCCCGCCGTTGCCGGCCGCACCCAGATGATGGCGGCGCGGACAGATGGCATCCAACACGTCCTTGGCGGCTGCGGCGGCTGCCGGATCGCCGCCGATCATGCCCAGCGCATCACCTTGTTCGGTCTGCTGACTGGTGCCGGACACCGGCGCTTCCACGTAGCGCAGTTTGTTCGCGGGCGTGCGCGCATAAAGTTTTGCAATGCGCTCCGGGTCGCAGGTGCTGACACACAACGCGATGAGCGGTGCTTTGCCTGCGGGCAACGCTGCGGTTAGCGCAGCTACCGTTGCTTCAACTTGATCGGTGTTGAATACCGCCAGCACGACTTTGTGGCACTCACGCGCGATTTGCGCGACCGATCCCGCTGCTTTGCCGCCCAGCTTGAGGAAAGCATCGAGCTTATGCGGGTCTACGTCGTAGCCGAGCAGTTCGAGCCCCGCCGCGCGCAAGCGTTTGGCGCAGGCCATGCCCATCAAGCCGATGCCGATGAGCCCGATGGGTGCGGTGTTGTTCATGATATTTTCGCCACTGGTTCCGTTCACGTTAGAGGAAGGCCCCCTGCAAGTTATAGTAGACCAGTACTACAAGCTTAGGGAAAACTTGTAATGGCTACGCCACGGCCCGCGCTGACGCTGTCGCAGCGGCCGCTCATGCCAATGATTTGCCAGGCAATTGCGTTCGTGCCGCAGGTATAATGCGCCGCTGCGCCGGTATAGCTCAGTGGTAGAGCAATCGCCTTGTAAGCGATAGGTCGTCTGTTCAATCCAGACTACTTATACTAAACAAAACAAATACATAGCCGTGTTTGTGTTGTCCCACAAAGCCTTTCCATCACACGCCCATCACAATCGGGAGTGTGAAATGGCAACAATCAGGGAACTGGAAAGCGGCAAGTGGCAGGTGCAAGTGCGGCATCGGGGCATGCGCCCTGCCGTCAAATCCTTCAAGACCAAGACCGAAGCCGACCGGTGGGGACGGTTGCTGGAATCCGAAATCGACCGTGGCTGTTTTCTGGACAGGACGGAAGCCGAGCGCACAACGATAGGCGAACTCATTGACCGTTACCTTGCCGAAGTGACGCCAACAAAGCGGGCAACTCAAAGCGAAACATCGTGCTTGCAAGGGTTAAAGCGCCGTTTCGGTAAGGTTTCCGCCGCTGGTTTGCAGGCGCGGCATGTCGCAGCCTATCGCGATGAACGCATCGGCGCGGGGCGGGCTGGCGGCACGGTGATACATGAGCTTAACGCCCTGTCGCATGTTATAGATACCGCTATCCGGGATTGGTCTCTGCCGCTCGCTAGTAACCCGGTAAAGTTGGTAAGGAAGCCCAAAGCAGCCAAGGGGCGCGACAGGCGCTTTCGAGATGATGAGCAACAGCGGCTCATGGCTGCGTGCCAAGCATCGCGTTCAGGTTTCATGTTAACGCCCCTTGTGAAGCTGGCTCTCGAAACGGGAATGCGGCTGGGTGAACTGCTATCGCTGGAATGGCCGCTCATTGATATGCAAAAGCGCGTGGCATGTCTGCCCCTTACCAAGAACGGTGAAACACGCGAGGTTCCGCTATCGACGACGGCCTTAGCGTGCCTTAGCAGTATTCCACGGAACATCGCATCTCGCCGGGTGTTTTGGATGTGGAAACGCGCTGATAGCGTGGAACACGCTTGGAGCCGTGCCGTCAAGACAGCTTGTATCATAGACTTTCGATTCCATGACCTGCGCCACGAAGCGGTATCGCGGCTGTTTGAAATGGGCTTGAACCCGATGGAGGTTGCCGCCATCAGCGGCCACAAAACCCTGCAAATGCTCAAACGCTACACCCACCTGCGCGCGGCGGAACTGGCATTGAAAATCGGTTAGGTTTACGTTACATTGACCGTTGATATCAAAACCAATATCATGACCATTAAACCGGTGATATGGCTGGCCGATAGTTTGCAGCACATGAGCGGGTTTCCCGCCGATGCGCGCAGAGTTGCTGGCTTCGAGTTGTGGGAAGTGCAGCAGGGCAATGAGCCGTCGAACTGGAAGGCTATGCCTTCGGTGGGGCTGGGCGTGAACGAAATCCGGGTGCGAGCCGGTGGCGCATACCGCGTGTTCTACGTGGCAAAGTTCGCCGAGGCGGTCTATGTGCTGCATGCGTTTCACAAGAAAGCGCAAAAGACGCCGAAACCGGACATAGCACTTGCCCGCACGCGGTTCAGGGAATTGATACAGGAAAGGAAGCAGCGATGAGCACCAAACTGAAAATGACACGCGGCAGCGGCAACGTGTTTCAGGACTTGGGGTTTCCGACCGGCGAGGCGGACAACCTGATGCTGCGCGCGCAACTCATGTCGCGCGTGCGCGAGGCCGCGCGTGGCGCAACGCAGCGCGAAGCAGCCAAGCGCTTCGGTGTCACGCAGCCGCGCCTGAACGACGTGATGCGCAGCAGGATAGACAAATTCAGCCTTGATGCGCTGGTGAACATGCTGGCGCACGCGGGCCTGCGCGTGGAACTGCGGGTGAAGAAAGCCGCGTAACGCGAACGCAAAGCGCCGGACTAGGCCGACGGGCCGAACCGCGGGACACCTTCACCCGCCTGTCTGGTGCCTCTTTCTTGAGGTTTGCGTGAGCAGGAGCGCTATGGCCCTCGACTACTCAGAACCGGAAAACCAAAAAAATGCGAAACAGAAGTTAGCCAAGGCGTGCGCTACTGATGCTGGGTCACCCTATCTAAGCGCTACGGAGTGCCTGCGCTTAGCAAGCAGGGAACGGCTTTACGCAGAGGATTTGCAGGTGCTCGTGTTGTGGAACCAAGAGCCACTGATGCGTGGTGACCATGGCGGCCAGATTACGTTCGACGATGACGGAATCAGGGCACACAATAACCGCATGAACACACACTTAATATCCCTGTTGTCCGCCGAGGAAAAAGATGTTCTCGCAAAACTAGCAAGTAATTGCCGATTGGCACTGCCCTGCACACCGCTTGAGCTTGTTGAATGGCGTGAGCGCAACAATGAGAAAAGCGGCTGGAAGGATGATGAACAAGGGGATGTGGAAATAGACTCGATTGCGCTGCCGGATGAGTTTGTTCGGGCAGTTCAAGCGGCTTTGGCAAATCCTGCGCCCGCAGAATCTAAGGCGCAGCGTGAACTACCAGCGGCGCGCCGCAAGAATCACGACATAACGAAAGAGCGCGGATGCAGGCGGCTAATACTCGAACATTGGGACGATATCGAAAAAATGCACGGCCAGCACGCCGATGGTAGGCAGGTGTGGAGAGAAATCGCGAAACACATAGATGCGAGCGACCGCAAGCCTGCATTGAAGACCGTCCAAAACCACTTGGCAAACCTTCGCAACGAGAGACTGATTCCCTGATTTTTTCCCGGGGAGTTCCCGGCTGTTTCCTAGATTCCCAGACTAGGCAATAAAGCAGAAATCCGCGCAAATATTCGCATCGCCATACGCTGAACCGTGAATCAACACGGCAGCGCACCCTTACAAGGAGGGAAACGGCGATGCAGCAAAAAATTGAAATACCACCTGGACTAGCAAGGATAGCCGGTGACCGCGACCACATAAATACTAAGGAATTTGCGGAGGTCACGGAGCACGAAGAGCAAACCGTCCGTAAGAATCACTCGGTCAACGGACATTGTTTCGGTATTCGCCCGCGCAAAGTCGGAGACTTCCTGTTGTGGCCAGTGCGCGAAACTGCCGCCCTGCTGAACGGGGGTGCCAAATGACCTTCGCCCCCACAAAAGAAAACACCCCGTTGGCGCGGGGTGCAGGTGACACACAAAAAACTACTGAAGCAGATACTACAACAACAAGCCCGCCCACGGCAAAATTCGCCGGTACTGAAAATCCGCGCGAGCTTCGCGCTATTGCCGAGCTGATGCGCAGGGCGATGCCGCGCGAACATATCGACCGTGCAGCCGGTTGCTCAAACGGCCCGGAACTGATTGCGAATCTCAGGCGCAAAGGTATTGAAGTCCCGTGCGACCTGGTACTAGTTCTAGACCGTGACGGCTTCGAGGTTAAGCGCGGCGTGTACCACTTTTCGCACGCCGACCGCAGAAAAGTTCAGCAGTGGCTTGCGCGCCGGCGGCAAGCATGAACGCAGGCCGCGCCGCAAGTGCCCTGCACGCCCTCGACCCCGGCACAAACCGCGATACCTGGATGCGTATTGCGATGGCTGCGAAGGATGCCGGGCTGACGCTGGACGACTTCACCGCATGGAGCCGGTCAGCGTCAAACTTCGGCAGCGACCGCGAATGCGCGACGTTGTGGAACTCTATCAAGCCTGGTGGCGTGACAGCGGGCACGCTCTACGGCATGGCGCACTCGATGGGGTGGGAGTATCACGGCACGGGCCGCATTAACGGCCACAGGGTGCACGGCACGATTACGACAAGGCCAACACCTGTCCGCACGCCCGCAACACCACAACGCGCCGCAATTGCGCCCGTGGACGTGTGGAATCGCTGCAAGCCTGCGACCTCCGAACACGCCTACATCCTCGCCAAGCGTGGCCGTCCGGACGGGCTGCGCGTGTTGCCTGCTGGTGACAGTCTGACCATCAAGGGGCAATCGGTCGTGGGATGGCTGGTGGTGCCCGCCCTATCGACAGCGGGTGAACTGCGCACCTTGCAGTTTATCCCGCCACCCGGTGACGGCGAAAAGCTGAATCTGCCCGGCGCGCGTATCGCGGATGGATTCTTCACCGTGGGTACGCTTGACGATGCGTCATGCGCCTACATCGTCGAAGGCATTGGGCAGGCTTGGGCGTGCCATGCCGCCACGGGCGGCGCCGCCGTAGTGTGCTTTGGTGCTGGCCGCATGGCGCCCGTTGCGGGTGTGCTGCGCAATCGCTACGCATCAATGCGGCTGGTGCTGGTGCCTGACCGGGGGCAGGAATTGAAGGCAGCGAGAATCGCCAAGGACATGCGCGCTGAATGGGTGGAACTGCCGGCAGAAAAACCCGCGAACTACGACGCCAACGATTACGCCGCCGAACATGGAACCGATGCACTGGCGACGCTACTGGCCACACCCAAAGAGACCGCGACGCGGTTTCGATTGCTCACGGCAATGGAGATGATGAGTGCGCCGCCGCTGCAATGGCGAGTGCGTGGCGTGCTGCCTGCGACCGGTCTGGCGTGTATTTACGGCGCGAGTGGCAGCGGCAAATCATTCTTGGCCCTCGACCTTTGCACGGCGATTGCTGCCGGTGAAGACTGGTTTGAGTGCCGCGTGACACCCGCGCCGGTGGTGTATGTCGCGCTCGAAGGTGAAGCCGGATTTTCGCAGCGCGTGAAATCGTGGCAGTTGCACCACGCGCGGGACATACCCGAAAGGCTGCGCTTCATTATGCAGGGCTTCGACCTGCGCCACGCTGGCGATGTGGCCGAGCTTGCGGCAGCGGTGAAGGCTTCCGGTTGCGCCGGTGGCGTGCTGATAATCGACACGCTGAACCGCGCTGCCAGTGGTGCCGATGAAAACGCCAGCCGCGACATGGGCGAACTCATTGACGCCTGCAAGCGGCTGCAATCCGAGCTGGCCGGGCTGGTGTTGCTGGTGCACCACAGTGGCAAAGACCAGGCCAAGGGGTTACGCGGACACTCAAGCCTGCATGCCGCGTTGGATGCCGCCATCGAAGTCACGCGCATCGGTGAACGCCGGGAATGGAGTATTGCCAAAGCCAAAGACGGCAGCGACGGCGAAGCCCGCGCGTTCATGTTGAAGGTGGTGGAATTGGGCAAGCATGATGATGGCGAACCGATTACGTCGTGCGTGCTGTTGCCCGACGATGTGCCACAAGCCGCACGCCGCGTGCTGCCGCCAAAGTCAGGCAATCAGCGCATTGTGTGGGACGCCCTTGGCGAAGCACTACGCAAAGCAGGTGACGCGCGCCCGGACAATGCGCCGGAATCACTGCCCCACGGCAGGCCAGCACTCGCCATAGACGCCGCCATGGACGCGGTGATGCAGCGGCTGGCGTGTGACCCCAAGCGTAGGCGGGAGCGCGCGCAGCAGGCGCTGGAAGGGCTTCATGCCAAGGCGCTGATACGCATCGAAGCGGAGTTTGTATGGGTAACTTGAGACATTCCCGCGATTCCCGCGACTTCCTGCGACGGGAAACGGCGGGAAGGCCATGTTTTCCCGCGACTCCCGCGCACCCTTTAGGGTGCGGGAACGGCGGGAAAGGTGCAGTGCTGTTGGAACGACTTGACGGAGTGAACCCATGACGCACAAACGAACCAAGCGCGCGGTCACGCCTATGCCGGCAAAAACCGCCGGCGAGGTTGACGTAAAGGCGAACACGCTAACCGTGACACATCCCGATGGCAAAAGCAGCGAACGCGTAATGGCGGAACTGGCCTTGAACCCCGTCACGTCGAACACCGCGACAGCGCGCATATTTGTTGCGGGTACGATAGGGACGATTGACCTGACTGAATCCATTGCAGTAATGGGTGAAAAGGCGGCACGAGTGAAGGCCGGCGACCTGACCGAAGCCGAAGTCACCTTGATGGCCCAGGCGGTTGCGCTGGATGCTATTTTCACTGAACTGGCCCGGCGCGCTGGGGCGAACATGGGGGGGTACATGAACGCGACAGAAACCTATTTGCGGCTGGCGTTCAAGGCGCAGAGCCAATGCCGCGCAACGCTGGAAACACTTGCGGAAATCAAAAATCCGCGCGCAGTGGCGTTTGTGCGGCAGGCGAACATTGCACACGGGCCACAGCAGGTGAATAATGCGACAGCAGCCGGGGAATCCCTCGCGCGTGGGGGAAAAAGCGCGATTCAAGCAAACGAACAATTGGGTGTGAGCCATGGCGAACGGTTGGACACCAGCGCGCAAGGCGCGACAAGCGCAGCTAATCCGGAACTGGTGCCCGTGGGCAAAATCGACAGGGCCACGCAGTGACAAGGGCAAGGCCGTTAGTGCGCGTAACGCCACACGACACGGTATGCGCTCCGGTGACAATATGGAGGCGATGCGGGAACTGAAAGGCTATATTCGTCTTTGCCGGGGTAACGTGCCAGCGGGGAGATGATGAAACGACTAGCGTTGGGTTTGGTGCTGGTGGTTGTGTGCGGTAGCGTGGCCGCGCAGGTGTACTCCGGCACAGCATTCGCCGTTGCTCCTGGTTTGTTGGTTACCAACCAGCATGTCGTCACTGGTTGTAGTTCCATTGAGGTCATTGCAGCCGACGGGCGGCGTACCGGGGCGGTCGTAGATGCAGATGCCCAGATAGACTTGGCGTTGCTGCGCGTGACCGGTATCAAAGGTGCAACTGCACGCCTTCGCAATCCCCGCAGTATCCGTCTTGGAGAATCGGTGATGGTCTTCGGATTTCCACTGACGGGGTCACTAAGCAGCGGTGGCAACTTCACCTCGGGCCTTGTCAGTGGCTTGCGCGGTCTGCGGGATGCCGCTGGCGAGATACAAATCACCGCGCCGGTCCAACCGGGAAATAGCGGCGGCCCATTGATGGATGCTTCCGGTTTGGTCATCGGCGTTGTGCAAGCGAAATTGGATGCGCTTCGCGCTGCAAGGGTCACTGGAGATATTCCGCAGAACGTAAATTTTGCAATATCGCTTGATGTCGTGGCAGATTTTCTGGCCAAGAATAGAGTCGCCTTTCGTGATGGTGTGCCCGCTGCGCCGTTAGACACTGCTCGCGTGGCTGAATTAGCGCAAAGTTTCACTTATCGGGTTGAGTGTCGGGGTACGACTCGACAAGCGCTGGCACCCCCTGGCGTAAAGCCGGGCGCGCTGCCCTCCTGCCCTGGTGCATACAACACAGCTACTTGGACGAGCTGTGTTGGGGAAAGGACGCTCCCAGATGGCGCGAAGTACGTCGGTGAGTTCAGGGACGGCAAGTCCAATGGGCAAGGCACCTATACGTGGTCTAGTGGCCAGATATACGTCGGTGAGTGGAAGGACGGCAAGCAGCACGGGCAGGGCACCATGACGTTCGCCGGCGGCGATAAGTATGTGGGTGAGTGGAAGGACGGTAAGCGTCACGGGCAAGGCACTACGACGTTGGCCGATGGCCATAAGTACGTCGGTGAGTGGAAGGACGGTAATCCTCACGGGCAAGGCACCTTGACGCGGCCTGATGGCTCAGTGATTTATTCGGGGATGTGGGCGGACAATAAGCCGGTGCCGTCACAAGCTTCTCCTGGCGGTGGGCTGCCTTCCTGCCCCGGTGCATACAACGCTACCTGGACAAACTGTATTGCAGAGGCGACTTACCCAGGTGGTCACAAATACGCTGGTGAATTCCAGCACGGCAAGCCTCACGGGCAAGGCACTTACACATGGCCCAGTGGCCAGAAATACGTAGGTGAGTGGAAGGACGGCAAGCGTCACGGGCAAGGCACTAGTTACGGTACAGATGGCTCTATATCCCTTTCGGGAACTTGGGAAAACGACAGTTTTATTGGGCGTCGATAACTGCGACGCGAGGCTATCAATGGGATTGGGTTGGCATCGCCTGTAGCGTTCGCTCATCATGGAGCGCAGTCTGAGCAGTTTGCCCAATGCCGATTAACTCACGCAACGCGGGCGCGCGCGCGTGGTATGGAACGCCATCACAACTCCATCACAACTCCATCACAATAAACGCTTGTACATGGCAATCTACGCAGGATATGATTGTATTGCCGGAGAACAAAGCCGGTAATCCAAGCGTGTGATTCACAAGGTATTTGTGGCCGCCCCGCAGGTATAATGCGCCGCTGCGCCGGTATAGCTCAGTGGTAGAGCAATCGCCTTGTAAGCGATAGGTCGTCTGTTCAATCCAGACTACCGGCACCAGACCGCCGCGTGAGCAATATTGAAAAATGAATAAAAACAATTAGTTAGGTTATACTCACAGCAAGGCCCTGCGTAACGCTGGAATAAGGTTACGAGTAGTTGTGCTGCTGTGTATAGCTGAACCCAAAACTGCGGTGTAGGCCTTTGCCGCGGAAAAAAAACTGTTCTGAGGAGAAATTGAAGTGATCAAGGTTGAAAACCTGTGCAAGAGCTTTGGCGCCAAGATCGCGGTTAACGATGTGTCTTTCACAGTCGAGCGCGGCGAGGTGCTCGGATTTCTCGGACCCAACGGCGCGGGCAAATCCACCACCATGCGCATGATTACCGGCTATTACCCGCCGACATCAGGCCGCGTAACCATCGGCGGTTTCGACATTGCCGAGAAACCCCTCGACGCCAAGCGCCTGATCGGATATCTGCCCGAGAACGCGCCGGGCTATGCCGATATGACGGTGCACGGTTTTTTGAGTTTCGCGGCTGAATTGCGCGGCCTGCATGGCGCTGCGCGCAAAAACGCGGTGCATCGCGCCGTTGAGATGTGCTTTCTTGAAAACGTGCTGTATCAATCGATCGACACGCTGTCCAAAGGTTACAAGCACCGCACCTGCCTCGCGCAATCGCTGGTGCATGATCCCGAAGTGCTGATCATGGACGAGCCCACTGACGGCCTGGATCCGAATCAGAAGCACGAGGTGCGGCTGCTCATACGCAAAATGGCGCCCACTAAAGCGATCATTTTTTCGACGCACATCCTTGAAGAAGTCGAAGACACCTGTACCCGCGTGATTATCATTGATCGCGGCGTAGTGGTGGCCGACGGTACGCCGGCGGAACTCAAAGCGCGTTCTCCCAGCGGTCGCCTCGACGAGGTGTTCCGCGCGATTACACTCCCCGATACCGTGAAGGCCGCCTGATCATGAATGCCTGGAATAACATCAAAACCATCACCAAACGCGAACTCGGTGGCTACTTCACATCGCCTATCGCCTACGTGTTTCTGATTATTTTTCTGTTGCTGACGGGATTTTTCACCTTCACCATCGGTAATTTCTTCGAGCGCGGCGAAGCCTCTCTGGTGTCTTTTTTCACCTGGCACCCTTGGCTCTATCTGTTTTTGGTGCCGGCAGTCGGCATGCGTCTGTGGTCGGAAGAGCGCCGCCTCGGCACCATGGAATTGCTGCTCACCATGCCACTGACTACCTGGCAGGCGATTGTCGGCAAGTTTCTGGCGTCGTGGCTGTTCCTGGCGTTGGCGCTGGCGCTGACGTTTCCGGTGTGGATCACGGTGAACTGGCTCGGCGCGCCGGATAACGGCATCATTCTTGCGGGCTACGTCGGCAGCCTGTTCCTCGCCGGATCGTATCTCGCGATCAGTTGCATGACTTCGGCGCTCACACGCAACCAGGTGATCAGCTTTATTTTGTCGGTGATGATCTGCCTGTTCCTGATTCTGGCAGGGTATACGCCGGTCACCGATTTGCTGACGCGCTTCGCCAACCCGGTGGTGGTGGACATCATCGCTTCGTTTTCCGTGATGACCCATTTTGAAGGCTTTCAGCGCGGCGTGATTGATCTGCGTGATTTTCTGTTTTTCGCTTCGGTGATCGGCTTCGCGCTATTTACCACCGGTGTAATTATTCGCAGCCAGCGGGCGGGATAAATGATGAAAAAAAATAATCTCGATTCCTTGTTTTATTCTGCCGGCGGCCTGGTGCTGCTGGCAATCATTCTGATTGCCGCGAACTTTTTGTTTGGCTCGTTCACGGCGCGCGTCGATTTGACACAGGGTAGCGTCTACACGTTGTCGCCGGGGACGCGCGCGATTTTGAGCAAGCTCGAAGCGCCGGTGAAAATCCGTTACTACTACACGCAGGGTGGCAACACCGTGCCGGTGGGGCTGAAGACTTTTGCGAAACGTGTTGAGGACTTGCTCGCCGAATACAAAGCTGCATCGGGCGGCAAAGTCATCATCGAGAAATTCAACCCGGAACCCGATTCGGATGCCGAGGAATCTGCGGCACTCGACAATGTCGAGGCGCAGCAGACCAACACCGGCGAGAAGTTTTATCTCGGCCTCGCGGTGTCGTTCCTGGACAAGAAAGAAGCGATACCCGTGCTGTCGGCGGATCGCGAGCGGTTGCTGGAATACGATCTCACCAGCAAAATTTCGCAGGTGACGCAGGCGAAAAAGCCGGTGATTGGTTTAATCGCAGGCATGCCGGTTCTGGGCCGCTCGCTTAATCCGATGACCAAGCAGCAGCCTACCGAGCCGTGGGTGCTGGGTGCGGAACTGAAGCGTACCTTTACGGTGAAAAAGATCGAACTCGACGCCAAAAAAATAGACGACGACGTCAAAGTGCTGCTGGTGATACACCCGAAAAATATCACCGAGGAAGCCGAGTACGCGATCGATCAATTCGTGTTGCGCGGCGGCAAGCTGGTGGCATTCGTGGATCCGTATGCTTATTTCGATCAGCAGCCCGACATGCAAAATCCATTCGGCGGCAATCAGGCGGGCGGTTCCGCGCTCTACAATCTGTTCAAGGGTTGGGGCGTGGAGATGGACGGCGGCAAAGTGATCGCCGATATGACGTTCCCCAGCGGCTCGGGGCCACGTCTGCTGCCGACCCTGCTCATGCTCACCAACGATGCCTTCAACATGGACGATATCGTGATGAGTCAGGTGGGTACCATGCTGGTGCCGTTTGGCGGTACTTTCAAGGGCAAACTGGCGGAAGGGTTGAAGCAATCCGTGCTGATACACTCGTCGAAAAATGCGATGCCGGTGGATTTGATTATTGCCACCCTGTCGGGCGAGCCTTCCACGCGCGGCTTCCAGCCCACGGGTAAAGAAGAGCCGATCGCGATACGCCTCAGCGGCAAATTCAAGTCGGCTTTCCCCAATGGCGAGCCAGTGCCGCAGCAGCCGGCGGCGAAAAAAGGTGAACCCCTGGTGCCACCGCCACCGTCTTCGGGTAAGCATATGCGCGAAGCCACCGCGGAAAATTCCGTGGTGCTGGTCGCGGACGTCGACATGCTTACCGACGGTGCAGCGGTTGAGGTGCAGGACGTGTTCGGCCAAAAAGTGGTGGTGCCGCGCAATGGCAACCTGGCTTTTGCACAGAGCCTGGTCGAGCAGCTCGCGGGTGATCAGCACCTGATGACGCTGCGCAGCCGCGCCGCGTTTAGCAAGCCGCTGACGGTGTTGCGGCAGATGGAAGCACAGGCGCAGCAAATCTATCTGGGCAAGATCAAAGGCCTCGAAGATGGTTTGAACAAAACCACGGAAAATCTTCAGGCGCTGCAAAAAGGCCGTAGTGGAACCGGCGCCGCGGCAACTGCCACAGCGGTATTGACGCCAGAGCAGCAAGTTGAGATAGAAAACTTCCGCAAAAAATCCAATGAGACACGCAAGGAACTCAAGGAGTTGCGCAAGAACCTGCGGGTGGATACCGACCGGCTTGAGCTGTGGACCAAGGTGGTCAACATAGGTGCGATACCGCTGCTGGTGGCGATACTCGGCTTGGTGTTGGCGCTGGCCAAACGCCGCAAAATGAGAATGGCGGTGGCAGCATGAACCGCAAACAGTTTCTGCTCATGTTGCTGGCCGTCGCCGTGCTCGGCGGCGCCGGGCTGGCGATGTTCTGGCAAGAGCTTTCCGGTTACAAGGAAAGCGGCGCCAGGATCGGCGCGAAAGTGCTGCCCGAACTGAAGGCGGCAGACGCCACGGAAATTCGTCTGCAGGACGCCAATAACGAAGTCACTCTGGTAAGCAAAGGCGGCTCGTGGAGTGTGAAAGAACGCGGCGGCTATCCGGCGGATGTCGGCGAAATCAGCGAACTGCTGGCGAAGCTGGTGGAAGCCAAGATCGTGCAGTCGGAGTCGGTGGGCGCGTCACTCTATGCGCGGCTGAATCTCGAAGAGCCGGGCAAAGCGGGCGCCCCGGCGCAGCCGGAAAAAGCGGGCACCTCGGCGCAGCCGGACAAAGTAGCAGCCCCGGCGCAGCCGGACAAAGTAGCAGCCCCGGCGCAGCCGGACAAAGTAGCAGCCCCGGCGCAGCCGGGTCAGGGCAAGGACGCGGGCACCGGTACCTTGCTTGAGCTCAAGGACAAAAGCGGAAAACCTATCGCGCGACTTATTTTTGGCAAAGTGTCGCTGAAAAAAGATCCCGGCAACCCGCTACCCAATGCGGTGGATGGCGTGCCCGCAGGCCGTTACATGATCGCGCCGGGCAAGATCACCGGCGTGGTGGTGGTGTCCGATCCGTTTGCCAACGTCGATGCCAAAGCGGGCCGCTGGCTGGCGAAAAACTTTTTCAAGGCTGACCGTATCAAGACGCTGACGGTGGGTGAGGGCGCGACACAATGGAAAATTACGCGTGAGCTGGAATACAGCCAATGGAGATTTTCCGCCGGCGCGGGACAGCTGGATCCCAGTGCCGCAGTGGGCGCGGTGAATGCGCTGGGCCAACTCGCTTTCAGCGATGTGTCGACCGCGGCGAAAGTGGAAGGCGATAAAGTCACCACCATGGTCGCCGAGACTTTTGATAACCTGACCTACACCATCAAGGTGGCGAAACAAAAAGGCGGGGACGATTACCTGTTTAACTTTGTGTTGACGGGTGAGCCGCCCAAAACGCGGGTGCCGGAAAAAGACGAAAAGCCCGATGAGATCGAGCGCCGTGCAAAGGAATACGTGGATACCCTCAAGCGTCTCGAAGCACGCGCCCAGTTTGAAAAAATACTCGGGCAGTGGGTGTACGTGATGCCGGCAAAAGCAGTGGAGCCGATGCTCAAAGATCGCGCGCAGATGGTGGTGCAGCCGCGCAAGCTTGGCGATGACCAAGGCGGCCGCCGGATATGATGGGATTTCCTCGCTAAAGACGCTACTATGGCTACCAGTAAAGTCAACAAATCTCCGGTGCTGCCGGCCGCTCATCCGTGGGCGCCGGCCAAGCGCAAAGGCATCTACGAATCCGACGTGACCGCGCTGGTGCGCTGCATGCTCGAGGACGATGCGATACGCGAAGATCAGCGCGTGGCCTGGGAGCGCTGGCGTAATGATCCGCACAGTTTGAAGTAAGGCGAAGGAGGCTGCCTTATCACGGAGGGTCGTCATCGCGCCTTCCCATCAGTGCTTAGGGTTGGTGCTGATTGCCGCGCTCACCAAAGCCAAGCCCAAATCATTGCGCTGCGCCAGTTTCATGCCAACCATTTCACGCCAGCCTTGTTTGCGGCTTTGTGCAAATCTTCATCCGGCGTGGCGGCAAGCCTGATACCTTGCCGGCATAAAATAGCGTAGCTACGCATGGATTCATGCGCCGGGTATTGCATGTAACTATTTGTTTTAAAATGTTATTTAATGCCCATCCGCGCATAGGCCTGACGTAGTTCACCCCGTATCTGCCCTTGCCGCGTTGCCAGCACCAGCGCCCCCAACGCGCAACACCCACCCGCTATCGTCAATGTTGCCGCTACCCCAATCACATCCGCCAGCGCGCCCGCCATCAGCGCGCCAAACGGTGCCATGCCCATGAAGCTTGCGGTGTAGAGGGCCATCACGCGTCCGCGCTTGTCGTCATCGACTATGCTCTGCACGATCATGTTGACGGAGACCGAGGTGGCAAGGATGCCAAAGCCGGTGATGGCGAGCAGCGGCAGAGTTAACCACACGATTCTGACGTGCGCCACCAGTGCCAGTGAGATGCCCGCGGCGAGCGCGGCATAGGTGAGCAGGCGCACCAGTCCGCGCACGCTGGAGCGCGTTGCAAGGTAGAGCGTGCCGGCGACCGCGCCCAGTCCCGCAGCGCCGATCATGAGGCCCATTTCGCGCGCGCCGACGGCGAACACTTCGCGTGTGAGTACCGGCATCAGGTTGATGTACGGTGTGGCGAGAAACCCTACCGCGGTGAGCAACAGCAGCAGCGAGCGTATCGGCAGCGAACGCCAGGCGTAATGCAAGCCCTCGCGCATGCCTTGCAGCATCGGCGTGGCGTTAGGCTCGCGCACGGTGGGCGTCACCTTGATCATCAGAAACGAAATCATCACCGTGGTGTAGGTGAGCGCGTTGATCACAAAACACGCCGGCTCGCCCAGCGCTGCGATCACCAGCCCCGCGAGTGCAGGGCCTACCAGCCGCCCGCAGTTGGCCATCAGCGAGGTGACAGCGATGGCGTTGGGCAGGTCTTGCTTGTTGCCGACGAGTTCCAGCAGATAGGCATGGCGCACCGGCAGTTCAATCGCGACCAGCACGCCGAGCAGCATCGCCAGCGTGATAATGTGCCACGGCGCGAGGATGCCGGCGACTGCCAGTGCGGCAACGGTGATCGCTTGCAACATCTCCAGTATTTGCGTCGCAAACATCACGCGATGCAGATTGCAGCGATCCGACCACAGGCCCGCAAACGGCGACAGCAGCAATATCGGCAGGCTGCTGGCGAATCCGAGTATGCCGAGCAGCGTCGCCGAGCCGGTCATGTTGTAGAGCAACCAGCCCTGCGCAATGCTCTGCATCCAGTAGCCGATCAGCGCGCACACCTGGCCTGACAGGAACAGACGGAAGTTTCGGGATTTCAGCGCCCGTAATGTGGGCAGAGGATTTTTCATGCAGTAGAGTGGCGCGTCAGGTCGCTCGATAGGTGGCGGCCATGCAGCGCCGATGCGTCTGATTGTACGCTGCGGCGTGCGGTAAAATCGGCTTCTATCCCATGGCCTCCACACTCGCTAAGCGCGCATCACGTACGCTCGTATCTGCAGTGGCGCTGCTCACCCGCATGGAGCGCGCCTGATGTCGATCGGGGTGGTGATGTTGATGGTGGTGTGCAATATGCTGGCGATGAAGGGCAGCAAGGTTATTATCACGCTGTTTTCCATCGAACTCGGTGCGCCGCAAATAGTGATCGGTGTGCTGGTGGCATTGTATTCGCTGTTTCCGATGCTGCTGGCGATCTATGCCGGAAAACTCACCGATCGCCTGGGCGTGCGCTGGCCGATGGTTGCCGGATCGTGCGGCATAACGTTAGGTCTGACGCTGCCGTATTTGTTTCCGTCAACCACCACGCTTTATTTTCAGGCGGCGCTGGTGGGCGCGGCGCAGGTGTTTTACAACGTGTCGGTGCAAAACCTGATCGGCAGCATCAGCACGCCCGAAGACCGCACCAAGAATTTCAGCAATTTTGGTCTCGCGATGTCGACCGGCAGTCTTTTGGGGCCGCTGATTTGTGGTTTTGGCATCGATCACTTCGGCCACGCCTACACCTATCTGCTGATAGCCGTGTTTCCGTTGATCACTGCCGCCATCATGGCGTCGCAACAGCAGATGGCGTCGGCGCGCGGCCCTACTGCGCCCAAGGTAGGCGTGGCAGGCACAACAGACGCGACGCCAGCCCCAGCCGCAGGCGCGGCGCCGTCGCGTCCGTTTGAATTATTTTTCGACCATCATCCGCTGCGGCGCGTGTTGCTTAGCGGCGCGGTGATCCTGACCGGCATTGATCTGTTTCACTTTTATATGCCGATTTACGGCAATCACATCGGGCTCTCGGCATCGCAAATCGGCATCGTGCTGGCGACGTTCTCGGCGGCGTCGTTTGTGGTGCGCATCTGGATGCCGGCCATCGTCAAACGGGTGGGCGGGGAAAAGGTGTTGATTACCTCCATGTTCGTCGCCGCGGTGACCTATCTCGCGGTGCCGCACATCACGCATATGGTGGCACTGTGCGTGGTATGTTTTATACTGGGGTTGGGCACCGGCTGCGGCCAGCCGCTGTCGCTTGCGATGATTTACGAGCGCGCGCCGGGCGGACGTTCCGGCGAGGCCTTGGGCTTGCGCGCCACCCTTAATCATTTCACGCACATGGTCACACCGCTGCTGTTCGGCGCGGTCGGCACCGCGTTCGGTGTGATGCCGGTGTTCCTGTGCAACGCGCTGATGCTCGCAGGCGGTGGTCTGATCATGCGCCGCAGGTAATTATATTTTAACGGGAGAGACCATGAAAATCGCTGTCATCGATGACTATCAGGACGCATTTCGCAAGATGAAATGTTTTCCCAAATTACAGGGCCATGAAGTCATTAGCTACACCAGTTCCGAAAAAGACCCGGTGAAATTCGCCCAGCGCGTGCAAGGCTGCGAGGCGGTGGTGCTGACGCAACAGCGTTCCTTCATGCCACGCGCCGTCATCGAAAACCTGCCCGCTTCGGTGAAGCTGCTGGTGCAGACCGGACGCAATGTGCCGCACATCGATGCGGCGGCATGCAGCGAACGCGGTATTCTTATCTGCGCCAGCGGCGGCGGCAATTCCAGCCCGACGGTGGAGCTGACGTGGGCGCTGATCCTCGCCTCGGTGCGCAACCTGCCGACAGAAGTCAACAATCTGCAGGCAGGCCGCTGGCAAACCACCGCGGGCATCGGCTTGAACGGCAAAACGCTGGGCGTCTACGCCTATGGCAAGATCGGCAGCGGTGTGGCCAAAGTGGGCAAGGCGTTTGGCATGAAAGTGGTGTGCTGGGGGCGCGATGCCTCAACCGCCAAAGCGCGTGCCGAGGGCTTTGAGGTGGCCGCCGACCGGGCAGCGTTTTTTGCGGATAGCGATATCGTCACCCTGCACCTGCCGTTGAACAAGGAAACGCGCGGCCTGGTGACCGCCGCCGATCTCGCGTTGATGAAACCCACTGCGCGCATCGTCAATAGCAGCCGCGCGCCGCTGATTGCGGAAGGCGCACTGGTCGAGGCGCTGAAAAAAGGCCGCCCCGGATTTGCCGCTGTCGATGTCTACGAAAGCGAGCCGGTGGTGAATAGCGAACATCCGCTGCTGAGCATGCCCAATGTAATCTGCACGCCGCATCTGGGTTATGTCACCTGGGAAACCTATGAGCTGTACTACGATGCGGTGGTGGGCAATATACTCGCGTATGTCGCGGGGGCGCCTACCCATGTGGCGAATCCGGAGGTGTTGCAGAAGCGCTGAGGCGACTGCGGCATCTATAATGTGGCGTGAGTAATGGATGCCTACGCGGTCCAAGATTGACCGTTGCGTGTCCGCCAGACAGACCCTATTTTGTAACCGAGGAAATGATATGCGCCCACTACGCAGAACCCTGATGAAGCTCACCGGCGGCTGGGGCGCGCTCGCGGCGCTGTCGGCGACCAGCCTGCTGCGCGTCGGCGCAGCCATTGCCGCACCGTGGAACAAAAGCGCGTTTGAATCGAAGGCGGTTGAAGACGCGCTCAAGAGCCTGGGGGTGTCGAACCTGATCGACAGCAAGGATATCGTGATTACCGCTCCCGATATCGCCGAGAACGGCGCCATCGTGCCGATTGCTGTCACCAGCAAAATCGCGAATACGCAAAGTATTGCCATCATCTCGGAAAAAAACCCGTTTCCGCTGGCGGCGAGTTTCGACATCATGGGCGGGGGCGAAGGCTATGTATCGACACGCGTGAAAATGGGGCAGACCTCCAACGTGCGTGCGATCGTCAAGGCCGACGGCAAATTCTACACTGCGGTCAAGGAAGTCAAAATCACTGTAGGCGGCTGCGGCTGATCGATGGTGAGCGATGGGTATCCATAAGTACAAGAAAAAGTTGAGGAGCAGATCATGGCGGAAGCAATGAGAATTCGTGCGCGCCTGCAGGGCGACACAGCGGATGTGCGCATACTGATGCGTCATCCGATGGAAACCGGCACGCGTAAGACCGCCTCAGGCGTGGTGCCGCTGCATTTCATTCAAAGCGTCGTGGTGCAGCACAACGGCAAACCCGTACTCGACGCGCAATGGAGTCAGGCCATTTCACGCGATCCGTTCCTGGGGCTGCGCGTCAAGCACGCCAAAGTCGGCGACAAAATCAGTGTCACCTGGACCGACAACAAGGGTGACACGCGCAGCGACGAGGTGGCCGTAGAACCTGCCTGATTTGTGGCGGTTTTGCCGTTGAGTTAATGCCAATAATAGAAGGAGGAGATCATGCAAAAATTGCGCGCCATCCGTGTGGCTGCTTGTGCTGCTGTGATGATGCTGGGCTCGCAATACGTGGCAGCGCAAGCTGACCTGTCTGTGGGCCGCAAGATGCTGCTGGAAGACAATCCCGGCGAACTGTGGCTGGATCAGGGCAAAGCGCTATACTTCGAAAAACGCGGCCCCAAAAATGCGTCGCTTGAGCAGTGCGATTTCGGCAGGGGGCCGGGCAAACTCGAAGGCGCCGCAGCACGCTTGCCGCGCTATTTTGCCGACACCCATCGGGTGGAAGACCTCGAATCCCGGCTGTTGACGTGTATGACGCAGTTACAGGGGTTCGACCGCAACGCACTGATCAAAACCGCTATCAGCGCGCCCCAGAGCCGCGGCTCCGATATTGAGGCCATGGCGCTGTTCGTGACCAGCAAATCGAATGGCATGAAGGTCCAGGTTGCACTCACCCATCCCAAAGAATACGAGGCCTACAAGGCGGGCGAATACCTGTTCTACCGCCGCAGCGGACAGACGGACTTCGGCTGCATACAGTGCCACGGCGAAGCCAACAAGCGCATCCGGCTGCAGGATCTGGTGCACATGACCACCCGGGAGGGTGCGCAGGAAGTGGCATCAACCTGGCCGGCCTATCGCGGCGCGCACTACGTGGTGCGCACCATGCAGTGGCGGCTGAACGATTGCGTTTGGCAAATGCGCCTGCCAGATCTTAAATACGGCACGGACTATTCGATTGCATTGACCACTTATCTCAACCGTCAGGGTAACGATGCGGTGATGCAAGTACCCGGATTCAAGCGCTAAGGAGGCCGCCGTGAAATCAACCTGGATCAAGGCTTGGTGGGTGACAGCCGGATTTGTGCTGACAGGATGCGCGAGCTACCCCGATGAAGCGAGCACGCGCCAGACAGCGGAGGCCATGGTGTTCGACGCTTTTGCAGCGTCGCCTGCGCACATGAAGCGCCTGGAGCAAGATCAGTCCCAGCAAATTTGCAGCAAAATTGGCAGTGCTAAACTGACGCAGGCCGAAACTGCCGAAGTGGTGAAGCTCGCGCAGGCGTCCCTGCGCTACCCCGCGAGTGGGAAATTTTCCGGGGACTGGAAACTCGGTGACAGACTGGCGCACGACGGCGCAGGCGACCGCATCCGCAACGGTAAAACCGAGTCCACCAAGCAAAACGGTGGCTTATGCCAGAACTGCCATGCACTGGCGCCCGGTGAAATCAACGTCGGCAACGTCGGCCCCAGCCTCACTGGATACGGCGTGCAGCGCGGCAATGCGGAGGCCATTGCGAAATACACCTACGAAAAAATATACAACGCCTGGGCGTATTTTCCCTGCTCGAACATGCCGCGTTTGGGCGCATCTGGCCATCTGACGCCAGAACAGATCACCCATCTGGTTGCGTTCATGCTTGACCCGCAGTCGCCCCTCAACAAAAAATAGTCATTACTAACCATTCGTTGAAATATTCCGCCTGGAATAGTTTTTGGAGTGCAGGCGCATGAGCATGAGCCGTCGGGAGTTTCTGGAAGTGCTGGCGGTGGCGGGTGCTTCGGGCATGGCACTCGACACCCCGCGTGCACTGGCCGCTAGCGGCGACGCGGGTTTTTACGATCTGCCGAAGTTTGGCAACGTGCCGCTCATGCACTTCACCGATAGTCACGCGCAGTTACTGCCCTCGTACTTTCGCGAACCGGATACCAACATCGGTGTTGGCGAGGCGCGCGGCAGGCCGCCGCATCTGGTGGGTGAAGAACTGCTCAGGGCATTTCGCATCCCACCCGGCTCGCGGCTGGCGCATGCCTTTACTGCCCTCGATTTCACCCAGGCCGCGCGCACCTACGGCAAGGTGGGCGGGTTCGCGCACCTGGCCGCCCTGGTCAAGCGTGTGCGCGCCGAGCGCCCCGCTGCGTTGCTGCTGGATGGCGGCGACTCCTGGCAGGGGTCGGCCACTGCGCTGTGGAGCAACGCGCAGGACATGATCGATGCGTCACTCGCGCTGGGCGTGAGCGTGATGACCGCACACTGGGAATTTACCTACGGCGCGAATCGCGTAAAAGCGGTGGTGGAAAAAGATTTTGCCGGAAAAATAGAATTTCTCGCACAAAATGTGCGCACCGCGGATTTCGATGACCCGGTGTTCAAGGCCTACAGCGTGCGCGAAATCAATGGCGTTCCGGTGGCGATTATCGGACAGGCGTTTCCCTACATGCCGATAGCCAATCCGCGCCATTTCGTGGCCGAGTGGACCTTCGGTATCCAGGAAGAACGCATGCAAAAAACGGTGGACGAGGCGCGCGCGAAAGGTGTGCATGCGGTGATCCTGCTTTCGCACAACGGCATGGACGTCGATCTGAAGATGGCGTCGCGGGTGACCGGGATTGACGTCATACTCGGCGGCCATACGCACGACGCGGTGCCCGTGCCGGTGGCAGTGAAAAACGCGCGCGGCACGACGCTGGTCAGCAACGCCGGTTGCAATGGCAAGTACCTCGCCGTGTTGGATCTCGATGTGCGCAACGGCGCGGTGCAGGGCTACCGTTATCAGTTGCTGCCGGTGTTCGCGAACCTCATCGCACCCGACCAGGACATGGCGGGGCTGATCACTAAAGTGCGCGCGCCGTACCAGGCCAGACTAGCGCAAAAGCTCGCTGTCAGTGAAGGCCTGCTCTACCGCCGTGGCAACTTCAATGGCACTTTCGATCAACTGATACTGGATGCGCTGATGGAAGTCAAAGGCGCGGACATCGCGTTTTCCCCCGGATTCCGCTGGGGCACCAGCCTACTGCCCGGTCAGGTGATCACCGTCGAAGAGCTGATGAACCAGACCGCCATTACCTATCCCCAGGTCACGGTGACAGAGATGACAGGCGAGGCGATCAAGAACATCCTTGAAGACGTGTGCGACAACCTCTTCAATCCCGACCCCTATTATCAGCAGGGCGGCGACATGGTGCGCGTGGGTGGCTTGCAATATACCTGCACCCCGGCGGCCAAAATCGGCAGCCGTATCAGTCACATGATGCTGCGCGGCAAGCCGCTGGCAGCCGCAAAAAATTACAAACTGGCGAGCTGGGCGCCGGTGGCCGAAGGCGTGAAGGGAGAGCCGGTGTGGGAGCTGGTTGAGCGTTACCTGAAGCATCACAAAACGATCGCGCCGAGTAAACCCAATCAGCCCAAACTTGCTGGCACGTATGGCACTACAGTGCTGGTGTGAGGCTTACGGTAGCGTTACGACGTTATCGGTCCCGCCACGCCCGGTCCCCACTTTCCCGCCAAGCGGGGGGACAGGGATCAAGCTAATGCAGATGCCGATTGCGCGGATGCAGCGGTATCACCGTCGATGAGCCGCTTTGCTCCGACGCTGGTTGTTTGGGGGGTTGTGTTTTCCCGAACATATCGCTGATCAGCGTGGCGACCTGATCGACCTCGGATTTGCCGAGGTGACGTGACAACAATTGCGTCGCGTCCTCCACCACGCACTGTCGCCGGAACTCGTGTATGGCTTCGGGCGTAGGCCCGACAAACACCTGAAAAAATTCGTCGTCCCCGTGATCCGGGTAATAGGTCACTTCAATTTCAGAAGCATATTCGGTGAGCGGGCCGACATTCTGGATAGCCGCGCCCAGCTTATCCTGAAAATTGCGGCCGACTTCGCCGGTCCAGCAGACGTTGAGCGTGCGTTCGTTCGCATCGTACACGATGCCCGGTTCTTCGCGCTCAAGGCTGTGCGCATCGGCCAGCGTTTCAACGTCCAGATATTCGAGCCATGGCCGCAGCGCCTGTTCAACCTGCTTCAGCCGCACGCCTTTGCACAAAAAAATAGAGCCGTGTACATGTACTTCCGTTCTCATGAGTACCTCAATGTAACCAGCCCGCGCCAACAGCGAACCGTGCGTGCATTATAGCGCACTTAAAAAAATATAATTAAAACAAATACTTAACTATTCCTCAGCGATTCCTCAGCGATTCCCCAGACCCAGTTCCAGCAGCACTCCGCGCATTTGCGTTTGCTCGTGCGCGAGATGCGCGCGCAGCGTCGCACCCGTCATCAGCAGCGGCGTCCAGTAGTGCTGCGTGAGTTGGTGTGCCCACGACTGTGCGCGCGTGGCCGCAGCCAGCGCCTGCTCCCAATAAGCAATTTGCCCGGCGCCCAGACCTGCCGCGCCATGCACGCCGCGCCACGCGCCCAGCGTGCAGGGCGCACCTAGCTCCAGCCAGGTGGGTGTTTGCGCGTAGCAACCGGCGAGCCGGGCCGGCGCAGACACCGCCAGCGCGCGCAGCGTGCCCGCAGTGAGTTCTTTCACCGCGCTGGCGGCGGTAACGGCGGCGACATCCGCGTGGCCAGCCACCACATCGGCCACCGCGTCGAGCGCGGAATCGAACACCCGTATCACCGGCGCACGCACCTCGCCGCCGGCGTGGCGCGTCACCTGCGCCAGCGCCATATGGTTCGGATTACCGGCGGCGGTAGACAGTGCCACCGTGACGTTGCCTGCCGCATCACGCAGGCGCGCCAGCAAATCGCCGCCGCTGCCATAGTAACGATTGGAGCCGTCGTTGCGCGCCACAAAAGCGATGTATTCGTTGTACAGAATAGCCAGCGGCGTATAGCTGTCATGATTGAATGCGGCCACCCCCGTCAGGTAATCGGTGGTCAGGTTGGGCGAGCTGATGCACAGCAGGTGCGCGTCGCCCGCGCGCGCATCCACGTTCGCCCACACGCGGCGCGCGCCGTCGCCGGGAATGTTGATGACCTTTGCCGGCGCGGTGAGTGCAGCCGCCAGCGTACGCGCGGTGCGATCCAAACCGCCGCCGGGTGGTGTGCCGGCGAAAATTTCAATCTCGCGCTGAGGCTGCCAGGCGTCGGACATCACAGTTTGAACAAGCGTCCAGCGCCGGGCACCTCGCGCTGGTCGTTCATCAAGCGCAGCATTTGCCACATCATCGAGGCATTGCTGGTGACGACTGGCAGATTATATTTTTGTTCGAGGCTGTCGATGATTTCCAGGGTGCGAAAATTCGAGCAACTGATAAAAATCGCCTCGGTGTCAGGGCGCATCACTTCATCCACCAGCGCCAGGATGCGTTCGCGGGTGATGGTGGAATGCGCCTCGGTGCTCAGGCCCTGCATCGCCAGCACCTCAAAGCCGTCGGCGCTGAGATATTGCTGCAAGCGTTGATTCAGCCACGGCGCGTAGGGCGAGGCCAGGCTCAGCCGTTTGGCGCCCAGCGCACGTAGCCCATCCACAATGGCGCGCGACGAGGTGGCGCAGGGGATGCCGGTTTCGTTTTTGATGCGCTCGGCGAGGGCCTTGTCCTCGGCGGGCGTATGCAGGAATCCGCTGGCGGTGCAGCCATAGCCGATCACATCCACCTTGGCATGTGCCAGCAGTTGTGCCGCGGCGGGCGCCTGCGTCGACAGCCCCAGCAGTTTTTCTTCGGTGTCCGCGGTGTGCGGTATGCGCATCGAATGCACCGATGCCCCCATGCCCCCGAGGGTACAAAGGCGCTGCGATTCATACTCCATCACCGTGTTCCACGAAGGCACGATGATGCCGATTTTTTGCTGCCAGGTGTCCATAACCATCCTTCGCATTTTTTCTTGCGTGAAGCATAGCAGATACTTTAGGCTACTCGCGAGCCCACCCCGAAGGAAACCCGATGAAGCTGCCCTATGCAACCCTGCTGGCTGTGATGACCGCAGTCAGCGTGTCGGCACTAGCACAATCGTATCCGCAAAAATCGCTGCGCATCGTAGTGCCTTTCCCCGCTGGCGGCACCACCGATATACTGGCGCGCGCCATCGGCCAAAAGTTGACCGAGCAGTTCAAGCAGCAGGTGATTATCGATAACCGGCCCGGCGCGGGTGCCAACATCGGCGCGGAAATTGCGGCGAAGTCTGCGCCCGATGGCTACACCCTGTTTGGCATTTCCACCATCCACGCGATCAACCCCAGCTTGTATGGCAAACTCGCCTACGACCCGATCAGGGATTTTGCGCCGATCACCAATGTTGCCGCGACTTCGCAAATCCTGACCGTGCATCCCTCGCTGCCGGTAACGTCGGTGAAAGCCTTCATCGCCTATGCCAAGGCGAAACCCGGCGAATTGAATTACAGCTCGGCGGGCAACGGCAGCCAGCCGCATCTCACCGGCGAGCTGTTTAAAACCATGACCGGTGTGAACCTGGTGCATGTGCCCTACAAGGGCGCGCCACCGGCGATGACCGATGTGCTGGCGGGACAGGTGGCGCTTACCTTTGCCACAGCGCCGTCGGCGGTGCCGCATGTGCGTTCCGGCAAGCTGCGCGCGCTGGGCGTGAGCACCGCCACGCGCATCAAGGCGCTACCCGATGTCCCTACCATCGCCGAGGCCGGTGTCGCGGGGTTCGAGGCAGCGGGGTGGAATGGACTGGTAGCGCCCGCCGGCACGCCGGCGGCGATTATCGAGCGGCTGCACGGCACGCTGGTGAAAATCATCGAAGAACCGGCGATGAGCAAATACCTCGCCGATCAGGGCGCGGACCCGTGGACCATGACCCCCGCGCAGTACAGTGATTACATCAAATCCGAAGTCGCCAAGTGGGCGAAGGTGGTTAAAGTTTCAGGCGCCAGGGTTGATTGACAGCGGTGACGTGGTGAGGGGGTGAAGTGTAGTGGTGGCGTTTTGACACCGAAGACCTCAGAGAAGTAAATCTTCGGTGTATCCGTTGATACAATTGATTACCGTCCGTTTGAAATAGCGGTCTCCAACGCTGCGGCTGCAGCGTCGTCGCTTGTAGATTCTCCAACCACCCTCGGTTTCCATGGCCTGTACTCGACCAACGACGGTACACGCTCGAGCGCCCCAAGCGGTTCAATGCCCATCGCCGTCAGACGGTCAAGCAACTCGTTCAGTACTTCATCTCTGCGTAGTGACCAGGTAGAAGCGAAGCAGCGCCAGAACGTCCAGCCTGCCCGCTCAAGCACGCGCTGTCGCTGCATATCCCCGTGCCACCTGTCAGGCCCATGGAATTCGTCGCCGTCACATTCGATAGCCAAGCGGGAATCGTTACCGCCTTCCACCACCATATCGATGCGGAAAGAGCCTGCCTTCACTTGTGGCACGACGCGGTAGCCTCGGGTGAAGAGTTCGGTGTAGACCTGCTTCTCGAAACCCGACTCGCAGACATCGATCAGGCTTTTGCACTCGTCCGTGCCGCCATCCATCGGCTTGCTAAAGTGAGCGAGCAGACCACCGCGTATATCTACCGGCGACAAGTCCGACAACTGAACCGAACGCACGAGGTACATGCGATCGCGAGCCCGGCTGGCTGCCACATTGAAACGCTGTTCAAACATGTTGCCCGAAAGCGCTCGGCTGTTCTTCGGATCAGCAACCATCGACAAAAACATAATGTCGCGCTCGCTTCCTTGAAACAATCGAGCATCACCGCAATCAAACTTCCGCCGAATCAACTCATTTGCGTCGCAGCGCGAGCGAACCAGGGCATCGATGTGCTTGGCTTGGTCCGGGCCGAGCAACGACACTACGCCGATGGTGCGGCCTGCAAACCGCTTTTCCGCGAGTAGCATTTCAATCTCTTCGACGATGGCCAGTGCCTCGTTGCGGTTTTCGTCCTGCGTATTCCGTACTCCTGTCGCCACGTATATGTCCACCAGCGGTGGGTCGATGCGCTCCGAGGCCTTCGGTATGCGAAGCGGTTGGATGAAATTTTTGTAGAAGGTTCTGTTGCTGTACGCAATGATGGGCGGCACGCAACGGAAATGTTCGCGCAGCATTACCTTGTGAGCTGCAAAGATCGTAGACGAGATGTCATACAAAGACTTCTCCGGAGTCAACACGGCCGCGTACGGTTGCTCAGACAGGAATCGGTCCTTCAGTTCCTGAATGCGCACCGCCGCGATAAAGCCACCATCGGGTGAGACTTGCTTGTCGTCACCAACCACCAGAATCTTCTTGCCACGAAGCACTGCTGGCAGCGCCCAGAGGTCCGACTGGCTGGCCTCGTCCACGATGATGAGGTCGAAGCTGCCAAGCTTAGCGGGCAACGTTTCAGACACCTTTGCGTGGCTCATCACCCAGCACGGCACAGCGCCCTGAGCGTCATGCATCGCCTTCTGGGCGTCGCGCCGGTGCCGAGTGGCATTCGGGCCGGTGCCTTGGCCTATGCGTCGAACCGCTGTGCGGTAGGTTTCGAGCGCAGACAATACTTTAGGTGACGCGCCCAACTTTGTGGACAACCAGGCAGCGTTCGAAACGAGATTTTCGTACAGCTTTGCAAGACCCGCCTCCACGTCACGCCTGCGCGCCGCGAGGGTCAAAAGCTCCTCGCGTGCTTCGATCCCGTCGAGGTGCGTTTTTACACGAGCCCAGTTCCAAGCGTCGCGCCAATTGACAGGAAAAGACTGGTCTTCTCCCGTGCTTTCAATCGGTTCACCCCGCACCCTGGCAGCGAGCATTGGCGCACCTGCACGCTCAATTCGCCCAACCAGTTCATTGACCATGCCGATGTCGTGGCCGAGAGCCTCCACGCGGCGCAAATCGCTCACCAGTTCGGAATATCGCGCAACAATGCGCTCGGCTGGGTATTTGCCGTCGCCCAAATGCAGGTCGACGAACGCTCGCAGCTGAACCGAGATCGGACCGGACGTTCCAGCAAGCTTCTCTTGCAACGTAGCCAAGTGTGTGGCGGCTTGTGCCAGCTCAGCACGGGTCAGGTGACTCCGCAAATGTTGACGCACCTCCTCCAACTGAGCGGAGTGACCGCACAAATATTTGTTTGGCGGATTGGCGAATACACGCTCTGCCAGCGCAGGCAGATGAGCATCGTGGTTCACAGCCAAGCGATGTGCTTTGCGTGCGTTGACGGAAATCAATTCGATTTGGCGCAGCCCCTGAACGCCACCCATTACTGATGGGATGGACAGAAGCTCCGCGAACTCGTTCCAGCGCACGCTGAATGACAGCACTTGTTCATGCAATTTGACGTACCGCTGGACATGCTTCCAATCATCGCCAGTGACGGGGGCCAGCCCCGCGACTCGAATGGCAGACACGTGTTCCTTAACGCGACCACCGCCGAAGCTCAATACGCCGAAGGGCTTGCCAGACTCCGCACCGCGAATGATGGCTTCGCGGGCCTTCGATGCTACCAATGCAGGCTCTGGCACCTCGACAGGCCGCTTCAGAAATTCGGCCCGCAATTCGATAAGGATGTCAATTTCACCAAACAGCGCCTCCAATGCCTGCCGCTCGCTGGCGAAGGTAGGTTGGTTACATTTCCTTCGTAGCTCGGCGATCCAAACTTCTCCGGTGTCTTCCAACTCTTTGGCGAGATTGGCTGCCGCTTCCACTTGGCTCAGGAGCTTTCGAGCGGCATCAAGCACTTCGGGAGTTGCAGCGCGCAGCGGCAGGAGCCCGCCCTTTGCTTCGGCCGCTTCAATTTCGCGCATGCCAACGAGAACGTCGTGCAGGCGCCCGACATCGGCTGCAGGGAGCAGCGCCAAGCTCGACGGGGTGCGCGCCGCCGCATACACGAGGTCCTTGCCCAGTCGGCGCCGAGCCTCGCGCAGATGTGCAGCCTCGGCACCGCTAAGCGGAGGTGAGTTTGCCGGGTCCAACGATAGTACATCGTCGAACCAGGCGTACTTGTCGGTACCGGACAAAACCAGTTCAGCCATCTTCTGGGCGCGCATCTGTATGCCATCCACCTCGACGTCAGACAACTGAGCCACTGCGATTTCGTCGACGCGCCGGTCGATGGTCGCCAGTTCCGAGTGCGCTCGGTCGATGGCGCTGCGAAACGTCTGAATCTGAGTCTTCACGACATCCGGATTCAGTTGCGACACGTTGTAGATGATAGCTTCTATGGAAGACTGAAACTGGCGCATTCCCTCGCGGTCACCTGCCAGCAGTGCCACTGTTAACGGTCGTACGCTCTCGGGAATTTTCGACTGCAGGACTTCCAGCGCTTGTTCACCCTTAGCAGTAACGAGAACTTTCCGCCCCGTCGCCAAGTAGTGGCACACAATGTTTGCAATGGTGTGCGTCTTGCCTGTCCCTGGCGGTCCCTGCACGGCCGCACCGCTTGAGCGCTCCAACTGCTCGACGATAGTGACCTGCTCGTGGTTGTACGGGAGTGGAAAAAACAATTCCTGCATTTTGCCGTTGGAGCCAGCGCGGCCCGACAGGCCTCGAAAAGACGCCGGTTCGTAGTCCTCCAGATCATCCGATGGCGGTGTCACTAAGGCCAAGGGACCCAGAGGTATAGGAGAGCCGTCTTGAAGCCGTGCCTGAAGGCGCGTGATGTCCTCGTGCAAGTAATTGTTCGAGCGCGGCCGTGACAGCACCACCCAAGCATCGGACACCTCCAAGGCGTCCCCTGCGCTTGGAAAGCTTGTGGCGCCGGAGAAGTGCCGCCCCTGTTCATGGAGGTTGCCCGCAATCAGCTTGAGGATGTACTCAAAGCTGCCGACGTCGAATGGCGAAATGGGACGGTCAGCGTTTCTCGCCAGGGCTTCCTTCGCTGCCTTTTCAACGTCGGCCGTGCTGCTCAGCTGACAGGCGGCGAATGCGTCGAACTCGAAGCGCGGGTCAACGGAACGCGGCCGCAGCTCGATAGCGAGCGTCTTCTCATCGAGCGATACCTCTACCGCCTGAGTCAGCAATGGGTATTGCAACTCGACAACCGATTTTCCAGCACGCTCTTCATAGCTGAGTTTCCAGGCAGTCACGCCAATGCCCCATACAAGCTCATGCGGTTTGGCGGTCTCCTCTGATTCGAGCTGATGTTTAATGGTGAACAGATCACCGTAGAGACTAATGGTTCTGCGTCGAGGTTTTTCGCCTTCAGCCCAAGCGGTCCACAATGGGGTATATTCGGCGAGCGCCTGTTGCAAGGTGGCGCGCGCGTTATTCTCGGCGGCTCGCATTTCGTCAGTTGGAAGACCAGCAGACGCTGCCGCGAGGCGATGCTTGAAGGCTGTCTCATCGATACACGGCGATTTGCCGGTGGGTTCACGCTCAACTGTGATTAGCCCTTTGAGCATCTCATCGGATAGGGTCGGCGGAGGGAGCGCCTCAAGTCGTGCCACGCGCAACCAAGTGTGGTCTCCTTCGATTTTGATATCGAAGTCAACGCCGGGTAGCCCCTGAAGGTCAGCTTTTGCTTTCTTGAAGCCTTTGTGACTCGCGAGATTGAAGCCACGCGGGTCAATGTCCTTCGCTTGCTCTAGGACGTAGGCGAGGAGCTTGCTCAGTAGCTGATGGGCGCTCATGCAAGGACTCGCTCTTTCCTTGGCGTCAGAAGGGATGTGAGAAAGAGCTGAGGTTTACCCGCCACAATGCCATGCTGCTTGTAGCGCGTGAGCACGATGATTTCGAGCATGTTACACAGGCATCGGTAGTCCACGTCGGTGGTTGCCTTGATCACGACTTTAATCTGGGAGGCGAATCGCAACATCATGCGCGCGGCACGACTCAGGTATCGCGCAACAGTGCCGCCAGCGATGCGCTGAGCGCGGGCAGATCGCCTTCGAGCACACCCCACACGATGCGGTCGTCTACTGTCGCATAGGCGTGGATCAGAATGTTGCGGAACGCAATGATCTTGCGATAGTCCTTGATCCGCTCCGCCACGTCTGGATCGTGCCTCGCGAGTTGCGTGAGCGCCTCACCCATGATCTCGAATTGGCGTTCCACGGCGGAACGAAGCAATTCATCACCTTGGTATCCAGAGAAATTCTTGTTGTCGCAGAATCGTGCGATGCGCGCCACCGCCTGCTGAACATCGAAAAGATACTTGCGAGCCTCAAGCCGCATACAGCAGGATTTTTTCTTGTTCCACGCGCTGGCGGAAATACGGATTTTGAAGACCCGGCGGTGTTACCAAATCAACCGGACGCGCGAACAATTCCCCCAGTCGTTCACGCAAGGCGAAATAGACACGCGCATACTCAGCGGGCGGACGTTCACCCAGATCGACCAGGAAATCCAGGTCATTCGCGCTGTGGCCGCGCGCGGCTGATCCGAACAACTCAAGCCGGCGCACGCTTAAGTCTGCGCACAGTTGAGCGAGCTCAGTGCGCCGTGATGCGACGTCGCTATGCAGTTCGGCCTTCAGTAATGGTTCCATACATCAAGGCTACCGCCATGCCGCATGCGGGTAAAGCAAAAGGTTCCTGTGCAACGGCGGCGGTCTGTCGAAGCTCAATGAATAATGTTGGAATATACAATAAAAACAAATACTTAAAGAATAACACCAGCACTTGCGCAGGATGGTTCAACTTTCCTTGGCGCGGGAGTGGCAGGTTCGGATGAATTCATTGGGCCCAACGTTGACGCTAGCCGGTGCGCGGCTGGTTGGCGCGTCCGGTTGCGCGAGTAGTCAGACTGGGTTGTTTCTCAAGC
>CAMDRT010000028.1 GCA_945906815.1 Bordetella parapertussis
CGCCGCGCGTCTGGGCGAAACGCTGGTCAAGCTCGATGCCTTGGACCTGCCGCCGATATCGGATGAGGAGATCGAGGCGGAAATTCAGGCGGCGCGTCAGGATCGCTTGTCGCGGCGTGCCTGATCGTGCGGGTGGTGCTGGATACGAATATTCTGGTGTCCGGGGTGATCTCGCCAGGCGGGCCGCCGCGGCGTCTGCTCGACGGGGTAAGAGCGCAGCGCTTCGAGCTTTGCAGCAGCGCTACGCTGTTGGCGGAGTTGCTTGATGTGTTGTTGCGTGAGAAGTTCGCGGCACGCTTGATCCAAGCGGGTTCGTCACCACAAGGCGCCGTCGCGGATTTGCGGCGCTTGGCCTACATGGTTACGCCGCAGACGGTGCCACGGGTGATCGAGCACGATACCGACGATGATCATGTGCTCGCCTGCGCTGTGGCCGGGCAAGCGGAGTTGATCGTCTCCGGCGATAAACATCTGCACGGTTTGGGCGGCTACTATCAGGGCATCCCCATTGTCTATGCTGCGCGGGCGGTGCAGTTGATCGGCATCTGAACGAGCGCTGGCGGCAAAAGGCAAGGTCTGACCCTTGGGTTTAGCTGCTAAAAAAGAGAGGCGTCAGGTGTAATGTCAAGAACTGACCCCTATGACTTGAACGAGCGCTGGCGGCAAAAGGCAAGGCCTGGCCCTGACGTTCCTACGCATACTCAAGCGCTCATTGGCGCTGGCCCGGCGCGTGATAGCATGCTGCGCCCATGAACACACAAGCACAGAACGACCGCTGGCAATTCTGGATTGACCGCGGCGGCACCTTTACCGATATAGTCGCGCGCCGTCCGGACGGCACGCTGCTCACCCACAAACTGCTGTCCGAAAACGCCGGGCATTACGACGATGCGGCGCTCGCCGGCATCCGCGATCTGCTCGGCGTGGCGCGCGGTGCGCCCATACCCGCCGAGCGCATCGCCGTGGTCAAAATGGGCACCACTATCGCCACCAACGCGCTGCTCGAACGCAACGGTGAGCCGACGGCGCTGTTCATCACGCGCGGCTTTCGCGATGCGCTGCGCATCGGTTACCAGAATCGCCCACGCATTTTCGACCGCCACATCGTGCTGCCGGAAATGCTTTACCGCGCGGTTCATGAAATCGATGAACGGCTCGGCGCGCGCGGCGAGGTGCTGACACCACTGGATCTGGGTCAGGCCCGCCACGAAATCGAAGCCGCCTATGGCTCAGGATTACGCGCCTGCGCGATTGTGCTGATGCACGGCTACCGTTATCCGCAGCACGAACAGCAACTCGCCACGCTCGCGCGCGACTGCGGTTTTACGCAAATTTCGGTATCGCACCAGGTCAGCCCGCTGATGAAGCTGGTGTCGCGCGGCGACACCACGGTGGCGGATGCTTATCTGTCGCCGGTGCTGCGCCGCTACGTCGATCGCATCACCCGCGAACTGCCCGCAGTAAAAGTCATGTTCATGCAATCGAGCGGCGGCCTCACCGATGCGCGGCGCTTTCACGGCAAGGACAGCGTGCTGTCGGGTCCGGCGGGCGGCGTGGTGGGCATGGTGCGCACCGCGCAGGCGGCAGGGTATGAGCGCATCATCGGCTTTGACATGGGTGGCACTTCCACCGATGTGTCGCATTTCGCCGGCGAATACGAACGCGCGTTCGACACACTGGTGGCCGGCGTGCGCATGCGCGCACCGATGATGAGCATCCACACCGTCGCTGCGGGCGGCGGCTCGATCCTGCATTTCGACGGCGCACGCATGCGCGTGGGCCCGGATTCCGCCGGCGCGCAGCCGGGCCCGGCGTGCTATGGACGCGGCGGCCCGCTGACCGTCACCGATTGCAATGTGCTGCTGGGGCGCATCCAGCCCGATTATTTTCCGGCGGTGTTCGGAGCATCGGGACAAGCCGCGCTGGACGGCGCAGCAGCACGCTTAAAGTTTTCGACGCTTTATGACGAAATGTATAATAAAAACAATACTTTACAGTCACCTGAAGCCCTAGCTGAAGGGTTTCTGCAGATCGCCGTGGACAATATGGCGAACGCGATCAAAAAAATCTCAGTGGCGCGCGGCTACGATGTCACGCGTTACACCCTCGCCTGTTTTGGCGGCGCAGCGGGCCAGCATGCCTGCCGCGTGGCCGACGCGCTGGCGATGCCGCGCGTCTACATCCATCCCTATGCGGGCGTGCTGTCGGCCTACGGCATGGGCCTGGCTGACATCACTGCGATGCGCGAACAGGCGGTGGAAGCCGCGCTGCATGAAGTGCTGATGCCGCGGCTGCTTGCCACGCTGGATACGCTAGCCGCTGCTGCGTGTGCCGAAGTAGTGGCACAGGAGGTCAGCCCCGAACAGCTGGTGACCCGGCGCCGTGCGCATATCAAATACCAGGGCACCGACACCACGCTCAACGTCATCTTCGGCACCGTGGCAGAAATGACACGCCGCTTTGAAAGTGCCTACCTCGGCCGCTACAGCTTCCTGATGCCGGGGCGGGCGCTGGTGGTGGAAGCGGTTGCGGTGGAAGTTTCATCTAGCGAGACTAACGCCCCACCCATGAACCTCCCCCTGCAAGCGGGGAACAGGGACAGCAGTCTCACGCCCGCAGCCGAGGCGCAGGTAGCCATGTTCAGCGATGGCGCGCACCACATTACCCCGCTCTACCGCGTGGAAAACCTGCAACCCGGCAACTGCATCCCCGGCCCCGCCATCATCGCCGACGCCAACGCCACCACGGTGCTCGAACCCGGGTGGCAAGCCGACGTCACCACGCACGGCCATCTGCTGCTCACACGCAACACGCCGCGCGCTGCGCGCACCGCCATCGGCACCACCGCGGATCCGGTGCTGCTGGAGATCTTCAACAATCTGTTCATGGCCATCGCCGAGCAAATGGGCGTCACGCTGGCCAACACTGCGTATTCCGTCAACATCAAGGAGCGGCTCGATTTTTCGTGCGCACTGTTCGATGCGCAAGGCAGCCTGATCGCCAACGCCCCACACATGCCGGTGCACCTGGGTTCCATGGGCGAAAGCGTGCGCTGGGTGATACGCGACAATGCCCACACGACAAGGGGCATGCGCGCGGGCGATGTCTACATGCTCAATGATCCGTATCGCGGCGGCACGCACCTGCCCGATATCACGGTAATCACGCCGGTCTACAGCAGCGACGGCAGCAGCTTGCTGTTCTACGTCGGCTCGCGCGGCCACCATGCCGACATCGGCGGCATTACCCCCGGTTCAATGCCGCCCGACAGCCGCCATATCGATGAAGAAGGCGTGCTCATCACCAATTTTCTCCTGGTCGAAGGCGGCCGCCTGCGCGAGACCGAAACCCGCGCCCTGCTCGGCGGGGCGCGTTACCCGTCGCGCAACATCGAGCAGAATCTCGCCGATCTGCGCGCGATGATCGCCGCCAACCAGAAAGGCGTTACTGAGCTCGCGCGCATCGTCGGCGAATTCGGCCTTGAGGCCGTGCATCGCTACATGGATCACGTGCAGGATAACGCTGAGGAATCGGTGCGGCGCGTGATCGGCGCGCTGAAAGACGGCACCTTCAGCTATACCATGGACGATGGCGCAATCATCCGCGTCAGCATCCGCATCAACCACGCGGCGCGCAGCGCTGTCATCGATTTCACCGGCACCTCAGCGCAGCGCGACAGCAACTTTAATGCACCCTCAGCGGTGGCCATGGCAGCCGTGCTGTATGTATTCCGCACGCTGGTGGATGACGATATTCCGCTCAACGCGGGCTGCCTGAAGCCGCTGCAAGTGATCATCCCCGAGGGCTGCATGCTCAATCCACGCCATCCCGCGGCCGTGGTTGCAGGCAACGTTGAAACCTCGCAATGCGTCACCGATGCTCTGTATGGCGCGCTGGGTGCGATGGGCGCTTCGCAGGGCACCATGAACAATTTCACCTTCGGCAACGCGCAACACCAGTACTACGAAACCGTTTCCGGCGGCGGCGGTGCAGGGCCCGGCTTTGCGGGATCGAGCGTGGTGCAAACGCATATGACCAACTCGCGCCTCACCGACCCGGAAGTTTTGGAATGGCGTTTTCCGGTGCTGCTGGAAAGTTTTGAAATTCGTCACGGTAGCGGCGGCAGTGGTCAAACACAGGGCGGCAACGGCGCCATACGCCGCGTGCGTTTTTTGGAGCCGATGACCGCTGCGATACTGTCTAGCCACCGCCGCGTGCCGCCCTATGGCATGGCAGGCGGCAAGCCCGGCGCGATCGGGCGTAATCATGTTGAACGTGTCAACGGCGATACATTGGAACTGAGCGGCTGCGATCAGGCGCAAATGCAGGCCGGCGATGTGTTCGTGATTGAGACGCCGGGCGGCGGCGGTTTTGGCGCGTCCTGAATCACTTACAATGCGCGCCTCGAATTCACCTCTGCACAGCCTCTATTGATCCGGAAGCATCCGGATTTCCTGCTGCATCAGCATGAACAAAACCCCCATCAATATATCCGGCAGCCCCATCCAACCGCGCCTGTCGAAAGCGCAGCAGACCTTCAACAAACTGATTAAACAAATTGGGCAAGCACGCGCCACACTGGCCGATTGGGAAGCCTTTCAAGCACCATACCAAAAAAAATTCAGCACCCAACTGCAGCCGCTGCTCAAAGATGCGCAAGACCTGCAAGTCAAAATAGTGCATGCCCTGGACCATGCCAGCGGCCGCTCCGGCTTCAGCAAACGCGAACGCACCGACATCGCAGACCTGATTGCCGACATGGCGCAAGGCTTGTTACAGACCCGTGACGATGAGGCGCTCAAGGCCATTTTCAATAAACACAGCAACCTCAGCTTTGACCAGGTGCAAGCCGAGGGGGACGCCGAAGCGAAGTCCATGCTGAACGATCTGTTTGGCATCGACGTGGGCGACGCAGTGGATCTGCGCTCGCCGGAAGCCGTGCTGGAGCACGTGCAGGCGCAACGCGAAGCCGCCAGGCAAGCCCGCGAAGGACGCGAGGCCCGGCGTAAAAAATCACCCAAACAGCTCGCCAAAGCAGCACAGCAGGAAACCGAGGAACAACAGCTACGCCAGTCGATCCGCGAAATCTACCGCAAACTGGTCAGCGCGCTGCACCCCGACCGTGAACCCGATCCGCTGGAACGCGAACGCAAAACCGCGCTCATGCAACGCGTGAACCAGGCTTACGACAAAAACAACCTGCTGCAACTACTAGAACTGCAACTCGAACTCGAACAAATCGATCAAGCCGCCATCAACAACGTCAGCGAGGAGCGGCTGAAACACTACAACCAGATTCTGCGCGAACAATTCCAGGAACTGCGCCACGAAATCATGCGTGTCGAGTGTGCGTTCATGGACCAGGCCCAGCTCGACCCGTTCGCCACCCTTACGCCCAAAACCCTGATGAAAGCGCTCGTCACCGAGATTGCCGCCGCTCAGCGCGACCTACGCCAACTGAAACAAGACCTGCTCGCATTTGAGGCCGTGCACACGCTCAAGGCATGGATCAAGCAGTCGCGTATGCAAAGCCAGCGCGAGGCGCGCTACGATTTTCCGTTTTAAGCGCGCGCTGACAGCGCTCTAAGACTTCTTTTCATCAGCGGGCGCGGAAGGCGCTGCCTGCATAGCCTCTGGCGCCGCCGGCTCCGCGGGCGGTTCCACGCCCATCGCGCGTAACACCCACGCAACGGCAAATCCTCCCACCAGCGGCCACCAATCGGTCAGCACCACCGCCAGCAACGCCGCCGATACATAGGTGCAGCCCAGCAACAACAAACCGTAATGCCTGCTGCGGTAGAACGCAAAAAACAGCGCCAGCCCCATCGATGCAAACAACGCGGCAAAACAATAGACTATCCATCCCAAGGGCACGCGCCCCGACGCCACCGAAGCCACCACTGCCAGCAGCAACCCGCCGATTATCCACTTCATCGCATCGTCCCATCGAAAATAAACCGGGATTCTACACTGACGCACTGGCGTGTTATAAGGCCCGCATGCCCACGCCCCTCCAGCCCTCCCCCACGCGCACACTCAAGACCTGCTGCGGCGTACACATCGTTCACGATGGCCTGTCCGATGTGAGCTACGTATTGCTGCCGCTGCTGGCGCAGACATTTGGATTGAATCTCGCACAGGTCGGCATGATCCGCACCGCCCACCGGGTTGCGATGGCGGCCTTTCAGTTGCCCGCCGGATTCATCGCGGAACGCTTTGGCGAACGCAATCTGCTGGCATTGGGCACGCTGCTGTCAGGGCTGGCGTTTATCGCGCTGGGTTACGCCCATGGTTTCTGGATGATCATCATCTCTCTGTTTTTTGCCGGCATGGGATCAGCGGTGCAGCATCCGCTGTCGTCCACCATCATTTCGCACGCCTATCCGGGCGCAGGCCGCCGCACCGCGCTGGGCACCTATAACTTTGCGGGCGATGTCGGCAAATTCGTGTTCGGCGGCATGGTCAGCCTGTGCGTACTCGCAGGCATTTCGTGGCAGGCGCCGGTGGTGGGTTTTGGCGTAGCGGCAATACTCACCGCGATCGCTATTTTTTGCTGGATCGCCAATACCCATACGCATGCCGCCGCGAAGCCGCAACCCAAAATTCAGGGCTGGGGCATCCGCAACAAGCCCGCGTTCGCAGCGCTGTGCCTGGTGGACATCGTGGACAGCATGACGCGTACTGGCTTTCTCACCTTCATCGCTTTTTTGCTGATCGCCAAAGGCGTGCCCGACGGCTGGGCGGCACTGGCGGTACCGCTGGTGTTGATCGGCGGCATGGCGGGCAAATATTTGTGCGGCGTGCTGGCCGAAAAACTCGGCGTCATCCGCACCATCGTCATCACCGAGGCCGCCACCGGTGTGGGCATACTCGCCACACTCGCGCTGCCGGGCATGGCGACGTTTTTTCTGTTGCCGCTGGTGGGCGTGGTGCTGCAGGGCACCTCATCGGTGATCTACGGCACCATCGGCGATCTGGTCGAACCCGACAAACTGCCGCGCGCGTTCGCGCTGGTCTATACCACAGGCGCGGTGTGCGGCATTATCGCGCCGCTCGCTTACGGGCTGCTGGGTGACACCATCGGCATTGAAAAAACCATTGCCCTCTGTGGCGTTGTGGTGTTGCTCGCACTGCCGCTGGCGCTGCTGCTGCGCGCGGCCATCGCGCGCCCCTATGCTGCGCCCTGAGTCCCTATTTCGCCGTCGCCCTGCTACACTATTTCCCTTTGCCCATCAGGAATTTGCCATGCCCAAACAACGCATCAGCTACATACCTCTCGAAAACATGACCCCCGCCATGCGCGACGAAATGGAGCGCTGCGCGCGCGAAGGTACACCGCGCCCCGAAAGCTCGGCCGTGCGCGCGCATGTGCCGGAGTGCTTCTGGTTTTTCGCCAACGCCTGGAACGCTATTTTCAGGAACGGCGTGCTCGATCACGCGCTCAAGGAGCTGTGCCGCGTTTACGTCTCGCGTTCAGTGATCTGCGAGTTCTGCGGCAACCAGCGCTCGATCAAAGGCGCCGGCGAAGGCCTGAAAGAAACGCACTACGACGATCTGGTGGAGTTTGAAAAATCCACGCTATACAACGAGCGCCAGAAAGCCGCGCTGTCGCTGGCCGAGGCCATAGTATGGCGACTGGACACCGACGACAAATTCTGGGAACGGCTTAACCGGCATTTCAGCGAAGCGCAAATCGTTGAACTCGGCTGCGCAGTGGGCTTAACCCACGGCCAGCAAAGTTTTATCCGCTTACTCAACATCGACCACCATCAGGTGATGGCGGGCACTGCAGCATCCATGGCACCCGGCACCGAAACCGCCGCAGCACTGGCGGCACTCCGAGCCTCGCCCACCTATTGGGCGAAGCGTGGCGCGGTGCCCGACAAGAATGCGGCTTGAATGATGAAAGTATCCTCGATCATAGCCGGGTGATACTGAGCTAGCGGCTGCTATGACTACATCGCCGTCGTCGTCGTCGTCACCGTCCTACGCCGAACTGTGCCGCACCTGGATGCGGCTCCACCACTATAGCCACGCTGCGGCTATCCTCGGCTGGGACCGCAATGCCATGATGCCTGCCAAGGGCAATGAAGCGCGCGCCGCGGCGGAGGCTGAACTGCAGGCGCTGATGCATCGCGTGCGCACGGATGCACAGCTTGCCGATGGTCTGCGCAGGGCGGAAACCGAGCCCTTGAGCGACACCGAGCGCGCCAACCTGCGCGAGATGCGCCGCGACTGGCGCGACGCCAATGCACTGCCCGAAGCACTGGTGCAGGCCAAATCACTGGCCGGCGCTCGCTGCGAACACGCCTGGCGCAGCCAGCGCGCTGCCAACGACTGGCGCGGGTTTCTGGAAAACTTCCGCGAGGTAGTGCGCCTTGCGCGCGAGGAAGCCAGGCTGCTCGCCGCCGACAGCGGCCTCGCGCCTTACGACGCGCTGATGGAGCGCTATGAACCCGGTGTGCGCGCGGCGGATATCGAGCGCATCTTCGGCGAGGTCAAGCAATGGCTGCCGCAACTGATCAGCCGCGTGCAGGCCAGGCAGCGCGATGAGCGTGTGATTGCTGCAGTAGGTCCGTTTCCCGTGGCCGCGCAACGCGCGATGAATCTTGCGGTGATGCAGCGTCTGGGCTTTGATTTTGAAGGCGGACGGCTCGACCAAAGCCTGCATCCGTTTACCGGCGGCGTGCCCGAAGACGTACGCCTCACCACGCGTTACCGTAGCGACGATTTCGTGCAAAGCCTGATGGGCACCATCCACGAAACCGGCCACGCGCGCTTCGAGCAAAATCTGCCGCGCGAGTGGCTGGGGCAGCCGCTGGGCGTCGCACGCTCGTACGGCATCCATGAAAGCCAGAGCCTGTCATTCGAAATGCAGCTTGCCCGCAGCCGCGAATTCACACTCGTGTTGGCACCGCTGCTAAATGAGCACTTCGGCAGCCAGCCCGCGTTCGACCCCGACAATCTGCAGCTACTGCTGACGCGGGTGAAGCCGGGGTTGATCCGCGTGCATGCCGATGAAGTGACTTATCCAGCGCACATCATCCTGCGTTTTGAGATTGAGCGCGCGCTGATTGAAGGCGACATCGAGCCGGACGACATCCCCGCGCTGTGGGACGACAAAATGCAAACCTTGCTCGGGCTGGACACCCGCGGCAACTACCAGGACGGCTGCCTGCAGGACGTGCATTGGAGCGACGGCTCGTTCGGCTATTTTCCGAGCTACACGCTGGGCGCCATGTACGCCGCGCAATGGTTCGCAGCGATGCGTCGTACCACGCCCACGCTCGATGCGCATATCGCCGCGGGCGATTTCGCGCCGGTGTTCGCATGGCTCCAGGCCCACATCTGGTCACAGGCCAGCCGCTGGGAAACGCCCGAACTGGTGCGCCGGGCCAGCGGTGAAGCGCTCAACCCGGCCTACTTCCGCGCGCATCTGGAGGCACGCTACGGCTCGTAGGGTGGGCACGTGTGCCCACGCCACGCATACCCTGCGCCCGGCATCAGCGTCGTAGCGCTCTCACCCACCTGGTGAAAATCGACACCATGAAAAAGTATCCATTCATCAAGAGTTTGAACGAGCGCCTAGCGCTCAACTGCCGTTTCTAGGTTCAAGCAGCGCGCGCATCTTCGCACGGTCTGGCGCATACAGCACACCGCGTTCTGTGATCAACGCGGTTACCAATTCTGCGGGCGTGACATCGAATACCGGGTTGCGTACCGCTACACCCTCCGGCGCCCATTGCGTGTCGCCGTAGCCGGTCACTTCGCTGGCGGCGCGCTCCTCGAGGGGAATTTCGTCACCTGACAGCATAGCGGGGTCGAGTGTCGACAGCGGAGCGGCAACATAAAACGGAATGCCGTGGCGTCGTGCCAGCACCGCCACGCTGTAGGTGCCAATCTTGTTTGCCACATCGCCGTTGGCGGCCACCCGATCGGCGCCGACAATCACCGCATCGATGTCGCCGCGACGCATCAGCAGCCCAGCAGCATTGTCAGCGATCAACGTTACCGGTATCCCGTCCTGCATCAGCTCCCACGCGGTGAGGCGCGCGCCTTGCAGGAAGGGTCGTGTTTCATCGGCGTAAACATGGATGCGCTTGCCAGCTGCGACCGCGGAACGGATGACACCCAACGCCGTGCCGTGGCCGGCAGTGGCCAGCGCACCGGCGTTGCAGTGCGTAAGCACCCGCATGGCGTCGCTGAGCAGCGCCGCGCCGTGCTGCCCCATGGCGCGGTTCAGACGCACGTCTTCCGCCGTGATGGCGTGGGCTTCGGCCAGCAAGGCGGCGGCCATCGCAGGCACCGCCGCAGTGCGCAGGGTGTCGAGTGTGGCGCGCATGCGCTGCAGCGCCCAAAACAGGTTGACCGCCGTGGGGCGGCTGGCGGCAAGCACGGCTATGCCGAGTTCCACACCTGCAAGGAACACCGCGCGCGGTTGCGTGCGCAGCCGCAGCGCTTCCAGTGCCACGCCGTACGCTGCTGCGCAACCAATGGCCGGCGCACCGCGCACCACCATGCGCTGTATGCCATCGGCCACAGTGGCGGCGGAGTCATAGCGCAGGTAGGCGATGCTCACTGGCAATGCGCGCTGGTCGAGCATTTCCAGCGCACCGTCGTCCCAACGTAACGTATTGTATTTATTGGTTAATTTATTCATTAGGGATGTTGCCGCGCGGCGTAGCCGCCGTATTCGAACTCCGCCTGCGCGATTGCCGCCGGCGGCGCACAGCGATAGCGCCCATGCGCGCTGGCGCGGGTGATGACGGCGATGTCGTGTTGATACATTTCTGCCGCGATCTGCGCACTGCGTGCGCTGCTGCCGAACGCGCACAGGCCGAATTGCGGATCAAGCACGATGCGCGGCGCAGCGTCGATCAGCGCGCTTGCCGCAGCACCCAGATGCTGATCGAGATAGGCGCGATAGTGCGCCGCATACGCATGCACATCGCGGCCCAGCAGCGGCACGCGTTTGGTATACACCGCATGCTGCGGCGTCGCCGGGCCTTGCTGGGAGATTTCAGCCACATCAGCGCGGCGCGCGAAAGCCATGCACTGCGCGTCGTTCACCACATGCATCACCAGCGCTGCGCCGGCCACTGCATTAATCTCACGCTGTAGCTTGTCCAAGGCGGTGGCGTCAGGCATTGCCGCCGCCACGACGGCCGGCAGGATGTCCCACGCGTGGCGCGCACGCAGGTATTGCTCGGCACGCGTCACCAGTTCGATCATGTGTGCGTAAGATTCCTGCGCCGTGTCGCCAAATGCGACGATGCCGTGACAGGCCAGCACCAGACCGATGGTGTGCTGCGTGCGGCGCGCATCGAACACCGCCATGCAGGCACGTGCCAGCGCGTGACCGGAATGGTGATACGGCACCAGCGGCGCGCTGTCGCCGTAGACCGCCGCATGCACGGCTACCATGTCCTGCACATTCATAGCAGCCAGCACGCTATCGGCGTGGGTGTGTTCGACAAAGCGCAACGGCAGCCCTGCGTGCAACAGCGTTTCGATCGAAGGCCGCGGCGCAGGCCGCCGTACCAGGCAGGCATCAAGCGCACGCATCATCTGCGCGTTGCCGAGGGCCTCCCGTTGCAGCAGGTGCAGCACGCCCTCGAGCCGTAGCGGCGTGAACGCGCCTTCATCGACAGCGGCCAGATCGCTGCCGGTGCCCTTGACGTAGAGCACGCGCGCGCCGCCTTCATCGCGCTTCACCGAGGTGTTACCGCCGCCGTGCAACACCAGCGAGTGGTCACCGCCCAGCAGCCGCGAGCTATAGGCGCGCAGCGCAAGTTCGCCCTCGCAGCTGGCCGCATCGGCTTCGTTCCACAGGCTTTGCATGGGCTGATTATAGAGTGCCGGCTCCGGCTGTGAAACGGCGCAGGCGCGTGATATTCTCCGGGCCGCATCCGGTACAGCATGCGTAGCCGATTTGTTACGTGCGATTTCGACCGACGCGGGTGTCGCGGTCTGATTCTCTCGGGCGTCGGCGCCTACGCTCCTTGCGCACGCGTGCTGGTGCATTCTGGTGCAAGATGGTGTATTCTAATTTCATGTCGATAGCCGAAAAGACCGTCCGTCAGAGCGTAAGCCTCCCCACGCGCGTCGCCCGCCGGGTGAAATCGCTGGCGAAAACCAGCGGCACCAGCGCCAACCGCATTATTGTTGATCTGATTGAGTGCGGTATTGCAGCCCGGGAGCAGGAAAGGAAACGCTTTTTCGATCTGGCCGACCGCCTTGTGCAATCCCGCGATGCAGTCGATCAGAAACGTCTCAAGGAAGAGCTGGCCCGACTGACCTTTGGTGAATAATGCCTACGATACAGTGGACCGGACTGCCTGCTGCGCTCCGCGACCATCTGTTTGACCGGCTGCGCGAACGCAAGATCACGGCAGAAGACCTCTACCAGCTCAAAACGTGGAGAGAATCCGATCCCGATGCCCCCGACGGGCTCTGGTACAAGGACTTCGGTTCGTTCAAAATCTGTGGCGAGGGAAAATATCCGAAGACCTTCCTGCTCGCGGGCCAACCTGCTAAAGGTCAAAAACTCTGAGAGCTTTCTTCAGGTCATCCGGTAGCCCTTGGAAATGGTGTGCGGTCCCTTTAACCGTCGTGTGTGTCCAAAGTCACCGTCGTGGAACATCAGCACGCAGGGCACAATTCCTATTATGCCGCATGGCTGCTTTGCAAATAGCATTCGGCGCAATAGGGATTGCGCCCTACGCGGGCTACGTGACGCAACACCCCCCGGAATACGCTGCGCTTCTTCAGGGCTACGCACGCTGGCTACAGGTCAAACTTATTGTGGTTGGATTTTCGTTGCGCGCACGATCTCGGCGTAGCGCCTGACTTCTTCCTGCACCAGTTTACGGAATTCGGCCGGGCTGCGTCCGTCGGTCTCGTAGCCGCCTTCAGTCATGTACTCCCGCACCTTCGGCACTTGCAGCGCTTTGTGAACTTCGGATTGGATTTTATCGGCAATCCGTGGGGGCGTTTTCGCGGGTGCAAACCAGCCGTGCCAGCCACCAATGATGTAGAACCCGGGGATCGCGGCTTCGGCGAGGGTCGGCACCTCCGGCAGCACCTTCCACCGCGTCTTGCCGGAAAATCCCAGCGCGCGCACCTTGCCCACCTTGATCTGCTGCACGGTAATTATCGGCGGAATCAGCATCACTTGCACCTCGCCGGCAAGCAGCGCGGTGAACGCCGGCGCAACGCCTTTGTAAGGCACGTGCGTCAGCGCTATGCCTGCCTTCATAGCGAAGAATTCGACTGCGAGATGCAAAGTGTTGCCAACCCCGGGCGAGCCATAGGCGAGTTGCTTATCCTTGTGCTTCGCCAGCGCGATCAATTCCGCTACCGATTGCGCCGGCACAGAGGGGTGGACCAGCAGCAGGTAGCCCTCTCCCAGCGCGAGATTGGTGACCGGCAAAAAGTCTTCAACCTGGTAAGGCAGTTTGCGGTAAACACTCGGATTGATCGCGAACGCAGCGGTCACGTGCAGCAGCGTGTAGCCGTCGGCGGCGGCCTTGGCCACGATCTCGGAGCCGATGATGCTGTTCGCGCCGCCGCGATTGTCGATGATGAAGGACTGTCCGAGTTGACGTTCCATTTCATGGGTCACCGCACGTGCGATGACATCCGACGTGCCGCCGGCCGGAAACGGCACCACTATGCGTAGCGGACGGCTCGGAAACGCCTGCCCGCTGGCGTGGGTCGCGACCAACGCGAGTGATGCCATCATCGAGATTGAGCAACGAAGCATGCAGGATTCCAGCAGACTATCCAGCGTGTAGGAAATCCAAAACCCCTTTATTACGAATAGCTAATCTATTCCCTCGCAGGCGCACAGTCAAACGCGTGAATTTTCAATCGCGATATGCGCTTTTCGGATAGCGCACTGTTTTATCCCGCCAAAGGCAGTAACTTGCCATCTTTGTCGGACTGCAATTCTGCGTAGCGCTGCCCTTCCACCGTGCCCTGCGCCAGCCATTCCAGGGTCGCCTTATGCAATACAAATCGCACACGCTCGTATTGCATGAAGTGTGAGGCGCAGCCGACTTTCACGAACACGCGGTTGTCCATAGTCAAACCGCCCCACGTCGGGTAGCGATTGACGTAGTTATCAAACTCTCCCAGCAGGCACAGCGTCGGCGCTTTAATGCTGCCGATGTTGGCGCGCCAGCCGTAGTTCATGCGATTGGGCGCGCGCATGATGCCGCGGCCATCCGCGGTCCAGTGCGCGCCCAGGCCGTCTTCTTTCATCAGTGCCTGCCACATGATGTCGCGGATTTCGGGGTGCTCGATCTGGCCTTCGCTGCGGCAATCGTTGCGCCAGCGCTTTTCCATCAGCATGTCCCAGCTTTGCAGAATCATCGGCGCGCCGGGTTCGGGAAAAGGATAGGGCTGCGTGTCGCTGGGGAAATACGGTGCGGGGCCGTAGAGCACCAGCTTGTCCACCTTGTCGGGATGCATCGCCGCAAAACCACCTGCGCGTGGTGTGCCGGTGGACCAGCCTATCATGCTGATGCGTTCAACGTGCCGCAAAGCCATGATAAACCTGACCACGGTTTCGACTTCATCGTGCTCGGTGCGGCTGGACACCAGCTTAAACGGGTAGCGTGGCGCACATTTTTGTTTCAGCACATGCGGAATCAGATGGTGCTGTGACGCGGCATCCACATTGCACGGATCATCCATCATCGGCTTGGGCGACGAGCCATAGGCGGTGTGCGTCATGGCGAATACATCATAGCCCGCGCGCGCCAGCACGCGCATGAAGCTGTAGTCCTCCTGGTAGTCGAGATCGTACGCCACATTGGATGGCGAAAATCCGCCGTGGACGAACAGCACGACGTGCGGCTGCTTACTCGCCGCCACCGCCGGTGCGACTTTTTCGCGCAAGTGCAAGCCCACGGTCTGGCCGAGGTTGGCGGGCACGGTGGATACATGCGTGACAAAACGGTCTATGGTGTGGATGTCGTTGTTCATATCGAGGCAGTGTTTGATAATTTCTCTTGAGTATTCTAATGGGCCACGCGGCCTGGTGCGGGTAAAATCCCATTTCACCGGAGGTTCCGATGCAGTCCATATTATTTCGCGTGCTGGCAGGGGTTGCAGGAGCGCTGATCTACACGCACGCGCACGCGCAACTCTATCCTGCAAAACAAATCCGCATCATCGTCGGCTTCGTGCCCGGCGGTGGCAGCGATTTTATTGCGCGCCTGGTGTCGGCAAAACTGAGCGACGTTTTCGGACGGCCGGTGCTGGTCGAAAACCGTCCCGGCGCCAGCGGCGCCATCGCTACCGAGTGGGTGGCCAAAGCGCCCGCCGATGGCTACGCACTGTTGCTCGGCAGCGCCGGGCCGTTCAGCATACTGCCCGCGTTGTCGTCAAAAATGCCGTACGAGGCACTCAAGGATTTTGATCCGGTCACGCTGGTGGTGATCATGCCTTTCGTTACCACCGTACACCCCTCACTACCGGTGAAAAACATCAAGGAACTCATCACCCTTGCGCGTGCGCGGCCGGGGCAGCTGAATTTCGGCTCGCCCGGCCACGGCAGCACCACGCATCTTTCCGGTGAAATGCTCAAGATGATGGCGAAGATCGACCTGGTGCATGTGCCGTACAAGGGGGTGTCTGCCGCGATGGCGGATGCGATCGCGGGCCAGATCCAGATGCTGTCGGGCGATCTGACCACGCTACTGCCGCAGGTGAAAAGCGGCAGGCTGCGCGCGCTCGCGGTCACCTCGGGCAAGCGCTCGACCCTGGCACCGGAAATTCCTACTATCGCCGAAGCCGGCGTGCCGGGCTATGACGCCAGCGGCTGGTTTGGCATGGTTGCACCCGCCGGCACGCCGCGCGCAGTGATCGAGCGGCTGAATGCGGAAATAGTGAAAGCCATCACCACCCCGGAATCACGCGAGCGGCTGGGCACGCTCGGCGGCGATGTGGTGGCGAATACGCCGACGGAGTTCGCTACCTTCATCCGCGCCGATCATGCCAAGTGGGCGCGGTTGGTGGCGGCCACAGGATTGAGAGATAAACCGTAAGTCTTTGTAATTCAAAAATTTATTTAACCACGGATGAACACAGATAAACACAGATAACGCCGCTCCAACTTGTATTTGTCTGTGTTCATCTGTGGTTCAAAACGCCTTTTAAATCATGTCCACCAGCTACCCAGCATTATTTTCACCCTATACCCTCGCCGGCAAGCGGCTTAAAAATCGCATCGTGCATGCGTCGATGACTACGCGCATGGGCAACCAAGGGCGCGTCACTGAACGCCAGTTGCACTACTACGCTAACCGCGCCAGCGGCGGCGCGGCCATGATCGTCAGCGAACCGCTGTCGATGGCGCGGCATCAGCACATTCTATTCAAAATCGTGGCCTACAACGATGACGAACTCGACGGTCTCAAGCGTTGGGCGGCTGCCGTTGAGTCGCATGACTGCCGCCTGCTCGGGCAGATACAAGACCCCGGCCGCGGGCGCCACGAGGTGGGGCGTAGCCTCGAAGCCGTGGGCGCATCGGCACTGCCCGACGATTTGAGCGGCACGGTGCCACGCCCGCTCACCATGGATGAAATCCGCCGCATGAACGACGACTTCGCGCAATCGGCAGCGCGCCTCAAACGCTGCGGCTTCAGCGGCGTGGAAATTTCAGCAGGGCACGGTCACTTGTTTCATCAGTTTTTGTCGCCGTGGTCGAATGCACGTGAGGATGCATACGGCGGCGACCTGGGCGGGCGCGCACGCATCCTCAGCGAAATGATCGCTGGTATACGCAGCGCTTGCGGGCAGGACTTCATCCTCGGCTTGAAACTGCCCGGCGATGACGGCGTGCCCGGCGGCGTCAATCCCGTCGAAGCGGCCGCCATCGCCGCCCACCTGACGGCTGACAAAAGCGTCGATTACGTGACCCTTGCGCAAGGCAGCCATGCGCGCTCGCTCGAAATGCACGTGCCGGATGACCATGGACCGCGCGCAGTCTATATGCCACTGTTTCGCGCCCTGCGCAAAGCGGTGCATGGCCTGCCGTTGATCGCACTGGGGCGTATCACCGATCCCGCCGAGGCCGATGCCATCATCGCCAGCGGCGATGCCGAACTGGTAGCCCTGGGCCGCGCGCTGGTGGCCGATCCCGCATGGCCGCTGAAGGCCGCGCACGGGCGCGCGCACGACATCCGTTACTGCGTGTCGTGCAATAACTGCTGGTACGTGGGCGCAGCCTTCCACCAGCCCTTGGCATGCGACAACAATCCGCGCGTGGCGCAGGCCCATGAAGTGGATTACTGGCCCGTACCCGCACCAGCGAAAAAGCGCGTGCTCGTCATCGGCGCCGGCGTCGCAGGCATGGAAGCCGCATGGACCGCAGCGGCGCGCGGCCATGCCGTCACGGTGTTCAGCCGCTCGCGCGATGTCGGTGGTAAAGCGCGGCTGCGCGCACAGCTGCCGGGCGGCGAGGCCGTCAGCAGCGTCTACGATTATCAATACACGGCTGCGCAGCGTGCCGGGGTACGATTTGAGATGGGCATAGCCGCTACCGTTGACGGCGTGCTGGCGTGGCAACCCGATGTCGTCATCCTCGCCACGGGCGCGAACATGGTTGCGCCACGCTGGCTGCCGCTGCCGGCGCGCGAAGTCGTGGGCGATCTGCGTTCCGCGATGCAGGATGTGCTGCACATCAAGGGCAGGCAAGCGGGCGTCGCCGTCATCTATGACACCGATCAATCCGAAGGCACTTATGCCAGTGCAGAACTGCTGCAAAAAATATTCGAGCGCGTGGTGATCGTGACCACCCGCGACAGCATCGCCGAAGAAACTGCGATGGTCACGCATCAGGGCATCAACCGCCGTCTCAGTGCCAAAGGCATCGAGGTCATGACGCTGTCGCAACCGCGCTGGGACGACGCTTTTGAAAACGGCAATCTCGAAATCGCGCAGGTGTATACGGGCAACATAACCGTGATCCCTAACGTCGCGTTCTTTGCCTATTCCACACCGCGCGCACCAGACCTTGCATTGGCCGCGCCGCTGCGTGCGGCGGGCATCGATGTGCGATTGATAGGCGACTGCCTCGCGCCGCGCAACGTGATGGCGGCCACCGCCGAAGGGCACGCGGCAGGGCATGCGATTTGAGGGGGTAAGCGTTGCGCCAGTTAAGACCGTCCGCTTCTAGTGTAGTACTTCGCAATTCATGAGACATTCCCTCCCCTTCAAGGGCAAGGGCACACTTGAAGCGGAGCAGAGGGCTAGGGTGGGGATGGGGTGGCATTCGCGCGACATTAGCCCATCCCCCTCCCAACCTCCCCCTTGAAGGGGGAGGAGTTTCGCTGGTGTCGTGCCGTTGCATAAGTGCCGCATAGAGTGAAGCACTACACTAGTACCGCGCTGCGACGCATCTGCCGTGGTATGGTTAGTGCTGTGAAAAGCAGTGGAGGGAACCCGCCAATGGACATCATTCAATTGACGCAATGCATGGTTAAGATTCAGGAGCATGCCGATGAAAAACGCGACACCGCTGTCAGACATCAAGCCCGCGCAATTGGTGGCGGGCATACGGGAATGGGTGTCGCTCGAGACACCACCGCACGATGTGCCGCGGTTGCAGGAATTCGCACAACTCGCTTGTTATCAGGCGCAACAATTAGGTCTCATCGCAGAACTGATCCCGGCGAGCGACACGCAGCAGTCGCTGGTACGCATCCGCGCCCACAGCGAAAGCAACGAAAAAGCTGTTCTCGTACTCGCACACTATGACACCGTGCACCCCATCGGCACCGTCGGGCGCAATCGCGTGCGCATCGAGGACGACAAGATGTTCGGGCCCGGCACCTATGACATGAAAGCCGGCGCCTACCTTGCGCTGCAAGCGATGTCGGCGCTGTATAAGGAGCGGCAGCCGGCGCGCCCGGTTGAGCTGCTGCTGGTCCCCGACGAAGAGAGCGGCAGTCGGTTGTCGCGCGCCACCCTAGAGGAATTCGCACGCAACGCGGCGTTCACATTAGTCGCCGAGCCTGCACGAACCGGCGGTCAGTGCGTGACCAGCCGCAAAGGCACCGGGTATATCAGTATGACAGCGCTCGGAGTTCCATCGCACGCTGGAACGGATCACGCCAAGGGCCGCAGTGCCATCCGCGAAATCGCGAACCAGGCGCTTGCGCTGGAAGCCATGACCGACTACCACGAGGGCGTCACGCTGAGCGTCGGGCGCATCGACGGCGGCACCCATCGCAATGTGGTGCCCGAACGCGCGAGCTTGATTGCCGATTTTCGGGTGGTGACCCAGGCGCAGGCGGATCGCTTATTGGCTGCGGTTAGAGCGCTGACGCCAGTGGTCGACGGCGTCAGGCTGGAAATCGAAGCTAATCTTAACCGGCCGCCGTTTGAACGCTCACCGCAGGTGCAGGCGCTGTTTGAACGAGCGCAACGTGTCGCGCGCGCTACCGGTTTTGAGCTGGGGGAGGTGCCGCGCACCGGCGGCGGCAGCGACGGGAATTTCACCGCTGCCTTCGGCGTGCCGACGCTGGACGGGTTGGGTGCGGAAGGCGATGGCGCGCATACCTTGCATGAGCACATAGTGGTGTCGACGCTGCCTCAACGGCTGCAATTCCTGCATAACATGCTGCGTGATCTCGCTTGGGAGCCTGTGTTCGCGTAGCACATGAATACATCGCGGCTGATTGCATGGTTCGGCAGGCGCGGCATTTATTACGGCTGGGTCATCGTCGCCGTAATGTTTGTCACGCTGTTCATTTCCCTCGGCTTTCGCTTCGCTTTCGGCGTCTTCTATTCCGCCATTCTTGACCAGACCGGCTGGGGGCGCGCGGAGACGGCGGGCATAGTTTCCGCCGCCATGATCGTCTACGCCTGTACCGCGGCGCTGAGCGGCTACCTGTTTGATCGGCTGGGCGCACGCGTGTTGTTTCCCATCGGCGCGCTGTGCATGGGAGCGGGGCTGATGCTCTGCTCAGTAAGCGATTCCCTGGCCGCCTTGACCCTCGCCTACGGCATCCTGCTCGGGATCAGCTACGCGGCGCTGGGGTTCATTCCGCACATGGCCATAGTCCCCCGCTGGTTCGTGCGGCAGCGCGGGCTGGCCTCCGCGGTATCTCTGGCCGGCGTGGGCCTGGGCTCCCTTGGCGTCGCGGCCCTGAGCGCGGAATTGATCCTGCATATCGGCTGGCGCGAAACGATGTGGTGGTTCGGCATTGCGGCGATGCTGGTGTTGATCCCCATCAACCTGGTATTCCATACCCATTCCGCTGAGCGCGTGGGCCTGGTGCCCGATGGCCTGCCCGCGCCACCTGCCACGGCGAACGTGCCGCTCAAGGCCGGCGCGACCATCGGCGATGCGCTGCGCAGCCCGGTGTTCTGGCTGCTGTCCCTCTCCGTCACCATGACCGGCCTGTGCAACATGACCATGGTTGTGCACCAGACGCGGTTGCTGGTGGACATGGGATACAGCCTGTCGTTAGCGTCGATAATCTTCGGCATGCTGGGCGTGATGCGTGCCTTCGGCGGCCTGATCTGGGGCCCGCTTTCCGACCGCATCGGTGGCACGATCTGCGTCGTCTTCATCTGCAGCATCAGCATCGTCGGACTGGCGCTGCTGTGGCTGACATCCCTCGTTGCGGCCGAATCCTCAACCCTGCGCATCGCTCTGCTCGCGGGCTACCTGCTGACCTTCGGCATCGGCTACAACGCCATGGCCCCGGTCTACGCCGCCGCCGTCTCTGACCAGTTCGCGGGCAAGAACCTGGGCACCATCCTTGGCCTGCTCGACCTCGGCTTCGGCCTGGGCTCGGCGCTGGGCCCCTGGTGGGCGGGCTGGATGTTCGACCGTTACGGCAATTATGGCGGCGTCATCCTGGGTGTCGCGGCGGGCGTGGTGATCACGGGCTTCGCGCTGGGGGCCGCGACGCGGCGACGAGCGCCGGCCTGATGCGTCAGGCTGCCCCTGGTTTTGCAGTGTCCTGGATCAAAAATTTATACGCAAGCGCTACCTTCCCAATAATTGGAAATAAAGGATCAGCATGGCTGAACAAATCGAAAAGCTCGCACAGTTCGTCGCCCACACACAGTGGGAAGATATTCCCCGGCCCGTGCAGCAGCGTGCCCATCTCGTGCTGCTGGACACGATCGGGGTCATGCTGGCCGGGTCCATACAACCCGAGGTGCGGCGCTTGCACGAAGGCTTGAACGCGAGCGCAGGTACGGGTGCAACCGTGTTCACGCACGGCTGGCCCATCACCGATGCCGGTCGTGCTGCGCTCCTCAATGGCATTGCCGCGCGTTCGCTCGAGCTCGGCGAGATGCACGATGAGGTTTCAGCGCAGGCCGCGGTGCAGATCGTGCCCGGTCTGCTGGCCGTCGCTGAAGCGGCGCGCTGCAGCGGTCGCGAAATCCTGACCGCGCTCGTCGTCGCGTATGATTTTGCCATCCGCGTGGGTGCAGCCACCACGCGGCGACCGCTTGCACACCCCAACGGCCAGGCGTCCTTGCTGGGCGCCATCGCTGCGGGTGCCCGCGCGCGAGGGCTCAACGCTGCTCAAACCAGCACGGCAGTGCGTATCGGCGCCAACTTGGTGGTAAGCGCCGCTTATAGCAACGTGGTGGCTGGTGCGACCACGGTCAACGTGGCGGGCGGGATGAGCGGTTTCGCAGCCGCGCTGGCGCCGGAATTGGCGCTGGCCGGTTTCATAGCACAGGACAACGCCATCGAGCAGGCGATGACCAGTCTCGTCAGTGATGGCTTCGATGCCTCGCATCTGCTGGACGAACTCGGCACGCGGTGGGAGATCACCCACAATCACTTCCGCCTGCGTGCCTGCTGCTATCCGATCTATCCCGCGCTCGACGCGCTCGAGGATGCCCTCGCAGAGTTACAGCCTACGCCTGAAGCGATAGAACGGATCGAGGTGGTCACGTATAAGTTTGCTGCAGGCATGTGCAACGCGGATCCGCCGACGTATTTCGGTAGCAAGTACTCGCTGCCGCACGCGGCGGCGGCGTTGGTGGCCAACGGCCATCTGGGCTACGCATCGTTTACCGAAGCGGCTTTGCACCATCCGCTCATTGCAGCGCTGCGCCATCGCGTGCACGTCACCGAAGATACCGCGATGTCTGCGGCGTTACCGCGCCTGAAGCCTGCTCGCGTTACGCTGACGCTGAAAGATGGGCGGCAGGCGACGCATGCCTATGAAAACCACAGGCACGTCAGCGAGTCCGGCAACGAGGCCAACGTGCGTGAAAAATTCCGCGAGCTTGCGGGATTGGTGCTCACGCCCGAAGGCGTGACAGCGGTGGAAACAGCCGTCGATGATTGCGTGAACTGGCCTAGCGTCGATCCCCTGCTGCAAGCGTTGCGAGGCCACGGCCGGCGCCCCCCTCACCTACGTTCCCGCTCCCGGTGAGCGCTACCCGCGCGGTTTGACCCACGTTTCTGACCATGCCAGGCATGCGCTCGTCGACTGGCGATCGCCACGCATTTCCATCCATGGCGCGTCGGGCGCGAAGTGGCCATTGCGTTCGATCTGTGCCGACTTGGCGGGGAAGAAGGTGCTGAATACGCCGATGGGACGATTGCTCATGCCGGGCGCCATGGTGAGCACGTAAGGCTCGATGCAGTCGTACCAAGTCAGCACGATGCGCTCGGTGCCAGCGATGACCGTCTCGACCGCTGTCGAGTGCGGGTCACCGGCACGGGAGAACTGCGCCGCGCACACCGGCAGCGAGGTGTCCGCGAAGGCGGGGTAGAGCAGCGTCTCGATGGTGCGTTGGAGCCAGCGTGCCACGGCAACATTATCGCTGTAGATCTGCACCCGGTGCTCGGTGAGCGGCGACTGCAGAAACATGGCGTGCCCTGAACCCGCCGCGCACCACAGCACGCGCCAATGGCTGACGCGGGACGTATGTGTCTTGCCGCCGTCCGCGCTGAGACGAATAAAGGAATTCTCGCCGGTCATGAGAACATCGTTCGGATCAACGGGCTGGGCCATGTTGCTCTCCTATTCAGGATGACTGACGCTGGTGTCATCGGTAACCACTATCTCCTCGTCCCCGTGGCGAGTTTAATACGCCGACTACCCGACGCATAGCAGCGCTGCAGGATTGATTTTCTTAGCGCTGTGCGCTTATAGTCGCCGCTCCAACCCCAAGGACACAAATATGCCTCCGAACACCTACATCCGCCCCACGCATTCGCTGCCGCCACCCATCCCGCCGCTGCTGCAGCCGCAGCCGCCGCTCGCACCCTTGCTGCCAGCGGTGCATGTCATCGATTTGATGACCGACGCAGGATCGGCGGTGTTCGGCGCGGTATGGCGGGCGCAGGAAGCGAAGCTCGTAGAGTGTCCTGCGTTGAGCGACTCGCGCCCACAATTCAAAACCACCTACGACGTCGATCCCCACGCCGAGCTGATCGGCTTCGACGACTCGGGCTGGGAACGGGTTGCGCCCACCGATCTTAGCGGCAGGCGCGGCGGCGGCATGGTGTCGTTCTTCTGGTATCGCACGAGCTTGACGATCCCGGCAAACGCGGCGGGCTTCGACACCTCCGGCGCGAAGGCGGTATTACACATTACGGTCGACGACTATGCGGAAATCTGGGTCAACGGCATGATGCCGCGCGCCTCCGGCCGTCCGAGCCCAGCCGCGATCCAGGGCTTCAACATGCCCAATCGCCTCGTGCTCGGCGACAATATCGTGTCGCCCGGCGACAAGTTTGAAATCTCTGTATTTGCCATCAACGGGCCGATTTCGGTGGCGCCAGCAAATTTCCTCTGGTTCCGCGAGGCGAAGATAGAGTTTTTCCGCTAACCAGCCAGGCGGCAGGGTGTAGCGCGCTGGGTCAAGTCGCGATCAATACAGGGCGCCTCTAAAGATTCCCATATCGTCATTCCGGCGAAAGCCGGAATCCAGAAAAGTCAACGGTCTGGACACCGGCTTTCGCCGGTGTGACGTATTTTTTGGAGGTGCTCTACAGTTCACCCATACACACAGTACCCCTTACCTCTTCAATCCAGCGTGATGCCAGTCTTCTACACCAGCTTTTTGAACTTTGAACTTGCGCTTACTTCAAGCGCTTAAGTATCTTGATACGCTGCACCGTGTCGCCAGCCAGATGCGTCCACACCATCGCGTCGCGCACCAGCTTGTCGGCGCGCGCATTCATCAGGCAACCTTCGGCACCATGCACCTGCATGTTAAGACGCGTCACGCGCTGAATGATATCGGTCGAATAGTTCATCACAAACCCGGCATTGGCGGAATGCTCGCCGGCGTCGTGCTGCCATGCCGTGCGCAGCACAAAGGAGCGCAGCGCCTCGGTCAGCATGTGCATCTCGTGGATGCGCAATTGCACCAGTTGATGCTCCATCAGATACTTGCCGGCGCGTTTGTGACTGCGCGCAAAGCCCATCGCCATTTCAACCGCGTCGTCGCACACGCCCAGCGCGTTGGCGGCCAGTTCCAGGTCGCCGAAAATATCGCCGCCGGTGGTGTCGCCTTTACCGGCTTTGACCGAACCGGTGCCCACCGCGCCGACTATGTTTTCCTGCGGCAGCCGCGCGTTTTCAAAAATCAGCTCCGCGTTCTGGTAGAAACGCCAGCCGCGCTTGTTGAACACTTTACCGATGCGAAAACCCGGCGTCCCCTTGGGCACCATGAACAAGGTGCCGCCCTGCTTGATGTTCACATCCGGATTGCTGCGCGCATCGACGAAGAATAATGAACCGACGCTGCCGTTAGCAATGAAGCATTTTTCACCGTTGAGCACCCACTCATCACCGTCTTTTACCGCCTTGAGGCGATAGCCCGCCTTCGGATCGTCTTCCGGCGGCAGACGATTATCCGACCCCGAATTCGGCTCGGTAATGCCGCGACCCATGACGTAACGGTGATCGGCAAGAAAAGGTTTCAGAAATCGAGACTTCTGATCATCGGTACACGCCACCGAAATCAGGTGACTCCATTTCCAGTTCTGGCTGAAGGCTTTGGACATCGCGCTGTCGCCTTTTGCCAGTTCCGCCATCACCAGCGCCTGCGACACAAAATCCGCACCCGGCCCGCCCCACTCTTTGGGCACCGCCAGCGTGCGAAAACCCAGCTTGGAACCCTTCTCGATAATGTTCCAGTCCCACGGCTCAAACCCGCCCTCGGTCTGGTCGCGCTCCAGCGATGCCGGACGCAACGTTTCCGCGGCAAACTTGCGCGCCTCGGATTGCCAGTGGCGCTGCTCTTCATTCAGTGAAAAATCCATTCAAGTTCCTCGATTCTTTTTCATCCTCCCGCCCCACGGCGAGAGAGGGAATTCAGTTTAAATAAAATGTCACGCCGCTTTGCGCTGATAGCCGGCAACAGACTCAGCGATCTGCAGCTTGGCCGCGCCATCGGTGTCTTCCGAATGCGCGATGATGAATCCGTCGTTGACGTATTTTTGCAGCGGCATGTCGCGCATCACACCCATGGCGCCAAAACACTCGGCGGCAAGCAAGGTGACTTCATGCACCGCTTCGGCCGATGCCACACGCGCAATGACATGCAACGGCAGGTCAGACACGCTGCGACCGGCGACAGCCTCCGGATGATCGAGCGCCCACGCGGCTTTCCACACCATATTGCGCGACAGTTCAAGCTTGATGGTGCAGTCGGCGATCTTGGTGCCTATGGCCTGGTGCTCCATGATGTTGCGCCCCCCCTGACGGCGCATCTTGGCGTAAGCCACCGCCGCGTCGTAACTGGCGCGGCCCACACCCAGCGCAATCGCCGCTGACGCCACAGCGTTGCGCGCGAGCAGCGTGCCGTCGGCAAACGGACAGCCGCCTTCCTTGCCCAGCAGATTGGCCGCCGGCACTTTGCAGTCCTTCAATGCTATCGCTGCTGCCGTACCGTGGTGCCAGCGCGTTAACGTGTTGCCGGCGCCGCCGAATGCACTGATAGTGCTTTCCACTTTGAATCCGGCGCTATCGCGTGCAATCAAAAATGTGGACAGGCCATTCATCCCGGTCTTGGTGCTGTCGGTGCGCACCTGCACTGCAAACAATTTTGCCAGCGGCGCATTCGATACCGCCTCGACGCGACCGTTAATCACCCAGTCATTACCTTGCTTGACAGCGCTGGGTGCAGCCACACCTTCGTCATAAGCCTCACCATGGTAGGTCCAGCCGATACCGGCCTCGCTGGTGGTACCGGCAAACGCGAGATGATAGTTGTCGTCTTCCACAAACGACTGCACGTATTGGGCTTTCTGCTCGGCGCTCATCAGCGTGTCAAACAACGAGCGGCCCAACGCCGCCGTGGTGCCGAGGATGGTCGCCACATCCACTTCACCTGACGCCAGTTCTTCGAGCACGATGCAGGTGGTGAGATTGTCGGCGCCCGCGCCGCCAGCCTCTTCCGACAACGCCAGCGTGCGGATGCCGAGTTGCGCGGCTTTGTTGAGCAAGTCCGTCATCACCGGCTTTTCAAACGGTTGCAGGCGATCCGGATGAATCGCGGCTGCTTTCATTTCGCGCTCGGTAAAATCGTGCAGCGTGTCGCGCATTTCCAGTTGCTCGGGAGTGAGTGTCAGATCAAACATAAGCTATTGATTCCTATCATAATTTCAGTGAGTTACTGGGGCGAGGAAAGGGCTGCGGACAAAGGCAAGACTATAGCGGGAAAGGCGTGTGGTGGAAAGTGCCGACACCCGCATATGAACCGCAAAAAAACCTCAGCGCAGAGGAATGCAAAAATTTTGTTTAGCCTGCCGCTGCTCAGTAGTGCGACTTAAAGCTGATCCCCTCGCGTTTTTCAAGCTCATCGATATCGATGTACGAACGCTTGGTCGCCTTGTCCACGGTGAATTGCATTTTGCGATTGGTTTCGTTGCAGGCGCGGATGTCGATCAGTTCCAGCGCTTCTTTCACCTCCCACTCATGCGCGCCCGCGATGCCCGGCGGCGCGTAGATGATGGAACCGGCTTCGACTTCATATTCCTTGCCGTTGAAATCGCGCACCGTGGCGTGGCCGGAAATCACGTAGTAGCACGCCTCTATCGGATGCCAGTGCAGTTGTTCATAAGTGCCCGGCAGATAACTCGCGCGCCCCAGACGCACACGATCGGTCATGAACACTTCCGGCCAGCCGACAAGGCGCGTGTAGGTCTGCCCGTCGGTCACGCCACGCATGCCTTTGAATTGTTTTTCGTTGATCACTCTTAGCGTCGATTTCACTTCCATGGTTGCTGTCTCCTGGTTGCGGCAGTTCAAAACTTTATTGACCCAGCGTGCGCACAAACGCATCCCCATCCGGCACCCGCTCAATCTCCAACACTGCGTCACGCACGCGCTCGGCCCGCGCGCGCGGCAAAATCCGCTCTGTGTTGTGCATGAATTTTTCAACAATCGCATCCGCGCTCGCAGGCTCATCCGGCAGTATATTGTCGCGGCAACGCAACTCCCGCCCATCCTTCATGTTGACGATCACTTCACCGGAACGCGATTTCGGAAAGCCCGGATGGGGATCGATTTCATAGCTGACTTTTTGCGCCAATTTCAGCAATTGCACATCGGTATAGGACGGCGCTTCAATTTCATTCAGACCAAATTTTCCACGCATCAGCGCGCACGCCACTGTATACGGCAGACTGAATTGCGCAGCATAACTGCTCGCCGGTTTGAGTTTGGACTGCAGCGGTTCGCATACCAACGGTACTGCAGCATCACAGATCAGCGTGCGTACCGACGCCACGTTTTCTGCGCTAAACGCTTGCTCGTGTGACAACTTGATCGCCGCGTTCATGAACGCATGCAACTGGTGGCACGCCGGAAACAGCTTGATCGAGGTGCGCGTGAATTCCCAGATATCCCCCAGGCCTTCGACTACGGTATCAGGCTGCGCGCCCGCTTGATGCTCACCGAGAAAACAGCGATACAAACCAAAGCGCCCCTCGTAAGCCTGTGCCGGCCCGACATAACCGCTGCGCGCGAATGCCGCCGCGGTGATGCCCGAGGCACCCGCCCATCCCGGATGCAGGCGTTTGGTCCACGAACCTTCCTGCAGCGGCTGCAGCGTACCCGAGGTCACCGACAGCGCCACGCCCTGCGCCAGCGTGTGCTGCGCGGCATCGAGCTTCATCAAGCGTCCTGCCGCCACAGTACTGCCGAACACGCCCGCGATACCCGTTGCGTGAAACCCCGCGTTGACGAAACCGCCCCGGGCCGCCGCCGCAATCCGCGCGGAAATCTCCAGCCCCAGCAGGCATGCCATCAACATCTCTTTGCCGTTGGCCCTGGCGTGTGCGCCCATGCCCAAGACCACCGGCACGCAGCTTGCCGACAGATGCACCGAGCCCGGCAGATAGGTGTCATCGTAATCGAGACCGTGCACCAGGATGCCGTTCATCACCACGGCGTCGCGTAACGCGAGCTTTGCATCCATGCCGATCACTACGCCGTCGCCGCTGCCGAGGCTGCCGAGGGCGGACAACGCCACCGGTGCAAACGGGTAACGTGAGGCGGCAAACGCGGTGCCGATGGCATCGAGCATGAGCAGCGCCCCACGCGCGCGCACCACCGCCGGAATCGTGTCCCAGGTGCACGAGACCACGAAATCCGCCACCTGCTGCGAGAGCGTTTTGGGTGTGCTGCTCATGGCCATCGGTTCCAACAAATGTGCCGATGCTGCGAACGATTGCCCACTACGATTTGTTCATTTATTGCGCGGTGCCGCCCACCGTCAACCCGTCGATACGCAGCGTCGGCTGCCCTACCCCCACCGGCACGCTCTGACCTTCCTTGCCGCAGGTGCCCACACCCGGATCCAGCACCATGTCATTGCCGATCAACACCACCCGCGTCAGTGCGTCGGGACCGTTGCCGATCAAGGTGGCGCCTTTCACCGGCGCCGTGACCTTACCGTTTTCAATCAGATACGCTTCGGAGGCCGAAAACACGAATTTGCCGCTGGTGATATCGACTTGCCCGCCGCCGAAATTCGCCGCGTATAAACCGTTCTTCACCGAAGCGATAATTTCCTGCGGATCCTTGTCGCCGTTCAACATGTAAGTGTTGGTCATGCGCGGCATCGGTATATGCGCAAACGATTCACGCCGGCCATTGCCGGTAGGCGCCACTTTCATCAGCCGCGCATTCAGGCTGTCCTGCAGGTAGCCTTTCAACACCCCGTCTTCGATCAGCACGTTGCGCTGCGTGACATTGCCTTCGTCGTCTATGTTGAGCGAGCCGCGGCGGCGCTCCAGCGTACCGTCGTCCACCACCGTGACGCCGGGCGAGGCGACTCTTTCGCCGATGCGCCCGCTGAACGCCGAGGTGCCCTTGCGATTGAAATCGCCTTCCAGACCGTGGCCTATCGCTTCATGCAGCAGGATGCCCGGCCAACCCGCGCCCAGCACCACCGTCATGGTGCCCGCAGGCGCAGCTTGCGCATCGAGATTCACCAGTGCCTGAGCGACCGCTTTCCTCGCATAGTCGTGCAGAATTTCGTCGCTGAAATAAGCGTAATCAAAGCGGCCACCACCGCCGGCGCTGCCCTGCTCGCGGTGGCCGTCTTTCTCGACGATCACTTGCAGCGACACCCGCACCAGCGGACGCACATCCGCCGCCTGCGCGCCATCGCTGCGCGCCACCATCACCACCTCGTACTCGCCAGCGAGCGAGGCCATCACCTGGGTCACGCGCGGATCGAGGCTACGCGCGTAACGTTCCAGGCGTTCGAGCAACGCCACTTTTGTCGGATCATCCAGGCTCGCCAGCGGATCGTGCGGCAGATACAAACTGCGTCCTTGGCTGCGATGCGCGACCTGCGTGGCCTGCGTGCCGTGGGATCCACCCTGGCGCCCGATGGCGCGCGTGGCCTGCGCCGCCGCCGCCAGCGCATCAAAGCTGATGTCATCCGAATACGCGAACGCGGTTTTTTCGCCACTTACTGCGCGTACGCCCAGCCCTTGATCTATGCTGAAACTGCCCGACTTGACGATGCCTTCCTCCAACGCCCATGACTCGCTGCGGCAGTACTGAAAATACAGGTCAGCGTAGTCAACCTGGTGCTGCATGATCTGACCAAACACGCTGCTCAGCTTGCTATCGTCGAGCGCATAGGGCGCTAACAGGGTGTCGTACGCAGTGGTGAAATTCAGAGTCGGATCGAGGGTGTGCATTGCCGTAGGTGATGACATAAAATACCCTTAAAAACAATTAGTTATATTAATTTCCAGCAATAATTCATCACCTAGTCCGGTGACTGAGCGCAGGCAGGTTGCGGCGTAAGCCGTGCATGTGCTCCAGGTCTACATCCGCTATCACCACGCCTGCGCCGCGCGGCAAGCGGTTGAGCACCACCCCCCAGGGATCGATAATCATTGAGTCGCCATGCGTCTCGCGTCCATTGACGTGATGCCCGCCTTGCGCCGGCGCGAGCACGTAAGCCAGATTTTCGATGGCACGCGCGCGCAGCAGCGTTTCCCAATGCGCACGCCCGGTCGTTTCGGTAAAAGCCGAAGGGACGAGGATGATATCCACATCCTGCATCGAGCGATACAGTTCCGGGAAACGCATGTCATAGCAAATGGACAAACCGAGACGTCCGAACGGCGTATCCAGCGTCACCGCGGTGTCGCCTGCTTCGATGGTGCCGGCTTCGTGATAGCGCTCTTCGCCCAACTCAAATCCGAACAAATGAATTTTGTCGTAGCGCGCCACCCGCGCACCCGTGGCGTCAAAAACCAGAGTGCTGTTGCGCACCTTACCCGGATCGGAGGACACCAGCGGCGCCGAGCCGCCGACCACCCACACTCCGTGCTGTTTAGCGGTGGCCGACAGGAACGACTGTATCGGCCCCGCGCCTAGCGTTTCGCGCACAGCCACCTTGTCGGTATCTTTCATGCCCATAATGCAAAAGTACTCCGGCAATGCCACCAGTTGCGCGCCTTGCGCCGCCGCCATCGCGATCAATCGACCCGCTTCCTCGAGATTGCCCGCGACGGTGGGGCCGGAAACCATTTGTATGGCGGCGATGCGTGAGGTGCCTGAAGTGCGTGCAGTGGGTGCGTTCATGCTGTGTTTTCCCGGAAAAAGTTTTTTCATTCTGAATCCCGTGTGACCCTGTTTGGCGGCACGACTTTGGTCACTACCGGATCGGCCCAACCGCCGGTGACGGCATAGCGGAACGATATCAGATTGTCGAGTGGATCCTTAAACAGTTTTTGCGCAACAAACGCCGCCAGCGCGGCAATTGGCCCGCCGATGACGGCGGTAGCAATGGACACACCATCCGAAACGCGCGGACTGACTTTGATCAGGAGATTCTGCGTCTCGCGGCTCAGATCCACAGTGCCGCCCATCAACACCTGCGCCGACGGCCCGCTGATAAGAAATTTCTCCGAAGCGGCGATGCCCTGATCCACTTTTACCTCACCCAGCACTTCATCGAAGGCGAAACCCTCGCTGAACACATCGCGAAAATCCAGCGTCAGCCGGCGCGGTATCGATTGCAGGCTGATAATGCCGAGCAGCTTGCCGACGCCGGGTTCCATTTTCACGAATTGGCCGTTCACCACGCGAATCGCGAATTTGCCTGTGAGCGTGGCGTAATCCATCTGTTGCGGACTGCCGTTCCACGCCAGTGTGCCGCCGATCTCCGCAATCCCGCGGCGCACGCCGTCCGGATAGCCCAGGCGCGTCAGGGTCTTGCCCACGTCGACCACGCGCCATGACACATTCACTTGCGTGCGCGGACTGCTCAACCATGACTGCCATACGCCATCCACAATGAGCGCGCCCTCGGGGTTGGACAATTGCAGTTGCTCAATGCGCCAATCGCGGTCTTGCTGAATCGCTTTTAATTCGAGCTTGCCCAGCGACTTGCCGCCCAACTGAAAATTTTCCGCAACAATATCCAGTGCCGGCAACTGCGGCGCTTCCGTCACCGCCACGCGCGCGACTGTCGTCGCCGCTGCGGGTGCCGCTGCGGGCGCCGCTGCCGGAATAGTCAGCCGCTGCAGGCGTGCCATCAGCTTGCCGCGGCCCAACGGCGTCCAGTCGGCGGTGCCCTCGATATCGCGACCGCTCAGACGGTAACGCGTCGTCTCCGCAGAGATGTTTTGTGTAGCTATCGCAATGTCGCCGAACTTGCGGTCCTGTACTTCGACTTCATCCAGCTTCACGTCGATGCTGGCCAACGTGTAGCCGACTTCGCCAGGCCCCGCATCGGCCAGCTTGAGCCAGCCATCGAGATTAAGCGCCTTGAGACTGCCGCTCACGTGGATGCCATTGCGCTCGGGCTCCCCCGCTGCACCGCCGCCCAAGCGCACCATGCCACGGTCAATCACGTTGCGCTTGCCTTCAACATGGCGGATAAAACGCGCACTGATGAGGTCGCCATAACTGAGCGCGAGTTGATCCCTGGCGTTGCTCAGAAAACGCCGCTCCAGCCGCAACGGCACCGCTTCGGCTGCTGTCTTCACAAACGGCGCAGGCAAATTCGACGCCAGTCCCTGCAAACTGGATTCCAGCACCAGATCCACGGTTTTATTGCGCACGCTGAGCGTGCCTTGCCAATCCGCGGCACCGCGCACATACGCCAGCCACGCCGGTCCGCCCACCCGCCGCACGTTGTCGCTATTGACGCGGCCTTGCAGATTCATGCGCATCGATCCGTCGCGCTGGGTACTGCCTGAAATCGTCAGCGGCCCGCCAAAAAAATGGGCGGTGGCGGCCGGCACAGTGACGCCGGCTTCGGTAAATTCCAGTTTTCCGGCGACCTGCTCCAGCGGCGGCGTGGCGGCATCCAGCAGCAAACGATTGCCCGCCATTTGATAAGTGCCCGCCACCCGCGTGCGATCCAAATTGCGCAGGGGTAACTCCAGACGCAAGTTGAGTTTACCCGTGCCGTGAGCCTCCATGCCCTGGGTGAAATGGCCGATATAGCCGGACACCGGGCTGGCCTCTATAAATTTCAAAAATTCCGGCGTCGATCCGTCGGCATCGCCGCTAATGGTGAGCACACGCGCGCCACTAAGATCGGGGATCTCCGCGCGCACCGCGGACAGGCGCACGCCCTGCACCGCACCCTGCCGTGCGAGCACCTCCAACCGTTTGCCGCGAAACGCCAGGGCGCACTCGATGCGTTCAATGTTAGGCCAGTTGGCAGCGTAATGCAGCGTGCCGCCGGTGACTGTGCCATTCACCAAAAACACTCCGGATTTGTTGTTGTCGAAAGGAAAGTCACGCAAATTGCCTTTGACGCGGAATTTCAGATCGTTCGAGCTGCCGGCGAGAAACGCGTTCTCCAGCCAATCGCGCGCGCCGCCTCCCCAGGTCAAAGGCAGGTAGCGCACCACGCGGCGCACATCAGCGCGTGTGAGGTTGCCGCTAATATCCGCGACGCCCGGCTGCTCCGGCACGCTTTGGTAGGAGCCTTGCAGGCTACCCGCGATGTCGGCATTGGCGTACGCGATGTGGCTCAGCTTTAACAGAAAACCGTTGCCGTCCCGCGTCCAGTTGGCTTGCGCGGTAACGCTGTCGAACTCGAGAATTTCCTTGAACAGATGCGGTATATCCAGCGTCATCGCACGCGATGCCAACTGCAGCGCGCCGCCTTTTTCGCTGGCTTCGATGCTGCCGCTGACGCCTTGCAGGCCGGGCTGCGCGCCCACACGCTTTACCGCGAGCGCCTCGAAACGGCCGCGCGCGCTGTATTTCGCCGGCGACGGCAACGTGCCCTGCCACTGTGCGGCCACGTCAGACAGCCGGCCCCGCGGCGACAATTCCGCGAGGCGCTTGCGCATGTCAGCGTGCAGCGGCAAATGATCGGCCAGCGATGCCAGTGGCGCGATGTCTATGGCGCTGGCGGTGATCTCCCCCGCGAGGGGCGCGCCCTTGCTATCGGACGTCAGCTTGATGCTGAAATCCATGGGCTGCAAGGTAAGATTGCCGGCAGTAGTCAAACCCAGTTGCCGCGCCGCGAGCGCCACGCTGGTGGGTGTTTTTTTCCAGGTAACACGACCGTTCAATAACGACAAGTCCAGTTCCGGCAGCGCCTGCCCCAGCCGCGTGCGCACATCCGCCAGGCGCACATCCGCGATCATTTCCAGCAAACTCAGATCGCGTATCGTGGCCCACGCACGCACCGCGCCCGCGCCGCGATGCAACTCAAACGGAAACGGCACCCACGCGCGCCATGCGGCGATGTCCGCGTAATCCACTTGCGCATACACGCGGCCGCTCCAGTCGGCGGGATTTTTAAGCGTCTTGCCCGCGAGATCACCGCGCAAATCGAGCCGCCCCGCCAGATGTTGCGGGGGCAACGCGGTCAAGCCAAAGCGATGGCGCTCGCCGCGATTCACCAGATGCAGCCGCACCTGGCGCAAGGGCAAGGTGGGCACGCCGCGCTTTTCATCGGTCCAGTCGATGGCGGCATTGTGAATTTCAATATCACGCTGGCTCAACACCCAATCGGAGAATCCGCCCTCTTGGGTGTCGCCGCCCATCTCGATGCCGCCCACCGAGATCAGGCCCATTTTGTCGCGGCGTATACTCAGCGCCGGTTGGTAGAAATCCAGCGCATGAAAACGCAGCCTCCACAGCGCCACCGACAACCACGATAAGGTGCCATCCACGCGTTGCAAGGTCAGCGCGGGGCGGCCCGCTTTGTCATACACCACTACCTCGCCCAGCCGCAGCTGCGGACGCAGGCCTTCCCAATCGGCGCTCATGTTGCCTATGGTGATGCGCTGCCCGGCTGCCTGGCTCACCGACTGCGCAATGGTGTCGCGATAGCTGTCGACATTGGGCAGCACCCAGTAGCGCAATGCCAGCACGCTGACTGCAAGCAGCAGCACGCACGCCACGGTGATCCATACGGCCTTGTGCCAAAGCCACATCAGAACCCGCGCCAAGCCTCCGGCTATAGTCTTGATGGTTAGCAGAGCGTAACCCTTTAGAATCAGGAGGCTGTTAAAATATGAATAGTAAACAATAACTTAGCGATTCTACCGCGTTTTGCCACCCGAACAACCCCGTAACGCACCGCCACCGCTAGAGGTGGACGCCGCGGTCGAGCGCGCGCGAAATTTCAGCCGCTATCTGGAGCGGCTGCTCACCGCAACGCCGCAGCTGCTCGAAGACATAGACCTGCGCGCACCTTGCACAGTTCGCCTCAACCATACGCCCGCCCGCAATAAAGCCGAGTTTTATCGCGCGCTGCGCCAACTGCGCCGCCGCACCCTGGCCACGCTTATCGTACGCGATCTCGCCGGCTGGGCCGACCTGGCGGAGGTCACGCAGACCATGACACGGCTTGCTGAGCATAGCATTCACGCCGCGCTCGAATGGATCACTGCGGATGTTGCCGCCAGCACCGGCACCCCGCGCAACGCCGCGGGTGTAGCGCAGCACATGATCGTGCTCGGCATGGGTAAACTCGGCGGCGCGGAACTCAATGTGTCATCCGACGTCGATCTGGTTTTCGTCTACCCCGAAGACGGTGATACCGATGGCGCGCGGGTGGTGAGCAACCACGAATATTTCTCCCGCGTGGGCCGCGCGCTGATCGCAGCCCTGGGAGAGATCACCGAAGACGGCTTCGTATTCCGCGTCGATATGCGTCTGCGGCCGTACGGTGATAGCGGACCGCTCGCGGTGAGCTTTGAGATGCTGGAAAATTATTTGATCACACAGGGACGCGAGTGGGAACGTTATGCGTGGATCAAGGCGCGCGCACTGCAGGGCACAAGCGCCGGCACGCAAACGCTGATGGCGCTGGTACGGCCATTCATCTACCGTCGCCATCTCGACTACAGTGCATTTGCCTCGATGCGCGACTTGCACCAGCAGATCCGCCGCGAGGTCGAGCGCCGTGAGCGTGCCGGCGACATCAAGCTCGGCCGCGGCGGGATACGCGAAATCGAATTTATCGCGCAACTGTTTCAATTGATACGCGGCGGACACGATGCAGCACTGCGCCGCCAGCCCACGCTCGAGGTGCTGGCGCTGGTGGCCGAGCGCGGTTTGCTGCCTGCAGCGGCGGTCACGGAATTGGCAGCAGCGTATGTTTTTCTGAGAAATCTGGAACACCGTTTGCAATACCTCGATGATCAGCAAACCCACACGCTGCCGACGCACACGGAAAATCAACAGCGTGTCGCCCGCAGCATGGGCTACGCGGACTACGCTAGCTTGCGCCATGCCCTGAAGCGGCATCGCGACACTGTGGCACGACATTTCGATGCCCTGTTCACCCAGGCGCCGGCCGCCCAACATGCGCTGGCGCCGTTATGGACCCATAGCGGCGATGCGGCAGCGTGCACCGCCAGTCTAGGTGCACTTGGTTTTAAGCGTGCCGCTGGGTTGCAGTCGCGCATCGCGCGCCTGCACGACTCCGCGCGCTACCGCCAAATGCCTGCCACCAGCCAATCGCGCTTTGACCGGTTGCTGCCGCTCACCATTGAAAGCGCGGCAGCCGGCGCCAACCCGGACGCCGATGTCACGCTGGAACGGCTGCTGGTATTTCTTGAAGGCATCAGCCGCCGCGAATCCTATCTCGCCTTGCTTGAAGAGTATCCGCAGGCACGCAGCCAACTCACCGCGTTAATGCGCGCCAGCCCGTGGGTGGCGCAGTACCTGACGCAACACCCGATACTGCTGGATGAACTGCTCGACCCGCGCACGCTGCACACGCCGCCCGACTGGCCGGCGCTGGCAGCGCAGTTGCGCGCTACGATCAACGGCGCCGAGGATGACAGCGAAAAGCAGATGGACGTGCTGCGCCACTTCAAGCACGCGCAAAGCTTGCGCCTGGTAGCGCAGGATCTGGCGGGCGCGTTGCCGCTGGAAACGCTGAGCGATCATTTGTCCGATCTGGCCAGCGTGGTGCTGGCCGAAACGGTACGCCTGGCGTGGCTGGGCGTGCGTCAGCGCCAGCGCCCGGCGCCCGCCTTCGCCGTGATTGGTTACGGCAAACTCGGCGGCCAGGAACTGGGCTATGCGTCCGATCTGGATCTGGTTTTTTTACACGATGATGAGGCGCCGGATGGCGCCGAGGCGGTCGAAAATTACGTGCGTCTGGCGCAACGCATCAACACCTGGCTCGCCAGCACCACTGCCGCCGGACTGCTGTACGAAACCGACCTGCGGCTGCGGCCCGACGGCGCCAGCGGTTTACTGGCATGCAATGTCAAGGCGTTTCGCGACTATCAGCAAGGGCAAGCCTGGGTGTGGGAGCATCAGGCGCTGACCCGCGCGCGCTTTGTTGCGGGTGACCCCGCCGTCGGCGCGCAATTTGAATCCATACGCAGCGCGCTGCTGCGGCGCCCGCGCGAGCGCGCGTCGCTGCGCGCCGAGGTGGCCGCGATGCGCGAGAAAATACATGCCGCGCATCCCAACAGCAGCGGCCTGTTTGACGTCAAGCACGAACGCGGTGGCATTGTTGACGTGGAGTTTATGGTGCAGTATCTGGTGCTGGGGTATGCCCATGAACACCCCGAACTCACTGCCAATATCGGCAACCTCGCGTTGTTGAAACTGGCCGCGCAAATCGGCTTGATCCCGGCAGCCGGCGCGCACGCGGCGCAGCAGGCGTATCGCGGGTGGCGGCAAACCCAGCACACGCTGCGTTTACAGGGCGAGCGTTACGCGCGGGTGGCGGCCGGGCCGGTCGCCGCGCACGCCGCCGCGGTAGGTGATTTGTGGCACAGCGTATTCGGCCAGCCGCGGTAACCGCAACGCGGAACACACGGAAAAATTCCGCACCTTGCTGTTTCCGCGTATTCCGTGTGTTCCGTGGTAAATCGCCTTTAAGACAGCGCCACTGAACTCTGAGGTCTCTGTGGCTAAGCGCTTTTTCTGGGTTAAAATAGCCCCTCAACTTTACATGTTTTTACAGGAACAGCACCATGTCGATGGCGGATCGTGACGGGCATATCTGGTATGACGGCAAACTCGTGCCTTGGCGCAATGCCACCACCCATGTGCTTACGCACTCGCTGCATTACGGCCTCGCGGTATTCGAAGGCGTGCGCGCCTACAATACGGTCGGCGGCACAGCGATTTTCCGCTTGCGAGAGCACACCCAGCGGCTGCTCAACTCGGCGCACATCTATTTGATGAAAATCCCCTATAGCATCGACACCCTGATGGCGGCGCAAAAAGAAGTGGTGCGTGTCAACAAGCTGGAGTCGTGCTATCTGCGCCCGATTGCGTTTTACGGCTCCGAGAAGATGGGTGTATCGCCCAAGGGCAACACCGTGCATGTGGCGATCGCGGCGTGGCCGTGGGGTGCGTACCTCGGCGCCGATGCCATTGAAAAAGGCATCCGCGTTAAAACATCCTCCTACGCGCGGCACCATGTCAACGTATCGATGACCCGCGCCAAAGTATCCGCCACCTACGCCAATTCGATACTCGCCAATCTCGAAGCTACCGAACATGGTTACGACGAAGGCCTGCTGCTGGATGTGGATGGTTTTGTCGCCGAAGGTTCCGGCGAAAATCTGTTCATGGTCAAAGATGGCAAGATTTACGAGCCGGAATTGACCAGCGCACTGATCGGCATCACCCGCGATTCCATCATCACGCTGGCGCAGGACATGGGTTACACGGTCAGCGCAAAACGTATTACACGCGACGACCTATACATTGCCGACGAGGCTTTTTTTACCGGCACCGCGGCTGAAGTCACGCCCATACGCGAAGTCGATGGCCGCGCCATCGGCAGCGGACAGCGCGGGCCGCTTACCACCCGGCTGCAGCAGGCGTTCTTCGATTGCGTCAACGGCAAGTCGCAAAAACACGCCGACTGGCTGTCACCGGTCGCGGCTTAAACGCAGCCATGACGGAACAAACCGACAATAAATCACGGCACATCGAGGTCACCGCGGCTGATCTGCCGCTGCACTGCCCGACGCCTTCGATGCTGTTGTGGAATGCGCATCCGCGGGTGTTCATGCCCATCGAAAAAACCGGTGTAGCGCTGTGTCCTTATTGCGGCACCACCTACACCCTGGTGGGCGGGCCGGCCAAGGCTGGACACTGAGGGGGTTCAGAGTTGGGCGTTGAGAGTCGAGAGTAACCCCCAGCGACGTCGCTCTCAACTCTCAACACTAAACAATCCCAATGCGAATTCTCATCGTCGCCCCATCCTGGGTCGGCGACACGGTACTGGCGCAACCGATGTTCAGGCTGCTGCACCAGCGCCACGCGAATCTCACGCTCGATGTGCTCGCCCCGCCGTGGACGCTGCCATTGCTCGCGCGCATGCCCGAAGTGCGCCGTGGCATAGTGGCGCGCTTCGGTCACGGCGAGCTTAAATTCGCCGAGCGCCGGCGGCTGGCGCACGAACTGCAAGCCGAACATTACGACCAGGCGATTGTGTTGCCGAACTCATTGAAGTCGGCGTTGATTCCACTGCTGGCGAAAATTCCGTTGCGCACCGGCTTTCGCGGTGAAATGCGCTATGGCTTGTTAAATGACATGCGCCATCTCGATGCCCGCGCACAGCCAAAAATGGTGCAGCGTTTCGCACTACTGGCATTGGCTCGCGGCGCGGCTTTGCCCAGCCCGTTGCCTGCCCCGGCATTATCCGTCGACACGAAAAATGCAAAACAACTCGTTAAAAAACAAATACTTAATCATGATTTACCGCTGGCGGTTTTTTGCCCCGGCGCAGAATACGGCCCGGCCAAGCGCTGGCCTGCTGCGTACTTCGGTGCGCTCGCCAAGCAGGCAGCACAGGCAGGGTACGCGGTAGGGTTGATCGGCTCGCCGAAGGACATGAGCATCGGCGACGACATCGTGCGCGCGAGCGATGGCGCCTGCGTCAACCTGTGCGGTAAAACTTCGCTCGAGGACGCGATAGATTTAATCAGCGGCGCGGCACTGGTGGTCACCAACGATTCGGGATTGATGCACATTGCGGCTGCGCTCGAGCGACCGACGTTGGCGCTCTACGGTTCCAGCAGCCCGGCATTCACGCCCCCGCTTTCGGACAAGGCCAAATTCATCAAGATCGACATCGCCTGCAGCCCCTGCTTCAAGCGCGAATGTCCGCTGGGGCATTTCAATTGCATGCGGCAACTGACGCCGGCGCAGGTGTGGGCTGAGGTGCAGCTTTTGAAAGTGGGTTGATCGGTAGCTCAACGGCAACCGCAAAGACGCCGTTTTGTGTAAAGATGCGATGATGACGTGCGCCCGGCAAACGTGCCGGCACAGGAGGAACCCCGTGTATGTCGTGTTAAAAATGGTTAGCGCCGTGCTGCCGGCGTGCGCTATGGCGGCAGCCGCGCCGGCAGCAGCGCAGGCTCCGTCTGCCGCGAACTATCCCAGCAAATCCTTGCGTCTGGTGGTGCCTGCCGCTCCCGGGGGCGGCACGGACATCATCGCGCGCCTGATCGCGCAGGGCTTATTCGAAAGCTGGGGCCACAGCGTGGTGGTGGACAATCGCGGCGGCGGCGGCGGCATACCCGGTGTCACACTGGTCGCCAAGCAAGCGGCACCCGACGGCTACACCCTGCTGCTGGGCAGCGTCGGCCATCTGACCTTCGCACCCGCGATCGAGCGCAATCTGGCGTACGATCCGCGGCGTGATCTGGCACCGATTTCGCTCGCCGCCAATCAGCCGTTTGTGATTGCCACCACGCGCACCCTGGCGGCGAATACTATCCAGGAACTGATCACGCTGGCGAAAGCCAAACCCGGAAGCATCAGCTACGGCTCCGGCGGCAGTGGTTCGTCATCGCACCTGGGCATCGAACTGCTGGCGATCCACACCGGCTTGTCGATGCTGCATGTCGCTTACAAAGGCAGCAATCCGGCAGTCACCGCAGCCATGGCCGGTGAAATTCAGGTCGCGCTGGCGGGGCTTGCGACGCTGTTGCCTCACGTAAAAGGTAACCGCCTGAAAGCGCTCGCCGTCACCAGCGCCAAGCGCACGCACTTCGCACCGGATATTCCGGCCGTGGCCGAGTCGGTGCCGGGCTATGTGTTTGACGTGTGGTACGGACTGGTCTACCCCGGCGGCACGCCGCGTGCGATCGTGAGCAAGGCCAGCAGCGAAATCCACAAACTGCTGGGGTCAGCCGAAGTCGGCAAGCGCTTCGCCAACGCGGGGCTGGAACCGATGACCAACACGCCCGCGGCGTTCAGCGCGATGATTGCGCAGGAAATTCCGAAGTGGCAGAAAGTGGTAAAGGAATCAAAAATAAAAGTGGAGTAGTCAAAGGAGGCGTTCGATGAAGACCCTGTATGCGCTGTGCGCCTGTGTTTTATTATGCGCCGCCGCGCCCGCCAGCATGGCACAGAAATATCCCACCAGGCCGATACGGCTGATCTCGCCGTTCTCGCCCGGCGGCGGCACTGACATCCTGTCGCGCGTGATCGGCCCGCGGGTATCCGCGGTGATCGGCCAGCCGATAGTGGTGGATAACCGGCCCGGCGCCGGCGGCGCGCTCGGCGCCGAGATCACCGCAAAATCCGAACCCGATGGCTATACTTTTATCACTGTGTCCAGCAGCTACGCAGCAAATTCTGCGTATCACAAGCTGTCGTACGATCCTGTCTACGGCATCCAGCCGGTGATTCTGCTCGGCACTACCGGACTGTTGCTGGTCACGCATCCATCGCTGCCCGCAAAAAGCGTCCGGGAACTCATAGACTACGCGAAAAATAATCCCGGCAAGATCAACTACGCAACGGTCGGCGTCGGCAGCGTCACCCATCTGACGCATGAACTGTTCAACCTCGAAGCGAAAATCAATACCGTGCATATCCCATTCAAGGGCGGTGCACCAGCCTTGCTCGGGGTTATCGGTAACGAAGCGCAGATCTCGTCGATCAGCATCGTACCCACGCTACCGCATCTGAAAGGCGGACGCCTGCGCGCCCTCGGCATCACCACTGCCAAACGCTCGCCGCTGCTGCCTGACATGCCGAGCATCAGCGAAACGGTTCCCGGTTTCGACGTGCCACACTGGTACGCCATCTGGGGCCCCAAAGGCATACCCAGGGACATCGTCGCACTGTGGAACCGCGAAGTCGCCAAAGTGCTGCTGACCGAGGAAATGACCAAACAAATGCGCGCCGAAGGCCTGGAAACCGCTGGCGGGCCGCCCGAACAATTTTTAAATGTGCTCAAACCCACCGTTGAACGCTGGCGGCGCGTGGTCAAGGAAGCGAAGATTGCGGGTTGACGCGTGGCGCTGAACGCAACCTGCGCCATACGCACGAATTTCCCGTAGGTCACTTTCCCATCTTCAATCCTCTTGCTAGCCGTATGCACAAGGGGTCAGTTCTTAACATTGCACCAACCTAAGTGGGTGCGCATACCGGCTGCGCCGCGCGGTCAATGCGCTGTTGCCGGCGGTGACTGAATGCTGCAAGGTTTCGCCATCGCGGATATCGAAGATTCAGCGTGAAATCGAGACCAGCACACCCTCAGCGATACTGCGCAAACTGCGAGAGAGATGCAATGTAAAGAACTGACCCTTTTCAGAACCTACGAAAGGGGTCAGTTCTTAACATTGCACCAGACTAAGTGGGTGGGCATACCTGCTGCGCCGCGCGGTCAATGCGCTGTTGCCGGCGGTGGCTGCATGCTGCAGGGTTTCGCCATCGCGGATCTCGAAGATGCAGCGTGCAATCGAGACCAGCACACCCTCAGCGATACTGCGCAAACTGCGAGAGAGATGCAATGTAAAGAACTGACCCTTTTCCCACTGGCGAATGAGCGGAGACCCTCACCTTATTCGTAATGCGTCCACATGCGCAGCACCTTGACGGTGCGTTCCTCCTGGTAAACCTGATACACCAGCCGATGTTGAATAGTGATGCGGCGTGAATAAGCGCCCGCCAGATCACCTACCAGTTTTTCATACGGCGGTGGATTCTGGAAGGGATTCTTCTCGATGAGATCGAGAAGGCGTTGTGCTTGGGGCTTTAGCTTCGCAGACGAAATCTTTTTAGCGTCCTTGCGGGCCTGCCGCGTATAAACAACAGTCCAACTCACCAGCCGGGCTTCTTGGCGGCTTTGGAAAGCGGCTCGGCCATGCCCTTGCGGATAGAAGCGCGCATGCCCGGCATCGACACCAGGTACAGCGTCTCCTGAATGCTGCGCCAGTCTTCCTCGGACACGAGAACCGCGTTGCTACGCTTGCCGGTAATCTGGATCGGCTCGTGCGACGCGGCAGCTTCATCAAGTAATTGATAGAGCTTCGAGCGAGCTTGGGTGGCAGGAAGGGATGTCATGCTCTAAGCGTACGGAAAAGCGTTCGCCTTGTCAATGACCTGGTAATCGGAATAGAAGAAGGCGGCTCATGCCGCCCACTGTGTGCTATCGCACTGTCCGCTAGTCATTCCCCGCGTACTTGCCCGCCGTCTCCGGGAACAAATTTTTCACGATCTTGAACTTGGTTACGTCCACCGTGCCGTCCATGTGCAGGTACATGGTGGCGTCGCGGTAGAGTTTTTCAATGCCGAAGTCGAGCATGGTGCCGTTGCCGCCGTGCAGTTCCACCGCATGTTTGCACACTTCCAGCACGGCTTCCGAGGCATACATCTTCACCATATTGCATAGCATTTCGGCATCGGGCGCTTTTTCGTCGACCGCGCGCGAAGCTTCGTGCAGCAGCGAGCGCACGGCGCAGATTTTGGTCGCCATTTCCGCGATGCGTATGGCGACGGCCTGATGCTTGATGAGCTTTTTGCCTCCTTGCACGTAGTCATGCACGTACTTCACGGTTTCTTCATAAGCGCGCACGCCAACACCGAGATTTTTCGAGCCTTGAATAATTTTTCCGGGACGGAAATAAACACCCGCTTTGGCCAGCGCGATGTCTTTCACCAACAAGTATTCCTCGGGCACGGCCATGTCCTCAAACACCATTTCGCCGTTGTTCATGAAGCGCCCGCCCAGCGTTTCGTTGCAGCGCGCCACCGAAAAGCCTTTGGTTTCGCGCGGCACCAGAAAACATGAGGTGCCCTTGGTCAACCCGGCGCCGGGCGTGGTCGTGGCATAGACCACATACAGGCTCGCATCGTAACCGTTGCTGATGAACTGCTTGCGGCCGTTGATGATCCACTGGTCGCCTTTTTTCTCGGCGCGGGTATGCATCATGGCTTCGGGCACGTCATACGGCAGCCAGCGGTCGGAAGCGCCGCGCGGCTCGGTCAAACAATGCGCCAGCAGAAACTGCGAGTTGGCCATGATCTTCGGAAACCAGATTTTCTTCAGGCTTTCCGGCAGGATGTTCCGCAGCAACACGGAGACTTTCCATTGCTGCACCATTTTCTCGGCAAGGCCGCAGTCGCCGCGCGAAATTTCCTCGGAGATGACGGCGAAAGTTTGCGTTTCGGATTGGGGGTCCAGCGCGATGCCGCCGTATTCCTCGGGCACCCCCAGTGTGCGGATGCCGATTTCGTGCGCGACGTCGAGTATCTTCGGCGGCAGACGTCCCTCCGGTTTCATGCTCCATTCGGCCTGCCAGTTCTGGCGCGTGAACGGGATGACATGCTCGTTGACGAATTTGCGCGTGACGTCGCGCATCATGCGCGTTTCGTCGGATAAACCCCTGTCGTTGTAAATCATGTAGCTAATTCCCCTGTCCGTGGCAAACACCGATCCCGAATGAAAACGCGACGGGAGAGATCAACCGCCGCCGCGCTGAACCACCGTCCTCGTGCACTAATTTGCAGTCAGCCCCACCACTTTGATGACTTTCGCATTCTTGAGCAGTGAATCCTGCACCACTTTGCGGAATTCTTCGGGCGTGCCGGTGACGACTTCCGTCGCCTGCAGCGCCAGCGCCTTGGTCACTTCCGGCGAGTGCGCAGTCTTGACCACCGCCACGCGCAGCTTGTCGGCAATCGCTTTTGGCGTACCCTTGGGAATGAAAAATCCCTGCCAGCCGCTGTAGTCAAATCCGGCGATGCTCTCGGCGATGGGTGGAATGCTTCCCATCAGTTGCGATTTACCCGGCAGACTGTGGCCTATGGCACGCAGCTTGCCCCCATTCACATGCGTCATCACGGCAGGTGCCGGCGTCAACGTCCACTGCGATTCGCCCGCCAGTACCGACGCCACCGACGGCCCGCCACCCTTGTACGGCACATGCAACGACGCCATATTGGCTGTGGACATGAAGTACGCGCCCGACAAATGGCTTTGCGAACCGGATCCTGCCGAGGCCATGTTGAGGTTGCCGTTGCGGGCCTTCGCCAGATCAATCAGTTCCTTTACGGATTTAACCGGCAACGCCGGATGCACCACCAGAATATTTGCGGTTACCGCGAACTGCGATACATAGTCGTAATCCCTGACCGGATCAAAAGTCGGTGTTTTCTGCAACAACACGGCCACCGTTGACGCCGCCGTGGTCGCGCTGATCAGGGTATAGCCATCGGGGTTGGCGTTCTTCGCAATCTCCATGCCGATAATGCCGCCCGCGCCCGCGCGGTTGTCGATAACCACCTGTTGCCCTATCACGTCGGTTAACTTGTGGCCGATAATGCGGCCTAGTGTATCGACCGAACTGCCGGGCGCGTTGGGCACCAGCATGCGTATCGGGCGGTTGGGGTAACCAGCGGCAGCGTCCGCCGCAAGCGCATTCACACCCGCGGCGCAAGTAGCTGCACACCAGCCGCAGACCAGTAACGGTTTGAAATTCATGACTTAAATTCTCCTCGTAATACCGCGCATCACACGTGCGCTAGGTATGTCGTAAATAAGGGGCGAATTGTTACCTTTCCTTACGCCCAATGCAAATGACGATGCGCGCAAGCACCCGCGAGCGCCCTGCAAGATCCCGATAACTATCTGAATTTGATAGAATAACTCCCGCCAACTTATGGCCGCCCATCGTGAAAAAAACACTCTACGCGAATTCTCAAGAAGCTGAAGCGGCTTTCTACGACGCTTTTGGCAAGAGCGATCTCGAAGCGATGATGGCGGTGTGGGCCGATGATGACGATATTTACTGCGTACACCCCGGCGGCCCGCGCATCTCGGGCATGGAGAACGTGCGTGAATCCTGGCGCCGGCTATTCACCAATGGACAATCCTTGAGCTTTCAATTGCGCGCGCGCCACGAAATTCACGGCGTGATGATCGCAGTTCACAGCGTCTACGAACTGATCACGGTGGCGGGACAGGGGCCTGCGCACAATCCGCTGCTGGTCACCAACATCTACTTGCGCACCGACCGCGGCTGGCGCATGGTTGCGCATCATGCCTCGCCCGCACCCGCTGCGCCGGCTGTGGCGGTAGTGCCCGAGACGGAAGTGAAGCGCGCGCCAAAGACGCTGCACTAAAAACGCAAGGTATAATTCACTCCCCGCGCATACCCCTGCGCGGACCAAAGTTTCCCGTGCTAAATCTAAATAATTATTTGTGATTAAAGGATATTTTATGAGTCTCCCGGATTTCGGACATCCTGACATTATCGTCGTCGGCGCGGGCAACGCCGCTGCCTGCGCAGCGCTTGCTGCGCGCGAACAAGGCGCCAGTGTGATCATGCTTGAGGCCGCGCCCATCGACGATTGCGGCGGCAACAGCCGCTACACCGGCGGGCTGATGCGCGTGGTGTTCAATAACGTCGATGAGCTGGCCGAGATCATTCCGGAGCTCACCGAGGAAGAAAAGAAAACCCACGACTACGGTTCGTACACCACCGATGCCTATTTCGACGACATGGCGCGCATCACGCAGGAGCAGACCGACCCGGATCTGTGCGAAATGCTGATCCGCCGCAGCTACGACACCGTGGTGTGGCTGCGCAAAAAGGGCGTGAAGTTCCAGGCGAGCTACGGCCGCCAGTCCTACAAGGTCGATAATGGCACGCGCTACAAGTTCTGGGGCGGTCTGGCTGCTGAAACCTGGGGCGGCGGCGAAGGCTTGGTGGCCAATGAGCACAAAGCCTGCGAGCGCGAAGGCATCAAAATATTCTATGAAACGCCGGCGATTTCACTGCTCACCGACAGCGACAACAATGTGCTCGGCGTGCGCGCACGGCACAAAGGTCAGAACGTCGATATCAAGGCCAAGGCGGTGATCCTCGCCTGCGGCGGCTTTGAATCCAGCGCCGAAATGCGCGCGCGCTACCTCGGCCCCGGCTGGGATCTCGCGCATGTGCGCGGCACCCGTTACAACACCGGCCTTGGCATCAAAATGGCACTCGACATCGGCGCCATGCCCTATGGCCATTGGTCCGGCTGTCACGCCGTAGGCTGGGATCGCAATTCGCCGCCGTTTGGCGACCTTGCAGTGGGCGACCAGTTCCAGAAGCACAGCTATCCGTGGGGCATCATGATCAATGCTGACGGCAAACGCTTCTGCGACGAAGGTGCGGATTTCCGCAACTACACTTATGCCAAATACGGCAAGGTCATTTTGAATCAGCCCGGCATGTTCGCATGGCAGGTGTTCGACGCCAAAATCATTCCCTCACTGCGCGACGAATACCGCATCAAGCGCGTGACCAAAGTGCGCGCCAACACGCTCGAAGAACTGTGCAAGATGATGGACGGTGTGAACGCCGAAGCCGCGCTGCGCGAGATTACCGAGTACAACAAAGCCGTGCAGCACGACCAGACCTACAACATGGCGATCAAGGACGGCCGCCGCACCGAAGGCCTCGCCATCAACAAGACCAACTGGGCTAACACCGTCGACACTGCACCGTTTGAAGCTTATGCCGTGACCTGCGGTGTCACCTTCAGCTTTGGCGGTCTGAAAATCAGCACCGATCCGGCAACCGAAGGCCAGGTGGAAGACACCGGCGGCCAGCCCATACCAGGCTTATACGCAGCCGGCGAACTGGTCGGTGGCATTTTTTATCACAACTATCCGGGCGGCACCGGGCTGACTTCGGGTTCGGTGTTCGGCAGGCTTTCCGGCACTACAGCGGGCAAAGCGGTCAAGGTGGGTTGATCGCGTTAGGTCGACTGCAACGGCAAGCGCGCCACGGCCTGCTGGAATGGCCGTCGCTGCTGCGCAAACTCGATCGCATTGATCCCAGCTACGCCAGTTAGCAATTTGTGAGGCGTTAGGCGTGTAGCGTAAGGCGTTAGGCGCAAGACGTGAGGCGCAGCCCGTGGAACGCCTAGCGCCTTACGCCTCACGCCTAACGCCTTAGTATAGATCCGCATGTCCAACCTCGACGCCGACGAAATCCTCGCGCCCTACCAAGCGCCGCGCTGGCTGCCCGGCGGCCACGCGCAAACCATACACGCGGCCACCATTGCGCCGCGTCCGCCGGTGAGGTACTGGCGTGAGCGCTGGGAGACGCCGGATCTGGATTTTATCGAGATCGATTGGGTGGACAACCCTGATCACGAACTGAAGCTCAATCAACAAGACGAAACACCCTTGGTGGTGTTGTTTCACGGCCTGGAAGGCGATTCCAACAGTCATTACGCGCGCAGCCTGATGCACGCGGTGAACGCGCTCGGCTGGCGCGGCGTGGTGGTGCATTTTCGCGGCTGCGGCGGCGCGTTAAATCGTCTGCCGCGCGCCTACCATTCGGGCGACAGCGCCGAGATCGACTGGGTCCTGCGGCGCCTGCGTTCGTCACGCAGCGGGCCGCTGTATGCCGTGGGGGTGTCGCTGGGTGGCAACGCTTTACTTAAGTGGCTGGGCGAACAGGGTGATAACGCGCGCAGCGTCATCACACGCGCGGCTGCGGTGTGTGCGCCGGTTGATCTTGCCGCAGCGGGTGACGCGCTGGCACGGGGCTTTAACCGGGTTTACACGCGGCGGTTTTTGTCGACGATGAAAGCGAAAACCCTCGCCAAGATGAAGCGCTATCCCGCGCTGTGCGACAGGCCGCACATGATGGCAGCACGCACCCTGCGCGAATTTGACGATCGGGTAACCGCGCCGCTGCACGGCTTTAGTGGTGCTGATGATTATTACGCGCGCGCCAGCAGCAAACCTTATCTTAAATTCATCGCCGCGCCCACGCTGATGCTCAATGCGCGCAACGATCCGTTTTTACCGGCGCGCTTTTTGCCCACGGCGCAAGGTATCTCCCCCCATATCGTTCTGGAAACACCCGCCACCGGCGGACATGTCGGCTTTGTCACCGGCAGCTTCCCGGGTAACATCACGTGGCTGGCGCAACGCCTGTTGCGTTTTTTTACGGCGGCTTAATTTTCCTGCGGCTGAGCTGCCGTTTTTGAAGTGAAAGGTTTTTGTGTCCAAATTCGCACCGCCTGAAATATTCAAAGCCTACGATATACGCGGCATTGTGCAAACCGCGCTCACACCCGAGGCCGTCGAAAATATCGGCCACGCCATCGGCTCCGCAGCGGTGGCGCGCCAGCAACAAGAAATCGCCATCGGCCGCGATGGCCGCGCCTCCGGCCCGGCGCTATCCGCGGCGCTGGCGCGCGGGCTGCGTGCCAGCGGTGTGGACGTGGTGGATGTCGGCATGGTGACAACACCGATGGTGTATTTCGCCACCCACCACTTGCACACGCAGTGCGGCGTGATGGTGACCGGCTCACACAATCCGCCGCAATATAACGGGCTGAAAATGATGCTCGCAGGCGATACGCTCGCCGGCGACGCCATACAACAGCTGCGCATGCGCATCGAAGGCGGCGACTTGCATTACGGCGCCGGCGGTTACCGCACGCATGACATAGGTGAAGCGTATTTGAGCCGCATCGTGAATGACGTGAAACTCGCGCGTCCGCTCAAGATTGCAATCGATTGCGGCAACGGCGTCGCCGGCGCTTACGCACCGCAGCTGTATCGCCGTCTGGGCTGCGCTGTGCAGGAGCTATTTTGCGATGTGGACAGCCGCTTTCCCAACCATCATCCCGACCCTTCACAGCCACAAAATCTGCTGGACCTGATGGCCGCATTGAAGGCAGGCGACGCGGAAATTGGCCTCGCGTTCGACGGCGACGGCGACCGTCTCGGCGTAGTCACCAAGAACGGCAACATCATCTACCCTGACCGCCAATTGATGCTGTTCGCCGAAGACGTGCTCCAGCGCAACCCCGGCGCCGAGATTATTTTCGATGTGAAATCCACCCGCAATCTGTTCAACTGGATACGCAGCCGCGGCGGCAAACCCCTGATGTGGAAGACCGGGCATTCGTTTATCAAGGCCAAGTTAAAGGAAAGCGGCGCGCCGCTGGCGGGCGAGATGAGCGGCCACCTATTCTTCAAGGAGCGCTGGTACGGTTTTGACGACGCACTTTACGCTGGGGCGCGGCTGTTGGAAATTCTGTCGCGTATGCCCGACCTGACTGCCGCGCTGGAATCGCTGCCGGATGCGGTGAGTACCCCCGAGTTGCATGTGCAGACCGCCGAGGGCGAGAACTACACCCTGATGCAGGCGTTGCAGAAAAATGCGACCTTCGGCGACGCACAGGAAATTATTACCATCGATGGCATACGGGTCGAATACGCCGACGGCTTTGGCCTCGCGCGCCCGTCCAACACCACGCCGGTGATAGTGCTGCGTTTCGAGGCAGAAACCGATGCCGCGTTAAAGCGCATACAAAACGATTTCCGCCGCGCGTTACTAGCAGTGAAGCCAGGGATTGCGTTGCCGTTTTAGGGCAGAGTGCCAGCCAATCCAGCCAACGGCGCATACTCTGCCGTGCTGCCATGGCCGCCGGCAAAGCGCAGCGGTGAAATACCCGCGCGCCGCACCGCAGTTACAATCGCGGCCAGCGGCGTGCTGATGTGCCTGGGCAGGGGGGCTGCGCCCGGACTCCAGATATCGGTGACAAAACCAAGGCGCGCATCGGCGACGTAACCGATCAGCATGCTTTGCGCATGCAGGTTCTCGGCCCCATGGGCGGAGACGTCGCGCTGGCCGTCGCTCATGACATAACGATCAGCGACTTCGACGATATTCACCCTGGAAAAATCATAAGCACCCAGATCCGGATTGCGCGTCGCGGGCGCGGCGAGGATGCGGCGATAGTACGCCGCGGCGCCGCGCCCCACCACCAGCGTCGCACCCTGCGCCAGGTACGCGCGCAGGCCGCCGGCGTGATCCATGTGGTGATGCGTCAGCACGAGGTAACGTATCGGCTTGGCGCCATATTTCGCCTGTGCGGCGCGTATCGTCCAGTGGGACTGCCCATCGGAAACCGGCGCATCGAACACGATTAAATGATCGCGCATCTCCACCAGCAAGGCGTTGTGCGATCCGCCCACCACATGCTGCACGCCGGGCGCGAGTTCCTGCAGACGCAGGCCCGGCCCCGCCAGCGTATCGTAGCTGGTGTTATCCGAATCGAGATAGGTGCCGATAAACTGGCGGCGTATCACCCACTGATACGGCAGATTACCGCTAGCCGGTTGGGCGGCTGTCGCGCGCACACTGTCAGGCACCGCCATTGCCGCCGGATTGAGTTGGGGATGCGGCGTCATGTGCGTCAGGCGCAGGTCCACCACGACTCTGCCGTTGAACTCGTAACGCTGATGGGCGGCCACCCGCACACCCGCCAGCGGCTGCCATTCCGACAACACCAGATCGTAGTTCACATCCCCCCACATATTGTCGAAATCCAGCGTGCGCACGCGCGCCGGCAAACCCGTTTGCGGATCAAACATCACCGTGAAATTGACACCACCCGCGTTATAGGAAAGTGCCGGATGGGACACGCCGCCGATCTCGATATTGGCCATGCGCGTGTTGCGTGCGAGGTTAGCGCTCATTTCCAGCAGCAGCACGGGAGAGCTGCGGCGCAGCTCGCGCTGCGTGGCCGCCAGCCGTAAGCCGGACATGGTATGCGCCGGCGGATTGGCGTTGCGGCTTTGCGCATTGCGGCTGTTGGAATCGATGCCGATGACGTAGCCCGCGCCGGGCGTGACCACTTCACTGAATTTAAAAGTGCGCGGCGCGGGATAGGCAAATTTCTTTTCCCACTCGATGCGCGCGCGGTGATTGACAAAATCGAGCGTGGTGTCAAAACTCGATTCAGCGGCAAAGCGCGCTGCGCCACCCGGCGCATACGATTGTTCCGGCTCCCAATGTTTGACCGTGCCCTTGAGTGACGCCGCGCGCAGGGCGCGCAGGGCATCCGCGCCGCCCAGCGCCACCAGCGCGCGATCGATCAGCTCACGCTCGCGCGCTTGCGGCGGCGCACGGGTGGAGATGGTGAGTGGACCTGAGCAAGACACCAGCGCGGCAAGTATGCTCAATACCAGTAAGCGTTTCACGCCGCCTCCGCATCGATGGATAGTACCCTCTGGCACACGCTGTTACGCGTACCGCAGTAGCGACTGCCAGGTCACTATTTGCGCGCTTCCAGTTTGCTTTGCATACGTTGATCAAAGCGCTCGACGCTGATGATCAAGCGCTCATGCACCCCGCCACCGATGGTTTCGCCATCGTCCTCGGCGTGCAGTTTGAAGGTGAGTTTGCGGCCTTCGACTTTCACCAGTTCCGCAGATGCGCGCACACGCATGCCGACGGGGGTTGCCGCCGTATGCGAAATTTCCAGCCGCGTACCGACAGTCTGTTGCCCCGGCGGCATCAGGCGCTCCACCGCCTGCAGCGCTGCGGTTTCCAATAGCGTCACCAAAATCGGCGTTGCCAGCACGCCGATTTTGCCGCTGCCCACATGCGCCGCGGTATCGCGCGTGCCAACCACGATTTCCACGCTGGCGTGGAGGCCGGGTTTTAGTTCGTCAAGCGGGCTGTTCATGGTTTGCCACCACCTTCCATCACCCACGACATCAACTAAATATTTGTTTTTATTACTTATTTTTACCTGCTACCCAAGCGCGTACCGAAGCCAGCGCTTGCGGCAACTTGCCTGGATCAGTGCCGCCCGCCTGCGCCATGTCGGGCCGGCCGCCGCCTTTGCCGCCTATCTGTAGCGCAACATGATTCACCAATTCGCCGGCCTTGAGTTTGCTGGTGAGATCCTGGGTGACGCCGGCAATCAAGGACACCTTGCCGGCGTCGACTGCTGCCAGCACGATCACTGCCGACTTGAGCTTGTCTTTGAGTTTGTCCAGCGACTCGCGCAGGCCTTTGCTGTCGGCGCCGTCCATAGTAGCGGCAATCACTTTAACCCCTTGCACATCCAGCGCCTGATCGGCCAGTTCGTCGCCCTGCGACGACGCCAGTTTTGATTTCAGGCGTGCCAGTTCTTTTTCAAGGTTACGCACAGTGTCGAGCATGTGCGTGATTTTCTGCCCCACTTCATGCGGGCTGGATTTCAATGCCGAGGCAGCAGTGGCGAGCGTGTCTTCCTGCTGCTGCACCCAAGCCAGCGCCCCTTCGGCGGTCACCGCTTCGATACGCCGCACACCGGCGGCGATGCCGCTCTCCCCCACCACCTTGAAAAAACCGATGTCGCCGGTGCGCGCCACATGCGTGCCGCCGCATAACTCGCGCGAGGAGCCGATGTCGAGCATGCGCACTTCATCGCCGTATTTTTCGCCGAACAGCGCCATCGCACCGGCTTTTACCGCATCGTCGAATTTCATCACCCGTGCCGAAGTCGCGGCATTCGCCAGCACTTCGGCGTTGACCATGGCCTCTACGGTGCGGATTTGCGCGTCGTTCAACGGTTCATTGTGCGAGAAATCAAAGCGCGTTTTAGCCGCGTCAACCAGCGAGCCTTTTTGCTGCACATGCGCGCCGAGCACCTCACGCAGCGCCTTGTGCATCAGGTGCGTCGCTGAGTGATTGCGCATGGTGCGCGCGCGCCGCGCGTTATCGACTTTTGCCGCGACTTTATCGCCCACGGCCAGCGCGCCCGCCGCCAGTTTGCCGTGATGGCCGAACACATCGGGCTGGATTTTCAGCGTGTCGGTGACGCTAAAAGCGCCGTTCGCCGCATCGAGTACACCGGCATCACCCGCCTGACCGCCCGACTCAGCGTAAAACGGCGTGTGATCCAGCACCACGATCCCTGCTTCGCCACCGGCAATGGATGGCACCGATGTGCCTTCGCGGTAGATCGCCACCACTTGCGCATCGCTGAGCGCCAGCGTGTCGTAACCTTTGAACACCGTTTTAGCGCCCGAGTATTCCACCGCGCTGCCCATCTGGAACTTGGATGCCGCGCGCGCGCGTTCGCGCTGACGCTCCATCGCTGCTTCAAAACCGGCGTAATCCACGCGCACGTTGCGCTCGCGCGCGATATCCGCCGTGAGATCGACCGGAAACCCGAACGTGTCGTACAACTGAAACACGGTATCGCCGTCGAGCATTTTGTCTTCACGGGTTAACGCACTCTCCAATACTTTCATGCCGTTTTCCAGGGTCTCGGCGAATCGCTCCTCCTCCTGCCTGAGCACGGCGGCGACACGCACACTGACCGCGGCCAGTTCGGGATAGGCGTCGCCCATCGCCTGCACCAGATCGGCCACCAGGTTGTGAAAGAACGGCTTTTTCTGCCCCAGTTGATAACCATGACGTATGGCGCGGCGTATGATGCGCCGGAGCACGTAACCGCGCCCTTCGTTGCCGGGAATCACCCCATCGACAATCATGAACGAAGTAGCGCGGATGTGATCGGCGATGACTTTGAGCGAGTTGTTGGTCAGGTCTTGAACGCCGGTTTCGCGCGCAGCCGCCTTGATCAAAGCCTGAAACAGATCGATGTCGTAATTGGAATGCACCTGTTGCAGCACCGCGGCAATGCGCTCCAGCCCCATGCCGGTATCCACCGACGGTTTGGGCAGCGGATGCAAAACGTAATCGTCGCCGCTTTTTTGTTTATCGAATTGCATGAACACCAGATTCCAGATTTCGATATAGCGGTCGCCATCAGCGTCTGCGGAGCCCGGCGGCCCGCCCGCGATTTCAGCGCCGTGATCGTAAAAAATTTCGCTGCACGGCCCGCACGGCCCGGTATCCGCCATCTGCCAAAAGTTATCCGAGCCGCCGCCCGGCTTGTCACCGATGCGCACGATGCGCTCAAGCGGCACGCCGATCTGCTTCGACCAGATGTCAAAAGCCTCGTCGTCGGATTGATAGACCGTGATCCACAGCTTGTCCTGCGGCAACTGGTAAATGCCGGTGAGCAGTTCCCATGCGTAATGAATCGCATCGCGCTTGAAATAATCACCGAAACTGAAATTACCCAGCATCTCGAAAAAGGTATGGTGGCGCGCGGTATAACCGACGTTTTCCAGATCGTTGTGCTTGCCGCCGGCGCGCACGCAACGCTGCGAGGTGGTGGCGCGCACGTAGCTGCGCTTATCCTGACCGAGAAAAACATCCTTGAACTGCACCATGCCGGAATTGGTGAACAGCAGCGTCGGGTCATTGCCCGGCACCAGCGGCGCCGATGCCACGATGGCATGGCCTTTGGCGGCAAAATAATCCAGAAATTTGCTGCGTATTTCGTTGCTTTTCATTGCCAGTCCTTGCATCCGCTGCCGCGGAAAGGGCTGAATTTTAACGCAATTGTTCACCGCGGATAGCATGATTCGGTAGCGCGCGGCAGACCCTTTGCTATACCCTTCGCAAGTTGCAATCCTGCGCCGGCACTGCGATAGTGCCGACACCAGAACCCGAGGAGCTTAACGATGTGGAAAAGTTTGGTCGTGGTCAGCGCGCTGATGGGTGCATGGCCAGCGCACGCGCAGGAAGCACGCTATCCCAACAAGCCGATACGCTGGGTCATCCCATTCGCGCCGGGCGGCGGCACCGATGTCATCGCGCGCCCCATCGCCAACAAACTCACAGACCGAATCGGCCAGCACATACTGTATGACAATCGCGGTGGCGGGGGCGGCATTATCGCCGGCGAAATTGTCGCCCGCGCCCATCCCGATGGCTACACGCTGTTGGTCGCCGCGGTGGCGGTGATGACAGTCACCGGCAGTTTGCAGAAGCTGCCCTTCGATCCGCTCAAGGATTTTGCGCCGATTACCAAGTTCGCGTCGGTGCCCAACCTGCTGGCGGCGCGCATGGGACTGCCGCTGCACAAGGTGCAGGAGATCGCACCCTATGCCAGAGCCCATCCGGGGAAGCTGCGCTGGGCGCTATCGGGCACGGGCTCGGCGGGAACGCTGTCGATGGAGTTATTCAGACTCGCCACCCGCATCGACATCGTGCCGATTCCCTACAAAGGCGCCGGACCGGCGCTGATCGCGGTGCTCAGCAACGAAGCCGATCTGTTGTTTGCGAATCCGGGTGTGTTCATGCCGCACCTGAACGCGGGACGCCTGCGCGCCATCGGCAGTGCGAGCCTGCAGCGCATGAGCGTGTTGCCGGAGGTGCCGACGTTTCATGAATCGGGTTTCGCCGACTTTGAATCCTCGTCCTGGTACGGCCTGGCAGCCCCGGCGCGCACGCCGGCGGCGATCATCGCATTGCTGCACAAGGAAACTGTCGCCGTGTTGAAGCAGCCCGACATCATCGCGCGCCTGGCACAGGACGGCGCAACGCCGGTGGGCAATACGCCGCAGGCCTTCGCTCAGGAGCTCCGCAGCGAGACCGCGAAGTGGGCGAAGGTGATCAAGGACGCCGATATCAAGATGTGATGGGCGGCCAGCTTAAGCGCTGGCATCCTCCTCATGCGCTGCACCGACGCGCTTTAACACGCGCAGTGCGAGGCCAATACTGTAGCCCCGCGACTGCAAAAATCGCAACTGCCGCGCTTTTTCCTTGGGCTCAGCCGGAGCGCGCCGAAACTTGCGCTGGCACAGGGCCAGTGCCGCGGCAAATTCCTCGTCGGGATCGACTGGCGGCAGCGCGGCCGCAGTGACGTCTGCGCTGATACCGGCGCGCTTGAGTTCCTGCGCGATGGAGCGCTGGGCATAGTGGCCGCTGCGCTTGCGCACCACAGCATCGGCGTAGCGCGCATCGGACAGCCAGCCGCGCTCGGCCAAGTCGTCGAGCAGCGTTTCCAATGTGGCGAGATTGCCAGGATCGACATAAGCGCGCAGCCGTTTTTCCAGCTCCTGCCGCGAAAACTCGCGCCGCCCCAGCAGTCGCAGCGCGCGCCCACGCAGCGTAGGCTGCGTCGTTCCAGGCAGTGACGGCTGCGGCTCGTGTTCCGGCGCGGGCTGCGTCGTTCCCGGCAGCGCAGGCTGCGGATTACTCTTGCTCTTCGTCTTCGGCGGCTGCTGGCGCACTGCCGCCTCCGCTGTTCACGCCCAACTCCGCACGCACCTTGGCTTCAATTTCCTCGGCCATTGCGGGATGTTCGCGCAGGTATTCGCGCGTGTTGTCCTTGCCCTGACCGATGCGATCTTTGCCGTAGCTGTACCAGGCGCCGGATTTTTCAATGAACTTATGCAGCACACCCAGTTCGATAATCTCGCCCTCGCGCGAAATGCCTTCGCCGTAGAGTATGTCGAACTCGGCCTGGCGGAACGGCGGCGCGACTTTGTTCTTGACCACCTTGGCGCGGGTTTCGGAGCCGATCACTTCCTCGCCTTTCTTGATCGCGCCGATGCGGCGGATGTCGATGCGCACCGAGGCGTAGAACTTGAGCGCATTGCCGCCGGTGGTGGTTTCCGGATTGCCGAACATGACGCCGATCTTCATGCGGATCTGATTGATGAAGATCACCATGCAGTTCGAACGGGAAATCGAGCCGGTGAGCTTGCGCAAGGCTTGGCTCATCAAACGAGCCTGCAGGCCGACATGGGTATCGCCCATCTCGCCCTCGAGCTCGGCGCGCGGCACCAGGGCCGCCACCGAGTCGACCACCAAGACATCCACCGCGCCGGAGCGCACCAGGGTGTCGGCGATTTCGAGCGCTTGCTCACCGGCGTCAGGCTGGGAAATCAGCAGATCGTCGAGATTGACGCCGAGCTTGCGGGCATAGCCCGGGTCGAGCGCATGTTCGGCATCGACGAAGGCGCAGGTGCCGCCGAGCTTCTGGGCCTCGGCGATGACATGGAGCGCCATGGTCGTCTTGCCCGAGCTTTCCGGCCCGTATATTTCGACCACCCGGCCGCGCGGCAGGCCGCCGATGCCGAGCGCGATATCGAGCCCGAGCGAGCCGGTCGAGACCACGTCGGTTTCGACCGCGGATTCGCGCTGGCCGAGCTTCATGATCGAACCCTTGCCGAAGTTGCGCTCGATCTGGCTGAGAGCGGCTTCGAGGGCCTTGTTCTTATCCATGTTGTTCTTTTCTGTGAGGGGGAAGGCAGTGACGTTCACGGTGGAACCTCCTTATTTCATGGCGGCCGGAGCGGCGCAATGACCCCTTATATTCCCGTTTTGTTCTCTTTAGCAAGCCCCTCGTTAACCTATTGTTAATTATATAAAATTGTACTTATGTTCCGGCTGTGTTCACGATTGCTTAAGACGACGTACGTAGCCCCTCGTCGGGTTTGCCGCCTCGGTCAGGCGCAGCCCATGACGTTAGGGCGAACGCGCCGACTGGGCCGCTTTTCGATTGGCCAGGAGCAGCAGCAGGCTATGGCCGATATAGTCGTCCCAATTGAAATTGTTGGTCAGGACGACGA
>CAMDRT010000029.1 GCA_945906815.1 Bordetella parapertussis
AGGGCACGGAAATGGTGATGCCTGGGGACAACATTTCGATCACGGTGACGTTGATTCAGCCGATCGCGATGGAAGAAGGACTGCGCTTTGCGATTCGCGAAGGTGGCAGAACAGTCGGCGCCGGTGTCGTCGCTAAAGTGATCGAGTAATTATCAATGGCCGCCTTGAAAAGTTCGAAAATACGTATCCGCCTGAAGGCGTTTGACTACCGCTTGATAGACCAGTCGGCGCAGGAAATTGTGGATACTGCCAAGCGCACTGGTGCTGTGGTCAAAGGTCCAGTGCCGTTGCCGACGCGTAAGGAACGTTACGATTTGCTACGTTCTCCGCACGTTAACAAAACGTCGCGCGATCAGATGGAGATACGCACGCATTTGCGCTTGATGGACATTATTGACCCGACGGACAAAACAGTAGACGCGCTGATGAAGCTCGATTTGCCTGCCGGTGTGGACGTAGAGATTAAGTTATAAGTTTTAGTGTTAAGGGTTGAATGTTGGGTTTTTGGTGTTGCGAGGTTTAACGCCGCACGACAAATCAAACACGCATTACTGGTGTAATAAACGTCCGTCAATTGTAACGGACTCCTTTTAAAAAAGGTAAATAAATCATGAACTTAGGACTTGTTGGCCGTAAGGTCGGCATGACCCGCGTTTTCACCGACGATGGCGATGCCATCCCGGTGACCGTAGTGGATGTGTCGAATAATCGCGTCACCCAACTCAAGACTCCAGAAACCGACGGTTACGCCGGTGTGCAAGTGACTTTCGGCAAACGTCGGGCGAGCCGCGTAGTGAAGGCTGCGGCGGGACATTTTGCTAAGGCGGGTGTTGAGGCGGGGCATACGCTGCGCGAATTTCGTGTTGCTCCGGACAAACTCGGTGAACTCAAGGTCGGTGGTGTCGTCGGTGCCAATCTGTTCCAGGCTGGGCAGATGGTAGACGTGACCGGCATTTCGCAGGGCAAAGGATTTCAGGGTGTAATCAAGCGCCACAATTTCTCATCCAATCGCGCGAGTCACGGAAATTCTCGTTCACACAACAGCCCTGGCTCGATTGGTATGGCGCAAGACCCGGGCCGCGTGTTTCCCGGCAAAAAAATGGCCGGACACATGGGCGCGGTGAAGCGCACCGCGCAAAGCCTGCAAATCGTGCGTATTGATGAAGCGCGACAATTGCTGCTGATCCGCGGTGCGGTACCCGGATCACGTGGTGGCGATGTCGTGGTGCTTCCCGCCAAGCGTATTAAGCGCGTTGTCACCAAGCCGGTGGCTGCCAAGGCTGGTGCCAGCGCTGCTGCTGGTTCCAGGAAGTAAGGGCGGAATAAATAATGGAACTCAATCTGATAAACGACCAGGGCCAGGCAACGGCGAAAGTCTCCGCTTCTGACGCCACCTTTGGGCGTGAATTTAACGAAGCGCTGGTGCATCAACTGGTGACCTCGTATCTTGCCAATGGACGCAGCGGCACTCGCGCGCAAAAAGATCGCGGAGAAGTGCGCCACTCCACCAAAAAACCGTTCCGTCAAAAAGGGACAGGTCGTGCGCGTGCGGGCATGACCTCCAGCCCTCTGTGGCGCGGTGGTGGTCGGATTTTCCCTAATCGTCCGGACGAAAATTTCAGTCAAAAGCTGAATCGTAAAATGTACCGTGCGGGTGTGTGTGCTATTTTGTCGCAGCTCGCGCGTGAAGAGCGGTTGGTGGTGGTGGATAGCTTCACCCTCAGCGCACCCAAAACTAAGCTACTGGTGCAAAAGTTAAAAGACATGGGCCTTGATGATGTGTTGATAATTACCGACACGCTCGATGACAATTTGCGTTTGTCGTCGCGCAATCTGCACTACGTCAGCGTGGCCTCGGCCAGCGAAACCGATCCGGTGACCCTGATCCGTCACCAAAAAGTCGTGGTGACCAAGAGCGCGGTCGCCAAGATCGAGGAGATGCTGGCATGAAAGCATACAGCCCGGAAAGACTGACCCAGGTATTGCTCGCGCCGGTGGTATCGGAAAAGAGCACCTTCGTCGGTGAAAAGAATAATCAATTTGTGTTTCGTGTGGCGCCCGACGCGACCAAGCCTGAAGTCAAGGCCGCAGTCGAGTTACTGTTCAGCCCGAAGGACGGGAAATTGGACGTCGAGGGCGTGCGCATAGTCAACGTCAAGGGTAAGGAAAAGCGTATGGGCAAGTTTGCCGGTCGCCGTAGCGGATGGAAAAAGGCGTATGTGACTCTGGGCAAGGACAAGGACGGCAAGAACCAGGATATCAACTTTGCCGCAGGGGAGAACAAGTAATGCTGGTCAAAGTAAAACCCACCTCTCCTGGCCGACGCGGACTGGTCAAAGTCGTAACGCCGGGACTGCACAAGGGAAAGCCGGTTACGGCGCTGCTCGACAGTCAGTCCAAAAAGGCGGGACGCAATCAGCATGGCCGCATCACCATGCGCCACCAAGGGGGCGGCCACAAGCAGCACTATCGCATGATTGACTTCCGCCGTAACAAGGATGGCATCGTGGCGAAGGTCGAGCGTATCGAATACGACCCGAATCGCAGTGCGCATCTTGCGTTGTTGTGTTATGCAGACGGCGAGCGCCGTTACATCATTGCCACCAAAGGCCTGACGCCTGGCACGCAATTGGTGTCCGGTTCAGAGGCGCCAATCAAGCCGGGCAATGCGCTGCCGTTGCGCAATATCCCAGTGGGAAGCACGATATGTTGCGTGGAAATGCAGCCGGGAAAGGGGGCGCAATTGTCGCGCTCCGCTGGTACCTCCGTGCAGTTGCTGGCACGCGAAGGTGATTACGCGCAGTTGCGTTTGCGCTCTGGTGAAATTCGAAAAGTGCATGTGAATTGTCGTGCCACACTAGGCGAAGTGGGTAACGAGGAGCACTCGCTGGAGTCCATCGGCAAAGCCGGGCGTGTGCGCTGGCGCGGCGTGCGTCCGACGGTGCGCGGCGTGGCGATGAACCCGATCGACCATCCGCACGGCGGGGGCGAAGGCAGGACCGCTGCCGCCCAGGCGCCGGTCAGCCCATGGGGGGTGATGTGCAAGGGCTACAAAACGCGCAAGGTCAAACGCACCAACAGCATGATAGTGCGCCGGCGTAATTCCAAAACCTCGGCGTAACAGGACTAAGGGATACAGGGGTACATATGGCACGTTCCATTAAAAAAGGCCCGTTCGTTGATCACCATCTGATGCATAAAGTGGAGGCGGCGCGCGCGGTATCGGACAAGCGCCCTATCAAAACCTGGTCGCGCCGTTCGACGGTGCTGCCGGATTTTGTTGGGCTCACCATTGCGGTGCATAACGGCAAGCAGCATATTCCGGTGTATATCACCGAGAACATGGTTGGGCACAAGCTGGGCGAGTTTTCGCACACACGCACGTTCAAAGGCCATTCCAAGGCCGGCGCGGCGACGGCGGACAAAAAGTCCGCCCCAACACCTTCCTCCGCCAAGTAAGCGGCCGGGTAAACGGAGAGCACCATGCAAACAACAGCAAAATTGCGCGGCGTCAGACTGTCGGCCCAGAAGGGGCGGCTGGTGGCTGATTTAGTTCGCGGGCAGGCGGTGGAGAGTGCGCTCAACATTCTCCAGTTCTCGCCCAAAAAAGGCGCCACCATTATTCGTAAAGTTCTCGAGTCGGCGATCGCCAATGCCGAGCACAATGATGGCGCGGACATCGACGAATTGAAAATCACCAGCATCTTTGTTGAAAAAGGTCCGGTGCTCAAGCGCTTTCATGCGCGTGCCAAGGGTCGCGGCGTGCGGGTGCTCAAGCACTCCTGCCATATTTTTCTGACGGTCGGCGACGGAAGGAATTCGTAATGGGTCAAAAAATACATCCGACAGGATTTCGCCTTGCGGTTACACGTGATTGGTCGTCCCGCTGGTATGCGAACGACCGAAATTTCCCCGGCATGCTGCTGGAGGATCTGAAGGTTCGTGATTACCTCAAGCAAAAATTGTCGCATGCGGCCGTGTCACGCGTCGTCATCGAACGGCCTGCGAAAAACGCGCGCATCACGATTTACAGTGCCCGTCCGGGCGTGGTGATCGGCAAGAAGGGCGAGGATATCGAGTCGTTGAAGTCGCAGTTGCAAAAAATGTTGCACGTGCCAGTACACGTCAACATCGAAGAAGTACGCAAGCCTGAACTCGATGCGCAACTGATCGCGGATTCCATTTCGCAGCAGTTACAGAAGCGCATTATGTTCCGCCGCGCGATGAAGCGCGCTATTACCAATGCCATGCGTCTGGGTGCTCAGGGCATCAAGATCATGAGTGCCGGACGCCTGAATGGGATTGAAATCGCGCGCACAGAATGGTATCGCGAAGGCCGTGTGCCGTTGCACACACTGCGCGCAGGAATCCAGTACGGCGTGGCGGAAGCCAAGACCACCTATGGCATCATCGGCATTAAGGTGTGGGTGTATGTGGGTGAAATGTTAGCCAAGAACGAACAGCCAGCGGCCGTTCCGGGCGGACCGTCCGATACCCCGCCGCCCGCGCGTAAGCCGCGCAGCAAGCCAGGAGTGAAACGTGTTACAGCCATCCAGACGTAAGTATCGTAAAGAACAAAAAGGGCGCAATAAAGGTATTGCGACCCGCGGCTCCAAGGTGAGCTTTGGAGACTTTGGACTGAAGGCCACGGGCAGAGGTCGCTTGACCGCACGCCAAATAGAGGCGGCGCGCCGTGCGATGACGCGCCATATCAAGCGCGGCGGTAGAATCTGGATACGCATATTTCCTGACAAGCCGATCTCGCGTAAACCCGCCGAGGTGCGCATGGGTAACGGCAAGGGAAACCCGGAATACTGGGTCGCTGAAATTCAGCCGGGAAAAGTACTGTATGAAATGGACGGCGTAAACGAAGTGACCGCCAAGGAAGCCTTCCGGTTGGCTGCGGCTAAATTGCCGATAGCGACTACTTTTGTGCAGCGTCAGGTAGGAGGCTAAGACATGAAAGCAAACGAATTGCGTGGCAAGTCTGTAGACGAACTGAAGCAGGAATTGCAATCGTTGCTGCGCGCGCAGTTTTCGCTGCGCATGCAAAAAGCGACGCAGCAACTTGCGAACACCAGTCAGATCGGAAAGACACGACGCGACATATCCCGCGTTCGTACCGTGCTGACGCAAAAAGAAATGGGTAAAACAGCATGAGTCATATCGGCAGCAAGAGCGCCAACAAGCGGAACCTTACTGGCCGCGTGGTCAGTGACAAAATGGACAAAACCGTAACCGTTTTGGTTGAGCGGCGTGTCAAGCACGCGCTCTACGGAAAATTTCTAACCTTGTCGAAAAAGTATCACGCACACGACGAGAAAAACGAATTTCACGAGGGTGATACGGTCACAATCGAGGAATGCCGCCCGCTGTCCAAGACCAAGGCTTGGCGGGTTGTAAATTTGGTGGAAAAATCTAGAGCGGTTTAATAATTAAAGTGCATTTGGGGTTTGCAAAAGGGTAATACGCAGTTATAATCGAACGTCTTTGCATCCGCATCCTGTTATTCAATTAGTGCTGTAGGGTAACAGCGGGTGTGGCGTATAAGCCCAAAATTGAAATGCGCGAATGCGTAATTGGGCGCCAATACTGATCTGATGCTTTGGGAAAGTTCCGATGATCCCGCTGCCGGATCAAGTTGGGGAAAGCGCAGGGTGTATTAATGCGCCAGCGTGATAATGAAGCGAGAAGCTAAACATGATTCAGATGCAATCGGTATTGGATGTTGCTGACAACACGGGCGCTCGTGCCGTAATGTGCATAAAAGTGCTTGGGGGATCCAAGCGGCGATATGCAGGCATTGGCGATGTGATCAAGGTCAGCATCAAGGATGCCGCACCGCGTGGGCGCGTCAAGAAAGGCGAGGTGTATGACGCGGTGGTGGTGCGTACGGCCAAAGGCGTGCGCCGCTCGGATGGTTCGCTGGTGAAGTTCGACGCTAACGCAGCGGTCTTACTCAATGCCAAATTAGAGCCCATAGGCACGCGCATATTTGGGCCGGTGACGCGTGAGTTGCGTACCGAGAAGTTCATGAAAATTGTTTCACTCGCCCCGGAAGTCATTTAAGGAGCGTGGCATGAAAAAGATTAGAAAAGGCGACGACGTAATCGTCATCACTGGTCGCGACAAGGGTAAGCGTGGCACGGTGCTGAAGCTGGTTTCCGATAGTCACGTGCTGGTTGAGGGTGCGAATAAGGTCAAAAAGCATGAGCGCCCAAATCCTATGAAAAATACCCAGGGCGGCATTATAGACAAGGAAATGCCGCTTCCGATATCGAATGTGGCATTGTTTAACCCGGCGACGAAAAAGGCCGACCGCGTAGGCATCAGGGAAATTGAAGGTGCTGGTGGCACGAAGCGCGTGCGCTATTTCAAGTCTAATGGCGAAGTCATTGACGTATGAGCGAACAGAAAGAACAAAAGAAGTCCAAGCCCGCGCGCGAACCGCGTGAACCCAAGGGTAAGGCAGCGGCCAAAGATGCGGCTGTGGCTGGTGGCGAAAAGTCCGCTGGCAAGAAGTCGGCGCTTGCCAAGCCGGTGGGGCCGGCTCGCCTTCAGGCCTACTACCGCGATACGGTGGTCAAGGGCCTGACCGAGAAATTTGCCTACAAATCCGCGATGCAGGTGCCGCGTATCGACAAGATCGTGCTCAATATGGGCGTGGGCGAGGCGGTTGCGGACAAAAAGATCATGGATAACGCGGTGGCCGATATGACTAAAATCGCCGGCCAGAAGCCGCTGGTGACCAAGTCGCGCAAGGCCATTGCCTCGTTCAAGATCCGCGAAAATTATCCGGTGGGCTGCAAGGTGACCTTGCGCGGGGCGCGTATGTATGATTTTCTGGATCGGTTGGTCAACGTGGCGATGCCGCGTATCCGGGACTTCCGCGGGATCTCCGCGCGCAGCTTTGACGGCATGGGAAATTACAACATGGGCGTCAAGGAGCAAATTATTTTCCCCGAGATAGAGTACGACAAGATTGACGCTATCCGCGGCATGAACATCACTATTTCGACCACGGCCAAAACGGACGACGAAGCAAGAGCACTACTGGCCGCGTTCAAATTTCCGTTCAGGAACTGAGGAATTTCATGGCAAAACAGTCAGTGATTAACCGCAATGAGCAGCGCAAGGAAACGGTGAAAAAATTTGCCGCCAAGCGCAAGGCGCTCCGCGATGCGGCGAACAATCAATCGGTGTCGCCGGAAGATCGTTACGAAGCGCGTCTTAAGTTGCAAAAATTACCGCGTAATGCAAGTCCAGTGCGTCTGCGCAATCGTTGCGCGTTGACGGGCCGGCCGCGCGGGGTCTATCGCAAGTTCGGTTTGGCGCGTGGCAAGCTGCGTGACATAGCCATGCGCGGAGAAATCCCCGGCATTATCAAGGCAAGCTGGTAACGGCGAAGCGAGAAGTGTTAATCATGGGTAGTGAGTTGAGCATCCTGAGCGTAGCGAGTCTATACGCCGGGAAGCGGGAGAACATTGCATGAGTATGAGTGATCCGGTCGCTGATATGCTGACGCGCATTCGCAATGCGCAGCAGTCGGAAAAACAATCGGTAGCGGTGCCGGCGAGCAAGCTGAAGGCGGCCATTGCCAAAGTGCTCAAGGACGAGGGTTACATTGAGGATTTCGCCGTGCGCGATCAGGATGGTAAATCCCACCTCGACATCAGTCTTAAATATTACGCCGGGCGCCCGGTGATCGAAAAGATCGAGCGCGTGAGCCGACCCGGGCTGCGTATTTACCGGCCCAGTACGCAGATTCCGGTGGTCATGAATGGTCTTGGTGTGGCGATAGTATCGACCTCCAAGGGCGTCATGACCGACCGCAAGGCGCGCGGCATGGGCGTTGGAGGCGAAGTGCTGTGTATCGTGGCCTGATGGAAGTGGAGTTCTAACATGTCCAGAGTTGCAAATGACCCGGTTTTTATCCCGGAAAAAGTGGATGTCACTCTCGATGCGGCCGAAATTACTGTCAAAGGGCCGCTAGGGGTATTGTCACAAAAATTGTTGCCGAGTGTGCAGGTGCAGCGGGTTGAGAATCGTATTGAGTTCAAGGTGAACGACAATTCAAACCTGGCGAATGCCATGTCGGGAACTCTGCGAGCGTTGGTGTCGAATATGGTGGTAGGCGTCTCCAAGGGCTTTGAGAAGAAGTTATCCTTGGTGGGCGTTGGGTATCGCGCCCAGGCGCAGGGCGACAAAGTGAATCTGACTTTGGGATTTTCGCACCCGGTAGTACATCAATTGCCCATAGGCGTGAAGGCAGAAACGCCGACGCAGACCGAGATCATCATCAAGGGTGCGGATCGTCAGCAGGTGGGGCAGGTCGCGGCAGATATACGTGCGTATCGTAGCCCTGAACCGTACAAGGGTAAGGGCGTGCGCTACCTCGGTGAGCGGATCGTGCTCAAGGAAACCAAAAAGAAGTAAGCGCTAGGAGTCCAGTAAGCCATGATAGAAAAGAAACAATCACGCATGCGGCGCGCGCGCCGTACGCGCGCAAAAATCGCGGAGTTAAAAGCAGTTCGCCTGACCGTCAACCGTTCGAACGTGCATATCTATGCGCAAGTGATCGATGCCACGGGAGGAAAAGTTCTGGCCAGCGCGTCATCAGCGGAAAAGGGTGTGCGCGGAGAACTGAAAAATGGCGGCAACGTCAAGGCGGCGGCGTTCGTCGGCAGGTTGATTGCAGAAAAGGCGAAAAAGGCCGGTGTTGAGGCGGTAGCGTTCGACCGTTCGGGTTACCGTTTTCATGGCCGTGTCAAGGCGCTGGCAGAAGCTGCGCGTGAAGCCGGACTTAAGTTCTAGGATCAGGACCAGGAAATAGCCATGGCGAAAATGCAAGCATCCAAAATGCAGACCGGCAACGAAGAGCGTGGCGACGGTCTGCGCGAAAAAATGGTGGCCATCAATCGCGTGACCAAAGTGGTGAAAGGCGGCCGCATCATGGGTTTTGCCGCACTGACTGTGGTGGGCGATGGTGACGGCAGTATTGGCATGGGTAAGGGTAAGTCGCGCGAAGTGCCGGTGGCGGTGCAAAAGGCGATGGAGGAAGCGCGCCGCAAAATGGTCAAAGTGCAATTGAAAAATGGCACGCTGCAACACACGGTGATAGGCCGTCATGGTGCCGCCAAAGTGTACATGCAGCCCGCGTCTGAGGGCACGGGCATCATCGCAGGCGGCCCGGTGCGTGCGGTGCTGGAAGTTATGGGCGTGACCAACATTTTGGCGAAGTGCCAGGGATCGACCAACCCCTACAATGTGGTGCGCGCAACCATTAATGGGCTGACGGCTATGAATACGCCGTCCGAGATTGCTGCGAAGCGCGGCAAGTCCGTAGAACAAATAACAGGGTAACTCGGGGCAATTATGGCGGACGCCAAAAAAATAAAGGTAACGCTGGTCAGAAGCATGATTGGCACCAAAGGCGAACACAGGATGTGTGTGCGCGGTCTGGGCTTACGCCGTATCAACCACACCGTTGAAGTGATTGACACACCTGCCAATCGCGGCATGATCAACAAAGTGTCGTATCTGGTGAAGGTTAAGTAAGTGTTGGGGCTCAGCTAATTGAGGATGGTGTAATGCGACTGAATACGATTAAACCTGCCAGCGGATCCAAACACTCGCGTAAGCGTGTGGGACGTGGTACGGGATGCGGGCTGGGAAAAACGGCCGGCCGCGGCCACAAGGGGCAGAAGGCACGTGCCGGTGGCTTTCATAAAGTGGGCTTTGAGGGCGGCCAAATGCCGCTGCACCGCCGTCTGCCGAAGCGGGGCTTTCAGTCACCGTTGGCGGGAGACACGGTTGAAGTGCGTTTAGGAGATATCCAAAAGTTGAGCGCGGACACCATTGATCTAGCGTTGCTAAAAAAGGCCGGGTTGGCGCATCTGGGTGCGCGGCATGCAAAAGTAATACTCGCGGGAGCGATAGAGCGCAAAGTGACGTTGCAGGGTTTGCGGGTATCCAAAGGCGCGCGCTCGGCGATTGAAAAAGCGGGTGGCAGCGTGATTGAGCCGACCGCAGCAGTGGCAGCACAAGCGTAACAGGATAAGAGGAACGGGCGTTGGCCGTAAACGATTCACTGCTAGCATCAGGGAAAATGGGCGATTTGAAACGCCGTTTCCTGTTTTTGATCGGCGCGTTGATCGTGTTCCGGATAGGGTCGTTCATTCCGGTTCCGGGTATCGACCAGACCGAGCTTGCCAGCCTGTTTAATCAACAGCGCGGCGGCATACTTGACATGTTCAACATGTTCTCGGGCGGTGCGTTGGAGCGGTTCTCTATTTTTGCACTAGGTATCATGCCGTATATTTCGGCTTCTATCATTATGCAGTTGATGACCGTCGCGTCGCCGACTCTGGAAGCCTTAAAGAAGGAAGGCGAAGCTGGCCGCCGCAAGATAACCCAATACACGCGTTATGGTACTGCGGGACTGGCGGTGTTTCAAAGCTTGGCGATAGCGATAGGCCTTGAAGGCCAGCGCGGGTTGGTGATTGACCCGGGATTGGTGTTTCGGTTGACCGCGATGGTGACCCTGACCACCGGCACTATGTTCTTGATGTGGCTGGGCGAGCAAATTACCGAGCGCGGTATAGGCAACGGCATTTCGCTGTTGATATTCGCAGGCATTGCGGCCGGTTTCCCGCAGGCGGTTGGCGGCACCCTGGAACTGGTGCGCACGGGTGCGATGTCGATACCTGTAGTGCTGTTTATTGGTGTGCTGGTGGTGGGCGTGACGGCATTCGTATGTTTTGTGGAGCGCGGGCAGCGCAAGATTTTGGTGAATTACGCAAAGCGTCAGGTTGGGCGCAAGGTGTACGGCGGGCAAAGTTCGCATTTGCCACTAAAACTGAACATGGCTGGCGTAATACCGCCCATATTTGCATCATCGATTATTTTATTTCCAGCCACTATTGTGGGGTGGTTTGGCGAAGGGACCTCCAGCGGGGTGACCTGGCTTAAGAATATTGCGGCAACGTTGCATCCGGGCGAGCCGGTGTACACGCTGCTGTATGCTTCGGCGATTATATTCTTTTGTTTTTTCTACACCGCTTTGGTATTTAATCCGAAGGAAACGGCTGACAACCTGAAGAAGAGCGGGGCCTTCGTTCCGGGCATACGGCCGGGTGATCAAACCGCACGGTACATCGAGAAAATTACCTTACGGCTGACGCTAGTGGGGGCGGTTTATGTGACCTTGGTGTGCCTGCTGCCAGAAATACTGATCGTGTGGAAGAAAGTGCCGTTTTATTTTGGAGGCACCTCGTTGCTGATTATCGTGGTGGTAACGATGGACTTTATGTCACAGGTGCAGGCTTACATCATGTCGCATCAGTACGAGAGTTTGTTGAAGAAGGCCAATTTTAAGGGTGGAATGTTCCCCACGCGTTAGGGCGCAGTAACTGTTACGCGCACAGCGAGTGAAGCGCATTGAAACAAAGACTGGAGCCGGAAAATGAAAGTGCAGGCATCGGTAAAACGTATGTGCCGCAATTGCAAGGTTGTGAAACGCAAGCGCGTGGTACGCGTGATTTGCAAAGACCCGCGCCATAAGCAGCGTCAGGGATAATTTGCTTTTTAAAGTTATTTTTAAAAACAAAAAGTTACGTTAGTGGAGTGAGAGCATGGCTCGTATTGGTGGCGTAAATATCCCGAATCATCAGCACGCTGAAATTGCGCTGACCGCGATCTATGGTGTAGGCCGCAGCCGCGCACGCAAGATCTGTGTTGCTGCCGGTATCGAATGCAGCCGCAAGATGAAAGACTTGTCGGACGGCGACATGGAGAAGCTGCGCGAACAGGTTGCCAAAGTCGCAACAGAAGGTGATTTGCGCCGTGAAGTCTCCATGAACATCAAGCGCTTGATGGACTTGGGCACCTGGCGCGGCAAGCGTCATCGTGCAGGCTTGCCGGTGCGTGGGCAGCGTACACGCACCAATGCACGCACACGCAAGGGGCCGCGCAAGGCCGCGGTGAAGCTGCAAAAGAGCACCACAGTTTAATTGAGTTCAGTGCAGATTTAGCTCACAGGCTTACAGGTAACAACACATGGCAAAAGCAAGCACGCGAGTGCGCAAGAAGGTCAAGAAGAATGTTGCAGAGGGCATTGCCCACGTGCATGCGTCATTCAATAACACCATCGTGACCATCACAGACCGGCAGGGTAACGCGCTGGCCTGGGCGACCTCGGGCAGCAACGGTTTCAAGGGTTCGCGCAAGTCCACACCGTTCGCCGCGCAGATAGCCGCCGAACAGTGCGGCAAGCTGGCGGTTGAGTGTGGCGTGAAAAACATAGAGGTGCGTATCAAAGGGCCCGGCCCTGGCCGCGAATCCGCAGTGCGCGCGCTGAATGCCGTGGGTTTCAAAATAACCAGTATTTCGGATGTGACACCGGTGCCGCACAATGGCTGCCGTCCTCCGAAAAAGAGACGAGTTTAAGAGGACCCCCACGTGGCAAGGAATCTCGACGCGAAGTGCAGGCAATGCCGCCGTGAGGGCGAAAAGCTATTCCTCAAGGGCGAAAAATGTTTCACCGATAAATGTGCGATTGAGCGCCGTAACTATCCTCCTGGACAGCACGGGCAGAAGCAGTCGCGGTTGTCGGGTTATGGGGTGCAACTGCGCGAAAAGCAGAAAATTCGCCGTATCTATGGGCTACTTGAGCGCCAGTTCCGCCTGTTTTATGCCAAAGCGGTTGCCAGCAAAGGCGTTACCGGTGAGGCATTGTTGCAGTTGCTCGAAAGCCGTCTGGACACCGTTGCTTTTCGCATGGGTTTTGGCGCCTCGCGCACCGAGGCGCGGCAGGTAGTGCGTCACAACGGCATACTGGTGAATGGCAAGCGCGTGAATATCCCGTCCTATCAGTGCCGTCCCGGCGATGTGGTCGAAGTGGCCGAAGGGGCCAAAGCGCAGTTGCGCATCAAGGCCGCTGCCGAAGCAGCCGAATCGCGCGGCCGCGCCGAGTGGCTGGAAGTGGATAGCAAAGCGTTGAAAGGCATCTTCAAGGCACGGCCGCAACGCTCGGAGTTGCCATCCAGCATTAATGAATCTCTAGTGGTCGAGCTGTATTCTAAGTAATGCGCGCGCAGTAAGCGCACGAGATTGATCACGATTTAAGCTTAGTTGTCACGATTTTAGCGAAGGGGCACCCCTACCATGTCCAGCACTGCACTTCTGAAACCTCGCATCATCGATGTTCAGAATCTATCCACGCATCACGCGCGGCTCACCATGGAGCCGTTTGAGCGCGGCTACGGCCACACGCTCGGTAATGCACTGCGTCGCACATTGCTGTCCTCCATGCCGGGTTATGCCGCAACCGAAGTGAGCATTTCCGGCGTGTTGCACGAGTACTCTACTCTCGATGGCGTGCAAGAAGACGTCGTAGATATCCTGCTCAATTTGAAGGGCGTGGTGTTAAAACTCCACAACCGTGATGAAGCCACACTCACACTCAAGAAATCGGGGGAGGGCGTGGTGACTGCCGCCGATATCGAGCAGAGTCATGACGTGGAAATCATCAATCCGGCTCACGTGATCGCGCATCTGTCCGTCGCTGGCAATATTGAGTTGCAGATTAAGGTGGAAAAAGGCCGCGGTTATATTGCAGCTACCAGCCGCAAGGCGGTTGAGGAAGAAGGCCGCACAGTGGGCAACATCCTGCTCGATGCGTCATTTAGCCCGGTGCGCCGCGTGAGCTATTCGGTTGAATCCGCGCGCGTTGAACAGCGCACTGATCTCGACAAGCTGATTATGGACATCGAGACTAACGGCGCGATTGATCCCGAGGAAGCCGTGCGCTATGCAGCGCGTATCATGGTCGAGCAATTGTCGGTGTTCTCCGATCTGACGGGTACACCCGCGCTGATCGAAGAAAAACGCGCCACCCAGGTTGACCCAGTGTTGCTGCGCCCGGTAGATGATCTCGAACTTACCGTGCGGTCAGCCAACTGCCTCAAAGCGGAAAACATTTATTATATCGGCGATCTGATTCAGCGTTCGGAAACTGAACTGCTGAAAACGCCAAATCTTGGCAGAAAATCTCTGAACGAAATCAAGGAAGTGCTCGCCATGCGCGGCCTCACCTTGGGCATGCGGATCGAGAGCTGGCCGCCCGCAGGGCTTGAAAAACCCTGATCCCGGCGCACAACACCGCACGCAAGACCGCACGAAACTAAGGAAACATCATGCGTCACCGGCACGGATTACGAAAGCTCAACCGCACCAGCAGTCATCGCTTGGCGATGCTGCGCAATATGACGAACTCTTTGCTCAAGCACGAGGCGATCAAAACCACGTTGCCCAAGGCCAAAGAGCTGCGTCGCGTGGTCGAACCCATTATCACACTCGGCAAAAAGCCAACGCTCGCCAATCATCGGCTGGCGTTTAATCGCCTGCGTGACCGCGATAACGTCATCAAGCTGTTTGCTGAAATAGGCCCGCGTTACGCCAAGCGCAATGGCGGTTACTTGCGCATACTGAAATTCGGATTTCGCAAAGGCGATAACGCGCCGATGGCGTTTGTTGAGCTGGTGGATCGCCCGGAGGCCGCCACCTCGGCACAACCAGCCAAGGAAGAGGCTACAGCGTAGGGCCTCTGCACCACGCTGATGCAAAGCCGGACCGGATGATACGGTCCGGTTTTTTTATGGGTCCGGTTTTACAATACCAGTATCACGCGAAAATCATTCACATTGGTGCGGGTCGGGCCGGTAATCACCAGCGCGTTGAGCGCGTGAAAAAAACCGTAACCGTCGTTGTTATCTAGCCATTTTGCAGCGTCGATTTGCAGGGCTGTTGCGCGCGCCACAGCATCGGGTGTGAGTATCGCGCCGGCGTTATTTTCCGAGCCGTCGATGCCGTCGGTGTCGCACGCCAGTGCGTGTATGTTCTGGGCGCCGTTAAGATCAACCGCCAGGGACAGCAAAAACTCCGCGCAGCGTCCGCCGCGCCCGGCGCCTTTTACGGTGACCGTGCATTCACCGCCGGAGATCAGTGCCACCGGCGCGCGCCACGGTGTGGCGTGCCGCTGAACCTCGCGTGCCAGCGCCCCATAGACTTTAGCCACTTCACGCGCTTCACCGGTGACCGAGTCGCCGAGGATCGCTGGCTGAATACCCTGTGACTTGAAAAATGCCGCCGCCGCGGCCAGTGATCCCTGTGAAGTGGCGATGACGCGGTTTTCGACGTGGGTGAAAACCCTGGCTCCTGGTTTCGGTGTTTCAGGGATTTCACCCGCCGCACCGCGAGCGAGATGCGCACTGATCGCCGCAGGTGCATTTACGTTATGCCTACTGATGATATCGAGCGCTTCCTGATAGGTGCTGCTGTCCGCCACGCATGGGCCCGACGCAATGTGCGTCGGATCATCGCCGGTGACATCCGAAATCACCAGCGCGACTACCGGCGCTCGGCATGCCGCCGCCATGCGGCCCCCTTGAATCGCTGATAAATGCTTGCGTACGACGTTCATCTCCTGTATCGGCGCCCCCGATGCAAGCAGTTGTTTTGTAATGACTTTTAAGTCGTCCATGGCGATGCCTGGCGCGGGCAGCGTGAGCAGGCTGGAGCCGCCGCCCGACACCAGCACCAGCAATAAATCATTTGCGGTGAGTGATTTCACCCGGCGTAAAATTTCGTGCGCAGCCCGCTCGCCGGATTCGTCCGGCACCGGATGACCCGCTTCGATGACGGTGATGCGATTGGTGAGTAGGCCATGCTGGTAACGCGTGATCACCAGACCGTCGAGCGGCGCATTGGCTGGCCACTGTTGCTCCACCGCCAGCGCCATAGCAGCAGCGGCTTTGCCCGCGCCTACCACCAGCGTCCTGCCCTTCGGCGGGGTGGGTAAATGCGCACCGACGATGTGCAGCGGATCAGCCGCCGCGAGTGCTGCGTCAAAGCTGCCGAGCAGCAATTCGCGTGGCGCCATCACTGTAATACGTCTTTCAGGTAACGCGCGGTATGACTCCCGGCATGGCGCGCGACTTGTTCAGGCGTGCCTGCAACCAGGACGCGACCGCCGCCATTGCCGCCTTCGGGACCGAGATCGATAATCCAGTCGGCGGTTTTGATCACGTCGAGGTTGTGTTCGATCACCACAATGGTGTTGCCGTGATCGCGCAGCCGGTGCAGCACCCGCAACAACAGGTCGATATCGTGAAAATGCAGTCCGGTGGTGGGTTCGTCAAGGATGTATAGCGTGCGCCCAGTGTCGCGTTTGGAGAGTTCCAGTGCGAGTTTCACGCGCTGTGCTTCGCCACCGGAGAGGGTGATCGCGCTTTGGCCAAGCTTAATGTAGCCCAGACCCACGTCGAGCAAGGTTTGCAGTTTGCGCGAAATCGCCGGCACGGCACTGAAAAATTCGGTCGCGTGTTCGACAGTCATCGCCAGCACTTCGGTGATATTTTTTCCCTTGTAGAGAATTTGCAGCGTCTCGCGGCTATAACGTTTGCCGTGACACACATCGCAAGGCACGTAAACGTCGGGCAGAAAGTGCATTTCCACCTTCAGCATGCCGTCACCCTGACACGCTTCACAGCGCCCGCCTTTGACGTTGAATGAAAAGCGTCCCGCACCGTAGCCGCGTTCACGCGCGGCGGGCACGCCCGCGAATAAGTCGCGTATCGGCGTAAACAGTCCGGTGTAGGTGGCCGGGTTGGAGCGCGGCGTGCGCCCGATGGGGCTTTGATCGACGTTGACGACTTTATCGAAGTACTCGAGGCCGCTGATGCTCTCGTGCGGCGCAGGTTCGGCGGCGCTACCATACAGGTGTTGCGCGGCGGCGGCGTAGAGCGTGTCGTTAATCAGCGTCGATTTGCCGGAACCCGAAACACCCGTGATGCACACAAACAATCCCACGGGAATGCCCACCGTGACGTTCTTCAAATTATTGCCGGTGGCGCCTTGTACCATGAGCTGGCGTTTGTCGTTTAACGGATGCCGCAGCGCGGGCACATCGATGCGGCGGCGCCCCGACAGATATTGACCGGTTAGGGATTCCGCGTGCGCGCACACTTGTGCCGCGGTGCCCTCGGCGATGATACGGCCGCCGTGCACCCCGGCACCCAGACCCATATCCACTACGTGGTCGGCGTGCATGATCGCCTCCTTATCGTGCTCAACCACGATTACCGAGTTGCCGATGTCGCGCAAGTGCTTCAAGGTTTCGATCAAGCGCGTGTTGTCGCGCTGATGCAGACCGATGGACGGTTCATCCAGCACGTACATCACCCCGGTCAGCCCGGAGCCGATTTGAGAAGCGAGGCGGATGCGTTGCGCTTCGCCACCGGACAGGGTATCGGCTGCGCGATCCAGCGACAGGTAATCGAGGCCGACATTGACCAGGAACTGCAGGCGATTGGAAATCTCGCGCACGATCTTGTCGGCGATCGCGCGTTTGGCGCCACTGACATCCATCTCGGCGAAAAAATTTACTGCGATATCGAGAGATAGATTACTGATGGCATGTATATTTTTACCTGAAAACGTGACGTGCCTCGCCTCTCGCCGTAAGCGCGTGCCGGCGCATTCCGGACACGCTTGCGTGTTCAGGTACTTTGCGAGTTCCTCGCGCACCAACGCCGAATCGGTTTCGCGATAACGCCGCTCCAGATTAGGCAACACGCCTTCGAACGCGTGTTCGCGCCGCAAATTCTTGCCGCGCTCGCCGACGTAACTGAAACCGATTTTTTCCGTGCCTGAGCCGTTGAGGACGATATGCTTCACCGCGTCTGTCAGCTCGTGATAGGGGGCTTCAAGATCGAAGCCGTAGTGCTGCGCCAGGCTTTGCAGCATGTCGTAAAAAAACTGGTTGCGCCGGTCCCAGCCTTTGATCGCGCCGGAGGCCAGCGACAAATCGGGAAACGCCACCACGCGCCGGGGATCGAAAAAACTCACCGTACCAATGCCGTCGCACCGCGGGCACGCTCCCATCGGGTTATTGAACGAGAACAAACGCGGTTCGAGTTCCGGCAGCGCATAGCTGCATACCGGGCACGCGAACTTCGCCGAGAACAAATGCTCTTTGCCGCCTTCCATTTCAACGGCGAGTGCGCGACCGTCGGCGTGACGCAGCGCGGTCTCGAACGATTCCGCCAGCCGCTGCCTGGCGTCCTCGCGCACTCTGAGCCGGTCGACGATGACGTCAACCGTGTGCTTGAAGTTTTTCCTGAGCTTGGGCAGGTTGTCGATTTCGTAGACATTGCCGTCTATGCGCAGCCGCGCGAAACCCTGTGCGCGCAACTCGTCAAACAGATCGGCCTGTTCGCCTTTGCGGCCGATCACCAGCGGCGCCAAGATCATCAGGCGCGTGTTGGCAGGCAGCGTCAGCACATGATCCACCATCTGCGCCACGCTTTGGGCTGCGAGCGGTTTGCCGTGATCGGGACAGTGCGGATCACCCACGCGCGCGAACAGCAAACGCAGATAATCGTGAATTTCCGTGATGGTGCCGACAGTCGAGCGTGGATTGTGGCTGGTGGCTTTTTGCTCTATGGAAATTGCCGGTGACAGGCCGTCGATTAAATCAACATCCGGTTTTTCCATGATCTGCAGGAACTGTCGCGCGTAGGCCGACAGCGACTCCACGTAGCGACGCTGGCCTTCGGCATACAGCGTGTCAAAAGCCAGCGACGATTTGCCGGAACCTGACAACCCGGTGATGACCACCAGTTGATTGCGCGGCAGATCAAGACTGATGTTTTTAAGATTGTGCGTGCGCGCGCCACGCACACGGATAGTGTCGCCCGATTTTGCCGGCGCTTGCGCGCCGGCAGCCGACAGTCGGATAACGTTGGGACTGTTGTTCGTGCCAGCGGCCAATTTTCGATCCGTCGTAAAATGTAAACCTGCTAATATACCCGCCTTTCGTTTCAATTCCCAAGCTGTTTTTTCCATGTCATCAAGCAATCGCATGAGCGCCCTGGAACTGCGGGCGAGCGCGGCGCTCGCCAGTGTGTTTGGCCTGCGCTTGTTCGGCATGTTCGTGATACTGCCGGTGTTCGCCATTTACGCCGAAACGCTGCCTGGCGGCTCGAATCTCGCACTGGCGGGCATAGCCATCGGCGTGTATGGCCTGACGCAGGCGATATTGCAGATTCCGTTTGGCTGGTGGTCGGATCGCATAGGCCGCAAGCCGGTGATCTATATGGGGCTTATCTTGTTCGCGGCGGGCAGTTTTATCGCGGCTGCGGCACCGAATATTTATGTGGTGATCGCAGGTCGCGTGTTGCAGGGCGCGGGAGCGATTTCGGCGGCGGTGATGGCGCTCGCTGCCGACCTGACGCGCGAAGAGCATCGCACCAAATCCATGGCGCTGATTGGTTCCACCATAGGCGTGGTGTTTGCGGCTTCGCTGGTGGCCGCACCGTGGCTAGACCAGTTGATCGGCGTGCCCGGTATATTTGCGCTGACCGGCGTGCTGGCGTTGGGCGCGATAGGTGTGGTGTGGCGCATTGTGCCGGTGGTAAATGACGCGCCGGTTGCACGATCCTCCAGTCTGCTGAGCGACCTTAAAAGCGTACTTGCGGATCCGCAACTGTTGCGCCTGAACTGGGGCATTTTCGCGCTGCATGCGGTGCTGATGGCGCTGTTTATTGCGGTGCCATTTGCTTTGCGCAATGTAGGTATGCCGCTGGTACAGCACTGGAAAATTTATCTGCCGGTGATGCTGCTGTCGTTCGTGCTGATGCTGCCGGCGGTGATGGGCGCACACCATCCACGCCGCTTGAAAGGCTGGTTCGTGGGCTCGGTAGCGCTGCTGCTGTTGGTGCAATTGGCGATGCCGTGGCTCACCGGGGAGCTCTGGGCTATCGCTTTGTTTTTGTTGTTATTCTTTGTGCCGTTTAATGTGCTCGAAGCGATGCTGCCGTCGCTGGTATCGCGCATCGCGCCGCCGCAATTGAAGGGCGCGGCCATCGGCGTCTATAGCAGCGTGCAGTTTCTGGGCACTTTCGCGGGAGCGGCGGCTGGCGGATATTTGTACAGCCGCTGGGGTGTGCACGGCATCGTCGTGCCGGGCGTAATCCTGCTCGCAATCTGGCTTATACTGGCGCTGGGCATGCAAGCGCCACCGCCGCGCGCAAAATCCAATGCGCTTTCGTCGCCAGCGGTGGGCGAGCCCGCAACATAATTTATCTGGGAGTTAAACATGGCATCAGTCAACAGAGTCATCCTTATCGGCAATCTTGGAAAAGATCCGGAGACGCGTTACTTGCCCAGTGGTGACGCGGTAGCTAATTTCAGCATCGCTACCACGGAAAAATTCAAGGACAAAAGCGGCGCTCAGCAGGAACACACCGAATGGCATCGCATTTCATTTTTCGGGCGCCAGGCGGAAATTGCCGGTGAGTACTTAAAAAAAGGCTCGCCCGTTTATGTCGAGGGGCGCATACGCACGCGTAAATGGCAGGACAAGGAAGGGCAGGATCGCTTTACCACCGAAATCGTCGGCGACCGCATGCAACTGCTGGGCAGCCGTGGCGGTGCGGAGGACATGGCGCGCGAACCCGCTGGGGCTAACGCTGGCGCCAGTGCCGGGGCAGGCGGTAAGCGCCCGGATGGGAAGAAGGGTGGCGGCGGCTTTAACGAAATGGAAGACGATATCCCGTTCTAACGGCCGGGTACAGCGTTTAGCGCTCGGCGTTTAGAGTCAAGAGTCCGGCCTTTTCCCTTGGGCACTTGCACTCAACTCTGAGCGCTTAACTCTCAACTGCGGCAGCGCAGCAGTGTGCGCTAAGCGCTTGGTGTATAATACTTTTTCCTATTTTCTAGCTATTTTCAGGGCATCATGCCGATATACGAATACCGCTGCGACAGTTGCGGCTTCCAGAAGGAATACCTGCAGCGCATGAGCGATGCGTTGCTGACGGATTGTCCCGAGTGCAAGCAGGCGACGCTGAGCAAAATGGTCACTGCTGCCGGGTTTCAGTTAAAGGGCGGCGGTTGGTATGTCACGGATTTCAAAAGCGGCGGCAGTCACACTTCTGGCGTTGCTAAAAAAACCGAAGAAAAACAATCGGACACCAGCAGCAAGGGGGAGTCCGTCAAGTCTGACGCCGTGGCCTCCGCCAGCGCTGCTGCAACGCCGGCGGCTGCGCCCGCTGCGTCCGGCACTGCCAGCGCTGCGAGCGCTCCGGCGACCTCCGGCAGCAGTTGAGTTGCAATCCGCGCACACCCTGTAACTCTTCGGGTAGGCGCGCGTTAGCTGTATTGGCGCTGTGTCGGATGACGAACGCCTGGGCCTATCATGAGGTCGCAGGCATGCCGCAATAAAATTCTCCCTGTTGAAAGCTATTCGGCTCTAAGCCGGCAACTATTTCACTTTCGTTTCTATTGCTATGCCCAAGAAGAGTTTTTTCAAGCGTTACCTGTTGACTGGCTTGTTGATTTGGGTGCCGCTGATGATCACGCTGTGGGTGCTCAATCTGCTGGTGAGCACCATGGATCAAACACTGTTATTGCTGCCACTGGCGTTGCGCACCGAAAGCTGGCTCGGCATACACATCCCCGGACTGGGCGTGATTCTGACGGTAGTGGTGGTGTTTCTCACGGGAGTGTTGGCGGCGAATTTCATCGGGCAAAAGCTGGTGTCGTTTTGGGAGGGCGTGCTGTTGCGCATTCCCGTGGTGAATTCGATCTACAAGGCGGTCAAGCAAGTCAGCGATACCCTGTTTTCAGGGTCGGGGCATGCGTTTCGCAAGGTGTTGCTGGTGCGCTACCCGCATCCCGAAGCCTGGTCGCTGGCATTTCAGACTAATCTGCCGAGCGAGCTTACCGGTCATTTCCCGGCAGAACATGTTGCGGTATTTATTCCCACCACGCCCAGTCCCGTCAACGGGTTTTATTTTTACGTCAAGCGCAGCGAAGTCATTGAGCTCGACATGAGCGTCGACGAGGCGTTGAAGTACATCATTTCGATGGGCGTGGCGACATCGGAAAACGCCGGCAAAGATCGCAAAGGCATAAAAAATGGCGAGAATGGCGACAGCGAACAAGCCCGCCCGCCGCTGGCCGCGCAGCCGCGAGCGGCAAACGAGTAGTGCTAATATTTTCTTCCTTTTTGCGAATTTTCAGGTCTGAGTAATCATGCATAGCGACTATTGCGGGCTGATCAGCCGCACACATCTGGGGCAGGCGATCACGGTGCAGGGCTGGGTACATCGCCGCCGCGATCACGGCGGGGTTATCTTTATCGATTTGCGCGACCGTGAAGGTCTGCTGCAAATAGTTTGCGACCCTGACAATCCCGTCACCTTCAAAACAGCAGAGACGCTGCGCAATGAATTCGTGGTGCGCATCACGGGCAAAGTGCGCCCGCGCCCCGCGGGCACGGTCAATGCGAATCTGGTGAGCGGTGAAATCGAAGTGCTGGCGCAGTCGATTGAGATTCTCAATCCGTCGCTGACGCCACCGTTCCTGATGGACGACGAGTCGCTGTCGGAAAACGTGCGCCTCGAGTATCGATTCCTCGACTTGCGCCGCCCGGCGATGCAAAAAAATTTGCGGTTGCGCTACCGCACCGCGATGGCGGTACGTAACTATCTCGATAAACTGGGATTCATCGACATTGAAACGCCGATGCTCACGCGCTCCACACCGGAGGGCGCGCGCGATTATCTGGTACCGTCGCGGGTGCATGCCGGTGAGTTTTTCGCACTGCCGCAGTCGCCGCAGTTGTTCAAGCAGATGCTGATGGTGTCGGGCTTTGACCGCTACTACCAGATCGTCCGGTGTTTTCGCGACGAAGACCTGCGCGCCGACCGTCAGCCGGAGTTTACCCAGATCGATATAGAAACTTCGTTTCTGACGCAGGACGAAATCACCGGCATGATGGAAGCACTGATTTGCAGCGTGTTCAAGACCGTGCTCGACATCGATCTGCCGCAGCCGTTTCCGCGTCTGTCGTTTGATGACGCGATGTCGTTGTATGGCTCCGACAAGCCCGACCTGCGCGTGCCGTTGCAGCTCACCGAGCTGACCGACGCGATGAAAGATGTGGCGTTCAAGGTGTTCTCCGGCCCCGCCAACACGCCGGGCGGTCGCGTTGCCGGCTTGCTGGTGCCGGGTGGTGCGGCACTGACACGCGGTGAGATTGACGCCTACACCGAGTTCAGCAAAATTTATGGTGCCAAGGGGCTGGCTTACATCAAAGTCAATGATGTCACGCAGCTGAACGAGAACGGCCTGCAATCACCGATCGTGAAAAATCTTTCCGGCGCTGCGCTCAAAGCGGCTGTCGAGCGCACGGGTGCGGCAAATGGAGACCTTATTTTCTTCGGCGCCGACAAAGCCAAGGTGGTGAACGAAACACTGGGGGCGCTGCGCGCAAAAATAGGTCACGAGCGCGGCCTCGCCGAAAAAGCCTGGAAGCCGCTGTGGGTGCTCGACTTTCCAATGTTCGAGTGGGACGAGGAAGGCCGGCGCTGGAACGCCATGCATCATCCGTTTACGGCACCCGCGGCAGGACACGAAGACCTGCTCGAAACCAACCCTGGCGCGGCGCGTGCCGTTGCGCATGACATGGTGTTAAATGGCTGGGAAATCGGCGGCGGTTCGGTGCGCATACACCGCCAGGACATTCAGTCCAAAGTGTTTACTGCGCTGGGCATCGGCGCCGATGAGGCCGAGGCAAAATTCGGATTTCTGCTGAAAGCCTTGCAATACGGTGCGCCTCCGCACGGCGGCATCGCGTTCGGTCTGGATCGCATAGTCACCCTGATGGCGGGGGCGGAATCGATACGCGATGTGATTGCATTCCCGAAAACGCAGCGGGCGCAGTGTCTGCTCACGCAAGCGCCCAATGTGGTGGACGAAAAGCAGTTGCGCGAGTTGCATATACGGCTGCGTAGCGCTGCAACGCCTGCGGCGTAGCGTTGCAACAGCGGCAGCAGCATACACTGCGTCATCGTTCGCCGAAGCTTATGCGTTAACAGCATCAACAGGAACACTCAGGGCGGCACTTCGTGAAAAAAATAACCAATATAATCAAATGCCTGGCTGTAATTGTAGGCATGCTGGCATTGTCGGGGCCAGCGGCGGCACAACGCGACAATGCGCCAGGAGCCGCGCAAGGGCGCGTGCAAATGAGCCTTGCGGATATCAGCGTCAACGCCTTGCCGCCGGAAGCGCGCGAGACCTTGCGGCTCATTGAGAAAGGCGGGCCATATGCGTTTGATCGAGATGGCATCGTGTTTGGCAATTTTGAGAAGCGCTTGCCGATCAAGGAGCGCGGCTATTATCACGAGTTCACCGTCAGAACCCCCGGCGTCAGACATCGCGGTGAGCGGCGTGTCGTTACTGGCAAGGGCAGCGAAAATTACTATAGCGACGATCACTACAAAACCTTCAAACGGATAGTGCCATGAGTGCAAAACCAGCAGCGCTGGCGATCGAGGCGAAACATTGCGGTGTTTACCGCGCGCCGGGGTCAGTGCTTGCGCTGCGTCTACAGTCCGAGAACGCGGGGCTCGCCTGGCTGGAATTGCCGCTGCAAGCGGTGAGCGGGAAAAACCAGGTTCTCGCGGTGTGTGCCAGGCAGTTGAAACTGCCCTCATACTTTGGCGGCAATTGGGATGCCCTGGCAGATTGTATACGTGATTTCAATTGGCTGAAGAGCGCAGGCTACGTGCTGCACATCAGCGGCCAGGAAAATTTCGCGCTCGCGGCGCCGGATGATTTTGCGACGCTGCTGGCGGTGCTCGCTGAGGCCGCATCGTTCTGGAAAACAAAAGGCACGCCATTCGTGGTGCTGGTGGATGCGGCCACGGAATTGCCGGCGTTCTAGGCCGTTCACCGTGGTCTACAAAATCCCGATTTCCGTGTTGGTGGTCATACACACCATCGACCTGCAGGTATTGCTGATCGAGCGCGCTGACCGGCCCGGGTTCTGGCAATCGGTGACCGGCAGCTTAGACGCCGAAGATGAGCCGCTGGTAGTAACCGCAGTGCGTGAAGTGGCCGAAGAAACCGGTATCGACGCGCGGCTCTACCCGCTGCATAACTGGAACCAACAGCGTCCATTCGAAATTTTCACGCACTGGAGCGGACGTTTCGCTCCCGGCACTACGCACAATACGGAGCATGTGTTCAGTCTGGAATTACCCGCGCCGCTGCAGGTGACACTGGCGCCGAAGGAACATCTGCAATACCGGTGGCTGCCGTGGCAGGAAGCTGCGGAAAAATGTTTTTCCTGGAGCAACGCGGCGGCAATCCGCGAGCTTCCCGAAAGAGTTTTTGAAAACAAAGCGTTAAATCATGGCGTCAGCTAAACACAGGCGCCACTTCAGCACCCGATTGTGCGTTTGCACATTCATGCGCGGCCCGGTTGCGGGAATTCAGCGGATGGAAAGGGGCTGAATGTGATACCTTTCCTGGCTACCTCTGTGTTTTGCGATTGAAAATAGCGCATCGTAGGCGCAATTGAGTGTTGAAAGGGCAACATGGAAAACACCGTCATAAGTCCGCTCAAGTTTGACCGCTACAAGCCGCTGGCCGACGACGTCTGCCTGCCACGTATCCTTGCCGCTAAAAAGACGCTCGGCAAACGTGCGGTAATACTCGGCCACCACTATCAGCGCGCCGACGTATACCGGCATGCCGATCTGGTGGGCGATTCACTGGGGCTGTCCAAGCTTGCCTCGCGCACCGATGCCGACTATCTGGTGTTCTGCGGCGTGCATTTCATGGCGGAAGTGGCAGACATACTGTCCACGTCCACGCAGACAGTGCTCCTGCCGGACATGAGCGCGGGCTGTTCGATGGCTGACATGGCGAATCTGGCGAAGGTCGAGCGCGCCTGGCGTGAAATCGGCGAAGTGCTCAATCCCGACGAGTGCATCACGCCGATTACGTATATCAATTCAGCAGCCGATCTCAAAGCGTTTTGCGGCGAACACGGTGGCATAGTCTGCACCTCGAGTAACGCCAAGCAGATTCTGCAGTGGGCATTCGCGCGCCGCGACAAAGTACTGTTTTTCCCCGACCAGCATCTGGGGCGCTGGACCGGCTATTTGATGGATATCCCCTTGGCGGAAATGCTGGTATGGGATCCGGATTCGCCGATGGGCGGCTTAACCGTGCAGCAGATCAAAATGGCGAAAGTGCTGCTGTGGAAGGGACATTGCTCGGTGCATCAGATGTTCCAGGCTTCGCACATTTTGCGCTGGCGCCAGCAGAACCCGACGGGGGTGGTGATCAGCCATCCCGAATGTAATTTCGAAGTGTGTAAACTTTCCGATTACGTGGGTTCTACCGACTACATCATCAAAACCATCGCCGCCAGCGCACCCGGCACGCGCTGGCTGGTGGGCACCGAGCTGAATCTGGTGAATCGGATTGCCGAAGAGTTCAAGCCGCAAGGCAAGGTGGTGCAGTTCATGGCGCCAACGGTGTGCATGTGTTCGACCATGGCGCGCATCGACCCGCAGCATCTGGCATGGACACTTGAAAACCTGACGGCCGGCAAAGTGGTCAACCCCATCAAGGTGCCGCAGCGCGACGCCGATCTCGCACGCATCACACTGGATCGCATGCTGGCGGTGTCCTAGAAAAGTTCCTGAATGCATTGCGTTGCGCCATTGTCGTTTGCTTTTTCTGGATTAAATGATCAGCGTTTCCTCATCGGCTGCCGGGCGGTTGCGTGTCGCCACCTATAACATCCACAAAGGACTGTCGATATTCAACCGGCGCGTGGTGATTCACGCACTGCGTGACCAGTTGCGCGCGCTCGATGCCGATATGGTTTTTTTGCAGGAAGTCGCCGCCCGCCACGATCGCCACGCGCGGCGTCATGGCAACTGGCCGCGTGAGCCGCAACATGAATTTCTCGCCGATCTGGTGTGGCCGGACCATGCCTATGGCCGCAACGCCGTGGACGACAATGGCGAGCACGGCAACGCCATACTTTCGCGCTACCCGATACTGCGCTGGGAAAATCAGGATGTGTCGTCGCACCGCTTCGAAAGCCGGGGATTGTTGCATGCCGAGATAGAAATTCCGGGCTGGCCGCAGCCCTTGCATTGCGTGTGCGTGCATCTCGCGCTGACCGCCCGCGCACGCGGTCGCCAACTGGAACGCTTGCGCCAGCGCGTCGAACGCATGGTGCCCGCCACCGCCCCGCTCATTGTGGCGGGTGATTTCAACGACTGGTACTGGCGGCATCGCGCAACACACGAGTTCGCACATCCGCTGAATATGCACGAGGTGTTCGAATCCGATGGCGGCAGGCCCGCGCGCAGTTTCCCGGCGCTGTGGCCCCTGTTGCGTCTGGATCGCATCTATATTCGTGGATTTCAGGTGTGCGATGCGCGTGTGCAGCGCCCACGCGGCTGGCGGCACAGCTCGGATCACCGCGCCTTGACCTGCGAATTAAAACGTCTGTAACCCATGAGGTTCTTTTGAGCAACCATAAAACAATGCATCTGCGTGCCCCCCTGTCGGGCGGCTGCGCGTGAGCACTGCTGCGCACACCAGCGCGGCAGTGGACGCGGCGGGCGCCGCGCGCAAGCCGCTCACACGCAACGAATGGCGCGTGGTACCCACGCTGCTGCCATTTTTGTGGGAATACAAAGGGCGTGTGGCGATTGCGTTGACATTTCTGGTCGCCGCCAAACTCGCCAACGTCGGCGTGCCGCTGCTGATGAAAGCGATCGTCGATGACCTGACGCCGACGCAGCAGATGCTCGCGGTGCCGTTTTTGCTGCTGGTGGCATATGGCCTGCTGCGCTTTGCCAACACCCTGTTCGGTGAATTGCGCGACATGGTGTTTGTGCGCGTGGCGCAGCGCGCGGTGCGGCGCGTGGCGCTGAACGTGTTTCGGCATCTGCACAGCCTGTCGCTGCGCTTCCATCTGAATCGTCAAACCGGCGGCATGACGCGCGACATCGAGCGCGGTACGCGCGGCATTTCCACGCTGCTCACCTTTATGCTGTTCTCGATAATTCCGGTGATCCTGGAATTTATGCTGGTGGCGGCGGTATTGTTCGTGCGTTTCGACTGGCGCTTTGTCGCGGTAACCTTTGGCGCAGTGATTGTCTACATCGCCTTCACCATATCCATTACCGAGTGGCGCACCGCCATCCGGCGTCGCGCCAACGAACTCGATTCCGCAGCCAATACCCGCGCCATCGATAGCTTGCTCAACTACGAGACCGTCAAGTATTTCAACAACGAGGAGTTCGAGGCGAAGCGCTACGACGCCAATCTCATCAGCTACGAAGCTGCGGCGGTAAAAACCGAAGCGTCGCTGGGCCTGCTCAACATCGGCCAAAGCGCGGTTATCGCCGTTGCCGCAACCACCTTGATGGTGCTCGCCGCACAGGGCGTGGCCGCGAAAAACCTCACACTGGGCGATCTGGTACTGGTCAATGCGCTGTTGATTCAACTCTACATTCCACTGAATTTTCTGGGCATGGCGTATCGCGAAATCAAGCAATCGCTGATCGACATGGACCGCATGTTCCGGCTGCTCGAGGAAAATCGCGAGATTCAGGACCAGGCTGGCGCGCTGCCGCTGCCCGATGGGCCTGCCACGGTACGCTTTGACAAGGTGAATTTCAGCTATGAACCCGAGCGGCAAATATTGTTCGACGTGAGTTTTGACATAGCGGCCGGCCACAAGGTCGCGGTGGTGGGGCACAGTGGCAGCGGAAAATCGACGCTGGCGCGATTGTTATATCGGTTTTATGACACGGCTAGCGGCGCCATATACGTCAACAGCGCCGATATACGCAGCGTGCAACAAGGCAGTCTGCGCGCGGCGATCGGTATCGTGCCGCAGGACACCGTGCTCTTCAACGACAGTATTTACTACAACATTCATTACGGTCGCACCGATGCTGCGCGCGATGAAGTGCTGGAAGCCGCGCGCGCGGCGCACATTCACGATTTCATTGTTAGCTTGCCGGAAGGGTATGAATCGCCGGTGGGCGAACGCGGCCTCAAACTCTCCGGTGGCGAAAAGCAGCGGGTGGCGATAGCGCGCGCCATCCTGAAAAATCCGCGCATCCTGATTTTTGACGAAGCCACCTCGGCGCTCGATTCCAAATCGGAAAAAGCCATACAGGAAGAACTCGCACGCATCGCGCGCGGGCACACCACGCTGGTGATCGCGCATCGTCTGTCAACGGTGATGGATGCCGATCAAATATTGGTGATGGATCATGGACGCATCATCGAGCGCGGCACGCACCGCGATTTGCTCGAGCGCGCCGGCACCTACGCGCAAATGTGGGCGCTGCAGCAGGAAGAAATCGAGAAGGGCGAAAAGCAGGGATAGGTGGAACAAGCAATCCAGTGTAAGTAGCGGTCATGCTGCGGGTAACGTCACCAGCGCGAGCGTACCCTGAGTGTCGGAACTCGCGAGCATGCGGATACTGCCGCCGTGCTGCAAAACAATTTCACGCACGATGGCCAGACCCAGTCCGCAGCCTTCCACGCCGGTGCCCAGCACGCGGTGAAAACGTTCCAGCACGGCATCGCGTTCGAGTTTGGGAATGCCCGGGCCGTCGTCTTCAACGGCGATGTCGAGGGTGTCAGGTGCGGCGCCTGCACTCAGGCGCACCGTGACATGGCCGCCGGGTGGCGTGTAACGGATGGCGTTGTCGATGAGGTTGCCGAGCATCTCGTGCAGCAGAAAATCGTCGCCGTGGACCTGCGCGGGCGCGCCGGCGTCCGCCAGGCTCTCGAAACCCAGGTCGATGTTACGCGCCAGAGCCTGCGGCACCCATTCCGTGGTGGTGGTTCGCGCCAGGGCGATCAGGTCCAGTTTTTTCATCGCCTGTGTGCGTTCGGCCGAAGGTTCTGCGCGCGCCAGTGACAGCAGTTGGTTGACCAGATGTGTGGCGTGCGCCGCTGCCGTTTGCAATTGGGTGAGCGAGGCGCGCACGGCTTCCGGCGCGGCTTGCCGTAGCGCCAGATCGGCCTGTGTGCGCAGTCCCGCAATGGGCGTGCGCAACTGATGTGCGGCGTCGGCGATGAAGCGCTGTTGCGACGTTAATACGGCGCTCAGCCGATGCAGCAGGGCGTTCATCGATTCGATCAGCGGGCGCACTTCCGCCGGCACCAGGGTGGTTGGCAGCGGCGACAGGTCGCGATACGAACGTTGCTCAATCTCCTGTCGCAACACGGACAGCGGCGCCAGTGCGCGGGTGACAGAAAACCAGATCACGATGAATGCACACAACGCCACCAGCCCCTGCGGCAACGCGAGGCCGAAGGACAGCTCGCGTATCAGTTCGCTGCGCGCGCTTTGGTTTTCAACCACCTGCACGGTGACGTGTCCACGCACATCCTCGGTTTCCACCGGCAACTGGATGGCGGCGACACGCACGCGTTGTCCGCGATACCAGTTATCGTAATAGTGTGCTTGCGCACTTTGCGTAGCCGGCGCGTGTCCGATATCCGTTTCGCCGGTGATGAATTCGCGGTCGGGCCCTGTCACCATGTAATACAGCGGCCCGGTTTCGCGCGTACGCAGCATTTGAATCGCGACTTCAGGTAAATCGACATACACGCGGCCGCGCAGAACGCGCACCCGGCGGCCGATGTCCAGCGCCGATTCCAGCAGCGCGCGGTCATACACCACATTGACATAGCGCTTGGCGATGTCGTAGTCGTTGTACGCGCTGATGATCCACAGGATGCCCAGTGGGATGGACACCCACTTCAGTACTTGCCGGCGCAGTGTTGTGCCGCCGCTCATGGGGTGTTTTTCTTGGAGTCGGTTTCCCGGTCTTTTTCCAGCAGGTAGCCCAGCCCGCGTATGGTGCGGATCACCACGCCGGAAGCCTCTATTTTTTTGCGCAGCCGGTGTACGCAAACCTCGATGGCGTTGGCGCCGACATCTTCGTCCCAGCCATAGAGTCGTTCGGCGAGCTGGTCTTTGCTCACCACCCGGCCGCTGCGCGTCATCAGGATCTCCAGCACACCGAGTTCGCGCGCCGATAAATCCAGCGGCTGATTTTCCACCGTAACCCTGCGGCCCGTGATATCTAAATGTAACTTTCCATTGAATATCAATGCATTACCACCGGAACTGCTGCGGCGTATCAAGGCCCGCACGCGCGCCTCGAGCTCCGGCAATTCGAAGGGTTTGGTCAGGTAGTCGTCGGCGCCCAGATCCAGTCCGCGCACCCGGTCCTGCAGCGCGTCGTGTGCAGTCAGCACCAGCACCGGCGGTGTCGCGGAGCGGCGGCGCAGGCGTTTAATCACTTCAAAGCCGTCGATGCGCGGCAGACCGAGATCAATGATCGCCAGATCGTAAGTCTGAGTAGACAAGGCATGATCGGCTGCCGCGCCGTCGTTTACACAATCGACCGCATACTCGCCGCTACGCAGCGAGCGGGTTAACCCGTCCGCTAGAACCGGATCATCTTCGGCTATGAGTATGCGCATGGCAGTATTTTATAGGGTGTGGAATTATTTGCGGGCGCTGCGTAAGCGCCGGGTAAGCATAGGCTGATAACGTCAAAACCACAGCGAGTTGCGGCCAGCGTTGCCGCCAGCGCTACAGAATTGAGCAAGTGCAGTTTCCTCCTCGGAGGCCGGTAGGTGCAGTTGTTTGTGCTAAGCGAACGATTGTAGGGCCTCTTTCTACTCCGCTGGGGTATGCCCTCAGCGGGGTTTTTTTTGCGTGTCGCGTCGCTGTGGTGAGGGCGTGTAGCGGCTGAAATCAATGAGAGTACGCGCGGTATTCGCGGCGCCCCCTGAGTTTGTAGTGCGGTTTTAGCACTGAAGCTGGTCGTGCGGCGCAGCATGGCACGTGCTATTTCGTGAAAATTACTTGAAAAAACAGCTGTAACCCTGTATTTTAAAGGGGTAATTTACCTTGTTTTCCAGGGAGAGGTGAGTGCGGCGGCTGGTGCGAATATTACCCTTGCTAGGGCTTGTGGCGGCTATAGGCTGCGTTCTTGCCGTGCCCCAAAGCCACGCGCAACAGCGCAAGGCGGCGCCCAAGGCAGCGGTGAGCGCAAAAGCAGTCAAATCCGTGCCGCAAGTGGCGGCACGGCAGGGTGCGGGTAAACAGCGCATCGTCCGGCGCGCAGCGCCCTCGCCGGAGATCTTCAATCCTGACATGCTGGATGTTCAATCGACTGCGGCGCTGGTGGTGAATACCGGCGACGGCAGCGTCGTACACGGAAAAAACATCAGCGCGATTGCGCCCATCGCCTCAATCACCAAATTGATGACTGCGATGGTGGTGCTCGACGCCAAGCTGCCGCTGGAAGAGAGCATCACGCTCACCGCAGAAGACCTCGATTTCATCAAACATACCGGCTCGCGCCTGCAAATCGGCACCGTATTGACGCGCGACGACATGTTGCGGCTGGCGCTGATGTCGTCCGAAAACCGTGCGGCTGCGGCGCTGGGGCGCGCCTTTCCGGGTGGCGTGGCGGCTTTCGTCAGAGAAATGAATCTCAAAGCGTTGTCGCTGGAAATGATGCGCACCACGTTTGTGGACAGCACGGGGCTATCGAGCGGCAATGCCTCCACCGCCGAAGACCTCGCCAAGATGGTGACGGCGGCTTATCAGTATCCGTTGATACGCCAATATTCCACCGGTAACGGTTATGCGGTGCATGCGCTTAACGGGCGCGCGCTTGAGTTCAGAAATACCAATGCGCTGATCGTCAGCCCCGATTGGAACATCAATGTCTCCAAGACCGGCTACATACGCGAAGCCGGGCGCTGCATCGTCATGCACACCACCATTGCCGGCTCGCCGATTGTGATTGTGCTGCTGGATTCGTGGGGCCGCTTGAGTCGCGTGGGGGATGCAAACCGCATCAAAAAGTGGATCGAATATCACGCCGGACGCACGCTCGGCTAGTTGCGGCGCGCATTCGCCGGCGCTGTTTCAGATGCGCGCCGGCGTTACCCCATGTCAGATTCCGCACCCTTCCAGTTTTATGATCTGCACCCCGGCGCTGAAAATTTTCGCGATGACGTAGTGCATGGTCTCGCGCAGCCGCGCAAAGCACTGGCGCCGAAATATTTTTACGATGCGCGCGGCAGCGAGTTATTCGAGGCCATTTGCGACTTGCCCGAGTACTACCCTACCCGCACCGAGCTCGCGATGATGCAGGCGGACGCGCGTGACATGGCGCGCCGGCTGGGGCCGGATTGTCTGCTCATCGAATACGGCGCCGGGTCGGGCCGCAAAACCCGCGTCTTGATCGAAGCGCTGGTGCCCGCGGCGTACGTGGCCATCGACATCTCGCGCACGGCGCTGCAGCAATGCGCGACGACGCTGGCGGCGGCGTATCCCGCGGTCAAGGTCGCCGCGGTGTGCGCGGATTATTCACGGCCGCTTGATTTGCCCGGCATCGCTGGCATTACGCCACGGCGGCGGGTGATTTATTTTCCCGGCTCGACCATCGGCAATTTCACGCGGCCCGATGCGCTCGCCTTTCTGCGCCACGCGCACGCGCTGGCAGGGACGGGTGGCGCCATGCTGGTGGGCGTTGACCTTAAAAAAGACCCGGCGCGCCTGCATGCGGCTTACAACGACGCGCAAGGCGTTACCGCGGCGTTTAACCTTAACCTGCTGGCACGTATCAACCGCGAGCTCGAGGGCAATTTTGATCTCGCGGCGTTTGAGCATCATGCTTTTTACGACGCTGCTGAAGGCCGTATCGAAATGCATTTGCGCAGCCTGCGTGAGCAGACGGTTCGTGTGGCAGGGCGGATTTTTCATTTTGGCGCGGGCGAGACCATGCACACCGAAAATTCTTGCAAGTACTCGGTAGAAGAATTGCAGCAACTCGCGCGCGCAGCCGGCTTTACACCCACGCACTGTTGGACGGATGCTGAACAATTGTTTTCAGTGCACTACCTGTGCTGCTGAGCGGATCAGCGTTTCATTTTGCTTGGTTGTGCGACTTTGCCTCTAGGGGCGAACAAGCCGCGCACGGCACGCGAAATCCGGCGTTTCAGGGCGCTGCCCAATAGTCGTCACACCAGCGCCAGCCGGTGTCCAGGTTGTTGATTTTTCTGGATTCCGGCTTTGCGAGCAGCATGGCGATGGGATTGACGTCGTTCAGGTGGGCGGTGCTACCATAGCGTTTCAGTGCATTTCTTCGCGGAGAACACCATGGCTGCAATTCTGAAAGAGATCGAGGAGCAAGCGCTGCAACTGTCACCGAGAGAGCGCGGCGATCTGATCCATCGTCTGATTGTCAGCCTTGAGGGCGACCCGGAGGATTCACCGGCAGCTATCGCAAAAGCGTGGGACGAAGAAATCGCGCGCCGCGTGGCGGACATGGATGCGGGTAAAACCGTATGGATACCGGCAGAGGAAGTATTTGCGCGTTTAGACGCCCTGATTGAAAACGCGCGCTGACCGATGCGGGTTTCGTTCGATTTTGACGCGCTGACGGAAGCCGAAGATGCGGCGCGCTGGTATCGAACGCATGGTGGCGCGAATCCCGCCCGCGAATTTACACGGGAGCTAAGGCGCGTTGTCAACCTTGCTGCCATGCAGCCGGGTATTGGCAGCCCCGGCCCACTCGGTACATCTCGCTTATATTTCAAGCGCTTTCCTTATACGCTGGTTTTCAGCATGACGGGCGATGTGCTGAGGGTGCTCGCAATCGCCCATCAAAGCCGCGCCCCGGAATATTGGGTAGGGCGGCGGTAGGGTCGCTATCAGGATATACGGGTGGTGCTACCATAAACACCGAGCACAAGTCATAGCGGAGGGCATCATGGGCGCAATACTTAAAGACCTTGAAGAGCAAGCGTTGCTGCTGCCACCGAAAGAACGCGGTGAATTGATCCATCGTCTGATTGTCAGTCTTGACGGTGAACCGGAAGATTCGCCGGAAGTCATTGCCCAGGCATGGGATGAAGAAATTGCACGCCGTGTGGCAGAAATCGATGCGGGGACCGCAACGTTGATTCCTCATGAAGAAGTATTTTCTGAAATCGATGATTTGCTGAAAAAGACCAGCAATTGAAACTCGTCTGGTAAAACCACGCCAGAGTCGAGCTTCGCGAAGCAATATAGTTTTACCAGGACAAAGCCGGTTACAGCATTGCACGTGATTTCCGCGATGTAGCCGCTCGCACGGCGGAACGATTGTGCGAACGCACCGAAATCGGAGTGCACATCAGCCATAATGCCCGCCGTGTCCCTTTGCGTGATTACCCTTACAGCCTGATTTATCGGGTTGAGGTATCGAGCGTTGTCATCGTCGCGCTGGCGCATCAGCGTCGCAGACCGGGGTATTGGGTGGAGCGGCGGTAGAGCGTTTGTGCGGCGGCAGAATGATGGCGGCACTACGACTTCGATAAAAGTTATCCTGTTGGGCCGCCGCTTCAAGGGTGGCAGTGCATCGTCGAGCGAGGGCAATTCCGAAATTTTGCAGAACTGAAACGGGCCTTCAACTCGGTCGACAAAGTGGGGGATTATTTTGCCCCAATATATCTATATGATATAATCTGCGCGTGCACATCATTTCGTTAAAGATGCTGCGTAACTTTTGGCGCAAGCATCCCGAAGCCGAGCGACCCTTGCGCAACTGGCATACGGTAGCGGAACATTTGCGCTGCGTCGATTTTGCGGGTCTGCGACAGAGCTGTGGCAGTGCGGATTACGTTGCACCTTATACGGTGTTCGATGCTGGCGGCAATAATTACAGAGTGATCGCGGTAGTGCGCTACCAGGATGGCAAGATTTTCGTGCGCTGGGTTATGCGTCATCGGGAATACGACAACTGGTGCAGGCTTTACAGGAAAGGCAAGGTGTAATCATGGCAACGGCAACCTCGATGCGCGGCACTTTCAACGCGCAGGCGCTGCAACAAGCGTGGGTCGCGTTTGACCGTGTCGCTCATTTGCGCCCCATCCGCAGTGACGCAGAATACGACCGTACCGTGAATCTGATGAACTACCTGCTTGACGTTGTCGGCGACAAGGAAAAGCATGCTTTGGCAGGTTTGCTCGATCTGGTCAGTGATTTGGTGGAGGACTACGATTCCAGGCACTTCGCCATTCCGCCCGCCGAACCCAGGGAGGCGCTACGCTACTTGATTAATATGCGCGCTCTAAAGCAGAGCGATTTGATTGACATCGTGCCGCAAAGTAATTTGTCTGCCATCCTGGCGGGTAAACGAAAGATCAGTGCAACGTTGGCAGGGAAACTGGGTAAATTTTTTAATGTCAGTCCAGCGGTATTTGTAGCTTAACCCACTCGCCCCAGAAACCGCATCAGCGCGGCTTTAAGGCTTTGCGCCTGCGCCGCATTCGATACTCAGTAGGTGCGGTCATGCGAAGCCTCTGGAATAAGTATCCTTCGGATCAGGTAACGCCGGTGACACTTTTGTTCGATTTGATAATGCGCTGCGCTCACCGCACAGTCTGATGAACTCGTATTGGCACAGGAGGGGTAGGAAATGTATGCATTCACGATAGGTCGTGCGGGCGTGTGCAGTAGCGCTGCTGGATTGCTGGCTGCGCTCAGTATGCCGTTGTTTGCTCAGGTCTACCCCGCAAAACCCGTGCGCCTGATCGCGCCGTTCCCGGCGGGTGGATCGAGTGATCTGATCGCGCGCATTGTGGCGCAGCGCCTGTCGGAGGGCTTTGCTCATCAGGTGATCGTAGATAATCGCCCGGGCGCGGGCAGCAATCTGGGCGCGCAGCTCGCCGCGCGTGCAGCCCCCGATGGCCATACGTTGCTGCTTACCAGTGTGACCGCCGCTATCAACGTGTCGCTTTTTCGCAACCCCGGCTATGATTTGCTCAAGGATTTCACCCCGATTTCCAAGCTCGCGGTGGGCCCCACGGCGCTGGTGGTGCATCCTTCCGTGCCGGCACATAACGTGCCGCAGTTCATCAAGCTTGCGCAATCGCGGCCCGGCCAGTTGAACTACGGCTCGGGCGGCAATGGCACGCCTTCGCATATCTGCGGTGAGATGTTGCGCCATATGGCCAAAGTGAGCATTTCACATGTGCCGTACAAGGGCACCGGCCAGTCGATCACCGATTTGATGGCGGGGCAGATTCATTTTGTGTTCGCCAGCATGCCGGTGGTGTTTCCACACATGAAAACTGGGCGCTTGCGCACGCTCGCCGTCACCGGCGCACAACGCACGCCGCTCGCCCCCGCTTTGCCCACCGTGGCGGAGTCGGGGTTGCCGGGTTATGCGTTTGATTCGTGGTGGGGCCTGGTGACCAACAGCGGCGTGCCGCAGCCGATCCTCAATACGCTGAGCAGCGACGTGCGGCGCGTGCTGCAACTGCCCGACGTGAAAGGGCGCTTTGCGGATTTGGGCATCGATGTGGCGCACAGTACGCCGGCGGAACTGGCGGACTTTACGCGCTCGGAGATCGAGCGGCTGGCGAAGATAATTCGCGATACCGGCATACGCGCGGATTAGCGCAACACTATGGTCAGGTTAAAGTCGCCGCGCAGCAGTCCCACGGTGTAACTTTGCGCGCCGCGCAGCGCGGCTTGCAGCTCGGCAGCGGTTTGCATGCGGCGGCGGTTGACGGCGTAAACAATGTCACCGGGACGAAAACCGGCCACCCACGCTGCGCTGTTTTGTTCCACCGCGGAAACCACCAGTCCACCGCCTTGCAGCCGCTGAAACAGCGGGCTGCCGCGCTGGATTTCAACCACGCGCATGCCAGCCAGTTGGGGAATCGCCTGACCCTCGCCCGTAGAGACATCCGGTGGCGCGATTTGCGTGCGCACGGTGCGCGCAGCGCCGCCGCGATTGATGCGCATTTCGACTTCCTCGCCGATGGGCGTCAGGCCGAGGCGCGCGCGCAGTTCGGTGGCGTTGCGTATGGCGCGGCCATTGAGCGCGGTGACCACATCGCCCTGGCGCAGGCCGGATTTTTCCGCGGGCGATGCCGCCTGCACCACAGCAATCAGTGCGCCTTCCAGCGAGTTCACGCCCAGCTTTTTGGCAATTTCCTGGGTGAGGTCAGCCATTTCAATGCCCAGTCGCCCGCGCCGCACTTCGCCGTGACGAATAATCTGGTTCATTACCGCGCGCGCCATGTTCGAGGGCACTGCAAAACCAATACCCACGTTGCCGCCGGAAGGCCCGATGATGGCGGTGTTGACGCCGATCAGTTCGCCGCGCAAGTTCACCAGCGCGCCGCCAGAGTTGCCGGGGTTGATCGAGGCATCGGTCTGAATAAAATCTTCGTACCCTTCGATATTAAGGCCGCTGCGCCCCAACGCGCTGACGATGCCCGAGGTGACCGTCTGCCCGATGCCGAACGGATTACCGATGGCCAGCACGTAGTCGCCGACATGCAGGTTGTCGGAGTCGCCGATTTTAAGGGCGCTTAAGCCACTGGCCTCGATTTGCAGCACCGCGATGTCGGTGCCCGGATCGGTGCCCACCAGTTTGGCAGTGAACTGGCGGCGGTCTTTGAGCGTGACGAGAACGCGTTCGGCATCTTTGATCACGTGATTGTTGGTGAGCACCAGCCCGCGCGCGGCATCGACGATGACACCGGAGCCGGCGGCTTGTTCGCGTTGCTGCTGTTGATCGGGCAGCCCAAAAAAACGGCGGAAAAATGGATCGCGAAACAGCGGGTTGTTTTCCATCGGCGTGCGCGTGACGACGGAAATATTCACCACCGCGGGCGTGACTTCGTTGACCAGTGGCGCGAGCGTGGGCAGGCCGCGAGCGTCGCTGGAGGGCAACTGCGCGTGGGCGGTTATGCACCATGCGCCGGCGATAACGAGTGAGATCAGACGCAGAAAATGTGTCATAGGGTTTATTTCAGTATCTGCACCAAATTATTAAAATCATCCGTCCACAGGCGCAAACCTGCAATCGGCGTGATCTCGCTGCTGTTGTCCTTGATCTTTTTATCGTCGAGCAGTTTCTTGTTGCTCGTGACCAGTACCCAATCCGTGCGCGAGGCGTCACCACCGGTGTCGTCGTCGCTGACCAGTACCGTTTGCAAGCCATAGGTTTTGGCGATTTGTTCAACCACGGGCGCGAGTTTCAGAAAACGGTTGGTCACGTGAAACGCCACCACGCCGCCGGCCTTGATGTGCTTTAAGTAAATCCCCATCGCCTCTCGGGTAATTAAATGCACCGGGATCGCATCGCTGGAAAAGGCGTCGATGGCAAGCACATCGTACTGCTGCGCCGCTTCGCGTTCCATGGTCAGTCGCGCATCGCCGAGCACGGTATCGATCGCGCCTTTGCTGTCGGAAATAAAGGTGAAATCACGGCGGGCTATTTCAATCACCTGCGGGTTTATTTCGTAAAAACGCACCGTGTCACCCGCGCGCGCGTAGCCGGCGAGGGTGCCGGTTCCGAGGCCCACCACGCCCACGCGCACGGCACCCGCTGCCTGAAAGTGCTTCACGGCAAGGCCAACGCCGCTGCCTTCGGTGTAGTAAGTGGTGAGGCGGTGGCGCTTGTCCGGGTGCAGGTATTGCTCGCCGTGCATGATCGCACCGTGCATCAATCGCCGCATCGCGGTGTCACTGGTCTCGGGGCCGGTGTCTTTTACACGTAGTGTGCCGTAAAAATTGCGCGTCATCAAACGCGCATCATTCGATAACGCATGGATGTAGTGATAGAGGTGAAAGCCGGTAAAGCCGGTGGCAACCAGCAACGCCATGGGTATGAGGCGATGGCGGTCGGCGCGAACACCGATGGTGAGGTACGCCGCCAGCAGCAGCGTGACCACCAGTCCGATGCCGAATTCGTAGTAGGTGTTGAAAAACTTCGGCGCGATAAAGCCGACCACCACGCCGCCCAGCGCGCCGCCCAGCGACACCATCAGGTAAAACGTGGTGAGATAACGCGGTGCCGGCTTCATTTGCGCCAGCTCGCCGTGGAAGAACATGCACATGATGAACAGCCCGGCGCTGAACAAGGGCACGGCCACCTTGAAATCCATGATGCCGCCTTCTTCGTGCATGAACCACGCCAGCGCGCACACCACCACCATCAGCGGGCCTACGAAGTACATGCGCTTATACCAGCCGCGTCCTTCAAAACACAGAATGAAAGTGACCAGATAGATGGTCAATGGCAGCAGCCATAAAAACGGCACCGACGCCACATCGTGCGTAATATGATTGGTGACCGCCAGCAGCATGAATGAGCCCATCGCCGACAGCAGCAGCCACAGGCCGTAATGCGTCCAGGCAGGTGCGGGGCTGTCGTCGGGCTTTTGCGTTACCGTGTCCGACTGCGCCAAGGTATGCACGCGCAGGCTATACAAGCCCGCGCAAACGCACACCACCGCGAACAACACGTAGCCCGCGCTCCAACTGAACGATTGCACGCGCGTGGCGACCCACGGCTCGATCGCGAACGGGTACGAAATCAGCGCCAGCAGCGAGGCAAAATTGGACAGCGCGAACAGCCGGTACACCGTGCCGGAGGTGTGCGCGCGTGCAAACCACGCCTGCACCAGCGGCCCCGTGGTCGACAGCAAAAAGTAGGGCAGGCCGATGGTAAACGCCAGCAGGCCGAGGATGCGCCAGGTGGGGTCTTCATTGCCCGACGGTTTCCATGTGACGTCTGGAATAATCGGCAGCGTGGCGAGACTCACGATCAGCAGTGCCACATGCAGAATCAACTGACTGCGCGGCGTCATCTTGCGCGTGGTGAAATCGGTATAGGCATAACCGAACAGCAGCAGAAACTGGAAAAACACCAGGCACGTAGTCCACACCGCAGCGGACCCGCCGAACCATGGCAGGATTTGCTTTGCCAGGATGGGTTGGACCAAAAACAGCAGGAACGCGCTGGTAAAAATGGTGAGCGCGTAAAGAATCATGATAGTATATGTAAGCTTTTGTTTTTAATGGGGTTTTTTATTGGTGCGCGATGTGCGGTGTGCCTGTAACGCGACAGGCTGAACACTACGATTCACGTGCAGCGATTTTAACAAACGGCGCATTTTACCCTTAGCCATGCGTTATCCATGAATTACCGGTACACGATTTGTTCAGGCGGCCGTCGTGCGAGCTCTGCACCAACCCATGTCATTCCCGCCTGCGCGGGAATGACAAAGGAGCGTTTTCGCGTTCTGTATTGAGTTGCTACGTTCGTTTGCAATCGAAACCTGCCGCAGCCTTCGCTGCATCAGATCCATAACCATCCTCCCACGCTCATGTCTGCTCCCATATCCGATAATTACGAATTCATCATCGACAGCAATGTCATGATTGCCCTGCGCGACGGGGTGAAACTCGCCACCGATATTTACCGCCCCGCGCGCCATGGCAAAGCGCTCGATGGCCCATTTCCGGTTGTTCTCGAGCGCACGCCCTACGGCAAAACACGCGCTTCGCGCTCCGAAGTCGATCGCGGCGAAACCGCGCCGCGCGTGCGTGCGGATGTCGCCATGCATTTCGTGCGCGCCGGCTATATCGTGATCTATCAGGATTGCCGCGGGCGCCATGGCTCCGAGGGCGAGTTCGTCAAATATCTGAGCGATGGTGAGGATGGCTACGACACTGTGCAATGGATAGCAGCGCAGCCCTGGTGCAATGGCAAAATCGCGACCATGGGCTTGTCGTATGCGGCGCACACGCAGGTGGCACTGGCGTGTCTCGCGCCCGCGGCGTTATCCGCGATGGTGATCGACTGCGGCGGCTTTTCCAACGCCTATCAATCGGGCATCCGCAGCGGCGGTGCATTCGAAATGAAGCAGGTGACATGGGCCTTCAACAATGCGAAGGAAAGTCCGCTGGCGCAGTCGGACGTGCGGGTGCGTGAGGCGCTGGCCGCCGAAGACTTGATCGAATGGTTTGGGCGCATGCCGTGGAAGCCGGGCCATTCGCCGGTGCGCTGGGCGCCTGAGTACGAGGATTTTCTCTTCGAGCAGTGGACGCACGGTGAATTCGGTGCCTATTGGAAACAACTCGGCATTTACACCGAAGGCTGGTACCCGCAGTTTGCCGACGTGCCGCAGATACACATGTCGAGCTGGTACGACGGCTACGTGCGCACCGCGATTGATAATTACACCGGCCTTAAACAACGCAAGCGCGGCCCGGTGCGGCTGATCATGGGGCCGTGGACGCATGGCAACCGCTCGAAATCGTGGTCGGGCGATGTTGATTTTGGCGAGGCATCGACGCTCGACGGCAACCTTGCCAGGAACTGGCTTGATCTGCGTCTGCGTTGGTTTGACCATTGGGTGCGCGGTGTCGCCAACGGCGTGGATAAGGAACCCGCGCTGCGTTTGTTTCTGATGGGCGGTGGTTCGGGGCGCAGGAATGCCGCCGGGCGCATGCAGCATGGCGGGCGCTGGATCGCCGGTGATGACTGGCCGCTGCCCGCAGTGAAGTTCACGCCCTACTATTTGCATGCCGATGGTGCGTTATCCACCGCGCGGCCCGCGGCCGACACTGCGTCCGTTGCAACACCGCTATCCTACGACTACGATCCGTCGAACCCGGTGCCGACTATCGGCGGGCCGCTCACTTCCGGCGAGCCGGTGTTTGAAGGCGGCGCGTTTGACCAGCGCGAGCAGCCGCGGTTTTTCGGCTGCAGGACTCCCGGCATGCCGCTGGCGGCGCGCGCCGATGTGCTGGTATTCGAGACCCCGCCGCTTACGCACGATGTTGCCGTGGCGGGGCCGATCACTGTCAAGCTGCAGGTGTCGTCAAACTGTATCGACACCGATTTCACTGCTAAATTGATCGACGTGTATCCACCCAATGAAGACTATCCGCGCGGCTATGCGATGAATCTGTGCGACGGCATTCTGCGCTGCCGCTATCGCAACTCGTGGGAACAGCCGGAAATGATGACGCCCGGCGCGGTCTATGAAATTACCATCCAACCGTTTGCAACCTGCAATCTGTTCAAGGCCGGTCATCGTATCCGGCTCGACCTGTCGTCGAGCAATTTCCCGCGCTATGATCAGAACTGGAACACCGGCGAGCCGCCAGGGCGCGCGCGCACGCGGCGCATCGCCACCAACACCGTGTATGTGGATGGCACGCATGCGTCGCACCTGGTGTTGCCGCTGGTGGCGCTGGACGCATTGCGGCCGCTGCAACCCGTGGCGCTATAATCCGGTGCATCTGTGAAATCGTATTGTTGAAAGAAGCCGCATGGTTCCTGATACTGCCGTTCAAGCCGTAGTCGCGCCCAGCATCGATAGCTCGCCGCTGCTGATCAAGCGCATCGACGCGATAGCGATCGCGATTCCGCTCAAAAAGCCGGTCATCATGGCCGGCGTGCGACTGGACATTTCATACAACCTGCTGGTGCGCGCCGAAGCCGCGAATGGTCTGGTGGGCTGGGGCGAGGCCTCGGTTGCGCCGACCATGACCGGCGACGTGCTGCCCGGCATGGTGGCGGCGGTGAATGAGCATCTCGCGCCGCTGGTAGTGGGTAGGGATGCCTTGCAGCGCGCTGAACTCGCACACCTTTGCGCGCACGCGCTGCACCACAATGGTGGGCCGAAGTGTGCGCTGGATGCGGCGATTGCCGATCTCGCCGGGCGGCACCTGAAGGTGTCGCTGTCGGATCTGTATGGCGGCGCGCGGCGCGATGCGCTAACCGCGATGTATCTGCTCGGTAATGCAAAAATCGAGGACGACATTGCCGAGACCCAGCAAAAGATCAAGGAAGGCTACCGCTTTTTCAAGCTCAAGGTGGGTATCAAGAACCCGTTGGATGAGGCCGATGCCGCAGTGCAGATCCGCCAGGCCATCGGCCGCGATGTGGTGTTGTGCGCCGACGCCAACATGGGCATGGATTTTCGCAACGCACGCCTTTTTGTCGAGCGCGCACGCGAGGCGGATTTGCTGTTTCTCGAACAGCCGCTGCGCGACGACGACTACGACGGCATGGCGGCACTCGCGCGCATCTCGTCGATACCATTGAACGGCGACGAAGCGCTGGGTAACGTGGCCACCATCATCGCCATGGCGCGCGCCGGTTCGATTCAGGGCGCGAATTTGAAGACCATCAAACTCGGTGGTGTCAGCGCCACGGTGCACGCCATGTCGGTGTGCGCGGCGCTCGGCCTGAATATCAATCTCGCGTGCAAAGTGGCGGAGACCAGCGTGGGCGCCGCCACCATTATTCATCTGGGCTGCGTTGCGCCGAATGTGAATTGGGGTGTGAGCATCACCAACCATTACCTGGTGGATGACATCGTTAAACAGCCGATTGTTATCGACAACGGCACCATGACGCGGCCTGCAGGCGCGGGGCACGGCGTCGAAGTCGATGAAGTGAAAGTCGCGCGGTATCACATAAGTAAGCGTGTGAAGTAGAACAGCGTGTCGGCTGCACAACGCACAGAGGTCTATGGCGTTATCTTAAGTGCGATGTACCGCGGAACATACGGACTACGCGGAAACAACAAGGGCGCGGAATTTTTCCGTGTATTCCGCGTAGTCCGTGGTTAATGGTCTTGAAGTTCGCCGTACCCGTCGCTAATAACCACCGGGCGCCGCTTGCGATAAGGTGCGGCGCAATGCCGCGCGCGAACTCGCCGGATCGTAATCGATATAGTAGGCCGCCAGTGTTTTCACTTGGGTCATGTCGGGGTAGAGCACACCCACGCCGGGTTCCGCGCCTGAACGCGGGCAGTACCAGATAGCGTTATCACGCGTGATTTCCAGCTTGGGCTGATCTGCCACCTGGGGCAGCGGAAAGTAGCTGAACTCGTGCGTTTTGGTGTTGAAGCGGATCGTGGTTCCGCCCTGGCCATCGTCACCGAACCAGACATTGCCTTGGTAATCCGCCTGCGGATCGTAGGGGCGCGACAAATTCAGCGGCGGCTTGTATTCGGTGACTTGTCCGGATTTCGGATCAACCACACCGATCACCCCGCGGTCATGGATCCCGTACCACACGCGATCCTGCATGTCCACGCTGGCGCGGCGCATTCTGCCGCTGGTAGTGAGCGCCGGAAACTCACTGAATTTCTGTGCCTGCGGATCCCACTTGCCGACACGCGGCGCACCGCGAAATAGCGCCATCCAGATGTTGCCCTGACTGTCCATGTCGATGCCATAGGGTGAGGAGGGACGCGTCGGAGTCGGCCCGAACATTTCGACGGTGCGGGTTTGTTTATTCCATTTGTAGAAGCGGTCGCCGGCGATCATGGTGGCCCACACATTGCCCTGACCATCGACAATCGGTGTATGGGACTGCAGGCGGTCGGTGATTTTTCCGCCCGGATTCACTGGGAATTGCTCAAACTTCTCGGTCTTCGGGTCGAACGCGATCAACTGGATGCCGTCTTTATCCTTGCGTTTGCCCAGGCGGCCGGGTATCCACACCACGCCTTCGCGGTCGATGGTGAGGCCATGTATGTCGCCTTCCGGGTGCGGCAGCGGCCATTCCTTCCATGCACCGCTGCGCGGATCCAGTTGGGTAATGCGGTTCGGAATATTGCGGTCGGTTACCCACACATTGCCCTGGCGGTCGAAGTGCGGGTCCTGCCCACGGCGCTTCACCTTGGGGTCGTCGTTGGGCTTGAAGTAATACTCGATGTACATGGCTTTCGCGAGCGTCGCTTCGTCGAGCGGCACTGCCTTGTCGTATTTCACTGCGCGCTTGCGGGCGTCGGCGCCGAAATTCTGACCCAGGTAGGCGATCAGTTCCTCGCGTTCCTGCGGCGAGGCGAATCCCTGAATCTGGCCGCCCTTTAGCATCATGTCCACGTAAGTGCCCCAGGCGGCGGCAGGGAATGCCCGTGCGCCAAACATATCGGGGCTGTGGCAGCCGAGGCAGGTTTCCACCATGATTTTGCGTCCCGCGCCGGGCGGGAACATTTCGTCCATGCCGACGATGTGCGTGCCGCTGGCAGCCACCGGTTTCAGGGCCGTGGTGGGCGCGACATTGGCGCCAGGCTTGAGCACCACGACGCTAACGGGTGACACGGTGCCGCGCGCCTCGACGCGCATTTCATAAGTGCCCGGGAACAGGTGCATGGCCTGGTACTTGCCACCCGCGGTATAGACCATGTACTGCATGCGCTTCTCGGTATTGCGGAAATACACTTTTGCGGCGCGAAACGCGGTGTCTGAAGTCACGGTGCCCGAGACACTGGCGAGGCCTGACATTTCGCTTTGTGCCGCAGCCGGTAGCCCCGGCCACATGACGCTCACGGCTGCGATCCACATCAAGGTGATCCATGGCGAAACTATCCGATGCATGATCTGCTCCCTTCGCTGAAACACAACATGAAATTTAGCTGCAATTAAAACAGATATTTATGCAACACCACCGCAAGCGCGCGAGTCCCGGCGCGCAGGCGGGCACTGCGGCTATACTCACGCTGCAGCCTTTAATCCCCCGCGTCGCAGTTTGTTCCACCCACCCGTAGCAACCAGGAGAATAACCGTATGGCATCCCTAAGTCGACAATTCGCGCAATGGGTCGCAGCGCTGCGCTATGAAGATCTGCCGCCGGCGGTGATTGATCGTGCCAAGGGGGTGACCCTGCATGCGCTCACTTCGGTGCTGCTGGGCTCGAAGACCGCCGCCGGCAAGCAGGCAGTGAACATGATCGCCGATGAAGAAAACGGCGTCAAAAAAGGCGCCACGCTGATGGTTGATGGCACGCTGGTGACCAAGGGCGGCGCGGCTTATGCCAACTCGGAGCTGGCGCTGGCGGGCGGCAAGTACGACACCTTTCGCATGCTTACGCATCCCAACACCGCGATCATTCCCGCCGCGCTGGTGGCGGCCGAGGCAGCGGGCGCGTCTGGCAAGGCTTACCTGACCGGTGTGGTTGCGGGCTATGAGGTGATGGAACGTATGGCGGCGGAATTTATTCCGACGCTGATGTCGCAAGGTTTTCACCCCGGCCCGGTGTTCGGCATATTCGGCGCGGCAGTGGCTGCGGCGAAGGTGATGGGCTATAGCGAAGATCAGCTCAACAGCACGATTGCGCTATGCGCGAGTCTCGCCTCCGGCAACCTGGAAGCCGCGCGCGCCGGTGGCACGCCGTTGCGCGAGGGGGCGGCTACGCGCAACGCCATGCTCGCGGTAGCGCTCGCGCAGCCGGGACATGTGGGCGGCGAAACCGTGCTCGAAGGCGAGGCCGGTTTTTATCACGCGTACGCCGGCACCAACACAGGCGCGCTCAGCTACAGTTTTACCGGTGACAGGCGCGCGAGCCTCGATAGCATCACTGCTAACCTCGGGCGCGACTGGATGTTCCTGGAGACGCTGTATCGCATCTACTTTATCGCTGGTTACAACATCGCGCATATCGATGTTACGGCGAAACTGTGCGAGGAAAATAACATCCGTTACCAGGACGTAGCCCGTGTCGAAGCCGTGGTGAACTGGCTGGAAACGCAATACCCCAGTCCCGCATTTCCCAGCCGCCGCGAGGACGGCGCGTCGAAACAGGGCGGTACCGCGTATTTCACTGCCTATGGCGTGGTTAAGCGGGGTTACCCGGCGTTGCGCGGCCGCAAGCTTGACGCCGTGGACGATCCGCCCGAAGTGCTGGAATTGATGCATCGCGTGACCATCATTCCCTCGCACAAAATGACGCTGTTTGGGCCGCGCATTACCATTTTTACCAAGGACGGCAAGAGTTACACCAAACAATCCACTGGGCGCGAATTCATCTGGGATTTCGAGGAAGAGGCGCGCCGCTTGCAGGAGGTGATTCCCGGCCTGCCGATTGCCGCGGCGCAGTTTAATGCGATTATTGCAACCTGCCGTGAGCTGGAGAAACAGGCGCGTGCCGATGCGCTGGTGAAGTTGACGGTGAAGGCGTAGCGGCGTGCGCAGGCCTGCCGCTAAGGTATCCGCCAGGAGCAGTGACATGACGGATGATCTCGGAAAACTGCTTTTGCGACTGATGCTGGGCATTTTTATGCTGTTTCACGGCTATGCAAAAATTGTCAAAGGTGTGAGTGGCATCGAGGCGTCGCTGATCGGCGCAGGCTGGCCGGTGTGGATTGCCTATGGTGTCTACATCGGTGAAGTGGTTGCGCCGCTATTGGTGATCCTCGGTTTTTATGCGCGCATCGGCGGGCTGATTATTGTGATCAACATGACTTTTGCGCTGGTGTTATCGCATGCACATCAGTTGTATGATCTGGGCAGAAGCGGTGGCTGGGCGCTCGAGTTGCAGGGCTTCTTTTTGTTCACAGGGCTGGTGGTGGCGCTGATCGGCGCCGGACGTTACGGTGTCAACAGACGCTGAGCGTTTCACATTATTGACGCATCACAGGAGAATCGCATGGCCGCAAACGACACACTCAAATATTCCGCCGTTGAAGGCTGGGAGCAGCTGCCCAAAGGTTACGCGCATCGCGACGTGGCCGGGGTGGCGGTGGACGGCGAGGACCGCGTGTATCTGATGTGCCGCGGCGAGCATCCGGTGATTGTGTATGACCAGAAAGGTAATTTCTTACGTTCCTGGGGCAGCGGTGATTTTACCTATCGCACGCACGGCATTTATGTCGCGCCCAACGGCACGCTGTTTTGCACCGATGACGGCAATCATACGGTGCGGCAGTTTTCGCCCGAAGGCAAATTGCTGATGACGCTAGGCACCATGAATACGCCGTCCGACACCGGCTATGACGGTTCGACCACGCCGTCGGTTGCGCGCGCGGCGGGGCCGTTTAATCGCCCGACCAATATCGCCATCGGACTCAAGGGCGACATTTATGTGTCGGACGGCTACGGCAACGCGCGTGTGCATGTGTTCTCGCCTACCGGCCAACTCAAGCGCTCGTGGGGCACGCCGGGGCGCGGACCGGGTCAATTTCATTTGCCGCACGGCATCGCGATAGATGCCAACGGACGCGTGTTCGTATGCGACCGCGAAAGTGACCGCATCCAGATTTTCAGTCCGGACGGCGAATATCTGGAAGAGTGGACGGACACCCAGCGCCCGACTCACGTGGTGTTCGATGCGCAGGGCCGTGCCTACGTCACCGAACTGTGGTGGCACGAGGGTGACCATTCGTTTACCCATGGTCCAATCACCAAGGCGCGTCACGCACGTCTCAGTATTTTTGATAAAGAAGGCAAGTTATTGTCGCGCCTGGGGACGCCGGAAGCCACTGCGCCCGGCAGCTTCGCCGCGCCGCACGGACTGGCGGTCGATTCGAAGCACGACGTGTACGTGAGTGAAGTCACCTGGACCTTCGCGGTGAGCCGTGGCCGCGCCCCGGCGGATTGCCATACCTTTCAGAAGCTGACACTCACCTCTTGATTAGTCGTGCGATGAACACAGTCGCTCTGCATGTGCTCTGCAAGCGGCTGGTGCTTGCGCTGCTTACGGTGACGGGGATTGTGCCCGGCGTGCAGGCGCAAGTTTGGCCGCTGCGGCCGGTGCGCGTGGTGGTGCCGTTTCCGGCGGGTGGTCCGGCGGACGTGCTGGGGCGTGTGATGTCAGCGCGGTTCACAGAAGCGCTCGGCCAGCAGTTCGTGGTGGACAATCGCTCCGGTGCCAATGGCAGCATCGGTGCGACCCTGGTTGCCAAAGCGCCGAACGACGGCTATACCATCATGTTCGGCACCACCGGCCCGCTGGCGCTGAACCCGCTCATGTACAAGAATACGGCTTACGATCCGCAGCGTGATTTCGCGCCCGTGATCCTGTTCGGTGACGTGCCGATGATCGTCGTCGCCAACCTGGGCGCACCGGTAAAAACCCTGAACGAGGTGATGGCTCACGCGCGGGCGAATCCGGGCAAGCTCACGTTCGCTTCCCCGGGCTTCGCGTCGATGGGACATCTGGTTGCGGAACTGATCCAGCGCAACGCCGGCGTCAAGCTTACCCATGTGCCGTACAAGGGTTCGGCGCCGGCGATGACCGAACTGCTGGGTGGCTCGGTCAATATCGCGTTCGATCTTGCAGCCGCCTACATCCAGCATATCAAGGCAGGCCGGGTGCGGGCGCTCGCCATCTCCACCGCCACGCGTTTTGCCGCATTGCCAGACGTTCCGACTATCAGCGAGGAAGGTATTCCCGGCTATCAGGCTGCAGGCTGGTTTGGCATCGTCGGGCCAGCCGGCATGCCGCAGCAGCCGATAGCGGCATTGAACAAGCTGTCGAACGCATGGCTTGCGAGTCCCGAAGGCATCAATCGTCTGCGTGATCTGGGATCGCGCCCGATAGGTGGCACCCCTGCCGATCTTGGCACCTTCGTGCGCGCTGAAATCACCAAATGGCGGCCTATAGTTGAGCCCATCGCCGCGGCGATCGAATAGTGCTGCGGCGATCGAATAGTGCTGCAGCGATCGAATAGTGCCGCGGCGAAAGAATAACTGCCGCGGCGAAAGAATAACTGCCGCGGCGATAAAATAGCGGTCGCAGCCACCCCCAGAGAAATGAGTCGTCATGCAAAATGATTCTGCAGCAATCCACGACGCGCCACTCGTCGATACCCATGCCCATGTCTACACCACGGGCATGCCGTTGAGCGCCACGGCGTGGCACAAGCCGCCGCAAGACGCGACTATCGAGCAATACATAGCCACCCTCGATCAGCACGGCGTGCGTTACGCTGTGTTGGCGGCGGCAAGCCTGTATGACGATTACAACGAGTATTCGCTCGAAGCCACACGCAAGCACCCGCGGCTGCGCACCACGGCCATCGTGCGGCCGGACATCGACCCGTACATCCTGCGCATGATGAAAGCGGATGGTGTTACCGGCGTGCGCTTGCAGTGGCGCAATGTCAAGAATCCGCCGGATATCACCACGCCCGAGTACCGCAAGTTTTTGCGCCGCGTGGCTGATCTCGACTGGCATGTGCATCTGAATCAATCGGGAGAGTTGCTCGAAGCGCCGATCGCCGCACTGGAATCTGCCGGCGTGAAAATCGTCATTGATCATTTCGGCCACCCGCAGCGCGGCAAAGGTATCGCGTGTGCGGGCTTTCAAGCCGTGATGCGTTCGGTGGCGCGCGGTCGCACCTGGGTCAAACTCTCCGCCGGCTATCGCATGGAGTCACCCGAAGTCGCGGAGGCCTGCGCGCGTGAACTGGTGAAACATTGCGGCGCGGAGCGTTTACTGTGGGGCAGCGACTGGCCGTTTGCGGCATTCGAAACTCAGGTGCGCTACAGCGACACCATCGCTGCGTTTAAAAGCTGGGTGCCCGATGCCGCGCTACGACGCATCATCGGCGGCGAATCCGCGCTCAGGTTGTATTTCAGCTAGCGCAATTCATGAGAGATTCCCTCCTTCAAGGGCAAGGGCACACTTGAAGCGGAGCAGAGGGCTAGGGTGGGGATGGGGTGGCACTCGCGCGATATTACCCCATCCCCCTCCCAGATGCCCCCTCGCTACGCTCTCCCCCTTGAAAGGGGAGGAGTTTCGCGGGTGCCGTGCCATTGCATAAATGCCGCATAGAGTGAAGCACTACACTAGTTCAATATTGTCAATTTCAGCGCTCACCCGCATAGCGCTGAATCAGCCGCACCACGGGCCGTGCGCGTTATTCCACAGGCCGTGGCGTCGGCGCTGACGCTGCTATACGCGCGTCGTCGGTGCGGGCGGGGGGCGGCGTCAGCAGCGTTACCGATTGCTGCAGTTCGCGCAGCCACTTTGTTGGCGATGCTTGCGGGCAATCCGCCACCAATCCAGCAGGCACTGCGCCGGCGTCATAACCGGCCTGCGGCAGCAGCCGCAGGGCAACGTTGTCGGCGGCCATGCGCTGGCGTTGGCCGTAGCTTGCAATCACTGCACGCGCACTCGCGTAGGAGACCGCGCTGGAAACCGTGCTCGCGGCCGTCGCGCTGGCGGTGCTGGATGTGAGCAACGCCAGCAAGCGTGCCACGTTGAGTGCCGGCGCCAATACCGTGGCTGCCACTGAAAAAGCGATGCTGGTGGCAGCGTTTTGTTCATGGTGCCGCGATATCACGTGACCCAGCTCACGCGCCACGACAAAGGCGAGCGCGTCATCCGACAATGAAATTTCGCTCACCGGCTGCAGCACGACAATCAGGCCGCCGGCAGTGGACGCAACACCTGCTACGCTCTTGTCGGAAACGGCGAACACAAAGCGCGGGATGCGCTGCGCGAGGCCGGGATAGCTGTGGTAGGCCGCTGCAGCCAGCTTGGCGCCGATGCGCGCGATGCGTTCCTCGAACACGGTGGGGCCGGTGCATTCCAATTCGGGGTTGTCGAAGTGGTTCTTAAGCGGGGCGGGCATAAATGCCAGCATGATTTGCAGGCTCGCTTGCGAATAGATCTCGCTCACCGGTGTGGGTGCAAGCACCGAGTCGCCACCCTCCGGGTGGGTGGAGGCGCATCCGCTCATCACCATAAAAGCGCAGCAGGCGATTAACAGGGAATGTAGGTGCTTCATGGAGGGTGAAATCGCGGGCTCAGGGTTACGCAGTCGATGCGTCAGGCAGATGTATACGGGAGCCAATTAATATACCCTTTTTCGGCGCGCGGGTGCTCATTATTTACGCAGTTGCAGACGCCTCAAAACGAAAAGAAACGCAACACTGCGTCCGCGGCGTGAGGCTAAAACGCCCAGCTCACGTTAATCGACTGAAATTTTTGTATGCCGCTATCACGTGGGTGAATCTGCGCATGCAGCCGTATCCTTTGTTTCGAGCGGATACAATGCACGCCGGCGCCGCACGCAGTGTTGTGCAGGGGTTAATTTCAAGGTAATGGAGTATAAAAATAGTGTCTGTAAAAACAATCGCTTACGCAGCATATGCCGCTGTGCTCACGGGTGTGCTGGCCGGTGCGCTGGGTGCTGTGAGCGCCGCTGCGAACGCCCAGACCTACCCCAACCGCCCGGTGCGCACACTGGTGCCACTGGCCGCCGGCGGCGGCATGGACACTGTGACGCGATCCCTTGCGGTGAAACTCGGTGAAGCTTTCGGACATACGTTCGTCGTGGACAACCGGCCCGGCGCGGGCAGTCAGATCGCGCTCGACCTCACCTCAGCGGCTGCGCCCGACGGGCATACGCTGCTGATGATCAGCGCGACCACGGTGGTGCATCCGCTGCTGTATCAGTCGCGTTTTGACATCGCACGTGATTTCGCGCCGATTGCGCAGGTGACCGCGCAGGGCTATGTGATGGTGGTGCATCCATCGATAGCGGTGAAGTCAGCACTGGAATTCGCGCAATATCTCAAGGCGAATCCCGACAAAATAAATTTCAGCTCGTCGGGTATCGGCAGCCTCATTCACATGTGCGGCGAACTCTTCAAAATCGCCACCGGCACGCGCATGACGCATGTGCCATACAAGGGCATGGGTGCGGCGTATGCCGATCTGGTGGGCGGGCATGTCCAGTCGTCGTTCCCGACGATTATTTCATCGATCTCCCACATCCATTCGGGACGCCTGCGTGCACTGGCTGTCACACCCGGCAAACGCGTGCCGGCGCTGCCGAGCGTGCCCACCTTCGCTGAAGCCGGCGTCAAAGGCGTGGTGGTGGTGAATTGGTATGGTTTGATAGCACCTTTGAAAACCCCGGCAGTCATCATTAATCGATTGGCTGCCGAGGTCAATAAAGCGATGCAATCGCCGGACATGATGAAAAGCCTGCTTGGCGAAGGCTCGGAGCCGGTAACGGGTTCGCCCGCCGCGTTCGCCGCGCACATGAAAGCGGAGAATGAACAGTGGGCGCGCGTGGTTAAGACCGCGGGGATACGCGGGAATTAAGGTGCGTGCGCAGGCGGCTCAGCCCCGTCTTATCAAGCCTTTGCCGCCACCGTCAATCCGCGCACCTGGTGTTGGTCGATGGTGCGCGCTACCAGGCCGCTGGCTTTCACGTCTTCGATGAATTCGCGCAGGTAGTGCGCGGCGGCGGGGCGGCCTTTCGGGGTGCCCGCAGCTTGTTGCACGGCGGTGAAGTTGCCATCGAGGATGCGTGAGCCGGGCAGGTTGCCTTGATCGGTGAGCAGCCGCGGACGCAGTCCGGCGAGCGCATCGAGTTTGCCGTCGACGAATTTTTTGAACGCGTTATCCGCACCTTGCTCGCGGATGAGCTCTGCGTTTTTCAGGTTGCGCGTGAGATAAAGGTCGTAAGCGGATTTGCCCGAAATCGCAATGCGGATGCCCTTGGCGTCCACTTCGGCAACGGTCTTGAGAGGGGATCCCGGCGGCACCAGATAGGTGGCTTCGATTTCCACATAGGCGGCGGTGAAATCGATGGCGTTGGCGCGCTGCGGCTCCGCACCGAGAAAGCCCACATCCCACTTGTTCTTGTCAGCATCGTCGGCAAGCAAGCCCGGATTAGGATAGGGCACCAGTTCGACATCCACCCCGAGACGTTTGCCCAGTTCGCGGCCGAGGTCGGGCGCCAGTCCGATCGGCGCGCCCGCGGCATCCTTCGCAGTCAGTAAAAAGTTGCTCATGTTGAGGCCGACACGCAGCTTGCTGGTGGGGGTGAATTCGGTGCGGGCGGCGGCGGAGGGGGTGGTCATGGTGGTGGCCTTTGGCGTTGAGGATTTTTAGATAGGATCGATTCTTGCACTAGCCTAGCGCTTGCCCAGCAACTGCGCGATTCTAGCGGCGTCTTCCAGTTTATCCAAACCGAGCATCGCATCGCGCAGTTGTTCGACCTGTGATTGGGGCAGCGCCTTAATCGCCAGCTGCTCGAATGGATCCACGATATCGGCTTCACTGGCGAATTTGTATTCGCTGCCGCGGGTGGATTCGACTGTGCGTTCCATACGTGTGCCGTCATTTCGCGCCGAAGGCTGTTTCGGCCTGCATGTCGCGTATAGCGTCGAGCGTGGTGTGGTTGCTGCCCACGCACGCATCTTCATGTGCAGGAGACAGTAGCGCGGAAGAAGGCCATGGCTTTTCATGGCCGTATTCCGGGGAAGTGAAGGTGCTTGAGCCGGCAGGCTTTCGATGCACGGTGCTTCCTCCCGGGCTACGGGAGATGTGTGCGTAGATTAGGTGTAATGGAAGTGTGATGGATTTTACGCTGCCCAAGCTGTGCGCCGCAGTCATCGTGCTCAATCCGCGATTGAGTTCCGCCATTGATTGTTCCACAATCGGAACGTTTGCATCTCTTTCCAACGATTAAGGCATGGCATATGACTACAAGTATTAAATGGCGGGCAGCGGCAGCGGGCATGGCATTGGCGTTGGCGCCAGTTATGGTCTGCGCACAAGGCTATCCTTCGAAGCAACTGCGCATCGTGGTGGCGTTTCCGCCGGGCGGACCGATCGACATCGTTGCGCGCATGATCAGCGCGAAGTTTAGCGAGGCGATGGGTCAATCCGTGGTCATCGATAACCGTGGCGGCGCAGGCGGCACCATTGGTGTGGACCATGTCGCCAAGTCGCCGCCCGATGGTTATTCGATGGTGCTGTCGAGCACCGCGCTGGGCATCTATCCGCATGTTTTTTTGAAACTGCCGTTTGACGCGCTGCGTGATCTGGCGCCGGTGTCGATGGTGACCACCACGCCGGAACTGATAGTGGTGCATCCCTCATTGCCGGTGAAGAATGTGCAAGAACTGATAGCACTGGCAAAATCGCGGCCCGGCCAGATCAATGCCGCGTCCACCGGCAACGGCGGTCTGCCGCACCTGGTGCTGGAACTGTTCAAGACCGAAACCAAAACAGATATCGTGCATGTGCCCTATGGCGGCGCTGCGCCCGCGGTCACCAACACGCTCGGCGGCCACACCCAGATGCTGATCGCCGATCTGCCGGTGCTGCTGCCGCATGTGCAAAGCGGCAAGCTGCGACCCCTGGCCATCACGGTGGCGAAGCGCTCTTCATTGCTGCCCGACCTGCCGTCGATGGCGGAGCAGGGCGTGCCCAAGGTCGATGCGTCGAACTGGTACGGCATCCTGGTGGCCGCCAAGACGCCGCGCGACATCGTGGAGCGGATCAATGCGGGCGTGCACAAAGCGCTGACCGACAAGGATCTGCGCGAACGTCTCACCGTGCGCGGCGCGGAACCCGCGCCGGGCACGCCCGAGCAACTGGCAGCGCAGCTTAAGAACGATTACAACAAGTGGGGCCCGATCGTGAGGGCGGCGGGGGTCAAGCTGGATTGAAGCTACTGCATGCCAGCGAGCATTGCGCCCGGTAACAGCGCTAGTGTCTCGACCCGTTGATTTCGATATAGGAGATGCCGTGATCAAACACTGTCGGCACAACCCTGTCGAAATCGCTGCCAGGCGCGAAGCCGCGCGCAGCCGGGTTGGGAACCCTTTGATCCCGGCGACAAAGCATGGCGGCGATTCTCGGCATTGTTGTATCGATATTAATGGGCCGGGACACTAGACTGCATCAAAGCATTAGCACTGACTCACGCATGGCGATTTTTAGGGCTTTTGCTTGATGCGTTCGAGTTATGGCGAACGTCGATGAATTGAACCTGTGGCAGCGCCACTAAACACCGGGATTTATGCAAAAAATTATGGTACTCATGAATCCCTGCGGAGTGCCGCTGTGTTAAGCCCGCCAGGCACACCCGCGCTGCGCCACCCGCGACTGGAATTGATCGATGCACTGCGAGCGTTTGCATTGTTCGGCATTCTTCAGGTCAATATCCAGAGTTTTGTGTGGGGTGCGGGTGACCCGCTCGGCTACTTTGCGCAAGCGCCGCGCACAGCGGATTCAATGGCCTATCTGCTGGTGGCGATGCTGGTCTCGTCGAAGTTTATTGCGCTGTTCGCGTTGTTGTTCGGTTTTGGATTCGCCTTGCAGTTTCGCGCATTGCACCGCGCGATGGCCGGTCAGGTTTCCGGCGCGCCGGTGTTGATCGCGGCAAAGCAGGCTTATCGCCGACGCCTCTGGTTTCTGCTGGTGCTGGGCGTCGCACACGGCATTCTGCTGTATTCCGGTGATATTCTGACGACGTATGCAGTGTGCGGCTTCATCCTGCTCAAGTACGCCGGCATACGCCCGGCGCAACTGGCGCGTGCGGCGTGCCAGTGGTGGATCGCCTGCGTAGTCGGCCTTGTAGCCGTGATGGGCGGCGGCAGCGGCTTGACGGAAACCATGGGCGCTGGGGACGATGACCTGCTACGTGAAACTGCGCTGGCGACCTTTTCGCTGTACACCACGGCCGGTTACACAGAGCAGTTGGCACAACGCGCGGGAGATTATCTCTATACGCAGATCGGCGTGCTGATTTTGATGACGCCCATGGTGGTCACCCTGTTTTTGCTCGGAGCACTTGCCGCGCGGCTCGGATGGCTGCTCCATCCGCGGCGCCATCCTCGGGTATGGCGTGCTGCCGCGGTAGTCGGTGCGCTTGGCTTGATTCCCGCCGTCATTGGGGCGTTACTGAACTATCGGTCAGCACTCACCACCATCGGAAACATGAATTTCATCGCGGAACTGTTCATCCTGTTCGGCGCAGCGACCATCGGCCTCTACCTGTCCCTTATCGTAAAGCTGGGCCACACACGCGCTCTCAGTGCGGCGATTGCATGGCTCGCGCCAGCGGGGCGCATGCCCCTGACCAACTACCTGATGCAATCCGTGCTGATGGGTGCGCTGCTGTCGGGCTGGGGTCTCGGGCTGGGCGCTGTGTGGCGCCACGCGGAATTGTCGCTACTCGCCTTTATCATCTTGCTTGCGCAGATTGTGGCGAGCCGCTGGTGGATTGCGCGATTCGGGATTGGGCCGATGGAGGCGTTGTGGCGAAAGGCGACCTATCGCCGCTAACGTCGCGCGCTCAATGCGTTCAGTTCAGTGGCAAGCGTGAAGTTTTCATGGCGCTGCCGCGCCATGCTGACGTAAAAATCGCAGCAATTCCGCCGCGCAACGCTCGGGCACGGCATCGGTGATGTTGTGCTGATAGCCGTGATACACCACGAACTCGCACCGTGGCGCATGGGTTTTCACCGTCTGATATTGCTCGAGCGAAATGTGCGGGTCTTCATCGGGCACCACCACCAGCATCGGTTGTTTGATCTCGTGCAAACGCGGTGCCTGATTCACCTGGCGCATCACCGGTACGAAGCGGCAGAAAAAATCCTCGTCGGTGCGGCAGGCTTCATCGACAAACCACTGCACGAACGCGGGGTCGGCGCCCGGCGGAAAGCGTTCCGCTATCGTGGATTCAAAAAAGCCGCGTAGCCCCTTGGCCTTGACGCTGGCGATCCATTTGGTGTGATCGATATTGGTGTTGCTAAGCCCCGGTGCCGCCGCGAAATTCGCCAGCGTTTTCACGCGCTGCGGGTGATCCAGCGCAAGCTGCATGGCGATGATCGCGCCCGCCGACGAGCCGGCCAGATGAAATTGCGCACAGCGCAGATGGTCGGCCAGTTCCAGCACGTCCTGTAGCAGGCGTTGAAACGAAAATGGATGCTCATCCGGCACGCCGCTTTCGCCATGCCCGCGCATGTCGAGCCGCACCACGCGGATGTGGCGCGACAGCACGGGTATCCATGGGTAAAAGCGGCGCGAACTGCCGAGCACCGCGTGCAACAGAAATAGCGTTTCCCTGGGGCGCCACGG
>CAMDRT010000030.1 GCA_945906815.1 Bordetella parapertussis
CATGGGTGGGGCAGGATGGGGCGCATTCATCGTTTCATCGCTATGCGAAGAAGGGGCTGATTCCAGCACATTGGGCGCCGGCTCAGACAGATAAGGCGACCGGGCAATTTGGGGAGCGCGGATGAAAACCGGAGGAACCGCGTGGGCACGCTGCGCTTTGCCCACCCTACGCTAGCTGGCCACGCTCGATGAGAAACTCTACCTCGAAGTGTTCTCTCCTCCCGATTCCACCGCCGTGCGGCGCAAAGCCGCAGCGCGCTGATCGACTCCAAAGGACTACCCATGTGCCAGCACAATCTGTGTTGCGGGTGCCGTCTGCCTCAACCGCTGAGCGCGTTTCAACTCGGATCACCTCACGCATCGCCCATCGGCAAACCTGACCATCACAACATCAAATCAGGTGACCACGCTCATTTTCAGCAACGCCTCATTCATGCGCAGCTCTTCTGTGGCCAGAGATTGACCTTCTATACCGGTTCATATATATTTAAACTGTGCCCACAAACGAAAAACCGCTTGAATGGATTGGTAGCAGCCACAAAGACTTGATGGCCTTGCCCGCCGATGTTCGGCGGTTTTTCGGCTTCGTTTTGTCGCTGGCGCAGTCGGGCGACAAACACGACGCTGCCAAGGTACTCAAGGGCTTTGGTGGTGCAGGGGTGCTTGAGATAGTGGAAGACGATGTGGGTGGCACCTACCGTGCTGTGTACACGGTCAAGTTCGCCGAGGCAGTGTTTGTCCTTCACTGCTTTCAGATAAAGAGCAAGCGCGGTATCGCCACGCCGAAGGAAGAAATGGACATCATCCACGCCAGGCTGAAAATTGCCCAAGCGTATGCGAAGGAGCTGCGAAAATGAAAACTCGACTTGTTGACGGCGTTGAAGTGCATCGTGGTTCCGGCAATGTGTTTGCCGACCTTGGCTTGGCCGATGCTGAAAAGCTCAAAATTAAGACGGGCTTGGTGATCCAGATCAAGAAAGCCGTGCGTAGCCGCGGACTGACTCAGCAAGAAGCGGCCCAGCTCATGGGCATCACTCAGCCCAAGGTCTCCGACATGATGCGCGGAGACTTTACCAACTTGTCAGAGCGTAAGCTGATGGACTGCCTCACGAGGCTGGGTTATGACATTGAAATAAAAGTCCGACCAGCCAAGACCGCAGTAGGACACTTAATGCTTGCCGCCCCCTGAGCAGCAGATCGAGGCAGCCGACAAAGCCTCCAAGGCGCTGGGTCGCATGAAGGCCGAGCATTCAAGACTGAGTTGGAAACCTGGGCGAAGGTTATCAAGGCGGCGGGCATCAAACCGCAGTAAAATCTTCACCCTACGCTACTCATGTTATTTTATTCAATAATAACAAATGCTTACAAAGGAACTCGCCATGACTGACATTACCCCACCCAAGCTAGCGCTATCCCCCGACGTGCAACCCACGCTGGATCGCCGCTCGTTCCTGAAAGGCACTGCGGCAGCAGCCGGCGCGGTGGTTGCCGCAACTACGACAATAGCGCAGGCGGCGGAAACGGCTGCTAAGCCTGCGGCGAACAAACTACCCAGCGAAACCTTCATCACCCACCCCGGTTCGGACTTCATGGCCGACGTGATCAAGGCCACCGGCATCAAGTACCTCGCGATCAATCCTGCCGCCGGCTTTCGCAGCTTGCAGGAATCGATTATCAATCATCTGGGCAACAAGAATCCGGAAATCCTCACCTGCCTGCACGAGGAAACCGCGGCCGGCATGGCGCACGGCTACGGCAAGGCTACCGGTGAATTGATGGGCGTTATGGTGCATGGCACGGTGGGCTTGCAGCATGCGACGATGGCGATTTACAACGCGTGGTGCGACCGCGCGCCGATGATGATCTTCTCCGGCAATGGGCTACGCTCCGACACGCGCCGGCCCGGCGTCGAATGGAATCACAGCGTGCAGGATCCGGGCAATCTGGTACGCGACTACACCAAGTGGGACGATCAGCCGATATCGCTGCAAAGCTTCGCCGAATCGACCGTGCGTGGCTGCCAGTACGCGCTGACCGCGCCGTTCGCGCCGGTGATGGTCACCACCGACATGGACATCCAGGAAGAAGACAATCACGATGCCGCAAAACTGCGCATTCCAAAAATGGGGCGCATCGTGCAGCCGCAGGGCAACACCAGTGCCTTGAACGAAGCCGCGCGCATGCTGGTCGCCGCGCAAAAGCCAGTGATCATCGCCGACCGCGCAGTGCGCTCGCAGGAAGGCGTAAAACTGATGGTCGAACTCGCCGAGGCGCTGGGCGCGGCGGTGATCGACAACGGTCAGCGCATGAATTTTCCCAACACCCACGATCTCGATTGTTCGTTTTTGCGCCAGACATTGCTGCGCGATGCTGATGTGATACTGCTGCTGGAAGTGGCCGATCCGTGGGGCAATCTCAATTCGTTTGCCGATCCCTACAAGACCTATCGCCCCATAATCAAGCCCGATGCGAAGGTGATTACCATCGGCATGCGCGAGGTGTATCTCAAAGCGAACTTCCAGGATTTTCAGCGCCATCAGGCGGTGGATCTGCCTATCGGCGGCGACGTGCAGGCCACGCTGCCCGATTTGATCGAAGCCATCAAGCGCGCGGGGCCGAATGCCGCGGCGGTGAGCCAGCGCCGCGCCACTTACGCCAAAATGCACAATGAGATGCGCGCACGCGACAAGCAAAACGCCACGCTGGGCTGGGATGCCTCGCCGATTTCAACCGCGCGGCTGGCGGCGGAAACCTGGCAGGTGATCAAGCATGAAAAATGGTCGCTGGTTACCAGTGACCGTATCGCGTGGGCGCGCCGTTTGTGGCCGGTGAATGAATATCACCAGATGCTCGGCGGCTCGGGCGGACAGGGCCAAGGCTACTATATGGCGGCCTCGGTGGGCGCCGCACTGGCCAATCGCGACCGCGGTATTCTTTCCGTCAATTTTCAACCGGATGGTGATGCCATGTACGCGCCCGGCGCGCTGTGGACGGCAGCGCATCACAAGATTCCGATGCTGATCGTGATGCACAACAACCGTTGCTACCATCAGGAGATCATGCACGTCGCGCGCATGGCGGCCCTCCACAACCGCCCGCAGCACACCGCGCGCATCGGCACCGAGATCACCAATCCCGATATCGATTTTGCCAAGCTCGCGCAAAGCATGGGCGTGTGGGCGGAAGGACCGATCACCGATCCGGCGAAGCTTGGGCCTGCGCTACAACGCGCGATCGCGGTGGTGAAGCAAGGGCGGCCCGCGCTGGTGGATGCGGTGTGCCAAGGAAGGTAGTTCTGACTGCGTGAGGCGTGAGGGGTAAGGCGTAAAGTCAACACCAGCGCAATAGCGGGGTTACCCTCGACGCCTCACGCATTTAAAAGTCCTTCAGCAGCGGCACATCCTTCGCCGCCGGCGGCGGCTTGATGGTGCGCAGATACGCGTGCATATCCGCTAGATCCTGTTCGGGCAGGGTCTTCACCGAATAGGGAATCATGACGCCGCGCGGCTTGCGCGTCTGCTGCGCGAAGGCCGGATACGGCCACACCTTCGGCGCGAGAGACGGTCCCGCGCCGCGCTCCCCCCCCTGCCCTACCGTGCCGTGGCAGGTATCGCACAAATGGTGCTTAAAGGCCTTGAAGCCACGTACGGCGTCGCCAGCGGGCGGCTCCTGCGCCAACGATGTGCCGGACAGGCCTGCCACACACGCGACCATCACTACTAACATTCGATTCATAACCGCTCCTATTCGGGTTGGATGCCTACCTGCGCCGCGACCTTCTTGTAGCGCGCAATGTCGCTGCTGATGCGTGCGTTAAATGCCGCGCCCGCTGTCGCCACCGCTTCGGCACCGCCCACCACCGCGAGGCGCTCTTTGACTTCGGGGCGCTTCAGCGCTTCCGCCGATGCGGCATAGAGCTTGTTGATAATCGCCGCAGGTGTACCCTGGGGCACGAAAAATCCTACCCAGATCGACGCATCGACACCGGCCACGCCCATCTCGTGCGCCGTGGCATAGTCGGGCACCAGCGGCGAACGTTTGGCGGTAGTGATACCCAGCACCTTGACCCGCTTGCCCTGCAAGTGCGGCGACACGCCGGGCATGCCGGCGATGGTAAATATCACCTCATTGGTTGCCACCGCCACTACCGCCGGCGCGCCACCCTTGTATGGCACATGCAGCATTTTCACACCCGCCGCAGCCGCCAGCCATTCGCTCGCCATGTGATTCACCGAACCGGTCCCGGGCGAGCCGAAACTCACCGCACCCGGTTTCACGCGCGCCGCAGCGATCAACTCCTTGATGCTGTTGATCGGCGACTGCGCATGCACCACAATCAGCATCGGCGCATCGCTCAGCATGATGACCGGCACAAACGACTTCTCGGGATCGTAGGGCAGGCTCTTGAACATCACCGGGTTCACCGCGAATTCGCCGGTGTGCGCCGACAGCACGGTGTAGCCGTCGGGGTTGCCCTTGGCTGCCGCAGCCGCGCCGATAAAACCATTGGCCCCCGGCCGGTTATCCACCACGAATTGCCAGCCCAGCGCCTCGGTAATCTTGCTGGTGACAATACGTGTCGAAGTATCCACCACGCCACCCGGCGCAAACGACACCAGTACGCGGATGGATTTGGAGGGGTAGTCTTGCGCCTGGCATGCCGCTGCCAGTGCCATTGCAAAAACCGCTAGTAGGTATTTCAATTTTTCTCCTCGATTCAAATGCGTGAGCGGGTGAGCGAGTGAACGAGTGAACGGGTGAATACCCCTCTCCCCAACCCTCTCCCCGTGAAACGGGGAGAGGGAGCGCACTTCGGGGTTACTCGTTCACCCGTTCACCCGTTCACCCGCTCACGCCTTTCATTTAAACAAATCCTTCCACTTCGCCCGCACCTCGTCCTGCAACGCCTTGCTCGCCTCCGCCACTGGCGGAAAGGTGTTTAAAAAATCGTACGGCCGGCACGCATCGATCACGGCCTTGGAGGTCAGCGGCGCATCATAGCGGTACGCAATCGACATCGGGTCATTCTTTGAACCCATGCCGCGCTTGATGATGTCGATATCGATGTCCGGGTCGGTGCGTGTGGCCACCGCCCACATCACTTCCTGCAAATTCGACGGATCGATATCTTCATCCACCACCACCGAGTAGCGCGACATATACGCGCCCACGCCGCACTGGCTGAGGATATGTCCGGCCTGGCGCGCGTGGCCGGCGTAACGCTGCTTGATGGCCACCACATTGAACATGCGCGCGCCGCCGATTTCGTGCGCCCACACGTTCGCCACATCGGGCACCCCCGCCGCCGCCAGCGCATCCAGCAGCAGCGCCGAGCGCATCACCGCCTTGGAATACGAGTAGTCGTTGGGCGGTTTCGCTGGCGGACTGCCGACGATAATCGGATTGTTTCTGAAGTATATTTTTTCGATTTTCACCGCAGGGGCAGTCGCCGCCTTACCCGGATAGTAGCCGTGAAACTCGCCGAACGGCCCTTCGATACGCTCATCTCCCGGGTGCGCCCAGCCTTCGAGTACCAGTTCAGCGCCGCTCGGGATAGGCAATCCGGTCACTTCGCCGCGCACCACCGACACCGCTTCACCGAGGATGGCGCCGATGTAGTTGTATTCGCACATGCCATACGGCACTTCAATGCCGGAAATCAGGTAGCCCAGCGGATCCGCGCCGCACACGATCGCTACCGGAAACGGCTTACCCGCTTGCATATGCTTGTCGTACTGCTGCGCGCCGTGCTTACCCGGAATCATGTCAAGGCCGACGGTGTTGCGGTCGTGTATCATCACGCGGTAGGTTCCCACGTTGACCCAATCCGTATCGAGGTCGCGCGTCACCACCATGCAGCCGGTGCCGATGTAACGCCCACCGTCTTTCTCGTGCCACAGCGGTGCGGGAAACAGATCCAGATCAACCGCAGCGCCCGACTGAATGTTCTCGAACAGCGGGCCTTTTTCAGTGATGACCGGCTCAAACTTCGGCGCCGCCGCCTGCCAGTCTTTGGGGCGTCCACGCAGCTTATGCACCAGTGCCGCGTGGGTTTTTATTTCACCCAGGCGCAGCAGGCTCGACAAACGCGCCGGGCTGGCGGTGCTGCAAGTCAGCACGCGAAAACCCTCGGCATAGCCCGTAATGTCGTCGAACAATAACGCCGGTGCAGAATCGATCTTGACGTTGAGTTCGCTGATGGCGCCGAGCTCAAGATTCCAGTCGGCGCCGCGCACATCCCGCAACTCGCCGAGTTTGCGCGCCACCTCCAGCCATGCGCGCAGATCCAGCGGATTGCCGGCAGTTCGCGTCATTTTACGTGCTTGCGTTTCAAGGCAGCCAGCTTGACCGCTTTGATGATTTCAGGATACGCCGCGCAGCGGCACAGGTTGCCCGACAGGTAGTGGCGGATATCATCCTCGGACGGATCCGCATGTGCATCCAGCAACTGGCGCGTCATCAGAATGAAGCCCGGCGTGCAATAACCGCACTGAAACGCGCCGCATTCGATAAATGCTTCCTGCACCGCATCCAGCTTGCCCGCGGACAGATGTTCGATGGTGCGCACATCCGCGCCGTCGGCAAACGCCGCCAGATATAAACAACCCGAGACTGCTACCTCATTCACCAGCACGGTGCAGCAACCACACAAGCCCTGGGCGCAACTTTCACGCGCGCCGGTGAGTCCGCGCTCCTGCAGCACCTCCACCAAATGCTGGTGCATGCCGATCTGCGCGGTGACAGGTTCGCCGTTGAGGGTGAAGTTGATGGTTCTTAGTGTGGTCATCTCTTAAAACCTTTTTAACCACAGATGAACACAGATGAACACAGATAACCCCATAACCCCTCAATGACTAACTCTATTTCGGTTTTGACCTGATCTGTGTTCATCTGTGTTCATCTGTGGTTAATCGTTTTTCAAGGGGTCGCCTGCCTGCAAACGCAGGCCGCGATACACCGCCTCGGCCGTCAGCGGCAGGCTGGTCAGGCGCACGCCCACAGCGTCGTCTATGGCATTGGCAATCGCCGGCGACACACCAAAGGTGCCGCTTTCGCCCACGCCTTTCGCACCGAAAGGGCCGCTGTGCTGCACGGCATCCACCGCCTCGTTTTCCATCAGCAGTGGCACATCGCGCATGCCGGGAATCTTGTAGTCCGCGAGCGAAGCATTGGTCACCTGCCCGGCATCGAAATCCATACGCTCGGACAGGGTGAACCCGAGTTGCATGATGGTCGCGCCAGAAATCTGCGTCTCCACTATCGCCGGATTGATGGCGCGGCCAACATCGACCAGATTCACCAGCCGCGTCACCTTGAACTCACCGGTCTCGGTATCCACTTCAACTTCGGCACCGGTCGCGCCGATCATCCAGAACGGCGTGGCGTCTGCGGTTTGACCATGGGCGTCCGGTGGCGTGTAAGGCGGAATAAAACTGCCGACGCCGACGATATTACCCGCCTGCATACCGTATTTCTTTTTGAAAACATCGGGTATCGGCGTGGTTTCCGCCGACAGCCCCAACTCACTCGCCAATGCAAATAATTTGTCACGCGCATCTTCGGCGGCATTTTTGACCGCGTGGCCCATGTGATAGGTCGAACGCGAGCCGAGTGTCGCCATATCGTACGGTGTGACATCGGTATCGGGATGCACTACGGTAATTACCTCCACCGCTATGCCCAGCACCTCGGCGACCATCTGCGCGAACGCGGTATCGGAGCCCTGCCCCATGTCCACCGTGCTCGAATACAGCGTGCAACTGCCGTCGGCATTGAGATTAACGATAGCCATTGAGGTGGTCGGCGAAATACTCGCCTTGAAACCTATGGCGATGCCACGTCCGCGGCGCAATGATGCAGTGCCGCGATCAAAAGCTTGGTCCCATTGCATACGCTGTGCCAGCCGCTCCAGCACTTGATCCAGCGCAGCATCGCGCATCAGCGTGCCGGTCGCCTGCGGCCGCCCTTCGCGCAGCAGATTCTTGCGGCGAATTTCCAACGCATCTATTTTCAGTGCGCGCGCAATCATGTCGGTGTGACTTTCATACGCCCACACCAGTTGCGGTATGCCGAAGCCGCGCAATGCACCCGCCGGCGGCAGATGGGTATACAAAGCGTAGGAATCAATATGCACATGGTCGATCTCGTACGGCCCTGCCGCGGTGAATCCCGATTTCTGCGTCACCCGCGGCCCGATGTCGGCATACGCGCCGCCGTTCCACCACACTTCGCATTCGCGCGCGGTGATGCGTCCGTCCTGCGTCACGCCGCTTTTGATGCGCAGGGTCGTGGCGTGCTTGGTAATCATGTAGAACTGCTCTTCCATGGACAGCGCGAGTTTCACCGGCCTGGCACTGAGCAGTGCGCAGGCGGCAGCGAGCGCCTCGGTCTTGATATAAACCTTCGCGCCGAAGCCGCCGCCAAGATACGGCACTTTCACCCGCACCTTGTTCTCCGGCCAGCCCAGCAGGCGCGCGATCTCGATGCGCACAAACGACGGGCTTTGCGATGAGGTATGCAGCGTTAGCGTGCCCGACTTGACATCACCCGCCGGCTCGGCCACGGTCGCGAACGGCTCCAGCGGCAAGTGCAACACCTGCTGTGTGCGAAAGGTATGCTCGAACACGTGATCAGCGGCAGCGAAAGCCTTGGCCACGTCGCCGCGCCGCAAGTGAAAATCCAGCGCGATGTTGGTGTCGCGCTTGTCCTTGAGATGTTTGAGATCAGGAAACGTGCCTGCGGGCTTCAACACCTCATGCACCACTGCTGTGGAAGTCATCGCTTCGACTTCGTCATATACCGCGGGTAGTTCGTCGTAGTCGGCAACGATGGTCTGCGCCGCCGCTTCCGCCACATGCGGATCCGCCGCCAACACCACAGCCACCGGTTCGCCGACATAGCGCACCTTGTCGAGCGCCAGTATCGGCTGATCGTGAAACGCGGGGCCGTAATACGGCTCGGGGATCAGCGCGCGTATATCCTCGCCGGTGTAGACCGCAAATACGCCCGGCATCGCGCGCGCGGCGGCAACATCAATCGCGCGTATACGGCCATGCGCCACGGTGCTGCGAAACACTTTCGCCACCAGCATGCCAGGCACACGCATGTTGTGCACATACTCGGCACGGCCCGTCACCTTGGCGCGCGCTTCAAGACGCGGAATGGAACGGCCGACGGCGCTAGTGGAACTTGTCATACGGCGTTTAATATAGTCAATAAAAACAAATAGTTATAGTGAACCACGGTGTCCACTAGGCAGCTAGCGCGGCACGCACGGCGCGCGCCACATACACGCGCAGCAACTCGCTCTTATATGCCGCCGAGCCGCGCGCATCACCCACCAGCGCCGCTTCTGCCATCGCCGCTTCACCGCAACGCCGCAGCACCCCGTCGATGGCGCTGACGCTGGCACCACGTAACACGCCTTCCGCCGCCGCCAGACGCACTGGCTTTTCGGTAGCGGCGCTGGCCACGATGCAGGCCTCTTGCACCACATCGCCGTCTACTGTCAGGGATGCCGCGATACCCAGCGTCGGCCAGTCATCCGCCGCACGCGTGGTGCATTTAATATAGGCAGCGCGCTTACCACGCTGCGAGGGCACGATAATTTCCGCGATCAATTCGTTGCGCGCCAGCGCTGTTTCGTAATAGCCGGTATAAAGATCGGCCACCGCCAGCGTGCGCGTAGCCGACGCTGCAACCGTCGCCACCTGCGCGCCCAGCGCCATCAACACCGGCGGCAGATCCATATGCGGATCCGCATGCGCCAGATGACCACCCAGTGTCGCGACATTGCGCACGCGCACATTCGACAGCGTTTTCAGGGTCTGCGTCATCACCGGCGCGGCGGATTTTACTAGGGAAGATCGGGCCAGCGCCGACAACGTGGCCAGCGCACCTATGCGCAGACCGCCATCCACCGTCGCATGGATTTCAGAATAGCGCGACTCCACGCCACGCAGACTCACCAGCCGTGTCGGTTGAAACACGCCGGCTTTCATCATCAGCATCAGCGCCGTGCCGCCGGCAATGGCGCGCACCGATGGCTGATCCGCGTCGATCAGCCCCGCGGCATCGATCAGGGTACTCGGTTCGGCGAGTTCAAACGGCGTCATGCGGTCGCCCTATGAGCATCAAATCGCGCCTGCAGATTTCTGGCGAACTGCTTTTCCATGTCGCGTGCTTTCGCTTTCATCACCGGTTGCCCAATACTGCCGAGTTTACCGCTGAGCGTGCTATCCATTTCATACTGAATCCGCGTGTCATCGCCGGCTTCGATCAGGCGCGTCACCGTGGATGCCGTCAACCGGCCCACCAGGCCCAACGGCGCACCCTCGATTTTCGCGGCAATCTCGTGCGGCGGATCGATACGCGTGAATTCCACCGTAATCCTGAACCTGAAACTCATATACGCCACCTTGGTTTCAAGCACGGCGTTGAAGCGCTGGTCGTCAAGCGGCGTGAGAGCGCTGACGCCATCGATCAACGATGCAAAAATATTGGCGTCCGCGAGCACGGCAAACACCGCGTCACGTTGCGCCCTTACCGTGATTTCCCCTGAGAATTTCATATGCCCGCCATAACAGCGGCCTACTCTAATGGCAGGTAGCGGGAAAAGCAATCCGGGTAGCGGATAAAAAAATCCCCCGCAGCTTGCGCCACGAGGGAGGGATCTAAGCGTACTATCCGTCGACGCTCAATCCGCGTACTGACCCGCCTTCTTGATCACCGGGCCCCATTTTTCGATTTCTGCTTTAAGGTGTTTGGCCAGCGATTCCGGTGTCGCCTTGTCCTTGCTCACCGCTTGCGCACCCAGTTCCGCGATGCGGGACTTGAACTGCGCGTCCTGCACCGACGCTTGCAGCGCCGCCACCAGTTTATCCAGCACAGGCTTGGGTGTGCCTTTGGGGGCGTAGACGCCATGCCACACCGACACATCGAAATTCTTCATGCCCTGCTCGGCGAGCGTGGGCACCATCGACAGCGACGGCACGCGCGCCTTGGTCGTCGTGCCATAAACCTTCACCCGTCCGGATTTGATTTGCGCTGTGGTGTTGGTGGTTTGATCGCACATCAGGTCGATCTGGCCGCCCATCAACGCTGTCATCGCGGGCGCCGTGCCGTTGTACGGGATGGTCTGAATATCGGCTTCGATGCGCGACATGAACAGCAGCCCGCACAAGTGGGATGCAGCACCCAAACCGGCGTTGCCGAGATTGAGCTTTTCCTTGTTTTTCTTGACGTAGGCCACCAGCTCGGTGAGATTATCCGGCGGTAAGGTGGTCCTGGCGATCAGCGTCATCGGTACGTCAGCGACCTGACCGATGTATTCGTAATCGGTGAGCGGGTTATACGGCAGCTTGCGATACAGTGCCGGAGCGGTAGCCATGCCGATATGCGCGATCAGCAAGGTGTAACCATCCGGCTTGGCTTTGGCGATGCGATTGGCCGCGATGGTGCCGCCTGCACCCGCGATGTTTTCAATCACCACTTGCTGCTTGAGATGCTGCGTCATCGCCACGGCCAGATTGCGCGCCAGCGTGTCCGTGGGTCCGCCTGCGGCGAACGGCACCGCCAGGGAGATTTGTTTGGTGGGGTAGTCCTGCGCGGCAACCATGCTGCTCGCGGCTGCCAGCACCATCGTTGATACACACGCTGAAAAACTGACTTTCATGGGGGACTCCTTTTTCTGTAGCCGCTGACAAATCGCGCGGGCCGCGAATTATCCCTGTTTTTGACCGCCGATTGAATGGATCAGCAGAAAATCCTATGCAAAAATACTTATTTGCAATCAATAGCTTACAAATTAATCCGTGGCCAGCACGCAGTAGCGCATCAAAACCGCGAACCCGGCTGCTGCAAAAACGCGATTTCGTCCGGCGTGGAGCCGCGTGCCAGCAGCGCATTGCGATGGGGAAAGCGCCCGTAGCGTTCGATGATAACGTAGTGTTTTTGCGCCCATGCCAGCAAGTCGGCACGGCCCAATGCGCCAAATAAACGCACACTGCTGCGTTGCGCTTCGATATCTTCAGCATGCTCAAACGGCAGATACACAAAGCCTCGCTCAACCGCATGCAGCCGCTGATCCCAGCCCAGTGCCGTCATGCGCCGCGCGCCATCGAGCGCCATCGCGTCCGTTGCAAAAGCCTGGCGCGAGTCGCGAAACAGGTTGCGCGCAAACTGATCGAGCACAATGATCAACGCCAGCAACGTCAGCGGACTAGCGCACCAATGCGCCAGTTTCCCGCTGGCTGCTTGCTCTTGCAGGTCCGCGAAACGCTGGCGTATCAGCGCGTCAAATGCAGCGGATTTGCGAAACCATACGGCGCGCGGTTTGCCGTAATCCACGCTGCCCGGCGCACCAAACCAGAAGTCGAGGACCTGGTGCGCGGCAGCCGCATGCAGCAAATTAGTACACCACCACGCTGCGGATCGACGTTCCGGCATGCATTAAATCAAAGCCCTGATTGATGTCCGCCAGCGCCAGCTTATGGGTGATGAGATCGTCGATATTGATCTTGCCTTCCATATACCAATCGACGATTTTCGGCACGTCGCGCCGTCCTTTCGCACCACCAAAGGCAGTGCCTTTCCACACCCGGCCGGTGACCAGTTGAAACGGCCGCGTCTTGATTTCCTGCCCCGCGCCGGCGACGCCGATAATCACCGATACGCCCCAACCCTTGTGGCAACACTCCAGCGCCTGGCGCATCACGTCGACATTGCCGATGCACTCGAAACTGTAGTCGGCGCCGCCCTGGGTCAGGTGCACCAGATAGGGCACCAGATCGCCTTCCACTTCCCGCGGATTCACAAAGTGCGTCATGCCGAATTTACGCGCCAGTGTTTCGCGCGCAGGATTCACATCCACACCGACTATCCTGTTCGCACCCGCCAGCCGCGCGCCCTGAATCACGTTAAGGCCTATGCCGCCCAGACCAAACACCACCACATTCGCGCCCGGCTCGACCTTCGCGGTGTTGATCACCGCGCCGATGCCGGTAGTGACGCCGCAGCCGATGTAACACACCTTGTCGAACGGGGCGTCCTCGCGGATTTTCGCCAGCGAAATTTCCGGCACCACGGTGTAATTGGAAAAGGTGGAGGTGCCCATGTAATGAAACAGTTTTTTGCCGCCGAGTGAAAAGCGGCTGCTGCCATTGGGCATCACGCCCTGACCCTGCGTGACGCGGATCGACTGACAGAGGTTGGTTTTGCCGGAAATGCAATATTCGCACTGGCGGCATTCCGGCACGTAGAGCGGGATCACGTGATCGCCTTTTTTCAGCGTGGTGACACCCGGCCCCACCTCCACCACCACGCCCGCGCCTTCGTGGCCGAGGATCGACGGGAACAGGCCTTCGGGATCCGCACCCGACAAGGTGAATTCGTCGGTATGGCAAATGCCCGTAGCCTTGATTTCCACCAGCACCTCGCCTGCGGCAGGGCCTTCCAGGTCTACTGTTTCAATCACCAGCGGCGCACCTGCCTGGTGCGCCACAGCCGCTTGGACTTTCATGAATTCTCCTGTAAAAGCAAGACTGTACTCGATGATCGAAAAATACTCACTAACTGCTGTGGTTTTCTGGAAAACTGGGCGCCCCGCCAAAGGCCCTTGCTAAGATGATGAAAATCATCGATAATCCGCCGCCTTTTACTGCTACTTTACAGTCATTTTTACCGGGAACAACCGGCCAGGATCCGCCATGAAAGTTGATATTCACCCTGATTACAATGAGATAACCGTAACCTGCAGTTGCGGCGTCAGCTGGAAATCCGGCTCCACCTTGAGCAAAGATTTGCATGTTGAGGTGTGCTCGTCGTGCCACCCGTTTTATACCGGCAAACAAAAGATTGTCGATACCGCCGGCCGCGTTGAAAAGTTCAATCAGAAATACGGCAAGCGCACACCGGCCACCAAGGCGCCCCAGGCAACACCAGCAACACCAGCAACACCAGACACGGCCTCTGTGTAGAGACACAGGGGCAGGTTATCAAGGGCAGCCCGGTTAACGCCGGGCTGCCCTTTGTATTTATATTCACTGGATATTCATCATGAAAAAATTTCGTATCGCAGTCATCCCCGGCGACGGCATCGGCAAGGAAGTCATGCCCGAAGGCTTGCGTGCGCTAGAGGCGGTGGGCCGAAAATTCGGCATTGAATTCCAGTTCGACGAATTAGACTGGAGCTGCGATTACTACGCCAAACACGGCGTGATGATGCCCGCAGACGGCCTGGAGCAACTCCAAAAACACGACGCGGTGTACTTCGGCGCCGCAGGCTGGCCGGCGACGGTGCCCGATCACATTTCGCTGTGGGGACTGCTGATTCCGTTTCGCCGCGGCTACGATCAATACGTCAATCTGCGCCCGGTGCGCTTGATGCCCGGCATGAAATGCCCGCTGGCCGGCCGCAAGCCCGGCGACATCGATTTCTGGGTGGTGCGCGAAAACAGCGAAGGGGAATACTCGTCCGTGGGCGGGCGCATGTACGCCGGCACCGAGCGTGAGTTCGTCACGCAAAATGCCGTATTCTCGCGTCTGGGTACCGATCGCATTTTGAAATACGCGTTTGATCTTGCCGCCACGCGTCCGAAAAAACATCTGACGTCCGCGACCAAATCCAACGGTATTTCGATTTCAATGCCGTATTGGGACGAGCGTGTAAAAGCGATGGCGGAAAAATATCCGGCGATCAAAGTCGATCAGTTTCACATCGATATCCTGTGCGCGCATTTCGTAATGCACCCGGACTGGTTTGACGTGGTAGTGGGCTCCAATCTGTTCGGCGACATCCTCTCCGATCTGGGCCCGGCGGCCACCGGCACCATCGGCATCGCGCCGTCCGCCAACATGAATCCGGAAAAGTTATTCCCGTCGCTGTTCGAGCCGGTGCACGGCTCCGCGCCCGATATCTATGGCCGCAAAATAGCCAACCCGGTAGGTATGATCTGGGCCGGCGCCATGATGCTCGATCATCTGGGCTGTCCCGAAGCCGGTGCGGCCATGGTCAAGGCGATTGAAAACGTATTGCAGGAAGGGCCGAAAACCCCTGACCTGGGCGGCAAGGCCAATACCAGCGATCTGGGTATAGCGGTGGCGGAGATGCTGAAGTAGGCGCTATCTCAGCCTTGCCGAGAATTGCTCCGGCGTGCTGGATTCGACTTCTATGCCTTGTTGCAAAAGCTTGGCGCGCAGGCTGGCGTTGCCGAGCACCTTGACTGCGCTTTGATTCAGCTTCGAAACAATGGCTTTTGAGGTGGCGGCGGAAACCAACAGGCCATACCAGGTGGTGTACTCGTAGCCCGGCACGCCCGCCTCCGCGAGGGTCGGCACGTCGGGGAACGTCGGCGAGCGCCGGACGCCCGATACCGCCAGCGCACGCAAGCGATTTTGATTGACATAGCCGGCCGCGGCCGGGACGCTGGCCATCACCATTTGCACCTGCCCGGCGGCAGTCTCGAGCAGCGCGGGGCCACTACCCTTGTACGGTATGTGTGCAGCGCTAACGCCGGCCACGCCTTGCAGCAACTCGAACGCCAGATGCGTAGCCGTGCCCACGCCACCGGAGCCAAAATTAAGCTGCCCCGGTTTTGCTTGCATCAGCGCGAGCAGTTCTTTAACGCTTTTCGCCGGCACCGCCGGATGTAGCACCAGCACGCCAGGCGTGACGCCGATCAGACTCACCGCAGCCAGGCCTTTTAAAGCGTCATGCGGCGGCTGTGGGCGCGACGGATGATAGGCGCGGCTGCTGCTGGTCGCCAGCAGCGTATAGCCGTCGGCCGGTGACTTGGCGACAGCATCCGCACCCGCCGTGCTGCCACCACCCGCGCGATTATTCACGCTGAACGGCTGCCCGAGATCCTCGCTCAAGGCGAGGCCCACCATGCGCGCCGCAATATCGATCACGCCACCGGCAGCGAACGGAATAAGCATGCGCACAGGTTTGAACGGATAGGCGGCACCCGTGTTCTGTGCCGCACACCATGGCGCGACACCCAACATGGGCATGAGCGAGAATAATATTCCGGCTGATTTGTTCATGGCGAACCCCCGTTGAAATCTCCGCTGATTTTCGCGGCGCCGCTGTCGTTAGCGCATAGTATCCTGCAAAGTGGACTTAACTAAAACGCCGCCACTGCGCCGTCACTGCGTGGATCAGCGCCGCCTTCGAGCACGCCATCGGCATGGCGCACGATGCAGCCGGCGTGGCCCATCGCCTCATCAAAAGCCTGAAGCATTTCAACCTCGTGCCCGCGCGCAGCGAGTTCGCGCACCACGCTGGCGTCGAAGCGTGACTCCAGTTTCAGGGTGTCGGTGTTGTCGCCCCAGCGGCGGCCCAGCAGCCAGCGCGGCGCGCTGACGGCGGCCTGTGCGTCCATGCCCTGCCCCGCCACACGCGTAAAAATAGCACTTTGGGTCTGTGGCTGGCCGTCACCGCCCATGGTGCCGTAGACCATCACGCGCCCATCGTGCAATTGCGCCAGCGCAGGATTGAGCGTGTGGAACGGTTTTCGCCCTGGCCGCAATGCATTCAAGCTATCCGTTTTTAACGAAAAGCTGCAACCGCGATTCTGCCAGTTGACACCGCTTTCATCGAGCACTATCCCGGCGCCAAACTCATGGTACAGGCTTTGTATAAAACTCACCGCGCGCCCCGCGCCATCGATCACGCCCATCCACACCGTGTCACCGGGTCCCCTGCCCGCGCCCCACGGCGCAGCCCGATGGCGATCGACGTTGGCGGCGAGCGCGCGCACATGCTCGCACGTGAGCAGCGATTGCGGCGTGACGCTCATGTACGCAGGATCGGTTACGCAGCGATCGCGCACCTGGAACGCCTGCTTGGTCGCTTCCACGCACAGGTGTACGTAATCGGCGCTGGCGGGGGCCGCAGCAGCAATGCCGAGCTCATCGAGGATGCCGAGGATCAGCAACGACACCACGCCTTGCGTTGGCGGCGGCAGGTTGTAGAGCGTGCCGGCGCTGTGCGCAAGAGACAGCGGATCAACGAGTTGCGCGCGATGCGCTTGTAAATCAGTGAGCGTCAGCGGGCTGCCGCTGTGCGCCAGATCACGTGCCATTGAGCGCGCCAGTTCGCCGCGATAAAAATCGTCCGTTCCCTTGCGTGCAATGCGTTTTAACGTGGCCGCCATACGCGGTTGCGTGAACCGGCTGCCTGCTTGTGGTGCAGCGTCGTGCTGCAAAAACGTGCGCGCAAATCCGGGCTGCAACAGCAGCTCCGCGCGTTTGCCCGAAGTCGTTGCCGCCTGAGAGCGCGTGACCACCATGCCGTGTTCGGCATAATAAACGGCGTCTTCCAGCAACCGCGACAGCGGCAGCCGCCCGCCCAGTGCGCGGCGTGACAGTTCATGCGCCGCACCCCAGCCTGAAATCGTTCCCGCCACGGTGTTCGCCGCCACACCGCCGCGAAACGGAATACTGCCGGTGATACCGCGTTCACGATACCAGTCGATGGACGCCGCGTGCGCCGCCGCGCCGCAGGCATCGATCGCACCCGGCGCGTATGTTCCGTGTACGTCTGCCGGCACATGCATCAGCCAGAACGAATCGCCGCCGATGGAATTCATGTGCGGATAGACCACAGCGATGGTGGCCGCAGAGGCGATCATCGCTTCCAGCGCATTACCGCCTTCGCGCAGCACCGCAAGCGCGGATTGTGATGCCGCTGCATGCGGCGCTACAGCCATGCCACGCAGGGCGCGTACGGAATTTGTCATGCGGCTTTCAGTGCAGTGTAAAAGCCGGATTATAGAACTCCCGCCATGCGCTTACTGCGGCGTGTCGTATTCGATATCGTCGCGATACGCGTCGTAGGCCGCGGCATAATCGACAATCTCCGCATCTTTGAACACGTACACACCGAGACGAAATCCTGGTTTCATTCGCCTACTCCTTAAAACGGCAATTCAGCCACAGGGGGTGGCGCACGTGCAATGCGCATCCTGCAACGGCGAACCTCAAGACCATTAACCACGGAAAACGCGGAACACGCAGAAAAGTTCCGCGCCCTTTTTGTTTCCGCGTATTCCGTGTATTCCGTGGTAAATCGCCCTTCAGATAGCACCATTGAACTCTGTATTCTGTGGCTGAGCTTTTTCCAGATTAATAAGTCTTGTACTGAAGGTACTTGCCGCTCAGGGTAATGCTCACGCGATCACCGTTCGGATCGGGCAACCGCTGCATATCCATTTTGAAATCGATGGCGCTCATGATGCCATCGCCGAATTCTTCGTGTATCAATTCCTTGAAGGTGGTGCCGTAGACACTCACCAATTCATAAAAGCGGTAAATCAGTGGGTCTGTCGGCACCGCGGTCGGCAGCGAGCCCTTGTACGGCACTTGCTGCAGCAGCAGCACCGCATACGGCGGCAAGCCCAGTAATTTGCCGGCGGCAACGGCTTGCGCCTTGGTCATTTTCATCTGACCGAGCAGCGCAGCAGTAGTCCACTCCTTGCTCTCGCCCACTGTCTTGGCAATTTTCGCCCAGGTCAGGCCTTTTTTCAGACGCGCTTCCACCACCAGTTCGGTAACGTCAAAACGGGTCATCGGTCGGTGTACGCTCGTGGCGACAGCGGATGCTTTCACAGTGCTCTCCTCGCAGGTTAAGGTTAGTTTCTAAGATGGATGACTTGGGCTGAGGCAATGGGGCCGATGGGTGGTGATGGCGGCTCCACACCGGGCATCACCAGCGGTGGATTTTTCGCGTCGTAGCCCTCCGGCAATGCTTCGCTGAAGCGCTTGGAGCGGCTCACCAGAAAATCCACTAGATGATTGCGTATGGCGTAAAAACGCGGCTCTTTGTGCAGCGTCTCCCGCGCGCGGTTCTTGGGCAGCGTGTTGACCACGATCTCGGCAATACGCGCCTGCGGGCCGTTCGACATCAGCAGGATTTTGTCGGCCAGTAAAATCGCCTCATCGACATCGTGGGTGATCATGAACACGGTTTGATGGGTGGCGGCGCAGATTTTCACCAGTTCTTCCTGAATGTTGCCGCGCGTGAGCGCGTCCAGCGCGCCGAACGGCTCATCCAGCAACAGCATTTTGGGTTCAATCGCGAACGCGCGCGCAATGCCGACGCGCTGCTTCATGCCGCCCGAAAGTTCTGACGGTTTTTTGTGCTCTGCCCCGGCCAAACCCACCAGTTCCAGGTAACGCTGACAATGTGCATCGATTTCTTTGCGGGATTTATCCGGCCAGCGTGAACGCACCGCAAATTCAACGTTCTTCTTCGCCGACAGCCACGGCATCAGCGCATGCCCCTGAAACACCACGCCGCGTTCGAGGCTGGGGCCGGACACTTCGCGCCCATCCATCACTACGTTGCCGGCGCTTGCGGTATCCAGCCCGGCGAGCACGTTCAGGATAGTGGTTTTGCCGCAGCCGGAGTGGCCGATGATGCACACGAATTCACCTTTTTCAATGGTGAAATGCACCTCATCGAACACCGTCAAATCCGGCTGGCCGCGCGCGCCGGGAAATTTTTTCGCGAGACCTTCCACGAGCAGAAACGAGGGACTCATGGCTTACTCGACATAGGTGACCCATTTTTGCAATGCACTGAACATCAGATCGAGCGCCATGCCCACCACGCCGATCATCAGAATAGCGAAAATCACATTGGTCAGCGACAGATTGTTCCACTCGTTCCACACGAAGTAGCCGATGCCGGTGCCGCCCACCAGCATTTCGGCCGCCACGATCACCAGCCACGCAATGCCCATCGAGATGCGCATGCCGGTCATGATGGTAGGCGCCGCCGCCGGTAAAATCACCAGAAACGCCTTGCGCATAATGCTCACTTCGAGCGTGCGCGCGACGTTCAGCCAGTCGCGCCGCACGGAGGCGACGCCGTACGCCGTGTTGATCAACATCGGCCACACCGAACAGATGAAGATGACGAAGATCGACGAAGTGGCCGAATCCTTGATGGTGTAGAGCGCCAGCGGCATCCATGCCAGCGGTGAAATCGGCTTTAACACCTGAATGAACGGATCCAGCGCACGGTACAGCAACGGCGACATGCCGATCACAAACCCGAGCGGAATCGCCAGCAGCGCCGCCAGCAAAAATCCGCCCGCCACTCGCGCAAGCGAGTACGCCAGTTGAATGCCGATGCCTTTGTCGTTCGGCCCCTTGTCATAAAACGGATCGGATAAATGCTTGACCACAGCCTGTCCCATTTGCGCGGGCGTGGGCAGGCCGTCAGACTTTTTGGCACTCTTGCCCATCAATTGCTCGTACTCGGTCAGCACGCCGCCAGCCTTATCGCTGGTCATCGTGGCCGCTTGCCAAATGCCCAGGAAAAACAGAAAGATAACCAGCGTCAGCGCGCCAGCGCGGATGCCTATGTTTTTGTTCATGCTACTGACTCCTGTAAGTTCGTGAGGCGTTAAGCGTGGGGCGCGGGCGACTTGCGCCGCCCCGGCGTCGCGCCTGACGACTCTTCACGCCTCACACTTCACGCACGCTTGATGGCAAAACTCGCGACATACGCATCAGGCGCGGTGTGATCAAACACCTTGCCCATGACGATAATTTTGCGATAGTTCTCCGCCGGCGGTTTGTAACCCATCGCCGCCATGTGTTTGCGCGCGTCGGTGGCCAGATAGATCTGCTCGGTCAAATCCTTCCAGCGCACATCACCCTTGACGTAACCCCAGCGCTTCATCTGGGTCATGATCCAAGTGGCCATCGAATACCAGGGAAACGGATCAAAATCAACGCGCGTGGGATCGTTCTTGATGTTGCCCAGCCCATCGGCGTAGCGGCCCGTCAGTACCTGCTCTAGCACCGCCACCGGCTGATTCAGATAATTGGCCGGCGCAATCGATTCGGCGATGGTCTTGCGGTTATTCGGGTCGCGCGCCAGTGCCGCCGCCTTCAGTACCGCGCGAAATAACGCCGCGAACGAATTAGGCGCTTCTTTCACAAACGCGGTGGGTGCGGCGAACGAACAACAAGGATGGCCGTCCCACAATTCTTTCGACAGCATGTGGATAAAACCGATTTCCTCATACACCGCACGCTGATTAAACGGATCGGGGCCGAGGTAGCCGTCGATGTTGCCAGCCCGCAGGTTGGCCACCATTTCCGGTGGCGGCACCACACGAATCTGGATGTCTTTATCGGGATCTATCCCGTGCTCAGCGACGTAATAGCGCAGCAGAAAATTGTGCATCGAAAACTCGAACGGCACGGCGAATTTGAAACCCTTCCACAGCTTGGGATCGCGATTATTCTTGTGCTTGTTCGCCAGGGTGATCGCCTGGCCATTGATGTTCTGGATGGTGGCCACGTTCATCGCCTGCGCGGATGAACCCACGCCCATCGAAATCGCGATCGGCATCGGCGCCAGCATGTGCGAGGCGTCGTATTCTTTGTTCAACACCTTGTCGCGGATCAGCGCCCAGCCTGCGGTTTTGATCACTTCGACTTCCAGTCCTTCGGCAGCGTAGTAACGCAGCGGATGCGCCAGTATCAAGGGTGTCGCGCAAGTGATCGGAATGAATCCGATCTTGAGATTCTTTTTTTCCGGCGCGCGCTTGTCCTGCGCCAATGCCTGCATGGCGCCTATGGGCAGCACGCTCGCAATCGCCGCCATCGCGGCATTCGCGCCCACGGCACCCAGAAAGCGGCGGCGCGCGCGATCATCGGGAAACAATGCGCGCACCATCGCGGACTCGATGACTTCGCGGCCGAGCACTTCGTGGTCTACGGGGGCGTGCGCCTCAAGCCCGTGTTTTGCGTCATGCTCTTGTTCGGACGCATGCTTGCCGCACGAACAGGTCGCGGACAAGGTAACGTTAGCGTCGTAAATTTTTATAGCATCGGTCATTGCAAGCTCCACTAGCGGGGATAGCCCAGTGATTAGCAGATTGCGTGCCAATGCCCCAATAACGCCGCACAGAAATAATGTAACTATCTGTATTCATGAAATTTTTCTTTTTCCGTTGCCAGCCGGCACTAGGCCGTCGCAGCACACGGCTCAATCGAATGCGCCCATTCGGTGCAGCGCCGTGGTGCGTCGCGCACCTTTGTTGGGCGCGGCTGGGCATAGCACGAATAGTGCGATAATCGCCGCACGCTAAAACAATAAAGAGAACAGCGCGCAAGGCCCGCCTTCCATGTCACAACGCCATCTGCTCATCGCTTTACTTTGCGTGGCCTGGATCATGCCCGGCCTGATCGGCCACGAGCCGTGGAAAACCGACGAGGCATACACCTTCGGCGTGATTTACGACATGCTGCGCGGCGGATCATGGCTTACCCCCACGCTCGCCGGCGAGTTGTACCTGGACGAGCCGCCGCTCTACTATCTGACCGCGGCGGCCACCGCACTGATGGCGTCACCACTGCTGCCTTTGCACGATGGCGCGCGCCTCGCTACCGGCCTCTATATGGCGCTGACGTTATGGTTTTGCGCACTGGCGAGCCGCGAATTGCACGGCAAAGGCAACGGCGCGATCGCCGCGCTGCTGCTGCTGGGTTGTTTTGGCCTGGTGCTGCGCAGCCACGAAATCATCACCGACAGCGCACCGCTGGCGGGCTTTGCGCTGGCGTACTACGCGCTGGCGCTGGTATTGCGTGTACCGCTGCGTGGCGGGGTGCTGCTGGGTTGCGCACTGGGCGCGGTGTTTCTGTCGCAAGGCGTGCTGGAAACGCTGATCCTCATGCTCATTGCCGCCGCGCTGCCGGCCTGGTCGGCGGCGTGGCGCACACGCAGCTATGCCCACGCACTACGGGTGGCGGCAGGGATTGCGGTGCCGCTGATCGTGGCTTGGCCGCTGGCGCTGTATTTACGCGCGCCCGCCTTGCTCGAAACCTGGTTGCAACGTGATCTGTATGCCATGCTCGCTGGAACCGGACGCGAAGTGTCGTTCTATTTGCGTATCCTGCCGTGGCACGCATGGCCGGTGTGGGTGCTGTGTTTGTGGACGCTGTGGGTGCAACGGATGCAGTCGGCGCGCGGCGAGCCCTTTGCCACGCCCGCGATAGCGTTGCCGTTGACGGGGTTTGTCATCACCCTGGTGCTGTTGTCCATCGGCAGCGGCGCGCGCGATGTGTATGCAATGATCCTGCTGCCGGCGGCAGCGTTGCTGGCTGTGCCGGGCTTGCTGACCTTGCGGCGGGGTGCGGCCAATGCGTGGTTCTGGTTCAGCGTCACCGGCACCACCGTTTTTATCGTGGCAGCGTGGTTTTACTGGAGCGCTCTTGAACTCGGCGTGCCCGCACACTTGCACGCGCATCTGCATCGTTTGCAACCCGGCTACGCGCCGGGATTGAAGTGGCTGCCGTTCACGCTGGCGGCTGCTTACACCCTAGCCTGGTTTGTGCTGCTCGCCAGACTCAAGCGCTCCACCCAACGCCCGGCCCAGGTGTGGGCCGCCGGTGTGACGGTGCTATGGGGACTGACGGCGATATTGTTTGTGGGCTGGGTCGATACCGGTAAAAGTTACCGCGCGGTTTTCACCAGCCTGCAGCAAAACCTGCCGGCCACATACCACTGCGTCGCCAGCGATCGCCTGGGTGATTCGCAACGCGCCATGCTGCACTATTACGCCGATGTGATTACGCATCGTCATGACGTCGCAGCGCAGACGCGCAACTGTGATTTACTGCTGCTGCAGGGCGTGGCGCAGGAGGAGCCCGCGCTGGACGCGAGTTGGGCCAAAATCTGGGAAGGCAGTCGCCCCGGTGACCGGGTCGAACGCTACCGGCTTTATCAACGCGGCACTTAGCCAATCGCGGCGCCCGCCATGGGGCGTAGACTAGCATCCCATATAAAAGTAACTATTATTTAAATTCAATTACTTAAGGAGATACTCATGAGTGATACACGTGAAGTAGTAGTGCTTGGTGGCGTACGCACAGCGATCGGCGATTACGGCGGCGCACTCAAAGATATGGCGCCTACGGAATTGGCGGGCCAAGTCATACGCGAAGCCGTTAAACGCGCCCAAATTGATCCACAGCAGGTGCAGCAACTGGTGTTCGGCAACGTCATCCACACCGAAGCGCGCGACATGTATTTCTCGCGCGTCGCCTGTATCAAAGGCGGGTTGCCGCAGGAAACCACTGCGCTCACCGTGAACCGCCTGTGCGGCAGTGGCCTGCAAGCCATCGTCAGCGCAGCGCAAAGCATCCAACTCGGTGACGCCGATGTGACGGTGGGTGGCGGCGCGGAATCGATGAGCCGCGGCGGTTACCTGATGCCGACGCTGCGCTGGGGGCAACGCATGAACGACAGCGGCGTGGTGGACATGATGGTGGGCGCGCTCACCGATCCGTTCGACACCGTGCACATGGGCATTACCGCCGAAAACATTGCGGAAAAATGGAAAATCACCCGCGAACAGCAGGATGAATTTGCCGTTGAAAGCCATCGCCGCGCGCTCAACGCCATCGACAAGGGCTATTTCAAGGATCAAATCCTGCCGATTGAACTGAAAAGCCGCAAAGGCGTGACGCTGTTCGAGCGCGACGAGCACGCGCGTGCCGACGTATCGCTGGAAAGTCTGGCGAAACTGCGCGCGGTATTCAAGAAGGATGGCTCGGTAACGGCGGGTAACGCCTCCGGCATCAACGACGGCGCAGCGGCGATAGTGATGATGGAAAAAGGTGCAGCGGCCACAGCCGGCCTCAAGCCGCTGGCGCGACTGGTGTCGTACGGACTGGCCGGCGTGGACCCGAAAATCATGGGCATCGGCCCGGTGCCCGCCTGCCAGCGCGCACTCGCCAAAGCCGGCCTGACAGTCGACGACATGGACGTGATCGAATCCAACGAAGCGTTCGCGGTGCAGGCGCTGGCGGTGTCCTGCGATCTGAAATTCGACGCGAAGAAAACCAATCCCAACGGCGGCGCGGTCGGTCTGGGACATCCGATCGGCGCCACCGGCGCCGTGCTCACGGTCAAAGCCCTGTATGAATTACAGCGCTGCGGCGGACGTTATGCGCTGGTGACCATGTGCATAGGCGGCGGGCAGGGTATTGCGGCAGTGTTTGAGAGACTAGACTGAGGGTTCAACTGCAGGACGGAGGACGGAGGACGGAGGTGTTACTAAGTCCTCAGTCCTTGGCCCTCAGTCCCGCATTGCCGCGTAACCGCGCAAGCGCAGCCAGTTGAAAATGCGTAAACGCCAGCCCGCTCAACGCTGGCACCAGCAGGTTGAGCAGCGGCACGTAATAAAACACTGCCAGCAGCAAGCCCAGCAAATAGCTCGTGCGCCGGTTTTGCGCAATCACAGCGCGCAATTCCTCGCTGTCGGCGTGATCTGACAGTGCATCGTAGCGGCACAAACGCTGATTGAGCCAGGCGGAGTTGAACAGCGGCACCAGCACCGCACCGATGCCGGTAAACCACAGCGGCAGCGTGATCAGCCACAGCAGCGCAAAAATCACGATCGCCAGCGTGCTATTGAGCACACTGCCCATGAGGGTGCCGCCATGCAGGCGCTTAAGCGCGGGATAGTCCCGTTGCGCCACAAAATTCACCAGCCCTGGCAAGGTGAAAAATTCGGTGATGAGCATCGCCGTAATCAGCACGCCGGGCGCCAGCAGCGCCAGCGCAATCAAGACGCTGATGAACTGCAACAGCCCCCCCGCCCAACTCGCGATCCAGTGCCCGGCCGATGACGCCAGCATCCAGCCGTTTATCCACGCCGTGAGCTGCTCCCAGGAGAGCCAGCCGATGAGTAACCACAACACGGTCGCGCACATTATCGGCAATGCCACCATCGCCAGCACCTGCGGACGGCACAGATCGCGCACGGCTTTGCAAAATGCATCAAACACCACAGCCCATGACCTCTGCGTAAATAATGCGCCACATTGTAATGCGGGTGTCCTGTGAGCGCGGGCTGAGGCTGTAGAATAGTTGCGCCTGGCGATACTCCACAAACCACCCATGCCCACCCCACTCCTTAGCACCCCTGAATGGCAAGCCCTGCAGGCGCACCAGCGCGCTGTCGCTGGCCTGCGGCTGGATCAACTGTTTGCCGCAGACGCGCATCGCTTCGAGAACTTTTCGCTGCAGTACGCGGGACTGCTGCTCGATTATTCGCGTCATTTCCTCACCGCGGACACCTTGCCGCTGCTGGTCGCGCTGGCGCGCGCCCGCGATCTGCCGACGTGGATTTCGCGCATGTACGCCGGCGAGCGTATCAATCACACTGAAAATCGCGCGGCGCTGCATATCGCGCTGCGCGCCGACGGCCCGGTTTTTTGCGAGGGGCACGATGTCACCCTTGAGGTGCGCCGCGTGCTCGCGCACATGGAGCATTTCGTCACCGCCGTACGCAACGGCACACACACTGGTTGCAGCGGCAAGCGCATCACGGATGTGGTTAACCTCGGCATCGGCGGCTCCTACCTCGGGCCGCAGCTTGCGTGTCAGGCGCTGCGTGCGTACGCCCACGGCGGCATACGTGCGCATTTCGTCTCCAACGTCGACGGCGAAAATCTGGCGGCGGTAGTGGCGGATTTGAACGCGGCGAGCACCCTGTTCATTGTCAGCTCCAAGACCTTTACCACGCAGGAAACCATGACCAACGCCGCATCCGCCCGGCGCTGGCTCATGAGCCAACTCGGCAATGCAGCGGCCACGGGCAAGCATTTCGCTGCGGTTACCGCCGACGCTGAAAAAGCCACGCAATTTGGCATTCCACCCGCGCAGGTGTTCGACACCTGGGACTGGGTCGGCGGACGCTATTCGCTGTGGTCGGCGGTGGGACTGCCGCTGGCTTTGTATGCGGGCATGGCTGCGTTCAACGCATTGCGGGTAGGCGCACGGCTGATGGATAGCCATTTTCGCGATGCGCCGCTGGAACACAACCTGCCAGTGGTGCTGGGCCTGCTGGATATCTGGTACATCAATTTCTTCGGCGCCCGCTCGCGCGCGGTATTGCCGTATGCGCACGGGTTGTCGCGCCTGCCAGCGTATCTGCAGCAACTGGAGATGGAGAGTCTGGGCAAAAGCGTCGCGCGCGATGGCAGCACGGTCGATTACGCCACCGGCCATATCGTGTGGGGCGAACCGGGCAGCGACAGCCAGCATTCATTTTTTCAACTGCTGCATCAGGGCACGCAGCTGATTCCCGCTGAACTCATCGCCGCCTGCCGCAGTGCGGCGGGTAATGCCGAACAGCACACTTTGCTGCTCGCCCATTTTTTTGCGCAGGGCGAAGCGCTGATGAAAGGCAATGTGGGCGCCCCTACGCCCCATGCCGCGGTCACCGGTAATCGCCCCAGCACCTCGATACTGGTGGACGAACTCGACGCGCAGCATCTCGGCATGCTGCTGGCGCTGTATGAACACAAAGTTTTCGTGCAGAGCGTGATCTGGGACATCAACGCTTTTGATCAATGGGGCGTGGCGCTGGGCAAACAACTGGCCGCTCGCATAGCGCCCGCGCTAGCCGGTGAGGCGCCCAGTGCCACCCACGACGCCTCGACCCATGGACTCATCAACTACTACAAGGCGCATCGAAAATGAAAGATGAAACATTGAACATGAGCGTGCGCAAGTACCTCAAAACCGTGGGCGTAAACTCGCAACTGGCTATCGAAAAAGCGGTGCACAAGGCGATTGCGGACGGACGGCTCCGAGGCAATGAGATGCTGCCGGTAAAAATGTCGCTGAGCGTAGGCAAACTGGCGCTGGAACTGAGCTTTGATGGTGAGTTGAATCTGGAATAACCCCATGCTTGCTGCCCATAGGGAAATTTGCAATTAATAAATTACTTCAATTGCCGTCTTCAAGCAATTGATTTGAAATTTATTTTTCGAATACTCCTCATTCGTTCGACCACACGATAGCAGCTACGGCTATAAAGTCGGCGCAAAAACCTGCTACGCCATGCGCATTAACGCACCTACTTCCTGTAGGGCAAGGTAGAAACTAACCGCCATGATTCCGGTCGAAGTTGATGCGCGTGTGTAGTACAGGTAGTCAACGCAATACGAATCGCACGCGTTCCGTGGACCGTTGTTACGAATGTGTGAGGTGCGCTATGGAAAATCTCTTAGGCACTCCCGGAACATCCGGTGATCTATTCGGGAAAATGGCGTATCCCCGGCGCGACCCGGCGATCAAAGCCAAGGTCCCGCCTGAGTTGACAGCGGCGCGGGTGCTGTGCCGTCAACTGCGCCGTCAGCAGGCGCCTCGAGACAAGAAGCGCATCGCGCATCTGATCTGCCTGAATCTCTTGTCGATGTTAAGGCACGGCGCATAGACCCGGATCATTGCGACCGCGCATGCGTTTAGCGTTGCATCGCAACGGCACCAAGCTTAGGCAGCGGAATTTTCCATCTTATGGGACCTGTACAGCCGCCGCCGGCGGCCGCAGCGTCAACCGGTCACCGCGTTGCACCAGTTCCAGCCGCTTGAGAAAATTCATCCCCAGCAGCACCGATTCATCGGACATTTTCTCAGACACTACGGCGCCGAGGTTGTGCATTTCAATCTCGCCCAGCCGCACGCGCGCGAGGCGCGCTGGATACCCGATCACGGGTCCGGCTGCAGTTTGCAGGGTCAGCGCCGGCCCCAATGCAAGGCCGAGCTCATGCGCCAGCCGACGTGACATCGCAATCTGGGTGGCACCGGTGTCGAGCATGAACTTTACGCGCCGGCCGTTGATTTCGCCATCTGCGTAGTAGTGCCCGTCGCGGGCGCGCTGCAACACCAGTTCGGCGGCAGTGGAAACCACATGGCGATTGGGATGGGTTTCGCGCTCGTTCCAACCGACAGCAATCCACAGCATCACGCCCAGCAGCAACACCCAGCCCACGACGATCAACTTGATGTTGCCGCGCGGGCGCATCAGATCTTAAGAATATGCTCGCGGTAGTAGCGCAGTTCGTCGATGGATTCGTGGATATCGGCCAGCGCCTCGTGCTTGCCATGTTTTTTCAGACCGGCCAGGACCTCGGGCTTCCAGCGCCGCGCCAGCTCTTTCAAGGTGCTGACATCAAGATTGCGGTACAGCAGATAGTCCTCGAATTGGGGCATGTACTTCACCAGAAAGCGACGATCCTGGTGCACTGAATTGCCGCAAATCGGCGACAGGCGGGGTGGCACATATTGCCCGACAAACGCCAACATCAGCGCTTCTACCTCCGCCTCCGTCAGGGTGGCGGCCTTTACCCGCTCGGTCAAACCACTCTTGGCGTGCGTCGCCTTGTTCCAGGCATCCATCCCATTCAGCACGGCATCGGCTTGATGCACCACCCACACCGGCGCCTCGGCAACGACTTCCAGTTGCGGCGTAGTGATTACTATTGCGACCTCGAGGATGCGGTCGGTCTCTGGATTGAGACCACTCATTTCGAGGTCCATCCAGATGAGGTTATTGGGGTCTTGTGCCATAATCAGTCAATGAAAAAAATGATTTACCTATCCACGCGCCGGTCGGCGAACGCTGTACTTTGCTATTCTGGCATAGTTGCCGTATGAGCACATTCGCAATGATATTTCTGTTGGCGGTCGCCTGCACCGCTGCCATCCGCTGGTGGCTGGGCGCACGGCATCTGGCACATGTGAGCGCGCATCGCACCGCCGTTCCGCTCGAATTCACCACGCAGATCAGTCTCGATTCACACCAGCGTGCGGCGGATTATACCTGTGCCAAAACCCGGCTGGCGCTGGCCTCGGCGGCAGTTGAAATCGCGTTGCTGCTGCTGCTCACTTTCGGCGGCGGCCTGCAAGCGCTGTGCGATGCGGTGGCGTCGCCGTTTCCGGCGGGCATCCCTCGCGGGCTGGCGCTGATCGTTGTGGTGGGACTGGTGATGACGCTGGTGGAGTTGCCGTTCAGCCTCTACGGCACGTTTCGCGTAGAGGCGCGATTCGGCTTCAACAAAATGACGCCCGCGCTGTTCTGGAAAGATTTTTTCAAGGGCCTCGCGCTGGCCGCCGCAATCGGTCTGCCACTGGTGGCGGTGGTGTTGTGGCTGATGGAAAAATCCGGCGCCTACTGGTGGCTGTATGCATGGTTCACATGGATGGGTTTTAACCTTCTGCTGCTGGCGATCTATCCGGTGTGGATCGCGCCCCTGTTCAACCAATTCAAGCCGATGGATAACGAGGCTCTGAAGCAGCGTATCGAGCAGTTGCTGGCGCGTTGCGGATTCACGGTCAAAGGCCTGATGGTGATGGATGGCTCGCTACGCAGCAGTCACGGCAACGCCTATTTCACGGGTTTTGGGCGCTCGAAACGCATCGTGTTTTTCGACACCCTGCTCGAACGCCTGAGCCCGCCTGAAGTCGAAGCCGTGCTGGCGCATGAGCTCGGCCATTTCAAACGCCGGCACGTCATCAAGCGTATCGCGTGGACCTTTGCCGCAAGTTTCTTTTTTCTGTGGCTGCTCGGATTTTTACTCGATCAGCCGTGGTTTTATCAGGGACTGAACGTGACCACGCCGTCACCCGCGATGGCGCTGATACTTTTTATGATGGTAATTCCGAATTTCACGTTTTTGTTGCAACCGCTGTCGGCGCTGTACTCGCGCAAGCATGAGTTCGAGGCAGATGAATACGCCGCGCAAAACGCGTCGGCCGCAGATCTTATTTCTGCACTGGTCAAGCTCTACAAAGACAACGCAGCCACACTCACGCCCGACCCGCTGCATTCCCTGTTTTACGATTCGCACCCGCCCGCGCTGGCACGCATCGGGCGTTTGCAGGCGCACGGGTGAAGTTACATAACTCTTTGAATTTAAAATACTTTAAATGCACGACAAGATTAACAGGATGTACAGGATTAAAGCAAACCCTGGCCATCCTGTTACTCCTGTCCAATAAGATTTTCGAGAGCCGCCGTGACCGCTATCGACCTCGCCAAACGCAAATGCAAAACCGGTGACGGCGGCGTAACGCTGCTCAACGCGGATGAAATTGCCCGGCTGCTCAAGCAGTTACCGGGCTGGGCCTGCGAGAGTGCGGTGATTGCAAAAACCTACACCTTCAAAAATTACTATCAGACCATGGCATTCGTTAACGCGAGCGCCTGGATTTCGCACCGCGAAGACCATCATCCCGACATCGTAGTGGGCTACAACCAGTGCCGCGTGTCCTACGTCACCCATGCCGTCAACGGACTGTCAGAAAATGACTTCATCTGTGCTGCAAAACTGGACGCATTGTTTGACCTGTGAACATCTCTAGGCCGCGCGCGCCATCGACGTTGCTGGCCGGCCGGGTGATCGCGAGTTACGGACGCAGCTATCGCGTTGAACTCGCCGACGGCACACACCTGGAATGCGCCACACGCGGCAAACGCAGCGACGTCGCCTGCGGCGACCGCGTCAGCATACAGCACAGTGGCGATAATAGCGGGGTGATTGAAGCCATAGCGCCGCGCACCACCCTGCTCTATCGCTCCGACGCGCACAAGCAAAAACTTATCGCAGCCAATGTCACGCAAATGGTGATTGTGGTCGCCGCTGTGCCGAGTTTTTACGAGGATCTGCTCAATCGCTGTCTCGCCGCGTGCGAACACCAGGACGTGGCACCCCTGATCGTGTTGAATAAGTCCGATCTGCCGCAAAGCGCAGCGGCATGGGACACGCTCGCCACGCAACGTGCGCTCGGCTACCGTGTGCTGCGTATCTCGGCGCGACAGGATGTCGCGCCGCTCATACCCTTGCTTGAAAATCAAACCAGTGTGCTGGTGGGCCAATCGGGGATGGGAAAATCCACCTTGGTAAACCGGCTGGTGCCGGGCGCCGCAGTACGTGTGGCGGAAACCTCGATCGCGCTCGACTCCGGCAAACACACCACCACCGGTGTGCGCTTACATCACCTTAATGCCCGCAGCCAATTGATCGATTCACCCGGCTTGCAGGTATTCGGCCTGCATCACTTGAACCTCGCACAGACCGCGCAGGCGTTCATCGAGTTTCGCCCGTGGCTGGAGCAGTGCCGCTTTCGCGATTGCACGCATCGCGTGGAGCCCGGCTGTGCGATTGCCCAAGCCTGCAACGACGGCAAAATAGCCGCATCGCGCCTGGCTTCGTATCGAACTCTGGCTGAGGAGGCGTTGCGCGCCAAGCTGCGGCGATATTGACGGTGAAGGGGTACCCCATTCACTCCTTCACCTTTCACCTTCCACGCCTCAAAAAATCATCCCAACGAATGCGCAATCGTCACCACGCTGATTAACATCAGCCACATCACCAGCGCACGCCAGATCAGACCTGTCGCGCTCGACAAATAATCGGCGTCGGCTGGGTCGCCGGCGCCGAGCTCAGGGCGCAAGTGTTCGCTGCCGGCCTGCGGCAACACCCCACCCAGTTTTACGCCCAACGCGCCGGCGCCACTGGCCAGGATAATACCCTCGGCTTCATCGGCCCACACTGTGGCCTGCGTGCGCCAGCAATCCACCGCATCCTGAAAATTGCCCACCGCGGCAAAGGTGGCCGCAGTCAGCCGTGCCGGCAGCCAGTCAATGATTTCAAACGCGCGCTGCGCGAACAGTGGGAACGCTTCGGCCGGACCTGATGCGGGCGCGGCGGGCGCGCGCCATTGTTCACACAGCATCGCCGCCAGCGTGTAGAGCAACGCGCCAGCTGGACCGCACAGCATGAACCACGCCACCGGGCCGAACACGTTGCGATGCGATGCCATCAGACCCAGTTCTATCGCCACACCCGCGACCGCGCTGGAATTCAACTCGCTGCAATCCTGGTTGCGCCACAACCGCAATTGCGCGCGCGCATCGTCCAATGCGCCGTGACGAAGCAGGTTATTGATTTCATTGAAATAGTTACTGAACTTACGAAAACCCACAATGACATACAGCACGCCGATGCTGAACCCCAGCGCCAGCGCCGCACTCACGTGCGACAACATCCACTCGCCGGCGAATACCAGCAGCGTAAGCGGCGCCACGGCGGCCAGCCACGCCATCACACCCTGCCGGTAGTGGCCGGCATCCAACTGTTGCCTTAGATACTGCGCGAAACGCGTGTACGCGCCATGCACTGCATTGTGCTGGCGCAGCGGGCGCGCCTGTTCGATCAACAACACCACCAGCAGTGCAAGAAATTTCATGCTAACCCATCCCAGGTCAAAACCTTACCTTTGCGCTGCTGCTTTTAGGGGGTTCACTGCGCCAGTCATGGCAGCCTCATGGTTTTTGTGCGGCGCTGTCGCCCCACCCTAAAAACGCCAGCAAATCATCCTTGCGTGCCATGGTGTCTTTGTAACCGAGCATGAGCAGCGCCCGGCAATAGGATTTTTCAAACAACAGATACGACAACAGGTTGGAACCGCTGCGGCGCGTGCCACCCACCGTCGATAACAGTAGGCGTATGGTGCGCGGCAATTCCTGCGAAAATTCAGTGGCTATTTTTTCCAGCTCCTCGCTCGGCGTAATCACCCGAAAATCTACCGGGTGCAGCGGATAGCCACTGCGCTTGCGCACGTCTTCGGGGATCAGTTCGAGCGTGCGATTGATGCGCTGCAAGCGCTCCAAATCCACTTCGAGGCTATCCAGAAAAATACTGTTCAGCGCGTGGCCTGCGATTTGCGCCAGTGTCGGATACGAGCCACCCTCTAGACGCTCGGCATTGGGCTGCAATTGCCGGCCCACGCCAATCACCAGTAGACGGTCCGCGCCCAGATGCAAGGCAGGGCTCACCGGCGCAATCTGGCGCATGGAGCCGTCGCCAAAGTATTCGCGATTGATGCGCGCCGGTGGAAAAATAAACGGCAGCGCACTCGACGCCAGCAAATGATCGATTTCGATCGGCATCGCTATGCCGATACGGCGCGCGCGCTGCCAGTTTTGCAAATCGGGCTGGCCTTGATAAAACGTCACCGATTGCCCGCTGCTATAGCCGGAGCAGGTGATGCTCAATGCAGTGAGATGACCTTCATCGACCGAGCGTTGGATGGCGGAAAAATCCACAAACTTGCGCAGCAAATTGGCCAGCGGCGTATTGTCCAGCAGCGATATCGGTTTGCCGCTCAACCGCCGTCCACCGGTGAACCCGGCAAACATCCAGCTCGCGCTGTTGCGCAAGGCGCCCAGCATATCCGCGCGGTACACATGGCCGACATGAAAGTTTTTCCACACCATCGTCAAACGCCGCACGGCACGGCGGAAATTCGCCGCGTCCACCGCCAGCTCAGTGGCATTGATCGAGCCGGCGGAGGTGCCGCAAATAATCGGAAACGGCGTAGACGCATCCTTCGGCAGCAGTTCCGACAACGCGCGCAGCACGCCCACCTGATACGCCGCGCGTGCGCCGCCTCCGGTCAGTATCAACGCGACCTTGGGCCGTGCGGGCACCTTGTTATTTTGCATGGGTCGACAACACCCGTGCCAGACTCAGCAACATGCCCGCGGTCGCCCCCCAGATATAACGGCCGGCATAGGGAATCGCCACGTAGTGTCGGTGCCGTCCATTGAAATGATATTGATGCCGCTGATAACGGTCGGCATCCAGAAAATGCGCCAGCGGCGCCTCGAAGATCTCATCCACCTCGAACGGGTCAGGCCGCGTATCAAAGGGCGCCTGGATCCAGCCGACGATCGGTGTAATGTGAAAACCGGTAGGTAGCGAGTACTGTGGCAGCGCGCCGAGCACCTGCACATGGCGGCGCGCGAGGCCGATTTCCTCCTCGGTTTCGCGCAGCGCGGTGTCTTCGCGGCTGGCATCGGCACTTTCGACGCGACCGCCAGGAAAACAAATTTGCCCGGCGTGCGCGGCAAGGTGCGCCGTGCGCTGGGTGAACAACAGGCTCAGGCGCCCCGCGCGCTCGACCAGCGGTACCAGTACCGCGGCAGCTTGCATATTCGTGCCTTCGACCCTCTCGCTGATATGCAAATCCGCGGCATCCGCGGGCGGTGGCGGCAGACGCAGCAGCGCGGCGATCACGGTGGGATCGAGTGGCGGCGGCGTTCGAGTGGCGGTCAGCATGTCGTGGCGTGTTTCAATGCACTGCTTGATTCGTGACTCCCGCGTGATTCTAACCTGCGTGCGGCAATGGCGACAGCAACAACCCCGCAAGTACACACCCCGATGAGCAGACGATTGACAACCCCACGCGCGCTAACTATCGTGTGTCCCCTTCACTCGGCCCACACTGAAAAATTCTCAGCTATGCGTCATCTTGATTCTGATCACCGTGCACTGCGCGTCGCGGCTGTGCTTGGCGCAATAGCGGCAGGCTTGGCCCAGGCGCAGCCCACCGTCTCAGCACAGGCCTACCCCGCGCGGCTGGTGCGCATCATTGTGCCATTCGTGCCCGGCGGACCGACCGACATCCAGGGCCGTTGGGCGGCACAGCAACTCAGCAGCGTGCTCGGACAGAATTTCATCGTCGAGAACCGCGGCGGCGGTGGCGGCGTGCCGGGCACCGAGGCAGTGGTGAAAGCGGCGCCCGATGGCTACACCCTGCTCGCGGGAAACCCTGGCCCGCTCACGGTGTCGCCCAGCGTGTATGCGCGGATGCCGTATGAGACGCTGCGCGATCTGGCGCCGATTTTTATGGTCGCGCGCACCGCGAGTTGCTTGTGCGTACACCCCAGCGTGCCGGGGAAAGGTGTGCAGGCGTTCATCGCACTGGCGAAGGCGCAGCCGGGAAAAATAAATTATGGTTCGCCAGGCGTGGGCACGGTGGGCCACTTCGCCACCGAATTATTTGCCACCCAGGCCGGCATCAAAATGAATCACGTGCCGTACAAGGGCGCGGCGCAATACACCATTGACTTGATCGCCGGCCATATTGAACTCGCCATCATCCAGTTCGCCGGCTGCGCACCGCTGTTACAGCATAACAAGCTGCGCGCGCTAGGCGCGACGTCCGCAGCGCGCACCCCGCTGCTACCGCAATTGCCCACCATCGCCGAACAAGGCATCAAGGGCTTCGTCAGCTACAACTGGAACGGCGTGCTGGCACCGGCAAAAACACCCGCTGTCGTCATCACGCGTGTGCATGAGGTGCTGGCGAAACAGTTGGCAACCGCGGAGCATCGGGATGCGTTTATCCATCAAGGTCATGAAGTCGCTGGCCTCGGCCCCGACGACTACACGAATTTCATCCGCAGCGAAATCGAAAAATGGGCGCGCGTGGCTCAGGCTGCGGGAATTCAGCGGCAGTGAAGGGTGAAGGGTGAACGGGTGAACGGGTGAACGGGGTACCCCGCTCTGGGGTTTGACGTACCTCGTTCACCCGTTCACCCTTCACTCCTTCACTCCTTCACTGTTCACTGTTCACTGTTCACTCCCCCACCCCTACACCGCATACAACCAGGAGCACCCAGTGGCCGAAAAAAAAGACCCTCCCTACTTTATGTATTTCCCCGGTAATTACCGCTGGTCGGCAGCCTTCATCAATATGATGGGCTCAGCGACGTATGGCGGCGCGGACATCGGCGAACTGCACAAAATCGGCACGCTGCTCAAGGGTGCGGCGCCGGACGACGACGCGGCGTGGTTCGACGCCTGTCTCACCGTCGCCGGCGGCGTACGTGCGCATGCGGAAAAATTCGAGTCCAGCGGTCATCGTGTTTCCGCGGCAGCAGCGTACCTGCGGGCGTGCAACTACTACCAAATGGCTGAGCGTTTTCGCACACCCAAGGACGCCACAGCACTGGCGGCGTTCAAGACCGGCGTGGAATGCTTTCAAAAACACGCCCGGCTCAGCGAAGAGAAGATTGAAGTGGTGGAAGTGCCCATGGGTACGGAGGGCAAGGACAGCCTGCCCGGTTACTTTGTGCATGCGCACAATCCCAAAGGCAAACGCGCGCCCTGCGTGGTATTTTTCGATGGCCTGGACGTGACCAAGGAAATTCAATACGTGCGCGGCGTCACCGATCTCATCAAGCGCGGCATTTCGTGCCTGATAATGGATGGCCCCGGCACCGGCGAAGCGATCCGTTTTCGCGGCAATGTGCTGCGCCATGATTATGAAGTTGCAGGTTCTGCGTGCATGGACTGGCTCGAAAAACGTGATGACGTCGATGCCAAAAAAGTAGGTGTAGTGGCCATCAGCCTGGGTGGCTATTACGCGCCACGCATAGCATCGATGGAACCGCGCTTTGCCGCGTGCATAGCGTGGGGCGCGATCTGGGATTATTACGGCACCTGGAAAAAACGCATCGACGCCAACTTCAAGACCTCGTTGTCGGTGCCCGGCCATCACATCACCTGGATACTGGGCGTTAATACCCTGGACGAGGCGCTGAAAAAACTCGAACCGTATCGTCTCGACGGCGTGGTGCAAAAAATGCGTTGCCCGTTCCTGATTGTGCATGGTGCCGAGGATGAACAAATCTCGCTTGCCGATGCGCAGGCGCTTTACAATGCGTCCGGCTCCAGCGATAAAACACTGCGCGTATTTAGTGCCGAAGAAGGCGGCTCGCAGCATTGCCAGCGCGATTATCTGACGCTAGGCGTGGCAACGATGTGGGATTGGTTTGAGGACAAGTTGGTTCGGTCTTAGCGGAGCATCCATGCGTTTACGTCTGCACACAGCAACCACCCTCGTCGCGCTGCTGTCCGCGCTTGCAGTGGGTGCCTGCAGCAATAGTGGCGGGCCCGGCGACAAAAGCGGCACGGACAGCAAAAAGGCAGCCGCCGACAAAAAAGGCAAAGCGTCTCCAGCCATACCGGTGATTGTGGCCGCAGTCATTGAGCAATCCATGCCGCTGAGAATTCAGGCCATCGGCAATGTCGAGGTGCAGGCGAGCGCTTCGATCAAGTCGCGGCTCGACGGTCAAATCGTCAAGGTCGGCTTTAGCGACGGGCAGGCTATTGCTCAAGGCCAGATGCTGTTTGAAATCGATGCGCGTCCCTTGCAGGCGCAATGGCAGCAAGCGCAGGCCGCCGTAGCGCGCGACCAGGCGCAACTGGCGCGCGCGCGCGCACAGGAGGAACGCTACCAGGATCTGCTGCAAAAAGGTTTTGTGTCGCAGGATGCCTATGCCCAATTTCGCACCAATGTCGATACCGCCGCCGCGACCTTGCGTGCCAGCGAGGCCGCTGCAGAAAACGCGCGCCTGCAAACCGAGTACAGCGTGATCCGTTCACCGCTCGAGGGACGCGCCGGAAAAATTCTGATCCAGCAAGGCAATCTGGTGAAAGCCAACGACACGGTGGCGCTGGTGGTAATCAATCAACTGGCACCGATCTACGTCAGTTTTGCGGTGCCGGAACAATACCTGGGTGTGATCCGCAAATACATGGCCATGGGCAAACTGGCGGTTGCCGCATTGCCGCCGGGCCCAACCGACGTCGCCGCCAGCGGCACGCTGGCGTTTGTGGACAATACGGTGGACGCCACTACCGGCACGGTGCGTCTGCGCGCCAGCTTTCCCAACAAGGACCAATCCCTGTGGCCGGGGCAATTTGTCAGCGCTTCCGTCACCCTCAACGAAACACAGAACGCCATCGTGGTGCCCTCGCAAGCCGTGCAAACCGGCCCCCGGGGGCAATATGTGTATGTGGTTAAAGACGATACCGCGCAGATGCGCGAGATTTCCATCGAACGCGTGGATGGCGCGCAGACGCTGGTGGCCAAAGGCCTCGCAGCCGGCGAACAGGTCGTGATCAGCGGCCAGTCGCGTCTGGTGCCCGGCATAAAAGTAAACATCAGGCCGGACGCGAAAAAGTCATGAATATTTCGGAAATCTTCATCCGGCGCCCGGTGATGACCGGGCTGCTGATGATCGGCATCCTCGCCTTTGGCATCATGGCGTATCGCGTGCTGCCGGTGTCCGCGCTGCCCAACGTGGATTTTCCGACCATACAAGTGTCGGGCACGCTGCCGGGCGCAAGCCCAGAGACCATGGCTTCGGCGGTGGCGCTGCCCCTGGAAAAGGAATTCTCGCTGATCGCCGGCATCGACTCGATGACCTCGAACAGCACGCTCGGCAACACCTCGATCACGATGCAGTTTTCGCTCAACCGCAACATCGATGCCGCGGCGCAGGATGTGCAGTCGGCGATCGCGCGCGCCACCAAACAATTGCCGCCCACCATGGCCGTGCCGCCGTCGTTTCGCAAGGTCAATCCGGCGGACGCGGCGGTCTTTTATCTCGCGCTGACTTCGGATGCGCTGCCAATGTGGACAGTGGACGAGTACGCGCAAACCCTGATGGCGCAGCGCCTTTCGACCATCAGCGGCGTGGCGCAGGTGCAGGTGTTCGGCACGCAGAAATATGCGGTGCATGTGCAGCTCGATCCGCGCGCGCTCGCTACACGCGGTATCGGTCTGGACGAAGTGCAGCAGGTCATCGACCAGCACAATGCCAATCTGCCGACGGGCACCCTGTATGGCGAGCATCGCGCCCACACGCTGCAAGCCAGCGGTCAACTCACCAGCGCCGGTGGCTATCGCTCGCTGATCGTCACCTACCGCAACGGCTCGCCGGTGCGCCTCGGTGAACTCGGCAAAGTGATCGACAGCGTGCAGACCGACAAGGTTGCCGCATGGCACAACGGCAAGCGCGGCATCGTGCTCGCCATTCAGCGCCAGCCGGGCACCAATACCATCGAAGTGGTCGATGCCGTCAGGAAGCTGCTGCCGACCTTTCGCGAGCAGATTCCGCCCAGCGTAAACATCAACGTGCTCTACGACCGCTCCCACTCAATCCGCGAATCGGTGAACGAAGTGCAGTTCAGCCTGATGCTGGCGCTGGCGCTGGTGGTATTGGTGATCTTCGTATTTTTACGCAATATTTCGGCAACACTGATTCCCAGCCTGGCGCTGCCGATGTCGATAGTCGGCACCTTCGCCATCATGCATCTGTTTGGCTTCAGCCTGAACAATCTGTCGCTGATGGCACTGACCTTGTGCGTGGGCTTTGTGGTGGACGACGCCATCGTGATGCTGGAAAATATTTCACGGCACATGGAGATGGGCAAGAGCGCAATGCAGGCGACGCTCGAAGGCTCCAAGGAAATCGCCTTCACCATCGTGTCAATGACCCTGTCGCTGGCCGCGGTGTTTATCCCGGTGCTGTTCATGAGCGGCATGCTGGGCCGCCTGCTGCATGAGTTCGCCATCACCATTATGGCAGCTGTGCTGGTGTCGGGGTTGGTGTCGCTGACGCTGACGCCCATGTTATGTGCGCGCTGGTTGAAACCCCAGCACCAAGTGCAGCACGGCTGGCTTTACAACGCGCTGGAGCGCCTATTTGACGCATGGAAAAACGCCTACGATGTGACGCTCCGATGGGTGCTGCGCCACAGCCGTTTCACACTGGTGATGTTCTTTGCGATTTTTGCCGTCACCGGCTGGATGTTCCACAAAATGCCCAAGGATTTTCTGCCGAGCGAAGACTCCGGACAGTTGTTCGCATTTACCGAGGCAGCGCAGGATGTGTCGTTCACCGAAATGGCGAGACTGCAACAGTTGGCGGCCGCCATCGTCAAGGAGGATCCCGCGGTGGAGTCGGTGATGTCCTTCATCGGACAGGGCGGCGGCGCCGCATCCGCGCTCAACGTCGGCCGCATGTTTATTGTCTTAAAGCCGCGCACCGAGCGCGCCACACCCGACGAAATCATCCAGCAGCTGCGACCCCGGCTCGGCGCGGTGCCGGGGCTTAAGGTGTTTTTGCAGAACATACCCAGCATACGCATCGGCGGCCAGCTCACCAAGACGCAATACCAGTACACGCTGCAGGACGCTGACACCGAAGCGCTGTTTCATTGGATACCGCTGATCCAGGAAAAGCTCGCCAAGCTGCCGGGTTTTCAGGATGTCACCAGCGACCTGCAAATCGCCAATCCGCAAGTCACCATCGATATCGACCGCAACAAGGCGTCGGCGCTCGGCATCACCGCGCAGCAGATCGAAAACACGCTCTACAATGCGTTCGGTCAGCGCCAGGTTTCCACCATTTACACCTCGAGTAATCAGTACTGGGTGATCCTGGAGCTCGATCCGAAATTCCAGAATGATCCGTCGGCGCTGTCGCTGATCTATGTGCGCTCGGGCAGCGGCGCGCTGGTACCGCTGAACGCGGTGGCGAAATTCTCGCGCAGTCTCGGCCCGCTGAGCATCAGTCATCTGGGCCAGCTACCCGCGGTGACCCTCTCCTTTAACCTCGCGCCCGGCATCGCACTGGGCGACGCCATTACACAAGTCAACGCCGCCATGCTCGAGCTCAAGGCGCCCTCCACCCTGATCGGCTCCTATCAGGGCGCGGCGCAGGTGTTCCAGTCGTCGCTGGCGGGCATGGGCCTGCTGCTGGTGATGGCGATTTTCGTGATCTACCTGGTGCTGGGCATACTCTACGAAAGTTATATCCACCCCATCACCATCCTGTCGGGGCTGCCCACCGCCGGCATGGGCGCACTGGCGACACTGATGCTGTTTGGCATGCCGCTTAATATGTATGCCTACGTCGGCATCATCATGCTGGTGGGCATCGTCAAAAAGAACGCCATCATGATGATCGATTTCGCCATCGAAGTGCAGCGCACCAGCAACAAGACAGCGTACGAAGCCATGTACCAGGCCTGCATGGTGCGCTTTCGTCCGATCATGATGACCACCATGGCGGCGCTGATGGGCACTTTGCCCATAGCGCTGGGCTGGGGCGCGGGCGCGGAAGCGCGCCGCCCGCTGGGGCTGGCAGTGGTGGGTGGCCTGCTGTTATCGCAACTGCTGACGCTATACATTACACCGGTGATTTATCTCTACCTGGAACACGCACGCAAGTGGTTTGACGGACGTGGCGCCCCGGGCGACGCGGGGATTGCCGCGCACACCCCAGCGCAGTAAATATGGGGTCAGAGTGAAATTATTTTGCCTCGCAAGATAGTTATAAAAATAATCTCATAAAAACAAATACTTAGAAGATTATTTCGTCTCTGACCCCATAATTACTGAAGGCCCGATGGATTTGGCGCAAGCGAGCGCAGCGGCAGCAACGGTTTTTACGCTACAGTAAGTGCCGGCAGTGGCGGGATTGCGGCAGCGGACGTGGCTCTCCGGGCTGACCGCAGGTCTTTAGGGGAAGCATTACTTTGAGCAAGTGGCTAGACGACATCCAGCGTGCCATACAGGCGCGTAGTGCGCGCGACGAGCGTGGTGGCGCCAACGCCGCGGTTGCCGCTCCGCCGGCGAACAGCCCGGGCATGGCCGGGGTCGAGGCCGAGGCCGAGCAACTTCTGATCGCCAAAGCACGCGAAGCGCTCGAACTTGAGGCTGCGGCGCAGGCGGCATTGCGGCTCGAAGCCGAGCGCGAATGGGCGGCACTGGCCGCGGCGCAGGCGCGCGCGCAAGCAGAGACACTGGCCGGCGCGCAAATGCGGGCACGGCGCGAAACGGAAGCGCGCGCGCTCGAAGCAGCAGCGGCACGCCAGCGGATGGAAGCCGAAGCCGAAGCGGCAGCGCGGGCGCGCGAGCGCGCCGAGCAGGAAGCGCTGGCTCTGGCAAAAGCGCGCGCGATGGCTGACCAGGAAGCCGTCGTGCAAGCCGCGCAGCGGGAGAAAGCGGAGGCGCAGGCGCAAGCGGCGGCGCAGGCTCGCGCGCGTGCCGACAAGGAAGCGCTCGCACAAGCCGCGCTGCGGGAGGAAGCCGAGGCCAAAGCGCAGCAGGCGAACGCATCGCGGCTGGCGGCGGAACGCGAGGCGGCGGCGCTAGCGCTCGAACGCCATGCTGCGCAGGAACGGGCAGCGCAGCAAGCAGAGGCAACAGCGCTGGCCGAGCGCGAGGCAGAACGCATCGCGCAGGAGAATATGGCGGAACAGCAGCGGCTGATCGCGTTGGCACAGGTGCGCAGCCGCGCGCAAGCGGAACAGCTTGCGGTAACGGCTGCGCAGGCACGCGTGGCGTCTGAAACACGCGCGCTGGAACAGGCCACCGCGCTCATCCAGGCGCAAACGCAAGCGCAAGCGACATTGCAGGCACGGGAACGTACCGAGCAGGAAGCGTTGGCACAGGCAACGCGGCGGGCGCAGGCGGAGGCGCAAGCACGGCAGGTGAGCGCAGCGCGGATCGAAGCGGAAACGCAAGCCGAAGCAGTGGCGCAAACGCGCGAGCGCGCCGAGTACATAGCGTTGGCGTTGGCACAGGAGAGCGCGCGCGCCGACCAGGAAGTCCTGGCACAGGCGGCGCGGCGGGCGCAGGCGGAGGCGCAAGCACGGCAGGTAAGCGCAGCGCGGATCGAGGCGGAGCGTGACGCGGAACAGATGGCAAGTCAGAGTGCTGCGGAACAGCAGCGGCTGCTGGTGCTGACACAGCAGCGCGAGCAGGCGCAGACTGAGGAGCGCATTGCGGCGCAGGCGCGACTTGAGGCAGAACGCAAAGCAGCGGCAGCGGCACAGGAACGCGGTGCGGCGGCGGCGCGTGCGCTTGAACAGACGCAGGCACGGCAGCAGGCCGACGCGCAAGCGCAAGCAGCGGCAATGGAACGCAACGCCATCGAGGCGGCGGCGTTCAAGCAAGCCACGGCACGCCAGCAAGCAGAAACACAGGCCGAGGCTGCGGCTGCGGCACGTGCACGCGCGGAGGCCGCAGCGCAGGCTCAGGCGCAAGCGCGACTCGCCGCAGAGCGCGCAGCGGAGGAACGGGCGGCGCAGCGCGGCAATGCAGAGGCGCAAGCGCGGCAGGCAGCCGAATCACGGCTAGCGGCAGAACGCGCCGCGGCCGCCGCCGCACTCGCGCGCACCATGGCAGAGGAACGGGCAGTGCAGGAAGCGGAGGCAAAAATCCTCGCCGAGCATGAGGCGGAGCGCATGGCGCGGGAAAAATCCGCAGATCAGCAGCGGCTGGAAGAACTGACGCAGCGGCGTGTGCAGGTGCAAATCGAGGCGCAACGCGCCACCGCAACACGTCAGCAGACCGAGGCTCGCCTGCTCGACGCCGCGCGCGCACAAGGGGCGGCGGCACGCGCGCAGGCGCAGCGCGAAGCGGCGCAATATGCCACGCTGCGTGCCGCAGCGGAGCGGCTGGCGCAGACCGCGGCAAAAGAACGCAGCGTCGAGGAAGCACAAGCGCTGACGCAAGCCGCGGCGCGACAGCAGGCCGACGCACTAGCCGAAGCGGCGGCGCAGGTGCGCGCACAGGAGGAGCAACAGGCGCTGGCACTTTCGCAGCGGCGCGCACAGGCGCAGCACGCAGCGCTCGAGCAGGCGCGGGCGCGGCTTACGACGGAGCGCGCCGCGAGCGCAGCCGCACAACAGCGTGCCGTGACCGACCAGCAGATCATCGAGGCGGCGAAGGCGCGCACGATGGCCGAGAAGGAGGCGCTTGCGCAGGCGGCGAAACGGGAGAAGGTAGAGGCGAAAGCGCGGCGGGTGAGTGAAACGCGGCTCGAAGCGGAGCGCGAACTGACGCAACTGACCGCAGCGCGCGCCGCGGCAGAAGCGAAAGTGCTGGAGCAGGCGCGGGCGCGGCAACAGGCTGAATTGCAGGCGGAGGCAGCGGCGCAGGCGCGCGAGTCTGCGATCCACCTGGCATTCGCGCGCAGGCCACCGCCACCCAAGGTGCCAAGCGCTGCACAGACTGAGGCGCACCCCAGTGACAACACCGCTTGCGGCGCAGCACCGGTGCCGACCGCCGACACCGACGCCCACTCGAGGGGGCGGCGCACGGCAATACGCACGACGCTCAGTGTGGCAGTAGTGCTGAGCTGCGGGATCGGCATTGGCGTCTGGCTCGGCGTAAGCCCGCAGACGCCGGCAGTGTCGCCGGCGCCAGGCGTGGCAGCAGCTGGCCAGCCCCTGCGGCTGCGTATCGACAATGATTTCGCGCGCCTAGAGCACCCTCGGCACCCTCGGCACCCTCGGCACCCGCGCGAAACGCCGGTGCCGGCGCGCTGAATACACGTCTGGCTGCCAATCTGCAGCGGGACTGCTCCTCCAAAAACCATATGGAACCCGCAGCGCGCTTACGTGCTTACGCGTTCACCCGTTCACGCCCTCGTCCCTGGTGCCTGGCGCCCGGCTCATCCCCTCCAGCACCTCAATCAACACCGCAAGATCGCTGGCGCCCTCGCCGCGCCCCATTGCCGCATTGAGATGCTGCATCGTCACCGACGCCGCCGGCGCCGCCGCGCCGTGCTCATGCACCAGACCCAGCGCAATATTTAAATCCTTGTGATACAGCCGTGTGTCGATGCCGTTGACGAAGTTGCGTTCGATCATGCGTTTACCGAATACCTCCAGCACGCGGCTGGCGGCGATGCCGTTCATCAGCACGTCGCGCACGGTGGTCGGGTCCACGCCACAGCGTTTTGCCAACGCCAGCGCCTCCGCCACGCCTTGCGCCGTCACCAGCAGCAACAACTGGTTGCACGCCTTGGTAATTTGCCCAGCGCCGCTGTCGCCGACGCGAATAATGGTTTTACCCATGCACGCGAACAGGGGTTTGATGCGCTCGAACACTTCAGGCTTGCCGCCCGCCATGATGGCGAGTGTGGCCTGCTCGGCGCCGGCGGGACCGCCGGAGACCGGTGCATCGAGCATTTCCACGCCTTTTTCCGCCAGCGCTGCCGCCACCTGGCGCGCTACCGTAGGTGAAATGGTTTCCATGTCCACCAGCACGCTGCCCGCCTTCGCGCCCTGCGCTATGCCCTGCGGCCCCAGCACCAGGTGTTCGACATCGTGCGAGTGGGTCACCATGGTGAATAGCACGTCGCACTGCGCCGCCAATGCCGCCGGCGTGTCGTAACGCGTGGCGCCTGCCGCCACCAGCGGCGCGGCCGACTCGGCACGGCGCGCATACACACCCATGCGGTGACCGTGCCGCATTAAATGCAACGCCATCGGGCGTCCCATGACGCCGAGTCCGATAAATCCCAGTTGCATACGCTTGCCTTGCGTGAAGAGTGCCGCTCAGTTGATCTGATTCGGCGGCTTTTGCCCGCTTAACGCCGCCACCAGATTTTTGGCGGCAAGCATCGCCATGGCGCGGCGCGTGGCCTCGGTTGAACTGCCGATGTGCGGCGCCAGTACCACATTTTTCAATTCGAGAAATCCAGGGTCGAGTTTGGGTTCGCCCTCAAAAACATCCAGCCCCGCGGCACGGATCACGCCATTTTTTAAGGCGTCCACCAGCGCCAAGTCATCCACCACGCCGCCACGCGTGGAGTTGATGAGGATCGCGCTAGCTTTCATTTTTGCCAGTTCTGCCGCACCGATCAGATGATGGGTTTGCGGCGAATACGGCATTTGCAGAATAATGAAATCAGACTGCGCCAGCAAGGTATCCAGCGTCGCATGCGTGGCGTTGGCCCGCTGCTCGATCGCGGGCGCAAGGCGCGTGCGATTGTGATAAATCACCTTCATCTCAAAGCCCTGCGCGCGCCTGGCGATAGCCTGTCCGATGCGGCCCATGCCGATAATACCGAGCGTGGCGTGATGCACATCCACGCCCAGCCATTGCTTGAGCTTCCAGCCGGTCCATGCGCCGCCGCGAATGTAGGACTCCACCTCGGTGATGCGGCGCGCGGTGGCGAGCATCAGCGCGAACGCGAGGTCAGCGGTGCTATCGTCGAGCACGCCGGGGGTGTTGGTGACAGTAATGCCGCGCGCGGTGCAGGCGGGCACGTCGATGTTGTTGTAGCCTACCGCGATATTTGCCACTGCTTTGAGCAGCGGACTATGCGCGATCAACGCGGCGTCGACACGGTCGGTCAGCGCGCACATCAGGCCATCGCAAGCGGCGAGCCTAGCGGCCAGCGCATCGGGGGCGTACGGCGCATCGGCCTGATTGTGGTCTACCTCGCAATGCTGATGCAGATAGTCGAGCACATCATCGAAGATTTCGCGCGTAACCACAATTTTTGGTTTCATGACTGATTTTCCCAGGCGATTTTTTGTGCCGGGATATTACGCCAATACGTCTCGCACATAAACAGCTTGGCGGTGCATCCACTCACCGCAAACAGTCGTAACACGCGAACGACATCGAGGCCTTCCATGGCTCGGGCCTTGCTTGGCATAACTTACCATAACCTATTGTTTTTATTATTTTTTTATCTACAAACCCCCTCTCACCAGAGCATAACTTTTAGAGCAGCCAACCGCATCTACCCACGGCCCAGCAGGACAGGTGCGGATGACAGCGGCTCACCCGCGCGGACGCGCGGCCGCTTGCAGTGCAACGGAGGCTTGACCAGGATCAAGATTCCGCATTTTTGTATCTGCGTTTCCCTTGCGCAGCTTGTTACCGCTGGCTTAAACTGCACTTCCGCGTCAAGCCCAGGGAGTCACTAGAGGTCAACGCCGCGGACACGAGTTTCTCAAGTAGGCATTCCCCATTCCACGTTCCACGAAGGAGGCAAAACTATCATGAGTAATCAAGACCAGCCGCAAGCTACGCGCCGCAAATTTCTGACCGGCGCGGCCGCCGCCACCGCCGGAGCGACGACGCTCGGCTTCCCTATGATCGCCAAGGCCCAGGCACCTATCGTGCTCAAGATGCAGGGCTCATGGGGCGCGAAGGACATTTTCAACGAAATGGCGCAGGAGTACGTCAAGCGCGTGAACGACATGTCAGGCGGCCGTTTGCGCATCGATTACCTGGTATCGGGCGCCGTGGTGAAGCCGTTCGAGGTGATGGACGCGGTGAGTAAGGGCGTGCTTGACGCCGGCCATACCGTGCCGGTGTACTGGTACGGCAAATCGAAAGTAGCCTCATTGTTCGGCTCCGGCCCGATCAACGGCTGCGACGCGCACCAGACGCTGGCGTGGATTTATCGCGGCGGCGGGTTGGCGCTGTACAACGAGTTGCTGGCCAAGCTTAACCTCGACGTGGTTGGCTTCTTCGCCATGCCGATGCCCACACAACCGCTCGGCTGGTTCAAAAAGCCGATTACGGACGCCAAGCAACTCAAGGGCCTCAAATACCGCACCGTGGGCCTGGCGGCCGATCTGTTCCAGCAAATGGGAGCCAAGGTGACCCAATTGCCGGGCGGCGAAATCATACCCGCGCTGGAAAAAGGCGTGATCGATGCGTTTGAGTTTAACAACCCGACCTCCGACATGCGCTTCGGCGCGCAGGACGTGATCAAGAACTACATGATGGGCAGTTACCATCAGGCGATGGAGTTCTTCGAGATCACCTTCAACAAAAAGAAATGGGCCACCATCCCGCCGGATCTGCAGGCGATTCTGCAGTACAGCGTAGAGTCCGCCAGTGCGTCGAACTGGTGGACCGCGATGGACAACTACTCGCGCGACCTGCAGGATCTGATCACCAAGCACAAGGTCAATGTGATCCGCACCCCGAAAAGCGTGTTCGTCGAACAGCTCAAGGCGTGGGACATCCTGACCAAGAAGCTGTCGGATGAGGATCCCTTCTTCAAGAAAGTGGTTGAATCGCAACTGGCATGGGCGAAGCGCGTAGCCTATTACTACCAGCTCAATGAAGCGGACTACAAACTCGGCTACGAGCACGTGTTCAAGACCAAGCTGCCGATCTGATGTCCCTGAGTAGCAAAGACCTATCGATGTAAGGCGGCGGCTCCGCGAGGAGCCGCCCCTTTTTTTTCCACTTTACCTTTCTAGGCAGACCTTCGATGCAGCGCTTCATCTACGCCGTCGACCAACTGAACAAAACCATCGGGCACGCGTTCGCCTGGTGCATCATTATTGTCACCTTTGGCACCTGCTACGAGGTGTTCGTACGCTACGTGCTGGATGATCCTACCAGTTGGGCGTTCGACCTGAGCTATATGATGTACGGCGCGGTGTTCTACATGGCGGGTGCCTACACGCTTTCACGCGGCGGGCATGTGCGCGCCGACATGTTTTACCGGCTGTGGCGGCCGCGGACGCAGGCCACGGTGGAACTGGCGCTGTACGTGCTGTTCTTCTTTCCCGGCATTCTGGCGTTGGTGTATGCGGGCTGGGGCTACGGCTACGCGTCGGCGAAAATCCTCGAAGTCAGCGTCAACAGTCCGGCGGGCGTGCCGATCTGGCCGCTCAAAATGATGATTCCGATCGGCGCCGGGCTGATGGCGTTGCAGGGATTGGCCGAGCTCATGCGCTGCGTGCAGTGCCTGCGCGACGGCGAGTGGAGCGCGCGCATGCATGACGTCGAGGAACTCGAAAATCAGATACTGGCGCAGCACGCGAGTGCGCGCGCCGCCGAGGCGCAAGCACTAGCGGCTACGGCACAACCGGGAGCAGCGCGATGAGCGATCCGATGGTGGCACTGACGATGCTGGGGATCCTGGTATTCGTGATCATGATCGGCTTCCCGGTGGCGTTTACCTTGATGGCACTGGGCGTGGGCTTCGGCTACTACGCGTACTACCAGGCGGGAACGGCGTTCTTCGACAGCCGCGTGTTTTACCTGCTGACGCAGAACACCTTTACCGTGCTCAACAATGATGCACTGGTGTCGATCCCACTGTTTTTATTGATGGGTTACCTGGTCGAGCGCGCCAACATTCTCGACAGCCTGTTCAAGAGCCTGCAGATCGCGTTAAAGGGAGTTCCCGCCTCGCTCGCAGTAGCCACACTGGCCACCTGCGCGCTGTTCGCGACGGCAACCGGCATCGTCGGCGCGGTGGTGACGCTAATGGGCATGCTCGCGTTCCCGCAAATGATCAAGGCCGGCTACGACACACGACTTGCCGCCGGTGTGGTGTGCGCGGGTGGCTGCCTCGGCATCCTGATCCCGCCCTCAATCATGCTGATAGTCTACGGCGCCATGGCCGGCCTGTCGGTGGTCAAGCTCTACGCCGCGGCGATGATTCCCGGTTTTTTCCTGGCTGGCATGTACATCGTGTACGTCATAGGCGTGGGTATATTCAAGCCCCACATGGCCCCGCCGCTGCCCAAGGAAGAGGGTAACGTCGGCACGCGCCAAATGCTGCTGATGCTGGCGAAATCGTTCTTCCCGCTGGCGATGCTGATTCTGTCGGTGCTGGGTGCGATCATGTTCGGGCTGGCGACGCCGACCGAAGCGGCAGCGGTGGGCGCGCTGGGCGCCATGCTGCTGGCAGCGAGCTACCGCTCGCTGACGTGGCAGGGCATGCGTGAGTCGGTGTTTCTCACCGCGCGCACCTCCGCCATGGTGTGCTGGCTGTTCGTGGGCTCGGCCACCTTTGCGTCGGTGTTCGCCTACCTCGGCGGCAATGTGCTGATCAAGGATTTCGTGCTGAGCATGAACCTGAGCCCGATCACCTTCCTGCTGCTGTCGCAAGCGATCATCTTCGTACTCGGCTGGCCACTGGAATGGACCGAAATTATCATCATTTTCGTGCCGATCTTCCTGCCTATGCTGCCGCACTTTGGCATCGACCCGATCCTGTTCGGCATCCTGGTGGCGATCAATCTGCAGACCGCATTCCTGTCGCCGCCGATGGCCATGGCCGCGTACTACCTGAAGGGCGTCAGTCCACCGTCGGTACTCCTCACCCAGATCTTCAGCGGTTGCATGCCCTTTGTCTACATCGTGCTGGTGACGATGGCATTGATTTACATATTCCCGCAGATCTCGCTGTGGCTGCCGGAAGCCATTTATGGCAAATAATGCATGAGCACGACACCGCTTGAGTGGCTCAGCGGCTGCGACGCCGCGCGCGCCATACGCGACGGCTCGATCAGTTCTGAGCAACTGGTCGAGGCCTGCCTCGCGCGCATCCGCGCCACCGAGCCGACCGTGCAGGCGTGGCACTACCTGGATGAGAAACACGCGCTGACGCAGGCGCGCGCGCGCGATCTCGATCGCATGCAAGGACGCGTGCTCGGACCGCTGCACGGCGTGCCGGTGGGGGTGAAGGACATTATCGACACCACCGATATGCCGACCGAAGACGGCACTGTGCTGCATGCCGGACGCATGCCGGACAATGATGCGACTGTGGTTGCGATGCTGCGCGCGGCGGGCGCGGTGATCATGGGCAAAACGGTGACCACCGAATGCGCCACCTACACGCCGGGCAAGACGCGCAATCCGCATAACCCCGAGCATACCCCCGGTGGCTCATCGTCGGGCTCGGCGGCGGCGGTCGCCGCGGGCATGGTGCCGTTCGCGCTCGGCAGCCAGACCAATGGCTCGGTGATCCGGCCAGCGGCATTTTGCGGCGTCTACGGCTTCAAACCGACGCACGGACTGATTCCGCGGCAGGGCATCCTCAAGCTGTCGCGCACGCTCGATCATGTAGGCATGTTCGGCCGCACGCTCGATGACATTGCGTTGCTCGCCGAACAACTCACCGGCTACGATGAACGTGATCCCGACACGCAGCCGCACGCACGCATTCCGTTCCTGCGGGTGGCTGCCGAAGAGCCCCCGTTTGCACCGCGCTTCGCGTTCATCAAGACGCCGTTGTGGGAGCGTGCCGAAGACGAAACGCGTGAAGCATTCGCCGAAATTGCCAGCGTGCTGGGCGGCCAGTGCGAGGAATACGCCCTGCCCGAGTCGGTGCACGAGGCCTGGGAGTGGCATCGCACCATCATGGAAGCGGAAATGGCCGCCAACCTCGATCTAGAGTGGGAGAAAGGGCGCGAACGCCTGTCCGACCCGCTGCGCGCCCAGCTCGCGCGCGGACGCGAGAGCCGCGCGCTCGACTATCAGAAGGCGCTGGCGCGGATACCGGTGCTCAATCAGGGGTTCGACGATTTGTTCACGAATTTTGATGCGGTGCTGACGCCTGCCGCGGCGGGCACCGCACCCGGGTTTGCCACCACCGGCGACCCCGCGTTTTGCACGCTATGGACCTTGTGCGGCATGCCGGCGTTAAGCCTGCCACTGATGAAGGGTGCCAATGGCCTGCCGCTGGGCGTGCAGATCGTCGGACGGCGCGGTGATGACGCCCGCCTGTTACGCACCGCGCGCTGGCTGCTGGCGCAGACCCAGACGCACTGAATTACACTGAAGTTAGCCACAGGAGTATCAGGCCATGTCCTTGAAAATATTTGCAGCCCTGGCTGCCGTCGTATTGATGATCGCCTACCTCGTCCCGGTGGTATTAAAACTGAAGGACGTGGCACTGGGATGCATCATTCTGATCGGCTTGGCGATGATGGTGACCGATCTGTGGCAATCGCTGCAGTCAGACGATTAAGCGGGGACGACTGACGCGCCGGCGGTCTGGTGCCCCTAAAAACGGCAGATCGGCCATAGAGAGCACCGAGGAACGCAGAGAAAACAAGTGCTTGCACTTGCTCGGTACGCAGGGCTTTATTGCGCAAGGCCCATAGGTTTATGCACGGCCATTGCCTTCGGCAACAAGAATGATATGCACCCGGTAGGGTCCGTGAGCGCCCAGCGTCAAGGTTTGCTCTATATCCGAGGTACGCGACGGCCCCGAAATAAAGTTCACCGCGCGCGGCAACTCACCGGCAGTGTCACGTATGCGCTGCCAGACCTCTTCCATAGCGGGCACTATTTGCGCTGTGCGCAGCACCGCGATATGCGTTTCCGGCAACAGGCTGGACACCGGCGGCGTGTGCGCGCCCGATAAGGTGACCAGCGTGCCGGTCTCGGCGATGGCGCAAAACACCTCGGTCACACCCACCAGATCGGATGCACGCGCCGGACGCACCTCCATCGCTATACCGTGCTGCGCCCACGCCAGCGCTTGCAGCGCCGGCCAACATACGGCGCGCAGCGGCAAATCGTAGGCGCGTAAATAAGCGGCTGCCGCAGCGGGCACCTCGCTGAGTTGCGCCACTTCGGCAACCGTGTTCATCAAACGCGTAGCCCGCTCACGAAACTGCGCAACCAGATCACCGCTGATGGACGGGCGCGGACTTAGCGGATGGGTGCGCAGGCGTTCTTCCACAGCAGAGGTTTTCGCGCTCGACGCACCGCCGGTAGCCGTGCGGATACGCGACAGTATGCGCTCGCGCGAATCGGAAATCACACCCATGGCAGCAGCCCCTGACTAGCGCAAGAAACGCGGTATGCCGGCGCAGGCGGGATGTCTTTCATGCCCCGGCACCTGACAGCTTAGATACTCGCACAATCGCCGTGCAAACGCATTGGCCCTGGCCTGGCAAGTTTCCGGCCCAGGCAGGTTGGCAAACTGTGGAAATCCCGTGACACCGCCACGTTGAAATGAATTGAAAAAATCCCGCACCAGTTCCAGTGGCACTGGATCATCCTGGTGCGATACAACCGCCAGTTCGTAGTACGTCGTGGCGTCCACGAATACGCGATGCATACTCAACAGGCTACCCATCCTGTACATGAATTCACTGGCGCCAGGGTCATCGTCAATATCCCCGATGCTACGCACCTGCTGTTCGTCGCTGGCAAGACGACGAAAAACGTCCGCGCGTGCTGCAGCGGAGCTTGCCAGCAGACGCCGCTCATGCCGAAAAACAAAAAATTGGTAGGGGCCTGCAGTAACGCGGTATTCCACGCTCCCGTCGCGGGGTAGAGTGCGCGTGGGCGTAGCAGGCAGTAACACGCGAAAATCACGTTCTTGAGGAACAAACATCACCCACTGCTGCGCGTGGGCGAAGAGCGGTAAGTACGCGGCCAGCACTGCCGCCACCACTAACCATTTCTTCATGATCTATCCCTCCAGTGACTACGCGTTACAACATACCGTGAATGAGTGAAGGAGTGAAGGAGTGAAGAAGTGAGTGAATGAGGTAATCCCTTCACCCCTTCACCGTTCATCGTTCACCCCTAACACTTAACGCCTCACCCTAAAGTCGGCATATTAAACCCGGTAGGTGCCGCATTCGCATCCGGCCAGCGCGTCGACACCACTTTGCCGCGCGTGTAAAAGCGCACGCCTTCCATGCCATGCACATGGGTGTCGCCGAACAACGATGAACGCCAGCCGCCAAACGAGAAAAAGGCCACCGGCACCGGTATCGGCACATTGATGCCGACCATGCCGACTTCAATTTCGCGTTCGAACTTGCGCGCGGCGCCACCCGAGCGGGTGAATACCGCGGTGCCGTTCGCATAGGGATTGGCGTTGATCAGGCTAATCGCCTCATCCAGTGTTTTCACGCGCACCACCGCCAACACCGGCCCGAAAATTTCGTCGCGGTAGATGCTCATCTCTTGCTTTACATGATCGAACAACGAAGCGCCGAGAAAGTAGCCTTGTTGCGCCGTGAACGTGCGTCCGTCGAGCGCGAGCGTGGCACCCTCCGCCACGCCTTTGTCCACGTAGGCGGCGACCTTGTCGCGATGCGCCTGCGTCACCAGCGGCCCCATGTCGGGCTCTTTGCCATCGACCTTGCCCGCACCCGGCCCGATGCGCAGCACTTCGGCTTTTTTCTTGATGGTGGCAACCAGCGCATCGCCGATATCGCCCACCGCCACCACCGCCGAGATCGCCATGCAGCGCTCGCCCGCCGAGCCATAACCCGCGCCGATCAGCGAATCCGCGACAAAATCAAGATCGGCGGCACTGTTCATATCCGGCAGCACCACCGCATGGTTTTTCGCGCCACCCAGCGCCTGCACGCGCTTGCCGGTCTTCGCGCAAGTCTCATAGATGTATTTCGCGATCGGCGTCGAACCTACAAACGAAATCGCTTTGATATCCGCATGGTTGAGTAAGGCATCCACCGCCTGCTTGTCGCCATGCACGACGTTAAACACGCCATCCGGCAGTCCCGCCTCCTTAAACAACGCGGCAAGGCGCATGGCCGTCGAAGGCACTTTCTCCGAGGGCTTCAGCACAAAGGTGTTGCCGCAGGCTATCGCCACCGGATACATCCACAGCGGCACCATCGCCGGAAAATTAAACGGTGTGATGCCCGCACATACCCCCAATGACTGGCGCAGCGAATGACAATCGACGCCGGTGCCGACTTCCTCGCTGTGTTCGCCCTTCATCAGATGCGGAATGCCCATAGCGAATTCGACCACTTCCAGCCCGCGCTGCACCGAACCGCCCGCGTCGCTCAGCGTCTTGCCATGCTCGGCGGTAATCAGCGCCGCCAATTCATTGCGATGCGCGTCGATCAGTTCACGATACCGCATAAGGATGCGCGCGCGGCGCAGCGGCGGCGTATCGCGCCACCCTGGAAACGCCGCTTTCGCTGCCGCCACCGCAGTGTCGATATCCGCTTCGTTGCACAAGGGCACACGTGCCGTCACCGCGCCGGTCGCCGGATTGGTGATGTCGCCCGTGCGCGTGCTGCTGGCGGCGGCCGGCGCGTTGTTGATCCAAAGGGGGATTCCCAAAATCTCTTGCGTATCCAGTCGTCTATTCATGGCTGCTCCATCGGGTGATTCCACTGACAAAAGTCAAAAGCTTTTTGACGCAGATTAACGCAGATTTGCGCAGATTTCTTTGCGGGTTCGTCTGCGTGCATCTGCGTAAATCTGCGTCTAAGGTTTTGAAGTTGATGCTCGTCTTGCCTTGTATAACTCGCGAAAGGTTTTACCCTGCGGCGCAGGCATATCGCGCCCGTGGGTCCAGCCGCCGCCCAGCGCTTGAAACGGCAGTTTGTGGATGAGGCGCTCACTGCTGCCCATCACCGCCAGCGTGCGCGCGGCAATGCGGGCCAGCAGCGCATATATCCGCGGCCGTTGCGCGGCCCAGCGCCACAGCGCCAGGCTCCACGTCTCCGCGCGCGGTTTCAAGCCCTGCTCGAACTGGCGCTCGCGCAATTTACGCATCAGGTCGGGCAGCGGAATTTTTACCGGGCACACCACGCCACATTGATTGCACAGCGTGGATGCGTTGGGCAAATCCAGCGCGTTTTCCAGGCCCACGTAGGTGGGCGTCAGGATCGAACCCATCGGCCCCGGATACACCCAGCCATAGGCATGCCCGCCGACACTTTGGTACACCGGACAATGGTTCATGCACGCGCCGCAGCGGATGCAACGCAGCATGTCCTGCAGTTCACCGCCCAACAATTTGCTGCGCCCGCCGTCGAGCAAAATAACATGAAAATGCTGCGGTCCATCGCTGTCACCCTCGCGGCGCGGGCCGGTAGTCACCGACACATAATTGGTGATGGTCTGCCCCGTGGCATGGCGCGGCAGCAGGCGTATCAAGGTCGCGATGTCTTCCAGCGTGGGCACCACTTTTTCGATGCCGGTAATCGCCACATGCACGCGCGGCAGCGTGGTTACCAGGCGCCCGTTGCCCTCGTTGGTGACAATCAAAGTCGAACCGGTTTCCGCAATGACGAAGTTCGCGCCGGAAATCCCCATGTCCGCGGTGACGAAATGTTCACGCAGCATCACCCGCGCTTCCTTGCACAATTCAGAGATGTCGGTCTTGCGCGGAAGCTGATGTTTTTCCGCGAACAAGTCGGAAACCTCGTCCTTGCTCTTATGCACCACCGGCGCCACGATGTGCGACGGCGGCTCCTTTGCCAGTTGCAGGATGTATTCGCCCAGATCGGTTTCCACCACCTGCACACCGGCCGCTTCAAGCGCATCGTTAAGCGCGCACTCCTCGCTCACCATCGACTTTGACTTGACCGCCTTTTTCACACCATATTTCGCCGCCAGTTCGCAGACGATGCGATTCACCTCCGCCGTGGTTTGCGCCCAATGCACGGTGGTCCCCTGCGCCGTGGCGTTGCGCTCGAATGCCTCCAGATACACATCGAGATGGTCGAGCGTGCGCGCGCGTATTTCGGCTGCGGCATCGCGTATGGCCGGAAAATTTTCCAGCTCGGCCACGCGATCGGCGCGGCCCTTGACGAAATTGCCCTGCAATTTGCGCAGTGCGCCTTGCAGATTGACATCGGCGAGCTTTTCGCGCGCGCGGGATTTGAATTGATGAGAGGTGAGTTGCACGCAGCGATGCTACACCAATTGCGGCGCGGTTTGAATCTGTGGCCAGCGGTGATGGCGAAGGATCGCGGATTGCGCTACGCTTCACGCACACTCACCAGCCACTCACACGCCAAAGGAAAATGCAATGAATCTGAAGCTGTCGGACAAAACCGCGCTGGTCACCGGCGCCAGCATGGGCATAGGCCATGCCATCGCACGCGGATTGGCGGCGGAGGGTGTGACACTGTGCGTTGCGGCACGCCGCAAAAATTTGCTGGACGACCTTGCAACCCAGATTGTCGCTGCCGGCGGCAAGCCGCCGCATATCGAAGTGCTCGATGTCATGGCAGAAGGCACCGTTGAGCAACTCGCGCAGGCAGCGACCAAAGCGCTGGGACGCATCGACATTTTGATCAACTGCGCGGGGGGCAGCCGGCCCGAGATACCGGTCGACGCCGCGGAAGCAGAATGGGAGGAAGTGATGCGCCTGAATTTTGTGCGCGTGCGCCAGCTTACGCACGCGATCCTGCCTGGAATGATCAAAAACAAATGGGGCCGCGTGATCAATATCAGCGGCAAATCGGAACCTGAGGGCCTGCTCGCATCGACGCCCGCAAAAGCCGCGATCCATGCCTGGTCGAAGGGCCTGTCGCGCGAAGTCGGCCCGCAGGGCATCACGGTCAACTGCATACCCCCCGGCCGCATCATGAGCGAGCAGATACGCCGCAAATACTCCGAAGAATTCCGCGCGCATCAGTCCGCCCACGACATTCCTGTCGGCCGTTACGGCGAGCCCGAAGAACTGGCGGTACTGGCGGTATTTCTGGCCTCACCCGTGGCCGGCTATATTACGGG
>CAMDRT010000031.1 GCA_945906815.1 Bordetella parapertussis
AGATGTACCACGGCGAGGGCCGCACCAACAACCGATCCGGCCGTCCCAGTTGGGTCAAACCCAGCCCCGAATTGTGCCGCACGCTCTCCTGTCGCCTGCGTAGCGAGTAGAAAATCCTCGCGCAGCAATTTATTAAGTTGTTCGATCGAATCACTACTCATGCCAGCGGCTACTATTCCGCTTCTTCGAACCATATTGCAATATTGGTCAGTCCCATATGCATCGAAAGTCGCCTTCAGCGACCAGAGCAAATTTCCTGCGGCAGATATCGTATTCAAGACGGGTATAAAATTTACGATTTCGGCGTAGACCTTCTCTCCTAAAACACGTTGAGCCTCATTGATCATTGCAGAGAACACTTGATCTCTTGTAACACCTAACGCTTTCGAAACCATCTCTTCGAATCCTGAGATTGTTTGCTGCCCGCCCCTCGCAATGTTCTGCACTTCAGACGCAAGTGATGGCTTTACCACCCCATCAACGGCATCCTGTACCGTGCTAAGCGTCTCATTGGCTTGATCGTACAACTCCTTGGCGATCGCGGCCTTCGCATAGCCCTGTGCATTCGAGGACCGCTTCTGCTCCGCCTCTTTTTTTCCCTGCTGGAGTCGATCACTAAGCGTTTTCCCGTTTTCTCCCTCTTTGAACTTTCGCAGCGTCTCCCTGGCTTTCGTGAAGAAAGATTCGGATTCTTTTAATTGGATTGTCGCTTCGGCCAACGCCGTTCTCGCACGCATAGCCTTTTCAAATGTAAAATTCAGGCAGGCCCTTTCTTCGCTCGGAGTGAGTTCAGCCGTAGGATAACCGCTGAGAAATTGCTTCAAACTTGTTAACGCCCCGAATTTTTCGTCACTGTCTGTAGATCCGAACCAGTGAGATTTACTTTCATTCGCTTCCTTTTTTTTCACATACGCCTCGTATGCGTTTTTAAGGTTCTGATATTCCCGCGCAATGGATAGCCCTGCCAAATCTTTTGTTTCTCTAGCTTTTGCGTAGGATTCAAATGCACTATCTAATGCATTGAACTCTGCACTCCTGCTACGGATTCCGCCGAACAATCGATCATCGACGTTAGTCATTTGTCTCCAAACCTCGATAGAGGGAAAAGCTGGCATGAAATTCTCCATAAATACAATGCGCCGACTGAAGGTCAAAGTTTAAAGCGTGCGTCAATGAATACGTTAGAACATACGCGGTCAATTGATCGCTTAGTCATCAACTAGGATCGTGGCATTCATGGAAAGAATCTCCTTTGGCAATGTGTTTAATTTCTCTACGACTCCTTGCAATGCATAGCGTGGTGCAAGATATGATCGTCGTCGAGGGTGTGTCCAGAAAGCCCACAACCAGCGCTGCCGCCCCCCCCTAAGGCACCGCCCTGATCATGGCGTCGTCAAAGCCTGCGGCGTGAAGCTCCGATAGTGCCGCCTGCGCATTTGCTTTTGCATCAAATGGCCCCACCCAGACGCCCATCAAGGGCTTTTGACCTGGCTTGTCAACGATGCTGGTTTGCGCGGCCAGGTTGCGGCCGCGCAGTTGTTCGGCAAGGCTCTCCGCCCTGCCCCGGTTGGCGTACACCCCCACATAGACCACATAACCCTGAACCTTGGCTTCACGGGCGGCAGCACGCCCGGGGGTCGCCGCCGCGACTGCACCTTTCACCGGCGCAGCGGAGACCGCGCCGGTCCCCGCTTGGACGGATGGCCCATCTGCACCCGGTTTCACTTCGGATGACTTCAACGGCGGCAGCGCTGGCAGGGTCGGTGCCTTGGGTGGCGGTGGCACGGCAGGAATTGCCGGGGGCGGCGGCGCGGCGGGAATCGCGGGTAGGGTCGGCGCTGCCGGGACGGCGGGGACGGCGGGGACGGCGGGGACGGCGGGGACGGCGGGCGTTCCCGGTAGCGCAGCGCCAAGTGCTCCCGCAGCGTTCGGTCCGGCGGCGGCCGGCGGCGTGGCCGGGGGTGCTTTTTGCGTTTCTCTAGCACGCTCCAGCGCCTCAGTTGCCCCCCAGTCTCGGCCGACCAACAAGCCGGCGGAAAATAGCAGGGCCGCCAAAAACATCAGTGCGCATACAAAAATGACCAGCATGCGGGTGGTCAGAGAGTAATGGTGTTCCACGTTTTTATCTTTAAAATTATTATGTTAAGGGATCAGGGTCGTGAACTGGCCCGGGACGCTGATCTGGATGACTCCGCCCCAGTTGCACATGAGCTTGGAGGAATTGTTCAGTGCTGGCATGTTGCCAATCAGCACCGTGGGCGCGCCTGGTGCCCAGGGTGCTGCGGTCACCGGCAAGCAGGGCATAGGCGTCAGCACGCCCAAGGCCGCCGCCGTTGCAGCGGCCACCATGGGGTTAGCCGGGCTGGTGCACATGCCAAAGGGCGGAATGTTGACGATGGGCTTGTTGTCCATGATGTTGGCCGCTGGCGTGCCAGTCAGAGTGCGATTGGCCGGCAGCACCACCAGGCTGCTGGGGGCGACGCCGAAACTGCACATCATCATGGCTCCAGTGCAAACCTGAATACCCATATCGCTACCCTTTCACCAGTTTTTCCAGGAATGTGGAGATCCGCGACGGCGCGGGTTCCCCTGGCGCGCCCATCGGCACCTTGAGATTGCCAGACTCGTCATACTCTTCGAGCGCTGCGCTGAGCTTTCCCGCCTTGAACACCGCCACTTCCTTCAGCTTGGCGTTGGGGTGGTAACGCCTGCGCTCGCCGTCGAGTTTGCCGCTGCGGTAGTGTGCCCTTTCCTGAACGCCGCCCTGCTCGTCGTATTCAAGCACTTCACCCTCCAGCAGACCCGTCACGTACTTCGCCCGCCGCACCAGCTTGCCGCTGGGATAGTAGGTGAGCGCTTCGCCATGCGGCTTGCCCTGGTGGTAGTGCATGCGCATGCTGGGGTCGCCCAGTTCCGAATAAAGCACGTACTCGCCCTGCTGCACGCCATGGACGTAGTTCAGCATCGCTGCGAGACGGCCCTCGGTGTATAAGAGCATGCGCCCGTCGAGAACGCCATTCGCATAGTCCGCCTTCTGCAGCGGCTCGCCGCCTTCCTCGAAGACGCGCAGCTCACCCTCCAGCACACCTTCGCGAAAATGCGCGCTTTGTAGCAATCCGCCTGCGGTGGAAAAAATCCGCGTTTCACCCTCGGGAACGCCATGCTTCAGATAGGCGCGCTTCGCCAGTGTCGTTCCGTCCTCGTGAAAAGTCTCCACCGGCCCGCTGTAGGGCGCGTCTATTTCGCCCGCATCATCAGGCAGTGTCGTATCCGAGTTGGGAGCGGGTTCTGCCATGGCTAATTGATTTTCACCAAGCCGCCCTTGACGGTGAGCATGCCGCCACCATCGACGGTCTGCGACGCCGCAGCCTTGCTTTCCAACTGAATGCCAGCGTCATTGGTCAGGTTCATGCCGGCCTTGTTGGTCAGATTCATACTGGCCTCATTCTGCAAATCGGTGCCGGCCTTGTTGGTAAGCGCAGTGCCGGCCTTATTGGTAAGCGCGGTACCGGCCTGGTTGGTGAGCGACTGCGCCGATTTGACCGTGACTGTGCCGGTGACGTCGATCAGCAAATCGCCGGTGACTTTGAGCGTGTAGTTACCGGTGACCTTCTGAGTGAAATCGGCCTTGTTGGTGTGGGTCTCGTTGCCCGTCACCGTGAGCAGGCGCTCGCCCTTGACTTCATAGGTTTCCTTGCCGGTCTCCACCTGAACCGTGCGGTCCCCCTTAGCGACCACCAGTTTCTCGTTGCCCTCCTGGATGGTGGTGGTGCGGTCGTTCTTGATGGTGTTGATCTCATCGTGCAGCACGTCCTTCTTGCGGTCGTTCTCCACCTTGATGGTCATGTCCTTCTGCGCGTGCACGTACACCTCTTCCGCGTCTTTTTTGTCCTCGAAGCGGATCTCGTTGTTGCCACCGCCACCCTTGGAAGAATAGCCCTTGATGGTGCTCTTGGTCTGCTCGCCCGGTAACGCATAGGGCACGGTTTTCTCGGCGTTGTAGACGCTGCCGGTGACTATAGGCTGGTCCGGATTGCCTTCGAGAAAGCTGACAATGACCTCCTGGCCGATGCGCGGCAGGAACAGGATGCCCCAGCCCTGCCCAGCCCAGCCCTGCGCCACGCGCATCCAGCAGGAGCTGTTCTCGTCCTTCTTGCCCTGCTGATCCCAGTGGAACTGCACCTTGATGCGGCCGTAGCTGTCAGTCCAAATTTCTTCGCCCGACTTGCCGACTACGGTGGCGGTCTGCGCGCCGTGCACGCGCGCACGCGGGGTGACACGCGGCGGGCGGAAAGGCACGGTAAGCGGATAGGCCTCGAAACTGTTGCTGTAGGCCTCGTGGGTGGCCGCATGCGCCACGCGCCGCAGCACATAGTCGGCGTTCATGTCCTCGCGAAAATGGCCGCTCAGCGTGAACTTGTATCCCGGAACGAAGGCGCGGCAGTAACTGTCGCCGCGCATGCAAAGGGCCGGATGCTGTAGTTCCTGCAGGCGAATGGCTGCAATGCCGTCACCGCCTGCCTTGGCGATATGCCCGCCCGGATACTCATACACCTCCATACGGCCACTGCTGCCTTGCTTGGTGGCCAGCAGCTCGGCGCTGGGCGTCTTGAAGTTATAGTCCTCCACCGAAACCTGCTTCGGCACCGCCTGCTGCTCCAGCGACCAGCGGTAGATGACATCAAATTCGTTCTGGCTACCGGAGGCCGGATGAAAACGCGCCGTGGCGCGGTTGGGACAGGCCTTGTTCGCTGATGAGGCATCGGCCAGCACCAGCGTGTGCTTGCCGTCTTCGTGTTCGAAGAAATAGAAGATGCCGTCTTCTTCCATCAGCCGCGAAATGAAATCGAAGGTGGTTTCCTGATACTGCACGCAATATTCGCGGGCAGTATAGGTGGCCGTGGTCGCCATCTTGAAATCGGTGAAGCCCAGGTCGGAGAACACCGCCTTAATGATGTCCGGGGTCGTTTGCGCCTGGAAAATGCGCGAATCGGTACCTAGCGTCAGCCACCACAGCCAAGGCCGTAGCTCGGCATGGTAGGTGGCGAACTCCAAGTTACCTCCGGTCTGCACGAAGCGCGTGACCACGCCATTGATGCAGCGCGCGGTGCTGTCATCCAGGGCCATCGACACCGTCACCGACTTGCCGACGATCTTGGTGAAATCCACGGCGGCATCGGTGGACATCATCTCCAGGTCGAAATAGAACAGACTGGACATGCCCTCATCGCCATGCAGGCTGGAGAGCAGAAACGCATCCTTACCCAGCGGCGTCGAAACCGTCAGGTAGGTGTTTCCCTGGGTGTAGGTGCTCGGCATGCCTGGGCGGCTCAGGCCGCTCCGGCAAATTTGCCGGCGCTGCCCCCGTCATCGGCGCTACCGGGCTGGTTGCTGAAGGCATAGGCGAAGCCGCCGGAGGGCTCCAGGGAAACATGCACCGCGCGGAACGATTCGGCCACCGATATGCGCTCCAGGATCTGGGTGGAAAGTTCGGGCAGCAGGCTGTGCGTCAGGATGTGGTCGACATTGCGCGCGCCGCTGTCAACCTCGGTGCAACGCGCCGTGATCGCCTCGATCAGGCTAGCGTCGTAACTCAGTCGCGCCTGGTGGTTACGGTGGATGCGATCCTGGATCTTGGCCAGCTTCAATTCGACGATGGCGTGTATTTCAGCATCGCCCAGCGGATAGTAGGGCACGGTGACCAGCCGACCGAGAAACGCCGGTGCAAAATGGCGTAGCAGCGCCGGTCTGAGTTTTTCGACCAGAACCTCGGGCTCGGGGCGCGTGCCACGGCCTTCGCAAGCACCCGTGATGATTTCCTGGCCGGCATTTGAGGTCAGTATGATCACGGTATTCTTGAAATCCACCAGGACCCCCTCGCCGTCCTCCATCTGGCCCTTGTCGAAGACATTGTAGAAAAGCTCCATCACGTCCGGGTGCGCTTTCTCGACCTCGTCCAACAGCACCACGCTGTAGGGCTTGCGCCGCACCGCTTCGGTGAGCACACCGCCACGGCCGAAACCCACATAGCCCGGTGGCGCACCCTTGAGGCTTGACACCGTGTGCGCCTCCTGGAACTCGGACATGTTTACGACGATCATATTGCGCTCGCCGCCGAACAGTTGGTCAGCCAGTGCGGCGGCGGTTTCGGTCTTGCCCACGCCACTGGGGCCCACCAGCATGAACACGCCCACCGGCTTGCCTGGATCGTCCAGCTCGGCGCGCGCGGTGCGTATGCGCCGGGCAATCGCATCCAGCGCCTGACCCTGGCCGATCACGCGCTCACCCATGCGCTCCTTTAGATTGAGCACGGTACGCACCTCGTCAACCATCATCTTGCCCACCGGAATTCCGGTCCAACCGGAAATCACCGAGGCGACCCCCTTGGGATCGACGCACACCGGCACCATCGGTTCGTCGTTCTGTATCGCCTCCAGTCCGCGCTCCAGGCGCGCGAGGTTGATCGACAGCTCCATGACCGCCGAGGGCACCTCAGTGGGATCGGCCCCGTCGGCAAGGGCCTGGTTGATGCGGCTCCGGAAGGCCAGAATTTCCGCGACCGCCTGCCGCTCCTCGGTCAGGCGGGCAAGCAACTGCTCGCGCGTCCTGCGCTGGTTCTGGATGTCCTGGGAAATTTCCTTGATGCGCCGCGCATGATCGGAGCCAGTGAGTAATTCCTGGCGCAGGATGCGCAGCTCCGCCTCCAGACTCTCGACAATCCGCGTGGCTTCTTCGACTTCCGGCGGCGTTCCGGTCTGACCAATAGCCACGCGCGCGCAGGCGGTGTCGAGGACGCTGATGGCCTTGTCCGGAAGCTGGCGGCCAGTGATGTAGCGGTGCGACAGGCGCACGGCGTCGCGTACCGCTGAATCCATAATATGTACTTTGTGATGCTGTTCCAGGTTCTCCACCACGCCGCGCAGCATGTCGATGGCGATTTCCTCGGTAGGCTCTTCCACCTTGATCACCTGGAAGCGGCGCGCCAGCGCCGGGTCCTTCTCCACGTATTTTTTGTATTCGGCCCAGGTGGTCGCGGCGATAGTGCGTAGTTCACCGCGCGCCAGCGCCGGCTTGAGCAGATTGGCTGCATCGCCTTGCCCCTCGGATCCGCCGGCACCAATCAGCTGGTGTGCCTCGTCGATGAACAGAATGATGGGCAGCGGCGAGGCCTTGACCTCGGCAATCACCGACTTCAAGCGGTTTTCGAATTCGCCCTTAATGCCAGCGCCGGCCTGCAACAGGCCCAGGTCGAGGGTGCGCACGGTGACGTCTTTCAGTGCCGGGGGCACGCTGCCCTTGCCGACTGCGAGGGCAAAACCTTCGACCACGGCCGTCTTGCCGACGCCCGCCTCCCCGGTGAGTATCGGATTATTCTGACGGCGTCGCAGCAGGATGTCGATGATCTGCCGGATTTCCCCGTCGCGCCCCCTGATGGGATCGATTTTTCCATCGCGTGCTTGCGCCGTGAGATCCAGGGTGTACTGGTCGAGCGCCGGAGTCGCCAATGCCTTGCCGACGGGCCGCGACGCGGCGCGGGCTGAAGCCGGCGCGCCCGGCGACGGGAGTGGGCGCGGCGTGGCCGCCGTTCCGACGTTCTCTGTCGATTCGGCAAGCAGGCCTGGCAGCGCGTTGCGCAGCGATTCGCGGGGTATCTGCAACAGGGCGGGCGCGGATTCCAGCAGCATGCTGCGCAGGCTGTCCACCTGTAACAGACCCAGCAGCAGGGTGCCGCAGCGGATCATGGGTTCTCCCAGTTGCATCGAGGAAATCAGCCAGGCTTCCTGGATCAGGGTGATGAAATGCGGCGACATGGCCGGGGTGCGGCCGTTGCCGCGCTTGAACCGATCCATGGCAGAGGTGAGTTGGGCCGTCACCGACTCCGATTTGATGTCGTAGTGGCGAAAGATAACATCCAGGTCAGGTGCCGGAAGTTCGATCAGCTTCAATAACAGATGCTCTATTTCAACGTTGTAGTGCGTCTGGCGCACGCACAATTCCGCGGCCTGTTCGAGCGCACGGCGGCACTCGGCGTTGAGCTTTCCCAGCAGGGAACGTAGGTCGATATCCATGCGCTTATATTGCCTTCATTGTTTGCTTTGATCAGGTGCCATGCCATGCCGGCAGGCGCAGCCGCACCGAGTCATCGGCGGCGTGGCTGGGGCCGCTGTTGAGCCAGGCCGTCCATGCGAGTCTTGCGCCCCCCGATTTTCCCAGACGCGTACCCGACCGCTGCCCCGCAGCGAGCGTCAGTCGCAAATCGATAGCGAGGTCCTGCTGCAGATGCAGGCGCGTGATTCGGTTCAGATCCAAATACGCGCCGCCGCTCGGCAGGAACTCTCGCAGCCGAGCCAGATTGGGCAGAGCCACACTCAGGCAGATGCGCCCCATCTGATCCCAGGCGCGCTTGCCGAGCACGGTGTTTGCGCCCAGCCGATGGTTGCGGCCCATGCGTGTGCCGATGTGGGTGCGCTCGCGCGGGTCGATGATCAGCCAGCGGCCTAACAATTGCGTGCCGTGTACTGGGATCTTGAAATAATCAGAAAGCATGGCCTCCAGCGCGGCCATGGAACGCACCTGATGGGAAAGAATGCCGGCGTAGCGCAACAGGGAGCGCGTCCATTTGCGGCTGTCTGCCCGCCGCGAAGCCAGCTCCAGGCCGGCCAACGTATACAACCAGCGCGCAAATGTCGTCGATTCGGGCGGCTGGCTGTTCAACGCCATGCGGTGTTTCTTGCGTGAACGGTAGAGGAATGAGACCAGCCGATGGTTGAAAATGTCGAGAAAATCGCGGGTCGCGTAATCCCGCGCCGCAGTGCGCTGGAGGACAAGCTCGGTAAATGGAATGGGCAGCGGCCCCGCGCCGCCGGCCAGACCCATGAAGGCGACTGAGAGGCTCACCGGTTGGTTTTTATCCTCGGGAATTGCCGCGTCGACCAGATCGCTGGCTGGAAAACCCAGACCGACGTGCGAATGGAATGCGACCGCTTCCCGGTTGCTGCCGCCGTGGCCCACGGGCATCAGATCTTTGCGCAGCAGCTCGGCCAACCTCACTGCCTGAAAAAAATCGAAGCGGTAAGGCTCGCCGGCGAGCTGTTCGATTAAAGGACCGGCTGGCGGCCGGTCATCGGTTCCCATCGCTTCCATTCCTCTTCATCGCGCTTCACCACGACCCGGGTAAAGGAGTTGATTGACGTGTATTGGGCGAAAAAACGATTGAGCACGGCCGCCAGCAACAGGGCTGACCCGCCGGCATAGGCGCCTTCGTCGAATTGCAACGTGATCTCGTACCCCCGGCAGAAGCCGCGCCAGGCTTCGCGTCCGATGCGCCCGACCACGCTCTCGCAATCCATGCTGCGTATGCCGCGTATCTGCTCATTGGCTCGAGCCGCATCGGTCACGTTGTAGAGCGCCAACATCTCCTGCAGCGCTTGCAGCCGCGTCTGCGGGTCGAGCAGCGAAACGTTGTTCAACGTCAGCAGCGATATCAGGCGCCAGTGCTCGCGCCCGCTTTGCGGGTTCAACTGCGGCGTGGGCTTATACAGGCAGGTGACACGCGAGGACGCTACCGCCGCCTCGGGAACCAGCACCGCGCCCACGGGCACCTGTTCGGCAAGCTGGCGGTTAGTGCAAAGCGTGTGGGCGTAGACCACGGGGAAATCGGGGCGCTCAGGGCGGAAATTCAAGTCCAAGAATGAAAGCCACACATCGGTGCCGGCAATGTCCGGCCGGTGGCAGTCATCGCGTCGTGCAAACCAGTAGGGCCCGCTCGAGTCATCGCGCGCGGCGTGGTCGAATGCGTAATACGGCTGCACCGCCGTCGCCCCCGCCGCCTCGCGGTCAGTGGCCGTGACATTGGTGATGGTATGGATCTCGGTAAAGGCCTCGTCACGCCAATCCGGAACCAAGCGGTACTCGTATTTGCGCTGGTCTATGCGCAACGGCTCGGTGGTTTTCTTGAATAAATTTATGATCGGTGTGCAGCCCAGCTGGAAAGTGCTGCGGTTGATCGCCTGGCCGCGCGGCCTGGGCTTGTTGAGAAGGAATAGCAGGTCGATGCTGCTGTGCGGCCCCCTGGCAGCCTCGAGGTGCTGCACATCAAAGAACAGAAATTTTCTCGGGAAGGCGAAATATTCCTGCAGCAACGGGTAGGCCGGGTGCACGTGGCCCGGTCGGGGTAGCACCTCTTCGTCCTGGCCAAAACCAACCTCCTGGAACGCATCCTCGCGCAGCCTGACCGGGCGTCCCCCAGCGGGCAGCACCACCACGCCGCGTAATCCGCACAGCAGCATTTCGTAGAGCGGCATGACCCCCATGAATTCGCCATGCAGATGGAACCTGAGTCGTCTTAACTCCAACTCGGAAAAATCGATCTCGCCCATGCATTGCAGGCGCACCCGCAGCACCGAAGCAACGCCCGCATCCCTGCTGAGAAAATCAAATTCGTTGACGGCGACAAACCCGGCATCGCTGACCTCCAGAGGCCAGAGAGTGAGTGGGTAACAGGTGCGAAAGCGGCATTGCTCGTTGCCGCCCGGGGTGTTTCCTTCCGGCGTGTAGCCCTGCGCCCTGGCCGCCAGCGCGGTGTGCTTGGGAATCTCGAAGCCGCTGGTGAGCTTGCCCTGGCTCGGGTCTACCTGGAAGTGCGCCACTGTCATCGAGGGCAACGGACTCACCAGACTGGGGTAGAGGTTCTCCAGCAGGGCCGAGGAAATCTGTGGAAATTCGTTGTCCAGATCGCAGTGGACTCGTGCAGCGAGGAAGGCAACCGCCTCGATCAGGCGTTCAGTGTGGGGATCTGCCGATTGCCCCGGCCCCAGCTCGAGCAGTTGGGCCACCTGGGGATAGCGCCGGGCGAAGTCCGCGCCCTGGCCGCGAAGATACGCCAGCTCACGTTTGTAATAATCGAGCAGGTCCTCTGCAGACCTAGCTGCCAAGCCTGCTACCTCGGAGGTCCTCACCAGTCACCTGGAGCGAAAAGCTGACGCGCTCCATCAGGCGGCCGTTGGACAAAGTCCCGGATACCTTGACCATCATGGCTTTATCGCTATCGCCCAGGACCTCGGCCTCAACCTTCACCTGGGAGAGGCGCGGCTCATAGGCTTCAACCGTGCGCCGGACCAGTTCGGCCAGTTTTTTCTGGTCCTCGGTGCTTCTCGTGTACAGGGCTGAATAATCAGACAGGCCGTAATCGATTACGGTTCTTTCGCCTGGCAGTGCTTTTTTGCCGCCCGGAAAAGGGCTGCGGGTATTGAGCAGGCGAGACAGTTCTCGCTGCAGGGATTCCCGCTGGCCGATGCGATCAAGAAGGCCGCTACTCACTCTGGCGGTCTTTGCCTCTGGCGTTAGGGACAGGCGGTCGAACAAGGGGGCTCGCACCCCCTCTTTTATGCCTATGCCGGCCATACGGCGACCTGCAAGATCAAGAGACCTTGTTCAGGGCAATGTCGTAGCTGGCCACGACGTTGCCTTTGCCTGCCGCAGTCTTGTCTTGTTTGTGATAGGTCCACTGGATCTTGCTGAAGTTGAAGGTGATGTTCTCCATCGGTTGTTCGGAGCCGCTGGCAGACACGCTGGTCACCAGCACATCGTTGAGGTCTATCGTCATCAGTTGCTCCGCGGCGTCGCCGGCGGTGTCGGCACGCAGGTGGCGCAGCGTCATGGTGGTGATGAGGGTGCCCTTGCAGCAATACTGCAGGAAGATCGGCGTCGTCATGTCGACATACTTGGAAATCGACAGATCCTGCACATTGGCCTGGCCGTGGGTACGCTGACCCTCCGCCACGCTGTGGGTGACCGGCATCGAGACACCGTAGCTGTACGACATGATTTCGATCTCACCCGCACCGTGGGTGCTGGTGCTGGCGCCGGGAATGCCATTTGGTTTTAAAAATATCTGTTCCATGTTTTATCCTTTGTCAGTTTTAAGAGAATTGCGGCCCGATGCGCGTGGCGATCAACCCGCAGGCGGCGGCAATTCTGCAACCAGCCGTATGGACGTGGTCAACTCCTCAAGCTGGAAGTGCGGGCGCAGGAATACGGTGGCCTTGTACACGCCCGGCTTGCCTGCAACCTCGCTCACATCGACGCGTCCCTCACGCAACGGATACTGCGCCTTGACGTCCTGGCCAGCGCCGTCGTTTAGGAGCACGTACTGAGCCAACCAGGTGTTCAGGTATTCCTGCACATTCTGTGCGGTCAGGAAGCTGCCGATCTTGTCGCGCATGATCACCTTGAGGTAATGCGCGAACCGCGAAGCGGCCAGCACATAGGGCAAGGCCGAGGACAGCCGCGCGTTTGCCGTGGCCAAGTCAAGATTGTAGGCCTTGGGCTTGTTGACCGTCTGACCGCCGAAGAAGGCGGCGAAGTCGGTTCCCTTGGCATGCACCACCGACAGGAAACCCAGGTCGTTCAATTCCTTTTCCCGGCGGTCCGTAATGGTGATTTCGGTTGGGCACTTGACAGCAATATCGCCCTCGTCGGTGAGGAACTTGTGGGTCTTCATCGACTCGACCTTGCCGCCGCCTTCGACGCCGCGTATCGCTGTGGTCCAGCTGTACTTGGCGAAGGCATCGGTCAGGCGCAGGCCGACCAGGTAGGCAGCGTTGCCCCACAAATACTTGTCATGATCGCGACCGTCCACGTCCTCTTCAAAATTGAAGTCCTCGACGGGAATGGTCTTGGCGCCATAGGGCAATCGCAGCGCGTAGCGCGGCAGGGTCAACGCGACATAGCGGGAATCCTCGCCGTCGCGAAAGGAACGCCAGCCGTCGAGTTCCCCACTCTCGAATATTTTCGACAGGTCACGCGGCACCGACAGATCGGTGAAGCGCTTCATGTCGAACAAGGCGGGGCTCGCGGACGCGATGAACGGCGCATGCGCAGCGGCAGCGACATGGGAAATCTTGTCCAGCAAGGTGATGTCCTGCGGATGACGTCCGAAGTAGTAGTCGCCGATCAAGCAGCTGTAGGGGTGGCCACCGAATGTGCCGTACTCCTCCTCATAGACCTTTTTGAACAGACTACTCATGTCATGATCGACCGCCTTTTCCAGGTCGCGCAGCAATTCTTTTTTGGTGACGTTTAGCAGGCGCAGTTTCAGGCGCGTGCTGGTTTCGGTGTTCATCACCATGTCGTGCAGGCCACGCCACGAGGATTCCAGTTGCTGGAACTCGGGGGCATGCATGATGGCATTCATCTGCTTAGACATCAGCTCGTCAATCTGCGCGATGCGCTGGTTGATCATGTCCACAACGCCCTGATCTGGGCTGGCCTTCATGCCCTCATCCAGGATCTGCACGGCAAATTGGCCGATCAGTTTTTTCGAATACTCCGCCTGGGAAGCCTCAACCGCCATGTGGCCTTCTTGAACGATGGTGTCGATCAGACTGAGGTCACCCGCCGTGGCTGTCGCGCCCGATGCTGTTTGTCCTTCTGCTTCTGCCATGTCTACTCTCCTTCGATTTGTGAGGGCTGCCGCCGGGTTGAGGCGACAAATCCGGATTCAGGGGTCCGATCAGGCTGCAGGTGTGGAGGGCTCGGTGGCCTTCTTCAGTTCCTGAAGACCTTCGGTATTGGCGACGATGCCCTCGAGCAGTTTGTCGAGTTCATCATTGCCGTCCAGCTTGGCGAGCAGGTCGCGAAGTTGCTGCCTGGCTTCGAGCAGGCGCGCCAGCGCAGGCACCTGTTTCACGATGGGCTCGGGGCAGAAATCATCAATATTGCTGAAATTGAGCACCGTCTTCATGTTGCCCTCCCCGGTGATGGCATTGGGTACCGATAGCTCCAAGCGCGGCCCGATCTTGGCCATCACATCAGTGAAATTGTCGCGATCAATTTCGACAAAACGCCGGTCTTTCAGTTTGGGCAGTTCCTTTTCCGGCATGCCCGACAGGTCGGACATCAAACCAACAACCAGCGGCAGCTCGCGCTTTTCTATCGCCCCGCCAAGTTCAACGTCGTATTCGATCTGTACGCGCGGCGGGCGGTTTCTGCTTATCCATTTTTGCAAACTTTCGGCCATTGGAATTTCTCCTGTGCTTTTCGGATCGAAAAATCTAACTGTGGATTTGTTGCTTTTCTGGTACTGATCGCACCCGCAATGGGGCCATGCGTCACTCGACTATTCCCGGAATGGAGTGCCCAGTCGATTTCGATGCAGCGCTACCAATAGCGTTTGCTTGCCGTGAATTGAATAACGATGCATAAGGCGCTGGGTTGAACGCCATTCCCCTCTCAGGATCTCATGCTATTTAAATTATTACAACGTATTTTTAAAATTATCTGAACACGGATTGAATCCACTTCAAGCATGACCAGATCTCTCATGATATAGCGCGTTAAGTTTTGTTGCGCGCTTGCGTTTTGTTCAGTATTTGGGCTTTTGTTTCTGCATTGCAGGTGTGAGGTCTTTCAAAAGTACATTACATCAGGCGCGAAGTGGGGCCGCGGCCGCTAGTCCTGGCGCATGCCCAGTAGGGTATAGAGCTGTTTCAGATCGCCGTCGCTGACCAGTTCCTCGAGGAGCTTGTTGAGCGGCATGCTTCCCCATGCCACGGCCCGCATCACCAGATAGGGGGTCGGACTGTGTGGTTCGGTACGCAGCAAATAATCGGCGGCATCGGAGAGCCGCCGATACGCCTCCTCCCGGCTGCGTATCGAAGAAGCATAAACAGCACCCGCACCGGGTGCCGCGCTTGGCGTGGTTTCCTGTTCAGCCATGGGCTGTTCCTCCATCTGTCCAGCTGCTGCGGGGGCCGCCTTCTGGCGCCCCACCTTGGTGTTTTGCACGACCTCGCGGGCCGGCGCCGAGATCCCGCCAAACTCCTGCACCACTTTAACTATCGCCTCCAGCACCTCCCTGATCCGCGTCAGTCCGGGAGAGTCGCCTTCCAGCTTCTCCCGCATCACCTGCTCAAGACCGCTGACGACGTTCACGCATATGCCAAGCCGCCCCAGCAGCTCATTGAAAAAGGCCGGCGGGGTCATCGCAACCGTGGCCATGAAGGCCGCTCGGTTGATTTTTCCGCTCGCCGCCAGACTCTTCTCAAGACTGGGGTTCTTGCGGAGCAGATTCTCCGTGCGCAGCACGTTCTCCCATTTCACCAGAGTCAGTCCGTTTTCCACCAGATCGCTGCTGCCCTCCGCGATAGTCAAGTTGATTCTCAACGCGAGAGCAATGTTGTCATTGGCCCATTCGAAAGGGCTCACCCGGTATTCGATGTCCCCGTCCTCGATGCGGGGATGGATGCCATCCCAGAAATCCCGGCACAGGCACTCCAGAAGACAGAGGCCCCGGGTCAGTCCGTCCAAGCCCTCCAGATGCAGCCAGGCTTCCGTCAGCCAGGCTGCCACCTGGATGTCCTTGGACTGCTGCGTGAGCACCTGTTTGCACAGCTGTTCGACCAAGTGCCAATCAGACTTCTTCAATTCGCGCTGCCAGTCCCCCTGCGGCAGATTAGGATCCTCCTCGCGGCGCGCCTCGGCTATATTGCTGTAAATGGTTTCGTATCGCAGCGACACCCCGGCCGGATCCAGTCCCGGGATGGGTGCCAGCAGTGCCGCAGGAACCAGAGACCGGGCGGCGCTCATGGGGTTTGCACCGCTGCCGGCTTGGGGCTCGCTTTGGCGGCCGAGCGCCGTTCACTGAGCGCTCCGCCATACGGGTCGGGCCATCCCGGGCGCGAGCCTGGGATCAATCCTCCGAAACTCTCGCGCCACCGCAGGCGTTGCGCGGTCGCCGGGGCTGCCATTGGCGGCTGGGTGGCGGTGGGTTCCACGGCCAAGCCGGGAACGGCAACGGGGAATACCGGCAAGCTGAGGACATCCTTCTTGCCCCCGGGCATCACGGTCACTCGCATGAACACCCGAGCACGGCTTTCTGGAGCAACGGATCGAAATTGTCCGGCCGCAGTTACTGCCTGGGTCGCGAATTCAAATTTCAACAGGTGCGGCCTGACTTCTGCGCGCGTCGGCGCGTCGGCAGGAGCGGCCTGCCATCGCAACAGGGACACCAGTGCCCAGTCCCCGGAGTAGCGATAGATCACATTCTTGCCATCCATCGCCAATTGCGCCTGTGTTCCCTCATTGACCGGTGTGGTGGGCGCGTCCTTTGCCCAGCGCAGGGTCAAGGCTATGGGCATGCCGGGTCGCCAGCGCAAGGTGCGGGCCGGGTCACGGAGTTTTTGTACCTGGTCGCCAACTTCCAGCTGCCAGTCGACGATTTTGTTGCCGTCGACCTCGCCACCCTGATTGACGCGAAATTCGACGGACAGGTCATAGCCCAGCGCTCCAGTGGCTTCATCAGGCGGCAGCAGAGGCGCGAGAAATGCACGCACCCGCGTCATCTGCTCCATGAATGCCGTCGCAGATCCTCTTTCGTTCAGCGTCAGCGCCGGCGGTGCGCCAGGGCCGGCCCGCCCCCCTAGGAACGGCAGCATCGCCTTGGCATAGCGCTCATACAACTTAAGGAACTGAATCACGTCTTCCGGATCAGCTTCTCCACCCGGCCCCCGCACAGGCGTCGCGCCAAACGGAAACCGTCCCCTGATCGGATCGAATCCCTTGTCGATGACGGCATAAGCACGGCGCGCCTCCTGCGACGCCAGTTCAACACAGCGTGCCAACAGTTTGCGCCTGAGGGCAAGCTGGCGCTCCTGGAAGAAATCGGCGTCGCGCGCCACCCCTATTCTTGGCGACATCTTCTCCACGCAGTTCTGGCCATCAACCTCGGCCATTTCAGTGCGAATAAAGGCCTCCAGCTCCACCACCGCGCTGCGCGGATTCTTGTTCTTGAAACGGTCCACTTCGCGGATCACGCTGCGCAGACGCCTTACGGTTTGCGTGGTAGCGCTATCCAGCCGTATGCCCGCGTTGTCCACTACGCCGAGCAGAGGCACGCTCATCGCGGCCAGCGACTCGACCTGGCCGTACTGCTGGGCAAGAAAATCCGCCAGCGCCTGCATATCCGCAACCCGGAACGCGGGAATGGCGGGGTTCTTGGCGCCCTCCCACCAGGAAAAATTGCCGTCGCGCACCGAGTACAGCTCGCTGTTCTCCAAGGCACGATGGATGGCGACCAGGCCACGCACTGCGTCGCGCCTGAGCAGGGTGGTTAGCGCATCATAGGTGCCGTTCGCGCCAATTTCCTTGAGCAGCGTGAGCAGGCGCACCAGCTGCGGTCCCGACTTGTCAAGATCGTGCGCGTCCGCCTCTGGTTCGGCGCCCGCGACACGCGCCCTGGGCGACTCCAGTGAAAGTATTTCCGCCTTGGCGACCAAATCCGTCATGCGCCGTCCGAGGCGCCGATCGGCGATGGCGCGCATCTCGTCCTGCAGAGCAGGCGGAAATTTGGTGAGGTGGTCCTTGAGGAAGCGGCGCTGCTCCTCGGCCAGCGCAATCGCCTCGTCGAGGCGCTTGGCATCCCATCGCACCACCGTGCGCGGATCGATGCGGACTTCGAGCGTGCGGACATCTCCCTCAGCCATGAAGCGCTGCTTGAGCAACGCCGCCATGGCCGTGCGGAAGGCACTCACTTCGGGCGAGAGCGCCAGGGCTCCGTCTGTGGCGCGCACCACGATGGGTCCGATGCCCTCCGCAGTCACCGTGCCGATGTTCCGCGTCAGTTCGTTGATCTCTGTCTGGGTATCGATTCGCGCACGCTCAACCACGCCGGCTCCCAGCACGGAGACCGAGCCAACCAGCCTCCACAAGTCAGCATAGGCGGGTCCCAGTTCGCGCTCGCCTCCAACCAGCCAGCGCGCCCGCGGGCTCTTCAGCAAACCGTCAAGGACGTCGATCTGTTTGAGCAGGTCGGCATAGGGCTCGTCTTCCTGGGCGGTCCGGCCGGCCGCGCCCACCAGCGCGGAAATCCGGTTGCTAATGTCCTGGCTGAGGCCCAGTATTGGATTTTGCGAAAAAAACCGCGCATTGATCCGCCCCACGTTCTGGCGTACAGCGCAGGGCGCCGCCTGGCGGAAGGTATCCCCAGGGGGCTTGTTGGTGAAGGGATAGCCCTGTTTCATGGCCGCAATCTGGTACCTACCTTTGTCCAGACTCTCGGGCAGATCGATTTTCCAGGTATATCCCAGCAAGGCACGCAAGTCGGACATCTCGGCCTCGCCTTTGCGCAGGCGCGCAAAGGTGGCCAGGTTAGTTTCAAGCCGCACCATATTTGAAATTTGCTCACGAAGCACAGCGAATTCAGGCAGATCCTCCATCGCGATAGTGAGCAGGGGCTGCTCGGTAGCATCGTTATCCTTCCATGGCAAACACTCGCCGACCGCGGCCAGCTCGGTGCTCGTTTCGTTCCGCTTGACACCGGTGAGCTCCGCTACCTTGACGTTCAGACCCTTGCGCACCAGATTGAACACCAGATCCTGAAAGCCCTCTAACAGCACGCGCTGGATTTGGCTGTGCAATTCGGTCACTCCGGGCCAGGAACCGGGAATCGCGACCCGCCACAGGCGCACGTCACCCAGGGGTGCCATGCTGTGGAGGAGCGCCTCAGTGCTGCGCTTGTAAAAATTCAGATCCAGACTCACACCCCGTGCATGGGTGGTATCGCGCTCACGGGTCATCGTAACTATGACATCCATCGCCTTTTCGAAGGCCGGAATTTTCGAATCCAGTTGGAACGTGATGACCGCAAGCGCGGCAAGCCAGAACAGGGCCACCACAGCCGTAGTCCAACGTATAGCCCTCACGGTCTGGTTGCGGCTGCCCAGCGCCTGGCGGGAAGCGCGAGCCAGACCAAATTCGGCGAAAACCTTTTGTTCGAAAAGGTCCTTGATGAACGCCGGCTCACGGATGGAATTGTCCCCCGGCATTACGGGCTCGATCCGATCGACCAGACTCGCCACCGGCACAGCCGCGGAGGCTGGGTCTGCGACCATGGCAGCTTGGACCTTGGCGGCCTGGCCGGCGTCGCCGCTCAGGTAGATGCCGCGAAAATAAAACGTCTCATGGTAGGCACTGGGAAGAAACACCTGGTCGAGGTAGGCGCGCAAGCCCTGGTGCAAAGTGCCGAGTTCGTTGGGAAACAGCACGAAGGCATCGGGATTCTCGGTAACGCGCCCGGCAGCCAGAAGTTCAGCCTGCACCTGGGAGATTTCCTGGACGATGGCGTTGACGCCTTTTTGCGCCCAGTCGCTCTGGTAGCCGCCCTCAAAATCATGGGGGTTGGACCAGCCGAGCATGCCGTCGCGCAGGTGCTTGGGCAGCGCGCGCGCAAAACTGGAAAACCCCGGAATGCGGTCGCATTGGGTGACGACCACATAAACCGGAAAGCGCACGCCGAAACGGCTTTGCGCCTGCCACAGGCGCCGATGTATCAATTCGCCTTTTTGCGCAAGACTGTCGGCGGAGGAGGAGCTCACGGAAAGGAGATCCATAGCGGAAATCGCCACTACCACGCCGTCAACCGGGCGCTGCGGACGGTACTTTTCAGTCAAATGCAGCAGTGTCTGCCAAGGCTGATCCGAGCCTGGCCCGCCGCCGCCGCCGCCGCCGCCAAGATACTCGCCCGCAATGTCGAGAACCACGCCGCGATTGAAATAATTCCAGCCCACGCCTACATGGTGCACAGTGCCGGCTGCCACCTTGTAGGCTCGATCAATGCCGGAGGATTCGATTAACGTGCTTTTACCGGCGCCCGATTCACCGATCAGCATGATCCAGGGGATGCGGTAGCGGCGCCCGCGAGAGGCTAGGTTAGCCTCGAGATGAGAGATCGCGCTGGCAAACGACCAGCGCAGCACGGACACGTTGCGTTGGGTAGCGTTCTCGGACTCCCTGACCGACTGCGCCTGCGCGCGCCGCCTGGCGAGGCGAGCCACATACCACAGCAGCAGCAGGGTCAGCAGGATGAGCGCCGCCACCCCGATGACGTAATAGTTCAGCGGCACGTTGCGCTCCAGCTGAATTCAGCAGACTGCATCGCGTGCGTTTTCCCTATTTCTTCGCCTGGGCATGGGCATGGGAACTCGTATCGCCAGTGATACGCAGCGCCTGCACCAGAGGCCCGGCCTTCCATTCCCAGAGCACCTGCGATAGGCCGAGCACGCAAACAAAGACGACGACGAACAGGGTAACTGCCCGCCCGATATGCGGTATTTGCTGGGGCACGGCATCGCCGACCGTAAATGCATAGGCCTGCGGCGTGACCCGCCGCGCCGGGTTGGTCGGATCAGGATCCTGCCCAAAGCGCATACGATAGAGGGCGGCGCGGTACGACTGCATGCGCGCCGCGCAATCGGTTCCCCGATAGCGCCCCTCGAAGCCCAAGGACAGCGCAAACAGATAGATCAATGCCAAATCCAGCCGCGCCGGATCGCGCAAGCGCAGCAGTTCATCGAGTCGCTCGAAAAACTGGTCGCCCGCCACGCGCGTCTGGAACAGGGCCGCCTCGATCAGGCAGGAGGTCCAGACGTCGCGTCCCGGCCATTCGACGCGCAGCATCGCCTCGTCAGCCAGTGCCGCTAGGACATACTGGGCTTCGCGGTTAATGTCAAAGGAGTGGGCGCCGCCGACGCGCTGCGCCTCGATCGACTGCAGTTCGAGTATGCCCAGCAATTGCCGGTTGATCGACTGAGCCATCGTCAGCGCCGCGCCACCAGCCGCAAGCGGAGCGTCTAACGCGGCCCCCGAACGCGGCGACGCAACCCGCTGCTTCACCGCCATCAACTCAGCATAAAATCCCCGGAACTGATCAACGAGATAGGACCCTCCGGGTGAATACGCAGAGGGATTCCAGTCCACAGGCATCAGATTTTCTCCCCGCCGGCAGGCGCCCACGAGCAGCCCAGGTGCCGGACCCGAGCGTCAGGCGGTGACATATAGAATGATCTCTGCGGGCCGCTGCATGGCGGCGCTTTCACCGCGGTTAGCCATCAGCAAGGGGCGCCCCGGAACCACAAAAGCCTGGTCGACCTTGATGGCAAACAGCGTCAGGCCCGCCCCACCGGCCAACGCCATTTCTTCGGCGCGCTCTATGCGCGCGCGCGCCGCACCCAGAATGCGCTTCTCGCGCAAATCACCGAGCACGGTGTCGGAACCGATCAGCGCGCCATCCATCCAATCGGCAATTTCCCGCTCAGAAGACCCCCGCACGCCGACCACCAATCGCTCGCCCAGCCATTCTGAGGGTATCGTCAGGGAGAAATTGCCATGATCCAGGGCAAACTTGATCTCACGATAGGTCTGGCTTACCGCCTCCAGCATCGAGCCGACTTGGCCGAGCAAGGCGTCGAAGGCACTGCGCAAATCGGTATGCCGGTAGGGAACCGGCGCGGGGGGAACAGACCCCGCGCGCAACAGGCTGAGCGGCCCCAATAGACTTGAGAGCGCAACATACAGCGGGTAGGGGTGGATGCCGTCCGTCCCCAGCACCGCCTCGTAGTAGGGCAGGAACTCGACGACACTGCGCAGCCGGTCGCGGATTTCCAGAAACTGCAGGCGATCTTCGAAGCCGGACGAGGGTGCTGCAGTGTGCTTGGCGAGAAAAACGCTTTTCTCGCGCATGCGCGCTGCCAGCGCATTGCACGACTGCCAGAGCGGCATCTCGCGCGCGAGTGCGAGCATGGGCGGGACGAATTCTCCAAGCGTGAATACGCCGTTTTCGCGCTTGACGGCGGCGAGCGGCAAGCTCACATACCGGGAAGAGGGCGCATCGCCGGCAAGCAGCTGCAGCTTCGGCCTCAGCCTGGGAATTTCAATCGGCTCGGATTCGGCGCGCTCGTCGATCACCAGCTCGCCCGCCACCGAATTGTAGCGGTCGGGGCCTATCGCCACAGCAAGGTAGATCTTGAGTTCGCCGGCTTCGAGCCACTTCGCAAAAGACTCCAGATCCAGCTCGAGCGGGACCTCGCCGGCGGCTCCCGGCGCATGCGACACCACCTGCCCGTCGGGCATGATTGCCTCGAGGCGCAGCAGGCGCAGCAGCCCTGCACCCAGCAAATCTTGGTCCAGCTCCAGGTCGCGCACACCCCAGCAGAACGGCAGACCGGCAAGGACATGGTAGGCAAGCAGCTGCTCATTGCGCAGCGCCAACTGCTGAAAATGCTGGGGCGCGAGCAACAGACCCTCGTGCCACTGAATAGCTTCCGTGAGGTCTTTTGCGTTTTTCATTGCCCTGCCTCATGGAGCGCGGTAGCGGAGCGGTTGGTCGCGGCAAACGTCATTTTGCCGGCACTCCCCGGGCGTTCACGGTAAAACCCCTAGCCAACAGACGAATGATGGCGCCATCCTGGAAATTGTCGATGCGCGCCCGGTGCTCCCCCGGCGTCAGGTAATTGGCATAGACCATCACGGCGTAGGCGCGCTTGTCCTTGAGCTTTTCTCCGGACAATCTCACGTCCTGTCCCGGCGAGAGTTCCCATTTGAAGGATTCATATCCACCGGGGTAATTTTTCAGTACGTCCTCGCGCTGCTCGAACCATTTAGCCGCTGTCAGTTCGGAGATTTTTTTCAACACGTCCGGATCCTGAACCAGCACAATTTCCACCTCCAGCGCCGTGTTGAGATTGGCACCCTTGTCGGTGAACACGTTGATGTCACCGACTTCAACTCTGGGAACTTTCGGAATGAACGCACCCTTGATCATGTCCATGGCGCCACAAGCGGAAAGCACCACCGACAGCATGCACACTGAAATGCCGTGCGCCAGGCTGGTTGATGTTACAAATCTGATTTTTTTAGTCCAACCCATGATTGCCGTCACGCCCTCACGTTCGCCTCAGTAGCAATCGCTCCGTGTTTTCAACGAATAACATCTGCATCTTGTATTAATTTCTAGAAGAATAGCACAACCATTTGTTTTGCATATTAATTTTATATGTTTTCCACCCCAGGATGAGCAGTATTGGCATCGCCCTGATGAAGGCAAGCTACCTGCTGGGCGATGTCCTGGTGTACTGCCGTTAGATTCCGAGCGCGCTTGCAGCCGGAGCATCCTCACGCGAGGTGCGAGTTCTACCCCTGCCCGTGTGGCAGGTTCACCTCCGAGACGAAAACCGTGGGACACTGGTGGGACACAGCGAGGAAAAAATGGGGAAAATCCCAGAACGTGATCGAGTCTGTTAGCCGTTTTGGGGTAAGCGCACACTATGGAAATTCATGCAGTCATAGACTTCGAAACAACCGGTCTCTCTCCGGCCCTGGGTGCGCGGCCGACAGAAGTCGCTATTGTTCTCGTCGCCGAGGGCAAGATCATCGATCGTTTTCAGAGCCTGATGAATCCAGGCGTATCTATTCCCAATGACATACAGGTGTTGACCGGCATCACCAATGCCATGGTCCGTAAGGCCCCCAAGGTTGAGGCCGTGATGCGCGATGCCGTGCAATTTGTGGGCCCCCATCCCATGGTTGCGCACAACGCCGCCTTCGACAGCAAGTTCTGGGATGCTGAGTTACGCCGCAATCATGGAAAGCGCAAACAGGAATTCGCTTGTTCCATGCTCCTGGCTCGACGAGTTTTCCCGGAAGCACCGAATCACAAATTGGGCACTCTCGTGCGGACGCTGGGTCTGCCCGCAACAGGCCGTTACCATCGCGCACTGGCCGATGCTGAAGCCACAGCCCATCTGTTGCTGCACATTCAGCAAGAACTCCAGCGACGTTTTCACCTTGCCGCAGTGAGCCACGCATTGCTGTTAGACATACAAACCGCGAGCCGCAGCCAACTCGATGCTTGCATACGTCGCCACCGGAGTAGCGAAAGCTGATTGACAAAAAGGGAAGGCGCGATCTACTCGACGGGCTCTTTGCTCGCGCATTGGGCGAGAAAACTGAGTGATGCCAAACGCCCGTGCGATCCGGCGCGACATCAGCAAGTATCACCCCGCCCGTCACGGCGGTTTTTCTATACAATTCAGGTTCGTTTCCTGGCGCGGCTATTCCCGCCGGCGCCGTAATAAATATTCATGTTAAACAAGGAGCTACACCATGCCCCACGCGATACGCATACATCAGAACGGCGGACCCGAAGTTTTGCAATGGGAGGAAGTGGCGGTTACCAAGCCTGGTCCTGGCGAAGTGCGGGTGCGCAACACCGCCGTGGGTTTGAATTTTATCGATACCTACCAGCGCTCCGGTTTGTATCCGATGCCGTTGCCGATGACGCTGGGCTCCGAAGGCGCGGGTGTGGTTGAAGCGCTCGGCCCGCGGGTCAAAGGGCTTAAAGTGGGTGACCGCGTGGCCTACGCCGGCCCCATAGGCGCGTATGCCGAAGTGTTGATACGCCCGGTGGCGCGGCTGGTGAAGATCCCTGCGGGCATCAGCGATCAGACCGCCGCCGCGATGATGTTAAAGGGCATGACCGCGTGGTACCTGCTGCGCCGCACGTATAAGGTGAAAAAGGGCGACACCATACTGGTGCACGCAGCCGCCGGCGGCGTGGGACAAATTCTTTGTCAGTGGGGCAAGCACCTGGGCGCCACCGTGATCGGCACCGTGGGCAGCGATGCCAAAGCGCCGGTGGCAAAAAAAGCGGGCTGCAAATATGTGATCGTCGCCGAACGTGAAACGATCTCAAAAAGAGTGCGCGAAATCACCAAGGGCAAAGGCGTACCGGTGGTGTATGACGGCACCGGCAAAGAGACCTTCATGGATTCGCTGGATTGTCTGGCGCCCTTGGGGGTGATGGCCAGTTACGGCAGCGCGTCCGGCGCGGTGCCGCCGGTGAATATCGGCATTCTTGCGGCAAAAGGATCGCTGTTTCTCACGCGCCCGACTTTGGCGACCTACACCGCCTCGCGCGTAGACCTCGACGCCGCCGCACGTGATTTGTTCTCGGTGGTGAAAAAAGGCGCGGTCAAAATTGCCATCAATCAAACCTATCCGCTGTGCGAGGCGGCACAGGCGCATCGCGACTTGGAAGGCCGCAAGACTACAGGATCGACGGTGTTGCTGCCCTGATGCGCGGGGCAGTTTTTATGTGGTGCGCGATGGCAGGAACGCCGCTTACGCTGTATGCGCAAGTGCAAAAGCCGGCGCCGGTGGAGGAACGCGCCAGCGACGCCGTGCCGCTGCAACTGCAACAGCAGCGTAGTAGCGTCGCGTATCGTGACCTCACCCAGGCCACGTTTGAATCCAGGCTCGCCGAGCAGGATGTGCTGAATACCCAGGATGCCTACAACGCCACCCGCGACCGGGCCGAAGCACTCCGGCTTGCGTTGGAAAAATTCATTAAAGTGCGCGACGCCGCCAAGACCAACGAAGCGGCCGTGCGCAAACGCTATGACGAGGCGTTGAGCGCCGGCACGCGTTAAACCCGGCACCCGCTATCTACTGTGGCTGAACGGCCTTTTTGGGCTTATACGATTTTTACCGTTGGATTAAATGCTGCCCCTAGATAATCTGCCCCCACCGCCGACCCGCACGCCACTCGCGCTGCTCAAAGGCATTTCCGTTTTAGATCTCACCACCTCAATCGCCGGGCCCTACGCGGCGATGCTACTGGGCGACATGGGCGCGGAGGTGATCAAGGTCGAGCGCCCCGGCAAAGGCGATGACTGCCGCGCCTGGGGGCCGCCGTTTCTCGACGGGGAATCGTTGTGGTTTCTGAGCGTCAACCGCAACAAGCAAAGTGTCACGCTCGACTACACCACCGGCGCGGGGCGCGCGGTACTGCACGACCTGGTGCGCAAAGTGGATGTGGTGATCGTGAATCTGACCGATCGCGTGCAGAAAAAGCTGGGGGTAGATCACGCCGCGCTGGCGGCGGTGCGCGCGGACCTGGTGCATGTGTCGCTGTCGGGCTTCGGGTTGCAGGGCGCGCGCAAGGATTTTCCGTGCTACGACCTGATCGCCGAGGGCTACAGCAGCGTGATGGACCTCACCGGGGAAGCCACCAGCCCGCCGCAAAAAATTGGTACGCCCGCGGCGGATTTGCTGGCGGGCATGGACGCCGCCTACGCCGCGCTCGCCGCCTTGTTTGAGCGCCAGCGCAGCGGCAACGGGCACAAGATCGACATTGCCATGATCGACAGCATGACGCGTTTTATGTCGCCACGCATCGTGCCGTATCTCGGTTCAGGCAATGTGCCGCAGCGCAGCGGCGCGCGCGACAGCGTGATCTCGGTGTATCAAACGTTTGCCACACAAGACCGGCCCATTACGCTGGGCCTGGGCAATGATGGCATTTTTAAACGCTTCTGGCAGGCGGTGGGGCAGCCTGCGGTGGCTGATGATCCGCGCTACGCCACCAATGCACAGCGCTGCGGCGTACGTGCGGAAATCGTCGACAAAACGCAAGCCGTGTTGCGCACGCAGCCGCGTGAGCATTGGCTTAAATTATTTGTAGCGCATAACGTGCCGGCGGGGCCGGTGAACAGCGCCGATGAAGTGGCGTGCGATGCGGAGCTGATCGCGCGCGGATTATTGTTTACCGCAGTCCATACCACCGCGCATGGCGAGCGAAAAATTCCGCAAGTCGGCCTCGGCATTGCGATAGATGATAACAACGCGAGCTACCGCAGCGCGCCACCGCGATTGGGCGAACATAATGAAGCTGTGCTCGGCGGTATGCTGGGCTACGATGCGGCAAAAATTGCAGACTTGAAAGCACAGAAAGCGATCTAAAAATGACATTTGAAACCATACTCTATGAAGAAGACGGCGCTATCGGCTGGCTCACCCTGAACCGCCCTGACGACGGCAATATGTTCACGGCGCAGATGTGCTACGAGATACGCGACTGCATCAACGCCATACGCCGCGAGACGCGCACGCGCGTGCTGGTGATCACCGGCGCGGGCGACAAATTTTTCTGCATCGGCGGGCGCAAGGACGGTCTCGAAGACAGCACGCTCTTCGCCGGCATGCTGCCCACGCTGGAAATCTACGAAAGCATCGAGCGCTTGCAAAAGCCGGTGATTGCATCGGTCAACGGCTACGCCGTTGGCGGCGGCCAGGTGCTGCAGGTGATGTGCGACATCACCATTGCCAAGGAAAGCGCGGTGTTTCGTCAGGTGGGCCCGATGATGGGCAGCTTCGACGCGGGTTACGGCACCTGGTACCTCGAAGACCTGGTGGGGAAAAAGAAAGCCAAGGAAATGTGGTTCGCCAATCCGCGCCTGTCGGCGCGTGAGGCGCTGGACATCGGCCTCATCAACAAAGTCGTGCCCGACGATAAACTGCACGAAGAAACGCGCAAGATGGCGCTGGAAATTGCCGATCGCGGCGCGTTTGCACTGGCTTCGCTCAAGGCGGCGTTCACTGCGCGTCATGGCGGCGTGTCGGGGCTGGCGCGGGTATCGCACGATCTGCTGCTGCGGCTGTACCTCGATACCGATGAATCCAAAGAGCTGGGTGCGTCGTTCCGTGGCAAGCGCAAGCCGGATACGGACAAGTTTGGGCATTGAGTTCAAATTCAACGTTAAAAACAACTTCTTCGACGCGGATTTACGCAGATTTTTTCGCAGCGCGGTTTAATCTGCGTTCATCTGCGTAAATCTGTGTCAAATGGTGTTTAGATGTCCACATTACTTACACTGCACAATCCCCGCACTGCGCGCCGCTATTACGAGGCTGGCTGGTGGCGCGCGGAAACGATGTATATGCTGCTCGCGCAGCACGCGCGTGCGCGTCCGCAGGCGTATGCGCTGCGTGACAGCCGCCATCGTCTGACCTGGGCGCAGTTGCTGGAATGGGTGGACGCACTCGCCGCCGATCTGCACGCGGCGGGCTTGAAGCGCGGCCAGCGCGTATCCGTATGGCTGCCCAATCGGGTCGAAGCCACCGTAGTATTCCTCGCCTGCTCACGCCATGGTTATGTGTGTAACCCGTCGCTGCACCAGAACTACACGGTGGGAGAAATCATCACGCTGATGGAGCGCATCCAGACCTCGGCGCTGTTCGCGCAAGCCGGCTACGGTGCTGACGGCGATAAGGTGAATGTGTTTGATGCCGCGAAATCGCTGCCTGCATTAAAGCGCGTGTACGCCGTCGAGGGCGGCGGCTTCCCCGCGCCCGGCGCGGCACCCGACGCATCCCTGTTGCCGCCGGTGGACACCGACCCCGACAAAATCGTCTATCTCGCCTTCACTTCCGGCACCACCGGCATGCCCAAGGGCGTGCTGCACTCGGACAACACGCTACTCGCCAATGGCCGCGCCATGGTGCACGACTGGCATCACGATCCACAGACGATCCTGTATACACACAGCCCGCTGTCGCATCACATAGCCACGGTGGCGATTGCGCAAAGTCTGTGCGCAGGTTTCGAGCTGGTGCTGAACGATCTCAAGCCGGGGATGAAGCCGCTCGACGGCCTGCTGGAAAGCGGCGCCACCTACGTCATGGGCGTGCCCACCCACGCCATCGATATTCTGGCCGACGCCAAACAGCGCGGCATGTCCGGCCTGGGCAAGGTCAACCTGTTCTATATGGCGGGCTCGACCATTCCGCCGGAGACCGCACGCGCGTTTCTCGACCGGGGCATCAAGCCGCAGAACATCTACGGCATGACCGAAAACGGTTCGCATCAATACACCATGCCCGACGACAGTGTGGAGATCATCACCAGCACTTGCGGCCGCGCCTGTCACGGCTACGAAACCCGCTTGTGGGATCAGGAAAATCCCGACGTCGAAGTGCAGCCCGGCGACATCGGTGAAATCGGCACGCGCGGCGCGTTGTTGATGCTGGGGTATTTCAATCATCAGTCCGCCACGGAAAACGCATTCAACGCCGGCGGCTGGTTTATGAGCGGCGACCTGGGACGCATGGACGCTCAGGGCAATCTGCAGATAGTCGGGCGCAAGAAGGATTTGATTATTCGCGGCGGGCACAACATCCATCCCTCGCGCATCGAGAACCTGGCATTAAAGCACGCGGCAGTATTGAAGGCGGCAGCCTATCCTGTCGCCGATACGCGTCTGGGTGAGCGCGTGTGTCTGGCGGTCATACAGCGCGAGGGCACGCCAGTCGAAGCCGATCAGTTGCTGGCGCATCTGCATGCAGCAGGCCTGTCCAAATACGATATGCCCGAATTTTTTATTCGCATGGAAGCTTTCCCGTTGACCGCCAGCGGCAAGATTCTCAAGCGCGAACTGGTGGAGTGGACCCGGGCCGGCAAAATAGCACCCACGCCGGTGCGTTGGGTGGCTAAATCGTGAGGTGTGAGGCGAAAGGTGTGAGGTGTCGCAATGGCAATTGAGCTAAGTCGCATTGAGGAATTCGCGTTGATTACGATCAACCGCCCCGATGCCTTGAACGCACTTTCGATGGCGCTGATCCGCGATCTGGGCGCGCGCTTTGACGAAGTAGCCAAAAGCGATGCGCGCGCACTGCTCATCACCGGTGCGGGGACCAAGGCATTCTGCGCCGGCGCGGACATCGGCGAACTCACCGGGCGCGGGCTGGTGGCGCAAAAACAGGGCGGTGAATTCGGGCAGGCGACTTTCGCCAAACTCGACACGCTGCCGCTGCCTTCGGTCGCGCTGATCAATGGCTATGCGTTCGGCGGCGGCATGGAACTCGCACTCGCGTGCACGTTTCGGCTCGCCACGCGCAACGCCAAAATGGGCACACCCGAAATCAAACTCGGCCTCATCCCCGGCTACGGCGGCACCCAACGTTTGCCGCGAGTGGTGGGCGAGGCGCGCGCGCTGGAGATGGTGATGACCGGGCGCACCGTAGACGCGGAAGAAGCGCTGCGCATCGGCCTGGTGAATCGCTTAGTTGACAACAATCGCGATGGCGATGTGGTGGCGGCAGGCGTAGCGTTTGCGCGCGAGTTCTCCGGCTACAGCCTGCCGGTGCTGGGCTACGCGCGCGATGCGGTCAAACGCGCGGGCGAGACCCCGTTGCACGAAGGGCTGAAAATAGAGACCGATCTGGGCACGCTGGCGTTTCAGACGGAAGATTCAAAAGAAGGCATGGCGGCGTTCATGGCGAAACGCAAACCGAAATTTCGTGACGCGTGAGGGGTGAGACGTGAAGCGTAACAAAACCATCGTAGTCACCGGCGCCAGCCGCGGCATCGGCGCCACCATCGCACTGGAACTCGCGGGACGCGGGTTCACGGTGGCGTGCCTCACGCGCAAAGGTCAGGGACCAGAAGTCACGGTGCCGGCTGCACTCGCGCCGCGTTTTGTTAATGCGCGCTGTGATGTCACCGACGAAACCAGCGTCAAACAGGCACTCGCTGAAATCGCGCAAATAACCGGTGCCATCCACGGTATCGTCAACAACGCCGGCATACATCTCGATGCGGCGAGCGACAAGCTCACGTTGGATGTCTACAATCAGGTGATGAACACCAATGCCACGGCGGTGTTCACCGCCTGCCGCGAGGTCTATCCGCACCTGGTTAAGGCGGGCGGCGGCATCATCGTCAACATCGGTTCGTTTTTCGACAAAATCGGCGTTAAGCGCAATGTCGCTTACTGTGCGTCGAAAGCGGCGGTGGGCGCGATCACGCGTTGTCTGGCGGTAGAGTGGGCGGGCAAGGGCATCCGCGTGCTCGACGTCGCACCGGGTTACATCGAAACCGATCTTAATCGCGATGCGTTCAAAGGGCCGCTGCGCGAATTTCTCGCCAAACGCATACCCGGCGGCAAGCACGGCACGCCACAGGACATTGCGCGGCTGGTGGCGGCGATTTTCAGCGAGGACCTAGCGTTTCTCAATGGCGAAACCATCTACATCGACGGCGGGCAAGGCATTGCCCATTAGAGGTTAATATAACCATATGTTTTTAAACGATAATTAATGGTTCCTCGATGAAGATCTTTGAGCGCCTGGATAGTAGCGTCGAATTCAGCAGTGAAGAACGTATGCTGATCGACGCCGTGCGCACACTCGCGCGCGAGCAGATTGCGCCCCGCGCGGCGGCGTTTGACCGCAGCGGCGAATTTCCGTGGGACAACGTCAAAGCGATCAACACGCTGGGTTTGAACGCGATGTTCGTGCCCGACGCGTACGGCGGCGCGCTGCTGTCGTATGCGGCATATCTCGAGTGTGTGCGCGAGATCAGCAAGGCATGCGCGTCTACCGGCGTGATCTGGGCCACTAATTTTCACGCGATGAAGCCGCTGATTGAGTTCGGCAACGAAGAACAGAAGCAACGTCTGTTACCTCGGGTGGCGGCGGGCGCGCTGGCCTCACTGGTGATCACCGAAGCGAGCGCGGGTTCCGACGCCACCGGCATGAAAACCGCCTTCACGCCTGACGGGGACAGCATCATCGTCAATGGCACGAAAACCTTTATCACCAACGGCGCCCATGCTGACCTGTTGCTGGTGTTCGGCAAATGGAGCGAGATTGGTGATAGCAAGGCATCGATCTCGGCGCTGATCATCGAGAAAGGCACACCCGGACTGACAGTGCTGCGCGAGGAAGACAAGATGGGCCTGCGCGCTTCCAGCACGGCGACGCTGGCGTTTGACAACTGCCGTGTGCCGCGCGCCAATTTGCTGTGCAATCCCGGCGATGGCCTGAAGATACTGCTGACTTCGCTCAACCGTTCACGGCCGAGCGTGGCGGCGCACGCGCTGGGCATCGCGCGCGGCGCGTTCGAGGACGCCGTGGCGTACATCAACGAACGTAAACAATCCGGACGCAAAATCGTCGAGTTTCAGGGCATCCAGTTCATGCTCGCCGACATGGCGACCGACCTCGCGCAGTGCGAAGCGTGGCTATGGCACGTTGCGCGACTGGTCGATGGCGGCGCCAGCGATTTCGGTGTCGAATCGTCGATGCTCAAGATGCGCGCTGCCGATATCGCTATGCGCATCGCGACCGATGCAGTGCAATTGCACGGTGGCTATGGCTATATCAAAGACTTTCGTGTGGAGCGCCTGATGCGCGATGCCAAGATCACGCAAATATGGGAAGGCACCAATCAGATTCATCGGCAGTTGATAGGGCGGAGTTTCTTGAAAAGGTGAACGGGTGAACAGGTGAACGGGTGAACGGGTAACATCGCGCGAGGTGACTCGTTCACCTGTTCACCCATTCACTCGTTCACCCGTTCACCCATTCACGTCGTACAGGGACTAACTATGCCCAATATAAATTCACAACAGCCGCTCGCCGGCATACGCGTGCTCGATTTCAGCACCCTGCTGCCGGGGCCGCTGGCGACCCTGATTCTCGCCGAGGCAGGCGCGGACGTGATCAAAATTGAGCGTCCGGGTCGCGGCGATGAAATGCGCTCCTATGTACCGAAGTTCGGCGCTGACAGCGTCAACTTCGCCCTACTCAACCGTGGCAAGAAAAGCATCGCCATCGATCTCAAGGATGATGCGGCGCGCGCATCGCTGCTGCCGCTGATTCAGCAAGCGGATGTGGTGGTCGAGCAATTCCGTCCCGGTGTGATGGCGCGCCTGGGCCTCGGCTATGAGGCGCTGGCTGCGATCAATCCGCGCATTATCTATTGCGCGATCACCGGTTACGGACAGGACGGCCCGCGTGCGCAGGTGGCGGCGCACGATCTGAACTATGTCGCCGAATCCGGCCTGCTGTCACTGTCCGCCGGTGCCGACGGCGCGCCGGTGGTGCCGGGCGCGCTGATTGCCGACATTGGCGGTGGCGCGTATCCCGCGGTGATCAATATTCTGCTGGCGCTGCGTGCGCGCGACGCGAGCGGCAAGGGCTGCCAGCTCGATATCGCGATGGGCGACAATCTGTTCACCTTCCTCTACTGGGCCATCGGCAACGGCCTCGCGGCAGGCGAGTGGCCGCTACCGGGTGCCGAACGTGTCACCGGCGGCTCGCCGCGTTTTTACATCTATCGCACGCGCGACCATAAATTTATTGCCGCCGCACCGCTGGAACAAAAGTTCTGGGAGAATTTCTGCGATGCCATCGAACTCGCGCCCGGGTTGCGCGACGACGAAAAGGATGCTGCGGCCACCACACGCGCGGTCGCGCAATGCATCGGCGAAAAAACGGCCGCCGAGTGGCAGGCACGATTCGCGGGTAAGGACCTGTGCTGTTGTGTGATGGCGAGCGTCGAAGAAGCGCTTAACGATGCGCACTTCCAGGCGCGCGGCGTGTTCAGCCGCAAAATTTCCGCTGACGGAAAATCCATCACCGCATTGCCGGTGCCGGTGGCCGCTGCGTTTCGTTCCTCACAAATCGATGCCAGCTACCCCGCTTTGGGCAATGCGAATGAAATACTAAAATTATAATAAAAACAATTACTTAAGAAATATCATGCAAGCATTAATCATTCGCGAACACGGCGCGCTCGAAAACCTCTGCCTCGGTGAATTCCCCGATCCGCAACCTGGCAAGGGAGAGGTGCTGGTCGATGTCCACGCAGCGAGTGTGAATTTCCCCGATCTGCTGGTGATTAACGGCAGCTATCAGCATCTGCCGCCGCGTCCGTTTGTGCCGGGCAAGGATCTCGCCGGTGTGGTGGCTGCGGTGGGCGAAGGCGTCACCCGCGTGAAGCCCGGCGATCGCGTGCTGGCGCAGATCGAGCATGGCGCATTTGCGCAGCGCGCTGTGGTGCGCGAGGCACTGTGTTTTGTGATGCCCGCGAGCATGCGCTACGAAGACGGCGCGGCGATGGGGCTGGTGTACCTGACCGCGCATAACGCGCTGCTGGAACGCGCGCAGTTTCGCGCGGGGGAAACCGTGCTGGTCACCGGCGCGGCGGGCGGGGTGGGACTGGCCGCGGTGCAACTGGCCAAGGCGTTGGGCGCGGTGGTGGTGGCTGCGGTCAGCTCGGAAGAAAAAGCGCGGGTCGCACGCGCGGGCGGCGCCGACCATGTGGTGCGCACGGATGTGCCTGAGCTGCGGGATACGTTTCGTCAGCAGGTGTTCGACGCCGTGGGACAGCGCGGCATCGATGTGGTGCTGGATTCCGTCGGTGGCGATGTGTTCGACGCCTGCCTGCGCGTGATGGCGTGGTGCGGGCGGCTGGTGATCATCGGTTTTGCCGCCGGGCGCATTCCGCAAGTGAAGGCAGGTTATCTGCTGGTGAAAAATATTTCACTGATCGGTTTGCAGAGCAGCGACTATCGTGAGCGCGCACCCGAAGTGGTGCGCAAAGCGTATGAGCACCTGTTCGCGTTGTATGAACAGGGCAAGATCAAGCCGCAGGTGATGGCGGCGTATCCGTTGCAGGATTATCTCGCGGCGCTGCGCACGGTGCAGGATCGCAAAGTGCTGGGCAAAGTGGTTATTACCATGCGCGTTTGACAGCACGTAGTGCGCAGCTTATACATCTAAAGTCAACCGAAGAATCTATCACCGCGGAACACACGGAATACGCGGAAGGAACAACCTCGGGGTTTTCCGCGTATTCCGTGTGTTCCGCGGTTAAAATATTTTGAATTTTAGTAAGGAGACAAACATGTACGGATGGCGCGGACGCATCGGCTTGCTGGTTCCCTCGATCAACACCACCATGGAAACCGAGTTCTGGAAAATCGCGCCGCCCGGCGTGTCGGTGCATACCGCGCGCATCGCTGGCGGACGCGAAGGCACGCCGGAAACGCTGCGCGGCATGGAAGACGCCAGCAAAGCAGCGGCGCGTGATGTGGGCATGATCGAGCCGGATGTGGTGGTCTACGGCTGCACCAGCGGCAGCTTTTTCGAAGGCCCGACCTGGAACAAGAAAATCGCCGAGCAGCTCACCGCAATCACCCACGCGCCCACCGTGACCACCGCCGGCGGCATGGCGGCGTGTCTGCAGGCGGGCGGATACAAGAAGGTCGATATCGTGACGCCGTATGTCGAAGTCACCAACGAGCGCCTCAAGCATTTCCTCAAGGCGCACGGCATCGACGTGGTGAAGCTCGGCACCTTCGACATGCTCGACATGTTCGATCACGCCAAGATTCAACCCGAAGAAATTTACCGCAAGGTGAAAGAAATCACCACACCCAAATCCGAGGCGGTGTTCGTGGCGTGTACGCAGTTGCGCGCGCTGGAAGTGCTGGATCAGTTGGAGCGCGATCTGGGCAAGCCGGTGTATTCCGCAGTGCAGGCCTCGGCATGGCAGGCGTATGAGGTGATGGGGGTGGATCCGAAAATCATGGATTGCGGTAGTCTGCTGCGTAAATTGTCCGAGCCGGGATCGCACAAGAAACCGGCGCGAAAACTGCGCTCGGCTTAGGCAAGCGCCACTCCCCATGATTTTCAACAGCCAGAGCGGCCTGATGGGCCCAGGCGACAGCACCCGCGAAGCCGCCTGGGCGCAGTGGTACCTCGAACACTTGCGCATCATGGCCACCGTGCCCGGCGTGTTTTCAGCGCAGCGCTTTATCACCACACACCCCGCGCATCCGCCGTCGCTGGCGATGTATGGTGTGGCTTCGGCAGAGGTATTCAAGGGCGAGTACTATCTGAGCGTGCGCGGCATGGGTGTATGGCAGGCGTTGATCGACCGCCAGTGGTATCGCCGCAATCTGTTTGACGGGTTGGCTGTGGCACCGGTGGTGAGCGAAGATCAAGTGCTGTTGGTTGCGGATCGTGCTGCGCCGGAGGTTGCGCCGGCTTTCACCTGGCTCAAGGTGGCAGGCATAGATCGTTCAACGCCCTATCGCGGCATAGCCGTCATGAATAAGAACGCAGTGCCTGCATTGCCGGAAGATGTGGCTATCTACACGCCGGCATCCAAGCCCTACGTGAATGCGCTGGAGAAAAATAATCAATGAAAACGATAGCTTGCCGTTGCATTGCCATGGCAATGGCGTTGGGCGTGTGGTGTGCGGCTGGCGCTCAGGCCCAGACCTGGCCCGCCAAAACCATACGCTGGATCGTGCCATGGCCGCCGGGCGGCGGCGCGGATGTGCTGTCGCGCATATTGCAGCCGTCGCTAGCCGAAGCGTTGGGCCAGCCCATCGTTATCGACAATCGCGGCGGCGCGGCGGGTAACATCGGCGCGGAGATCGCCGCGAAGTCGCCGCCCGACGGCTACACCATCCTGTTCGCGTATTCGGGCACGCACACGGTGAATCTGCATATCTACCGCAAGATGCCGTTCAGGGAGAGCGACTTCGCGCCGATTATCTGGAATGCCTCGGTGCCGCAGGTAGTGGTGGTGCATCCATCGCTGCCGGTCAGGACGGCGAAGGATATAGTCGCGCTGGCCAAATCAAAGCCCGACCAGTTTACCTACGGCTCCAGTGGCAACGGCGCGATCAACCATCTGGCGGGCGCGTTGTTTGCCTCGATGACCGGCGCGCCGCTGACCCATGTGCCCTACAAGGGCGGCGCTCCGGCAGCGATCGCGCTGATGGGCGGTGAAATCGCCATGATTTTCGGTGAGCCAGCCACCATCGTGCAGCACATCAAATCCGGCAAAATGAAAGCCATCGCGGTGACCAGCGGCAAGCGCGCGCTAGCGTTGCCCGATTTGCCGACGTTGCAGGAAGCCGGCATCAAGGGCTTTGACGTAACCTCATGGAATGGCATGCTGGCACCCGCGGCAACGCCACCTGACATCCTCAAGCGCCTGAACGCGGAGTTCAACCGCATTATCAGCACGCCGGAAATGAAAAAACGCATGATCGAAAACGGTTACGAACCGGTGGGCGGCACGCCGGAGAAATTCGGCGATTTCATACGCGCGGAAATCGCCAGGTGGGCGCCGGTGGTGAAGGCAGCGAATATACGCGTGGACTAAGGAGAACAAAATGGCAAAAGGACTACTGGTTGCCGGTTTCAACTACGGCGGGGTGGATGTCGGCGAATTCAACGATTGGTATGACACCGAGCACCTGCCGGAACGCCATCGCTGCAAGGGCTTCATCAACGGCGTGCGCTGGGAGAGCGTGGATGATCCCAAGGTGGCGATTGCGACGTACGATCTGGAGTCGCATGCGGTGCTGCACAGCGCGCCGTATGAGGCCATCGCGCGCGACAACCTGTCGCCGTGGAGCAAGCGCGTGACCTCCAGGCTGCAACGCCTGTTGCGGATCGAAGGCGAGCAACTGGCACCTGGCGATCAAGTCATGCGCGGCACCACCAACTATCTGATGATTAACGCCTGCAATTTGAAGCCGGACGCGATAGCCGAAGTCCAGCGCTGGTATCGCGAGGAACACATCCCGCGTCTGGGCGCAGTAGCGGGCTGTGTGTCGGCCCGGCATTTTTTCTCGCACTCCGGCACGCACAACAGCATCGGGATTTATGAGCTTGAGCGCGCTGAAATCTGTGCCTCAGAGGTGTGGAAAGAGGCCGCGATTACGCCTTGGACGATACGCATGCGCCCACATTTAACCGACCAGTTGCGCGTGGTACTGAAACGCTATCAGCGCGCGGCGTAAACCCGAAAAAACGCAGCGCTGCACACCGAGTGCGGTCAACCGGGTGTACAGCAACTGCGTTTGATGCACACGCCCGGAAATCCGGGTGATGCCATCTACATGTAGCACCATGAAAGGAAACAGCATGAACAAGATTTTGTCCGCGTTGTCCGCAGCCCTGTTCGCAGCGATCACGCTCAGCGCTGCCGCGCAGGCGCCCTCCGCACCGATAGCCCCGGCGCAACCGGCGCCCCCCGCTGCCGCGCCCGCCACAGGCGAAAAGGCCAAAGCCAACACCCCGAAAGCGGAAAAAAGCAAAGCTAAAAAAGGCGCCAAGAAAGCGAAAAAATCCAAGGGTGCCGCCAAGAAAAAAGCCAGCAAGGCTGATCCATCCGCGCCAGCAGCAAAATAATCAGCCTCAAATTCAAAGATCATGAAAAAAAAATATGGGGGTTTTGCCGCCGCGATCTGCTTGAGTGCCACTTTATGGCCTGCGGTGAGCGGCGCGCAAACGTTTCCCACCCGCCCGATACGCTGGCTGGTGCCGGTACCGGCGGGGGCCACCACCGATATCGTTACACGCATCGTGGCACAGAAAATGAGCGAGGCCTTCGGCCAGCAAGTGGTGGTGGATAACCGCCCCGGCGGGGTGATGATTATCGCCACCGATCTGGTGGCCAAAGCATTGCCCGATGGCCACACCATAGCAACCCTGCTCACCCCAACCGCGGTGAATCCGTATGTGCTGAAAAATCTGCCGTACAACACCGAGCGTGACCTGCAGGCGGTAAGCCAAATGGTCGCGGTGCCGGGCGTGATGACCATGAACCCTGGCGTGCCCGCCAGCAACCTGAAAGAAGTGATCGCGCTCGCCCGGGCAAAGCCCGGCACCTTGAACTACGGCTCGCCCGGGCAACTGACCTCGGGCCACCTGTCGATGGAGTTGCTGAAGCTGAACGCCGGCATCAACATCCAGCACATCCCGTATAAAGGCGGCGCGCCGGCGATTGCCGACATGATCGGCGGGCAGATTCAGTTTCTGATCAGCGGTCCGCCGGGCGTGTTGCCGCACATCAACGGCGGTCGGCTGAAAGCGATAGCTACGACCTCCGCCAAACGTTCGCCGGGACTGCCGAACACGCCGACCTTCATCGAATCGGGCGTGCCTAACTTCGACACCGCCGAGTGGTATGGCGTGTTCGCGCCCGCCCACGTGCCCAAGCCCATACTCAACAAACTCGCCGGCGAGATCGCGCGCATCGTCAAACTCCCCGATGTGGCGGAGAAGTTGTCCGCGCAAGGCGCAATTCCGGTGGGCAGCAACGCTGAAGCGTTTGCACGCTTTGTCAAAGCGGAGATGAATTTGTGGGGGAATGTGGCACAGAAGCTTGGCATGAAGCCGGATTGAGATGATGCGGGAACCGCTGATGGAACCGTCGCACACCGTTATACGTGAGCGCCCGCTGCACGAGGTGAAGGCGGAAATCACGCGGCGTGCTGGCCATCTGAATCCGCTCGACGGCATACGCGCCGAGGACGCCGAGCGCATAGCGCAAGCGCTGACTAGCCTCGATCGCGATGAGTGGGCACGCGCGTGGTCCCGATTTGGATTCGAGTACGAGCGCCAGGGCGACGCGCTGGAAAAAAGCGGTGACCACAAAAATCAATGCCGCGAACTCTACGAACTGGCGTTTCACTATTTTCGCGTGGGCCGTTATCCCTGCGCCGGATCAGAGGGGCAGGCGCAGGCGTACCGCGATTCGGTGCGGGTGTTCCGCAAGGCCGCGCGCTACTTTGATCCGCCGCTGGAAATCATCGAGATACGGTTTGGTGACAGTACGCTGACCGGTTATTTGCAGATTCCAGCCGGAGTGCATAAGCCGCCGGTCGTCATGCACTGGGGCGGCGTCGACGGCTGGAAGGAAGATCGCCAGCGCGCTCATGCACGCTTGAATCGTGCCGGCATCGCGGGCTTCGCCATCGACATGCCAGGCACGGGCGAGAGCCCGGTGTTGTTCACAGATGCCGTTGCGACACGCACGTTTTCGGCGCTGATCGATTATTTGTTGAAGCGCAGCGATATCGATGCCACGCGTTTAGGCGTGTGGGGCGGCAGCTACGGCGGCTATTGGGCAGCCAAGCTCGCGTATGTGGAAGCGCAGCGCCTGAAAGCCGCGGTGTTCCATGGCAGCAATGTGCATTACGGCTTTCAGGAAGACTGGCTGCGACCCGCACTCACCGAAAAAGCCGCGGCCGCGATCTTCGGCCCGCTCGGACTGTTTCAGGCGCGCAGCAAAGCGATGGGCGTCAAGTCGCTGGAAGAGTTTCTGCGCGTGGCGCCCGCGCTGTCGCTCAAACAACAGGGATTGCTGGACCAGCCGTCGGCACCGCTACTCTGCGTGAACGGCAAGCTGGACGATCAGGCGCCGGTGGAAGATATCTACCTGCTGATGGAGCACGGCAACCCCAAGGAAGCGCGCATTTATCCGCAGGGCGGCCACATGGGACGCGGCGGCGGCGTGAAGGATGAAGAGATCGCTGACATGATCACCGCGTGGTTAAAGCTGCGACTGGCGCAGTAGCTCACGTAGGTTGGGCTGAGCTTGCGAAGCCCAACACCCACGCTAAAATCCACTGCGCAAAATTGCGGGTTGTAATTGGCGTGTGTCAGTTGCGGGTCGTTGGGCTTCGCGCGCTCAGCCCAACCTACAAAAACTCTGTGTGTCCTCTGTGGCTGATATTTTGGTTTCTAATTCAGGGATAGGTTATGAAATTCAGCAACTTCCTTTTCCCTGCGTCTATGGACGCGAACAAAGACCAGCAGATCATCAGCGAAACGCTGCGCGAGGCGCAACTCTGCGATGCGCTCGGCATGGATATGTTGTGGCTGGCGGAACACCATTTTGACGGTATCTGCGCCTATGTGGATCCGGTGACGTTTGCCGCCGCGCTGGCGGCATGCACACAACACATCCACATCGGCTTTGCGGTGGCGCAAATGTCGCTGCATCACCCGATACGCATGGCCGAGCAAATGGCGCTGATCGACAACATCAGCAAAGGCCGCCTGGTGGTCGGGCTGGGACGCGGCACCGCGTACAACATCTATGACTATCAGGGGTACGGCATTGATCCCAAGGAAGCCTACGAGCGCCTGATCGAAGCCGAAGACATCATGATCAAGGCCTGGACCACCGAGAACTATGTGCACAAGGGCAAATACTGGGATATCAAGCTACCGCTGCTGCGCCCGCGGCCTTACACCAAGCCGCACCCGGCTATCGTGCGCGCGTGCTCGGGCGAAGCAGCGATGCTCGGCATGGCGCGCGAAGGGCGCCCGTTCCTGATGAATATTCAGTCGAACCAAGTGACGCAACAGCGCATGGATTTATACCGCAAGACCCTGCGTGAATCCGGCTACGATGAGGCCACGGTTGCGCGCAACGTGGATAACACTTGGGTGTGGCGCAATATTTTTGTCGGCGAAACCGATGCCGAGGCCGCACGTATTGCGATGCCAGCATGGGAAACGCAGCAGGCATTTCGCGAAGCCATGCGCAAGAAGGTCTACGCTGAGCAGGGCTTGATGCTCAAGGCCGAAGCGGTGACCCCGGCGCGCAACCAGCAGCCGCATTCGCTATTGTGCGGCTCCCCGGATACGGTGGCTGCAGCGATCGCGGAAATTGACAAAATCGGCGTCGGCGGATTGATACTGGTGTTTAGGCTGGGGTCGATGCCGATTGAAGTGGCCGAGCACAGCATCAAGCTGTTTATGCAAAAGGTCGCACCGCAGTTTCAGCGTAAGGCGCCGCCGGATTATCTGCGAGGTCTGGCACGACAATAAGGCGTATCGCCCGCTGTTGCCGCTGCTGTTGCTATGCTGCAACCGCAGGCTCGTCCGGCAGCAGCAATATAATGGCCGCCTTCAACGCAGCGATGCCGGCCATGATCCACAGCGCGTGGGAAAAACCGATGTGTTTCACCATCGGGCCCAGCATCCACACCGCCGCTGAACTGAATCCAAACGCCACCGTGAGACGCATGCCTGCCACACGCGAGCGCAGCCGGTCATCCACATAGCGTACGATCATCGCATCGGTGAACGGGACCGCGCCGAACACAAACACCATCACCGCCAGCAGTGCCACGAACAGCCACCAGTGTTGCGTGTGGGCGGCAATGATCAGCAGCGGAATCTGAATCACCGATATCCACAGTTGCAGCGCCTTGAAGGGCATGCAGTCAATTAACCTGCCCACCACGATTTGCGCGATCGAGGCGATCGCATAGATGAGGGCAAGCATGACGCCGAGCAGCGCCGGGTCTTCAATCACCCCGCGAAAGCGTTCCGACAGCAACTGCCCATTGCCATTGGTGGTGAAGTTGAACAATATGGTGCTCACTGCCGCCGCAGAGGTCATCACCGCAAAAGCGCGCGCCATCATCGCGGGCGTCAGCTTGACTTGCGCTTTGCCGTTTTTGCGTTTGGCCGGTGCTTCGGCCTCTTTCGGGCAGGTCATCGCAAACACAATGCCGCACGCGATGGCGATCATGCCGGGCACCACAAACGCTGTGCGCCAGCCTATCCACTTCACCAGGAAACCGGTGATCAGCGCGGCCACTGCAATGCCAAGATTTCCCACCAGGCCGTTGAATCCGATTACCGCACCCGGATTGGGCACATTCTGCACCAGCATCGGAATACCGACAGGGTGATAAATCGCCGCGAACGCGCCCAGCAGCGTGAGTGCAGCTGCGAGTTGCCACGCGTTTTGCGTCAGTGCCACCAGCAGCGCCGCCACGCCTATACCGATGAAGAAAATGATCATCATGATGCGGCGGCCCCACAGGTCGCCCAGCCGTCCGGCCGGGAGCGCACCGAGTCCAAATAGCACAAATGCACCCACGCTGTAAGGCATGAGATCCGTCCAATCACTAAAACCAAATTCAATCGCGATCACCGCCACCGCGGTGGCGAAGATCAACAAAAACATGTGATCTATGGCGTGAGCGAGGTTCAGCAGCAGATTGACTATGGGCGGAAAGCCGTTGGGCGGAAAGCCGTTGGGCGGCAATGCGGTGGCGCTGGCCAGAAGTGTGGGTGTAGGTGTGGTCATGGTGTTTGCGCTTGGTTTCGCTACAATAGCTTTGGTTTTACGGTAGCACAAACTGCACACACATTGTGGCCGATTATTTTCACTGCAATGACGCCACAACAACCAAGGAACACCATGGATATCGGCACCTTTCTGCTCATGCAATCACCCTCGATGCGCTCGTCACAGGAAATTTACGCGCGCGGCGTCGAGCAGGCGCAGGCCGCCGAAGCGCTGGGGTATCGCAATGTATGGCTGGGCGAGCATCATTTTTCAACCTACGGCTATCTGTCGCGCCCCGCGCAACTGGCCACCTACATCGCCGCCAAGACCACCACCTTGCGCGTGGGCACGGCGGTCATCGTGGTGCCGCTGCATCATCCGCTGCTGATAGCCGAAGAAATTGCAACCCTTGATCTGCTCAGCGGCGGGCGGCTGGATGTCGGTTTCGGGCGCGGCTACCAGAACTACGAATTCGAGCGCTTCGGTCTCGAACTCGACGCCGCGCGCCATCGCTGGGATGAATCGCTCGATATCATACTCAATTCGTTCAAGGGAAAACCCTTCGCCTACGACGGCAAACACTACCAACTGCCGCAAACATCGGTGTTCCCGCAGCCGCTGCAAACCCCGCATCCGCCGATCTGGATCGTGGCGCAAAGCGCCTACGCGCTCGAAGCAGCGGTGCGCCGCGGCTTTGATGTACTCACCGGCGGCTTCGGTGTGACCGTCGATCATCTAGCCACATTCGGCAAAATGTTCGAGGAAGTTGTGGCTAAGGTAAACCTGCCGCGCAAGCCACGCGTGGGCGTGCAACGCGCGGTGTACGTCGCCGAAAGCGACGCCGATGCCCTGGACGCGGCCGAACACGCGCGCTGGAACATGCGTGTCACGCTGAGCCTGCGCAATCACTACGAGCAAGTAGAAAACGGCAAGGCAATACCGGTGATGCCCAAATCCGAACCCAACATCGATGATCTGCTCGAGCGCTACATCATCGTCGGTTCACCGGACACCTGCATCCGCCAGATCAAGCGCCTGCAAGCGGTAATGGGCATTTCACATTTCAATTGCAGCTTCTGGTTCGGCGACATGGAACAAAAGCGTGTGCTGCGCTCAATGGAACGCTTTGCCAAGGAAGTGATGCCGGCGCTGGCTTGAGTGGGATTAGCGAGAACGGTATAGCGCCGTGTGGCCTTAGCTTATATCCCTAAGCCGGAGCAGAATCCGTTCCCCCGCCGCTGCGTCTATTCGATGCGGGCGCCCGACAGCTTCACCACCTGTCTGAGCCTGTCATATTCAATCTGGATTTGTTTGGCGAACACTTCAGTGGGCATATACAAGGGATCGAGCACCTGCGCCGAAAGACTCGCGGCGACACCGGGATCTGCCACCGCCTTCTTGATCTCGGCGTTGAGCCTGTCGATGATCGGCCTGGGTGTGGCGGCCGGCACAAACACGCCAAACCACGAAGTGAATTCAAAACCCTTTAAGGTTTCAGCGACCGTAGGAATATCGGGAAACTGGGTGGTGCGCGCATCTGAAGTCACCGCGATGGGCCGCACGCGGTCCGACTTGAGGTGGGGGTAAAGCTCTGCAATCGGCGTGAGTATGGCCTGTATCTCGCCGCTCATCATGCCGGTGACCGCCAGCGTGCCCCCCTTGTACGGCACATGCGTCATTTTCGCCCCGATAGTGCTGCCGAAAGTGCTCATGGCAAGGTGCTGCAAGGCGCCGATGCCCGCCGAGCCGTAGAGGATTTCACCGGGCCGCGCTTTCGCCAGGGTAATGAAGTCTTTGGTGTTACGCACCGGCATCGAGGGGTGTACGGCGAGCATGGGCACTATCCGTGTGAGGGTCGTTACCCCGACGAAGTCCTTCAGTGCGTCATACGGCTGCTTTTTATAGAGGTGTGCGTTGGCCAGCAGCGTCTGCGAATACACCATCAGCGTATAGCCGTCGGACGGGCTCTTCGCCACAATCTCGGCGCCGATCATCCCGCCCGCGCCGCCGCGGTTGTCGATCACGAACTGCTGGCCGAGCTGCTCGCTCATTTTCTGAAACACCAGCCGCGATACGATATCGGTCGCGCCGCCGGGAGGAAACACCACCACCACCCTCACCTGCCGCGCCGGGTACGACTGCGACCACGCCGTAGCGCTCGCGAACATGATGAACCCCGCAAACGCCCCCAACCATCCAATCATACGCATGCCACTCCTCCTTGTTATTAATTTCGGTCGTATCCGCCAGTGGTGATGGGTATTAGGAATTTCAAACCTCTATTTTCACCAACCGCCAATCTAGCCGCAGCCTGCGCAGACGTCAACCGTGCAAAAAACCCTGCGTGCACTCGCATCGCGCACTATTTCCATGAAAATAGCTGTCCGCGTATTCATGCATCTGCACCCCCTCGATCCTGCGTCGCACAGCAACAGAGGTAAAATCAAAAATCGCTGCCTTATCCTAGCGGCGCAAAGGCATGAGCTTGAACACCGGTCAGCGCGCAATGGGGTTGCTGCTGCTCGCAGCAAGCATGGCGTACGCACAAACGCCTGCTGACACCTATAAACCCATCGCCGGACAGCCGGGCAAGGATGTGGTGTGGATACCCACGCCCGACATCACACTCGAACAGATGCTCGACATGGCGCAAGTTACCGCGCGCGATTTCGTGATCGATCTGGGGTCGGGTGACGGGCGCATGGTGATTGCGGCGGCGCAGCGCGGCGCGCGCGCGCATGGCGTTGAATACAATCCGCAACTGGTGGCGCTGTCGCAACGTGCCGCCATCGCAGCAGGCGTTGGCGACAAGGCCACGTTCGCGCAAGGCGATATGTTCGAGGCCGATATTTCGCAAGCCTCGGTGCTGCCGTTGTTTTTGTTGCCCCATCACTTAAGCACCCTCGCGCCGAAGTTTCTGAATCTCAAACCCGGCTCGCGTATTGTGTCGAACACCTACGAAATCGGCGGCGGCTGGGAAGCGGACGAAACCGTGCGCACTACGCCGTGCACCAGTTGGTGCATCGCAGTGCTGTATGTGGTGCCAGCGCAAGTAGCGGGCCGGTGGCTGATGGCGGATGGAACGGAGTTAATAATCGAGCAGCATTTTCAAAAGATATACGGCAGCTACCAGATGGAAGGCATTGCGCTACCCCTAGAGGACGGCAAGTTACGCGGCACCGAAATCCGCTTCACCGTGAATCAAGTCCGTTACAGCGGCCGTATCCACGGTGACCATATGCACGGTGTGGCGCAGGGCCGCCTCAAACGCGACTGGCGTGCGGCGTTGGTGCGTGACCCCTGATGGGCGCAACGCCGCGCCCGCAGGAGGCTACGGCAATTCTGCGTAAATCGCCGTCGCCGCTGAATGTACGCGCAGCGGCTGGTCCCAGTCCGGATATTTGGCGCGAAACTCGTTGCGCAGCGTGGTGGCTGTTTCGTCGGACGATTTGCCCTGCCGTTTCATTTCACCTACGCGCTCGCGCAACGCCGTAAAGTAGCCGCGATACGCGGCAATGATGGCGGCATCGCCCATCCCATAATGCGCACCGACGACCTGCGACGGACGCAGCGCACCCAGCGCATCCAGGCTGGTTATCCAACTGTCCGAGCGCGATTGCGGCGTTGCGAATGCGGGAAACGCCTGCTTCATCGCGAGATCACCGGAGAACAGCACAGCGTCGCCCTCAACGAAGATCGCGGTGTCGCCGCGCGTGTGAGCGGGCCCCAGCCGTATGAGCTTTACCCGCACGCCGCCCAGGTCGAGCGTCTTGTCGCGCTCGAAGGTTTCCGTCGGCACCCGAAAACCCTTGATGTCTTTCAACAATTCAGCCAGTTCGGGCGAGCGCGCGCTGAATTCCGCCACTACCTTGAGCCCCATTTCCTCGATGTCCTGCTGTTGCGCCGCGGCGCGGATGATTTTTACGTGCGGGGGAAATGCCGCCTCTCCAGTGGTATGTTCCGGATGAAAATGCGTGTTGACGAGATAAATCTCTGTATTCGTGCTGAGCTTCGCCATTTCGCGCACCACCGCCTGTCCGCTCTTCAGTCCCATGCCGGGATCGACCACCAGGGTTGCACGGCTGCCGACAATGATGCCGACATTGGGCACCCCACGCGCGTTCTCGTCGGGGATCACGTACACATGCGGCGAAATTTTGAGCGTCGTGCCTTCCTTGACGATCGGCAATCGATCATACGTACGCTGCGCGCCTGCCGGGGTAGCCGTGACGGCAGACAACACTAATGCAGCTAGAAATACCAGCGCCGCAGAACCCTCGCCGGCAACGCGCATAAAGTTCGTCATAATAGGCAATCCTGGATATAGAGTTAGCGGATCACTTGCTCGAGCACGCTGACGCGCGAGCCGGATTAGAATGTACTCTATCCCAAAAAGCAAAGGAGAACCACGATGACCCTAAAACGCATGGCGATAGAAATCGGCATGGGAACGGATATACGCGGCGCGGATTACACCAAGGCGGCGGTGCGCGCATTGCGTGACGCGTTATGGCACAACTCGCTCAATATTGCCGACGCCGTGGGCAAGCCCGTCGACTCCATGGTGGTCGAAGTGCTGATCGGGGTGCCCCAGCCGGATCGGGTGGACACAGCCGAAGTGTTGAAAGTGCTGCCGCACGGCACCGGCACGGTCAAAGTGTACGAGGGTGGTCTGGAGATTTTTAACGACGCCGGCACCAGCTCCACCGTGCTCGCGCATGCGGCGGCGATCGTCCGCCTTGATGTGTAAGGAGAACAGACATGCCACTCAAGAGAATCATTCTCGAAATGGGCGCCGGCAACGATTTGCACGGCGGCGATTACACCAAGGCGGCACTGCGCGCGGCGCAGGATGCTTTGCATCACTCGTCACTGGCGTTTATGCGCTCGCTCGGCCTCAACTCCAAAGAGATGCAGGTTGAAGTCACCATCGGCGTGCAGGAGCCCGGCAAAGTCGACGCCGCTGCCATCAAAGCGAGTTTGCCGCACGGGCAAGTCACGGTAAAGGTGGTCAAAGGCGGACTCAACGTGCCGGAAGAAGGCGGTCACGACATGGCGGTGATCGCCAGCGCCGCCATAGCGGTACGCTTTGATATGAAAGCGGCTTCATGAAAGCGGTACAAATCACCGAGACCGGCGGCCCTGAGGTATTGAAATACATCGACCTGCCGACGCCCAGGCCTGGCGCCGGTGAAGTGCTGGTAAAGGCGCACGCTATCGGCGTGTGCATGCCCGAAACCTACGTGCGCCGCGGCGCCTACCAGTGGATGCCACCGCTGCCGTTGATTCCCGGCATCGAGATGAGCGGCACGGTGGTTGAAACCGGCACCGGCGTGAGCAAGCTGCAGGTGGGACAGCCGGTGTTCGTGTCGGCGCGCGAATTCAAGGACCGCGGCGGTTGCTACGCCGAATATCTGGTCGCGCGCGAAGAGCTGTTGTACCCGCTGCCCGCGGGCGTCGATCTGGATCAGGCAGCGGGACTCGCCAACTATCAGGTGGCGTGGCACTTGCTCAACTCCGCGCTCAAGGGTTTTCAGTACCAATCGGTGCTGGTGATCGCGGCGGCGGGCGGTGTGGGCACGGCGCTGGTGCAGCTTGCTCATGCCTATGGCAAGCACGTGATCGGGGTGGTGAGTTCCGATGAGCGCGCGGCATTTGCGCGCGCACAGGGCGCTGACCAAACCGTCGACCGCAAGCGCGGCAATGTGGTCGATCAGGTTAAACAATTGACCGGCGGGCGCGGCGTCGATCTGGTGCTCGATATGGTCGGCGGCGCGGGCGTGACGGATCTATTCGATTGCCTCGATCGCTTCGGCCTGTTGATGCTGTATGGCCGCGTCGAAGGACGGCCCACCGGCAATATACCCGCCGCCGTCGAAAAAGCGCCGTGGCGCAGCCTCTCTTACCGCTATTTCACCATGCATACGCTGGATGATTGGCCGGAACTGCGCGCGCGCTGCACCCAGGATCTGATACGCCTGCTGCATGAGGGCACCATCCAGGTGCCGATATACAAACGCATTCCGCTGGCCGAAGCCGCGCGCGCGCATCAGGTATTTGAGTCGGGGCAGGTGATGGGCAAGCTCATTATGAAACCGTAACCCCGCGGCGCCATAACCACCCGTAGGAACATGCACGCGGCGTTGTGGATGCAAAGGTCGCGTACGGGTGCCGGTGTTTCCCGCACTGGACGTGGCGGGCGAGTACTGTCACGATAGGCGCGTGAATATAATCGCCGCGGGTGCAGCCCGTTTGGTACTGCCTTAGCGGCATGGCACACAAATTTATTTGGAGGAGTACCCCATGAAATCAAGCGGATTGACCATCGCCATACTGGCAGCGCTCGCACTGCCGTCTTACGCTTTCGCGCAGACCTATCCCGACCGCTCCATACGCATAGTGGTTTCTTTTCCACCGGGCGGATCGAGCGACTTCGTTGCGCGCATACTTGCGCAGCGCCTGCCCGCTGCATTCGGCCAGTCGATCGTGGTCGATAATCGAGGCGGTGGCGGCGGCAACATCGGCAACGATATCGTCGCCAAGGCAGCGCCTGACGGCTATACCCTGCTGGTCACTGCAGAAGGCCCGGTCACCATCAACCCCAGCGTGTACGCAAACTTGCCGTACAACGCGCTACGCGATCTGGCCGCGATTACCCAGTTGATTAAATACACCAATGTCGTAGTGCTGCATCCCTCGGTGCCCGCTACTTCGATCAAGGAGTTGATCAGTTACGCGAAAGCGCAACCCGGCAAGCTGCGCTACGGGCATGCGGGTGTGGGCACCAGCCCGCAACTTGCGGTGGAACTATTCAAGCTGCGAGTGGGCGTGGATATCATCAGCGTGCCCTACAAGGGTGGTGGACCCGCCTTGCTGAGTGTGGTGGGCAATGAAACCCAGCTTTCGTTCGCCACCCCGCCGTCGTCCATACCCCACGTGAAAACCGGCAGGCTGCGCGCGATTGCGGTGACCAGCCTCAAACGCTCGCCGGCACTGCCCGATCTGCCAACGATAGCCGAAGGCGGCGTTGCCGGCTACGACGTCGACGGCTGGGTCGGCCTGTGGGCGCCTACCGGAACGCCGACGCGCATCGTCGAACGCATCTACACCGAGGTCGGGAAAGTCCTGCGCATTCCCGAGGTGAAGGACCTGGTGCTCGGCAGCGGCTCCGAGGTCTCGGGCCTGCCGACTGCGGAGACGCGCGCGAAGGTGCGCGACGAGACAGCGATGTGGGCCAAGGTGGTGAAGTCGACCGGTATCAAGATCGAGTAATCGCACTGCGGCGCGCAGTGCGCCACCCTACTTCAGATCCACGCCGGAGGCTTTGATGTTGTCGGCCAGGTGCCGCATTCTCACCGATGACATGAAGCAGCGGCTTGCGTTTGGGGGCGCAGTGCCCGGCCCCCATGCAGGCTCACGAATTCAGCGCGCTGATCAGAAACGAAATCGCGAAGTGGCGCAAGATCGTGAAGATGAACGGCGTCAAAGCGGAATAACGCGTCGCCCGGTGTCTCGCCTGAATCGCTGGCGAGCGAGGCGAAATTCATGCTAGCGCTGAAGCTGTTCGAGGTTGGCCGCTTGAGTTCCGGCAAGGCCGGGAAACTTTGTGGCATGGGGCGGGTGGAATTTCTCCTCGCGGCCAGGCGCGCCAGGGTGCCGGTGGTGGCGCTGGATGACGATGAGTTGAACGCGGAATTTGGCTCGAATGCTTGACCGGATAGTGATCAACGCCGGGGGCTGATTTCCGGCGTGCGACCTCGTTTGCTGGAATGGCGTGCAGCAGGTTACTTCATCGCCGATAGCGTGATTGCCGCCGCGTGCCAGGCCGTGGGTGAATAAGCGCGGCAATAGTTTGTCGCCAACATTTTAAAATCCCGGCTGCGCGGCGCAGAAAATCGGCGATGTGCGCCGGATCACGCGGGCAATTCCAGCGCAGGATGCGCTGAATCTGCCCGCGTCGCGAACGCCGCCGCCCTACTTCAGATCCACGCCGGAGGCTTTGATAATGTCTCCCAGGCGCTTGGTCTCGTTACGCCGGAAGGCATCGAACTCGGCACGCGTGCTGCCGACGAGGTCGATGCCCAGGCTTTTCAGCTGCTCGATGAACTGAGGTTCCTTCACCGCCTTGACCACTTCGGCATTCACTTTGGCCAGTATGTCCGGCCGCGTGCCGATGGGCGCGACCAGGCTGTACCAACCAAAATTTTCGTAGCCAGGCAGGATGTCGGCCACAGGAGCCACATCGGGCAACAACGCGGCGCGCTTGCGCGTGGTGACGCCTAGCGCACGCAGCCGCCCGCTGTGCACGAACGGCAGTGCGACCGCCAGCACCGGGGTGGCGAAGTGCACTTCACGCCCCACGGTGTCAGCGAGGGCCTGCGGTATGCCCTTGTACGGCACGTGCAGGAAGTTGGCCCCCGCCATATGGCCGAACAGGAAACTCGTTATATGCTCGCCGCCGCCAGCGCCGGCCGAGCCATAGCGCAGCATCCCGGGCGACTTCTTCCCGGCCTCAATCAGCTCGGCTGTGGTCTTCGCGACTGAGGGATGGGCTACCAGCACATATGGCACCGTGCCGATGAGGCTGATCGAGGCGAAATCACGGGCGAGATTTACCTTGTGGTTGGAATAGACGATGGTGGCAACAAACAACTGCGAGGTCATCATCATCCAGGTGTAGCCGTCGGCCGCTGAGCGGGTCACGATATCCGCGCTCAATAAACCGGATACACCGGGTCGCGGGTCAACCACGATACGCTGGCCCCACACGCCATACAAGCGCTCGGCCATCACGCGCGCGATGATGTCCGGCCCTGAGCCTGCCGCGCTGCCAACGACAAGGCGGATGGGTTTGTCCGGCCACACGGGCTCAGCAGCCTGCGCCGTGGAAATACCCGCCAGCAGCGCGGTTACCGTGATTGCGACCATCCGTTTTGGGCTACCCATCGAAACTCTCCTCCGTTGTATTTTCTTGATTATAGATGCGGCGTATCCCTCTCGCTATAGAAATGTAGCTGTTCAACCTTGTATCTTGTTGTTTTTTAATGACAAATACCGTATCATGCGCGCCTTTCGCGCTGCGGCCATGGGTTGCCGGCCGCGCACAGGCACACGCATGAGCATAGAAAAAGAAGTCTCCCGCCGCCGCACCTTCGCCATCATTTCACATCCGGATGCGGGCAAAACCACGCTCACAGAAAAGCTCCTGCTATACGCGGGCGCCATTCACATTGCCGGCAGTGTGAAGTCACGCAAGGCCTCGCGCTACGCCACATCCGACTGGATGGAAATCGAAAAGCAGCGCGGCATTTCGGTGGCAAGCTCGGTGATGCAGATGGAGTACCGCGACTGCGTGATCAACCTGCTCGATACCCCGGGCCACCGCGATTTTTCCGAAGACACTTACCGCGTGCTGACCGCCGTGGATGCGGCGCTGATGGTGATCGACGCCGCCAACGGTATCGAGCCACAGACGCTGCGTCTGCTCCAGGTGTGTCGCCAGCAGAACACGCCGGTGATTACCTTCGTCAACAAGATGGATCGCGAGGTGCGCGAGCCGATGGACCTGGTAGATGAAATCGAGCGCACACTGGGCATGCCGGTGGTGCCCTGCACCTGGCCGGTGGGCATGGGCAAACAGTTCAAGGGCGTGTTTGATCTCATGCACGACAGCATGCGTGTGTTTATGCCGGGCGAAGACCGCGTCGGCGGACACGACACCATCGCGGGACTGAACAACCCGCTGGCCGCCGAGCGCTTCGGCGACGTGTTCGAGCACGCGCGCCAGGAAATGTCGCTGGTGCAGGGCGTATCGCCCACCTTCGAGCGCGACACTTTTCTCGCCGGCAAACAGACGCCGCTGTTTTTTGGTTCGGCCATCAACAACTTCGGGGTGCAGGAAGTGCTGGATGCGCTGGTCACATTTGCGCCACCGCCGCGCGCGCGACGCGCGATCCAGCGAGTGGTGGAACCGATGGAACCCAAATTCACCGGCGTGGTGTTCAAGATTCAGGCGAACATGGACCCCGGCCATCGCGACCGTATCGCCTTCATCCGCGTGTGCTCAGGCCATTTCGAGCGCAGCATGAAGCTGAAGAACTGCCGCACCGGCAAAGATTTCCGCCCCAACACGGTGGTGTCTTTTTTATCGCAGCGGCGCGACCTGGTGGAAGACGCTTACGCCGGCGACATCATCGGCATCCCCAATCACGGCGTGCTGCAACTGGGCGACACGCTGACCGAGGGTGAAGCGTTGCAGTTTACCGGTCTGCCATTTTTTGCGCCGGAGCTTTTTCAGACCGTAGAGATTGCCGACCCGCTGCGCAGCAAGCAGTTGCGCACCGGCCTGGCGCAACTCGGCGAAGAGGGTGCGATTCAGGTGTTCAAGCCGGTGACCGGCGGCATGCTGTTGCTGGGTGCCGTGGGGCAATTACAGTTTGAAGTGGTGGCCCATCGCCTGAAACACGAGTATGGCTGCGAAGCGCGCTTAGCGCCTTCGCGCTACAACAGTGCGCGCTGGGTGACAGCGGATGATCCCAAAGAGATGAAGCGCTTCATCGACGCCAACGCCCATCGCATCGCACATGACGCGGTGGAAGCGCCAACGTTCTTAGCGGCGCACGACGCTGAAATCAAAGTCGCGCATGAGCACTGGCCCCACATCCGCTTTCACGCGCTACGCGAACACGCGGGGCTGGTGTTTCACTCCAACAGCGGCAGCTAAACTTTAGCCAGCGTCAGCAGCCCGCGCGATGATTGCGCGTGGGTTACGCCCGCTGGGTGCCCGGCAGCAGGCCCTCGCTGTATTTCGGCCGCAGGATATCGAGCCGCATCGGCACCGGGGTACCCAGCCACAGCGCATTCTTGCTGTGGTCGTCGTAGGAGCTGGCGGTCAGCGGATGGACGAGCACGTCGAGGCCCTCGCGGTTCAGCATCAGCCACTGCACGATGTTCTGGAACTCCGGTGGCTCGAAAATCACGTTGAACTGCGAGATCGGGTGCGGGCCTCGCGGCTCATCGCTGAAGGCGCCGGGCTCGACGGCGAACTTAGCGATGATGGTGTCGCGCAGCCGTTCAGCAACCGGCTTGGTGGCGGCATCATAATAGACGTGGGCATGATAGCCTTTGAGTTCGGTCATGGCGTGCTCTCCTGCTCGGGTGGCGCGCCCGTGTGCAGCCGGCGCGTGGGGGTTGATCAGCCCTACGTGATATGCGAGCGGTGTTCGCAGCTCAGGCTTCAAGCTGCGCTGCAATCTTGCGGCTGATCTCGGCGCGCCACTCTTCTATCGGCTTGAAGCCCGGCTTGGCACGGCAGATCGCTTCGGTCTCGCGGTAGAGTTCGTCCTCGGATTTGTTGAGATCGATCTCGAAGCCCAACGGTTGCGGCACGTACCACGGCGTATCGCAGAACATTTCGATACGATTGCCTTCGGGATCGCTGAAATAGATCGACCACGCATTGCCGTGACACCGCGGATCGATGACCTTGCAATCCGCCGCGCACACCTTGCGAAAGGCGCGTTGGACGTTGGCAAGGGTGCCGACGTTGAACGAGACCTGTTGCACCATCGGTCCGCTAGCCTCGGCGGCGCGCCCGCGCACCAGCACCACCTGGTGGTGGTCGCTGGGGTTGCGGCTCAGAAACGTGATGCGGCCATCTTCCGCCCTGTCGCTGACGACAAAGCCGAGAACCTTGGTATAAAAATCGGTCATCTTCGGCACGTCGGTAACGTAGATTCCGACATGGCTGAGGCGCGGCGCTTGTTCTTGCGGCATGGCTGTTCACTCCGTGACTGGGTCCAAATGCCAGTATAGCAGCACGCAGCCCGCCATCAAGTCTATGGAGAATTTGCAGTGTGCGTTGTGCCTGGGTGGCTACGCGCGGGACTTTTGATGCCGGGCCGCAGGGCTTTTCTCCCCACCGGCCCGTTGCGGACGCAGGGCCCTACCGCATCCGCGTAGCGTTCCAGCCACTGCCTGCCATGGCATCGGCAGTCGCCTGTCCGCTGTATATTTTTCCGTGGATTGAAAAAGTGATTTCGTCGCCCAGCAGACGACCGTTTGCCACCGCAGTAGTGACGCCATCTACGGTAAACGTGCCGCTGAGCATCTGAAATTTCTGTTCGAATTCCAGCTCGCCTTGTTGTAACCGCCAGCGCCCCCCCACCTGCGCCGGCACGATGTAGAGCAGCCATGAGCACCAGCTGTCACAGTCGCCGTCGGCACTGCCGGACGCATCGGGATCCCAGCCGCTGACCGCAAAATGGTTGGAGACGATGCGTGATCCGGGCTTTAACGCAAGAAACTTCGGCGCGAGCTTATTCATATTCTCGGGCAGCAGAAACAGCGCCATCACCGTGGCCGCGGAAATATCCGCCACGTACATATCGCCTTGCACGAACTGCGCCTTGTCGGCGACCCCTTCTTGCGCAGCCACGCGCCGCGACAATTCAACCATGTCTAGGTTGTATTCGACACCCAGCGCGCGCGCGCCGCGCTTGGCCGCCGCAATGACATTGCGGCCATCGCCGGAGCCCAGATCCATCACATAGTCCTGCGCTGTCACGCGCGCGACATCCAGCATTTTTTCGACCAAGGACTGCGGCGTCGGCACCCACACCACATCCTTGCCCGCCTGTCCGACTTCCAGCTGGTAGCGTTTTTCGCCTTCCGCCGCCTGCGCGCCGCCCATGAGGGCGGCCACATATACCGTCAACGTGAATCGCCATAAGGCTGACAGGATAGGCAATGGCATCTTCATGGACTTACTTCAGGGGAATGGATTTGGGGTTTTTCGCTTGCAGCGGTAGCATAGCGCAATCCGCGATTGACTCACACCTCTGAAAATTGATGAAAAAAGATACCCTGCTCGGCCACCTCGGACGCAACCCGTCGCAAACGCACGGCACGGTTAACATGCCGGTGTACCGCGCGTCCACTATCGTATTCCCGGATTTCGAAACCTACCGCACACGCCCCGCTGACGATTACAAGACCCCGCGTTACGGCATCCACGGCACCCCGACGAACTGGGCTCTGGAAGAGGCGGTGGCAAAAATGGAAGGCGGCCACCATGCGGTGGCCGTGTGTTCCGGGCTCGCCGCCATCGTCGCGGCGCTGTGCACCTTCGTCAAAGCGGGTGACCATCTACTGGTTACCGATTCCGCTTATGGCCCGACACGCACCTTCTGCGACAAGCAATTAAAAGCCTTCGGCGTAGCGGTGGAATACTATGATCCACTGCTCGGCGCCGATATAAAGCAGCTCATAAAAGCGAATACCAAGGCCATATTTTGCGAAGCGCCGGGTTCGCTCAGTTTCGAGATGCAGGACATACCGGCGATCGCTCGCGTAGCGCACGCGCACAACATTCCGGTGCTCGCCGACACCACCTGGGGCACGCCCTATTTCTATCGTTCATTCGATTCCGGCGTTGATGTATCGATACACGCCGGCACCAAGTACATCGTCGGTCATTCTGATGTGATGCTGGGCATGATCGTCACCAACGAAAAATACTGGTTGCCGCTGCGCCGCACGGTGGCCGAGTACGGCTACTGTTCCAGCGCCGACGATTGTTACCTCGCGCTACGCGGGTTTCGCACCATCGGTGTGCGCATGAAGCAGCAGATGGCGAATGCGATCGCGGTTGCGCGGTGGCTGCAAACGCGCACCGAAGTCAAACGGGTACTCTATCCGGCGCTCGAAAGCGACCCCGGCCACGCGCTCTGGAAGCGTGATTTCGAAGGCGCCGCATCGTTGTTTGCGTTTGTGTTGAACCCCGTCAACAAACCACAAATCGCGGCCTTCGTGGATGCGCTGAAACTGTTTGGCATCGGCTCCAGTTGGGGCGGCTATGAATCGCTGGTCACTGCGCCCCATATCGCGCCGTTGCGCACCGCGACGCGCTGGCCAGCCGATGGCCCGGTGATACGCTTTCACATCGGGCTGGAAGACCCGGACGATCTGATTGCGGATGTGGAACAGGCGTTCGCCAAGATGATGGCCGCGGCTTGATGCTGACAACTACCACCCATTGCCGCAGAGTCGCCATCCCGCCTTCGGCCCCCTCGCTGCGCTCTCCCCGACCCTTCTCCCGGAGGGCTAATCTATGCACACATCTTTGGCGTTCGTAGCCCGGAAGAAGGCCATGGTTTTTCATGGCCGCATTCCGGGGAGGCGCAAAAACGTCAAGACCTTCGACACAGATTTCGCAGATGAACGCAGATTAACTGCAAAACAATCTGTG
>CAMDRT010000032.1 GCA_945906815.1 Bordetella parapertussis
CGCCAGCATCCGGCCAATCCCACGCCACTGCCGCGCTTTCACCTCATCCGCAGTTCCGCCCGCGATATACCGTTCGACGGCAGCCGCCCCGCCGATTTCGACATCGGCGCCGCGATGAGCCGCTACGGCTTCCCGGAGTCGGCCGACTGGCGCGCGCTGGGCGATGTCTGCGCGCTGTGGGACCAGATGGGGCGGGCGCGCATACAGGACTGGACGCACAATCTGGCGGACTATCTGCGCCAGCGTATCGCTGCCACCCTGGGTGACGAGGCGCTGCTGCAACCGACCATCGATCCGGCGTTGAAGTCGGCCATCGTCTGCTTCAATCCTTTCCCTGGCGAACAACAACGCAGCGATCCCGCCGTCAACCTGCAGTTTCGCGAGCGGCTGTTGCGCGAATACGGGTTTCGCATTGCGGGTGGTGGGGTGGGGCCCGATGGATTCACGCGTGCGCCCGATCCGCAGGCGGCGGCGTTTCCCGCCGGCATGGTACCCAATCGCGATCCCGATACGCTGGCGCCAAAGCCGTTCGGCTATGCGCTGCGTGCCAACGCCTGCGTCTGGAATTCGCCTGCCCAGATGGACCAGTTTGTCGCGGCCACCCAGGATCTGGCGCGCAAGATGACGGCGTAGCTTAGGCGATGACGACCCCTGTACCGCGACCGTTAATTTGTGTGTCTGCCAACGCCATGGAAGCTACCCATCGGCGGCATCGGGTGCATGCGACTGGCGAGCGCAACGTTCATTCGCTGTTGAAGATGGTGGATTGCATCCCGCTGTTGCTGCCACCGATGGGCGCGGCCATGGACGTCGTCGAACTGGTGTCACGCATGGATGGTTTCGTGCTTACGGGTGGGCGCGCCAACGTCGAACCGCATCACTACGACGGGCCGGCCTTTCCAGACGATGAAATCATTGACCCGGGGCGCGATGCACTGGTGCTGCCGCTGGTGCGCGCCTGCCTCGCTGCGCGCGTGCCGGTGTTTGGCATTTGCCGTGGCATTCAGGAAATCAATGTGGCGCTGGGCGGTTCACTGCATTACCGCATTCATCAGTTGCACGGAAAAAATGACCACCGCAGACCGCGCCGCGAGGACATTACGCAGGAAGAGATTTTTCGGCCCAATCACCTGGTCCAGTTGACCGCGGGCGGCCTGTTCCAGTCCCTCACCGGTCGCGACGAGCTGATGGTCAACTCGCTGCACGGGCAAGGCGTGGATCGCCTGGGCGAAGGTCTGGTAGTAGAGGCGATCTCCCCCGACGGGGTGATCGAAGGTGTGCGCTATAACGATGACGCGCAGTTTATTGTTGGTGTGCAGTGGCACGCCGAATGGCAACCCGACAAGCATGCGCTGTCGGGCGCGCTCTACCGCGCCTTTGGCAAGGCGGCGCACGCGCGCGCGGCGCGCCGCGTGGTGGGACTCGCGGCTGCTAGCTGACGCTGCTAGTGTCTCGACCCGTTGATTTCGATGCAGGGGATGCCGTGATCAAACGCTGTCGGCATTGTTGTATCGATATTAACGGGTCGAGACACTAGCGCCCTTCGCTGCCCGTGCGTCGCGCCTTGCGATCCAGCGACCGCAGGTAATCCAGCTTCTCCCGTATCTTCGCTTCCAGCCCGAATTCAGTAGGCGCATACAACTGCGGTGGTGTCATGCCCTCAGGGAAGTAGGATACGCCCGCCGCGTAGCCACCCGCTTCGTCATGCGCGTAGCGATAGTTCGCGCCGTAGCCCAAATCCTTCATCAGTTGGGTCGGCGCGTTGCGCAGGTGTTCGGGCACCGGACGCGATTGGTCTTCGCGCACCAGCGCGCGTGCCGCGTTGTAGGCGACATAGGCGGCGTTGCTTTTCGGCGCGACCGCCAGATACAGCACGACTTCGGCGAGTGCCAGTTCGCCTTCGGGCGAGCCCAGGCGCTCATAGGTCTCGCACGCATCCAGCGCCATGCGCAGCGCGCGCGGATCAGCGAGGCCGATGTCTTCGCTTGCCATGCGCACGATGCGGCGTCCGAGGTAGAGCGGGTCAGCGCCGCCGTCGAGCATGCGCACCATCCAGTAGAGTGCGGCATCGGGCGACGAACCGCGCACTGATTTATGCAGTGCGGAAATCTGGTCGTAAAACTGATCGCCGCCTTTGTCGAAGCGGCGCAGGCTTTGGGTCAGCGTTTGTTTGACGAAGGCCTGGTCGATGCTGGTGCGGCCGGTTTCTTCGGCGGCATCCGCCAGTTGCTCGATCAAATTGAGCAAACGGCGCGCGTCGCCATCGGCGTAACCTACGATGCCACTGCGCGCCTCGTCTGAAATATTCTTTAAAAACAAATAATTACCAAATGCTCGCTGCGACAGCGCGGTAAGCTCGCTGGCGCCGAGCGGCTGCAGCACGTACACCGCCGCGCGCGACAGCAGCGCGTTGTTCAATTCAAACGAGGGGTTCTCGGTGGTGGCGCCGATGAAGGTGATCAGCCCGCGTTCCACGTATGGCAGAAACGCATCCTGCTGCGCCTTGTTGAAGCGATGCACTTCATCCACAAACAATAAGGTGTGGCGGCCGTGTTGTTGCAGCGTGAGTTCGGCGCGCGTGAGCGCGTCGCGAATATCCTTCACCCCTGAAAACACCGCACTGATGGCGATGAACTCGGCATCGAAAGCGTCCGCCATCAAACGCGCGAGCGTGGTCTTGCCCACGCCCGGCGGCCCCCACAGTATCATCGAGTGTGGTTTTTTTGACTCGAACGCAAGGCGCAGTGGTTTGCCCGGCCCCAGCAAATGCAATTGTCCGGCGACTTCATCCAGCGTGTGGGGACGCAGTTGCTCGGCCAGCGGCGCGCGCGGTTCACGCTTGCCGAAGAGATCATTCATGCTACAAGCGACACTACAACCCGACTAACCGCGGAAAACACCGAACACGCGGAAAAAACCATACGGCTTCTTTCCGTGTGTTCCGCGTATTCCGTGGTTAACAGGTGTTGCGTTCATTCACGAATGACGTCCGCACCCTTCGGCGGAACAAACGTAAAGGCATCGGGCGCGAGCCGGCCGTTGCGCTCGATATCGGCGAAGCGGATGACTGTGACTTGACCAAATTGATCACGCAGTTCCATCGCGTCCAGCCCTGCTTTACCAAAGCCGAGGCGGATGCGCTCGAACGCGGTATCTTTGGATTTTGGAATCGCCTCCAGCCAATCCAGCCCTTCCTGGTTGCCGATGCCGGTGAGCGTGTAGTTCTTGTCGATATCGTTGCTGCCCGCAAGCAGCGCCGCCGGGCTGGCACCCAGTGCGCGATCGAGTTTGCGTTCGGTGACCTGATTCAGGTCTTTGTCGTAGACCCACAGCCTTACGCCGTCGCCAACGATAGTCTGCTGATAGGGCTTGTCGTATTCCCAGCGGAATTTTCCGGGCCGCGAAAATTGCATGGTACCGGTGGATTGCTGCAGCAGCTTCAGATTTTTGTCGAGCACCATTTGCGCGAAGCGGCCCTTCGCGGTGGTGGTTTGCGTGAGAAAACCCTTCAACGCTTCGGTGCTTGCGCCGAAGGCGATACAGGGAACCCACATTGCCAGCAATAAAAATTTTCGCATTTAAGGCTCAGGGTTGCATAGTAATACAGCAATTTCACCACAAAGTTCCGCCCGCCCGTATGACTGAACGTTTCGACAGGATTAACAGGATGAACAGGATAAAACCGCCATCCGGTTTATCCTGTCTATCCTATCTATTGACGGGTGCAGGTTTAACGTCCATCCGGCGCTACCGCTGACTCCGGCACCAATACTTCGCGATTGCCGTTGGATTGCATGGCGGAAACTACGCCGGAGCGCTCCATTTGCTCGATTAGCCGCGCGGCGCGATTGTAGCCGATGCGCAAGTGGCGCTGCACCAGCGAAATCGACGGCCGCCGCGTCCTGAGAACGAGGGCTACCGCCTGATCATAGAGCACATCGGCCTCGCCCTCGCTGCCCTCAGTCAGCTCGCCCGATTCCCCCTCGGCTTCCGGCCCGTCGAGCACGCTGTCGATGTACTGGGGCTTGGCCAGACTCTTCAGGTAATCCACTACTTTATGCACTTCGTGATCCGACACAAACGCACCGTGCACGCGCTGCGTGAGGCCGGTGCCTGGCGGCAAATACAGCATATCGCCCTGCCCCAGCAGCGCCTCGGCGCCCATTTGATCGAGGATGGTGCGCGAATCGACTTTCGCTGCCACCTGAAACGCCACCCGCGAGGGAATATTCGCCTTGATCAGACCGGTGATCACATCCACCGACGGGCGCTGCGTGGCGAGGATCAAATGGATGCCCGCCGCGCGCGCTTTTTGCGCGATGCGCGCAATCAGCTCTTCGACTTTTTTGCCTACCACCATCATCAGATCGGCCAGTTCGTCGATCACCACCACGATCAACGGCATTTCGTGCAGCGGTTCAGCGCCTTCGTCGCCCGGCGTCAGCGGATTGGCAATCGGCGCATTGGCTTTTTCCGCCTCGCGCACCTTCTGGTTAAAGCCCGCGAGATTGCGCACACCCAGTGCCGACATCACCTTGTAACGGCGCTCCATCTCGCCCACGCACCAGTTCAGCGCGTGCGAGGCCTGGCGCATGTCGGTGACCACCGGTGCCAGCAGGTGCGGAATACCTTCGTAGACCGACAGCTCTAGCATTTTCGGATCTATCAGTATCATTCGCACCTGGCTGGGCGGCGCTTTGTAGAGCAACGACAGTATCATCGCATTGACCGCCACCGATTTGCCCGACCCGGTGGTGCCCGCCACCAGCAGATGCGGCATACGCGCCAGATCGGCCACCACCGGATGGCCGGCGATGTCCTTGCCCAGCGCCAGGGTCAGCGGCGAATCCTTGTCGGCGTAGACCTGCGAACTCAAGATCTCGGTCAGCTTCACCATCTGCCGCTTGGGATTGGGAATCTCCATGCCCATGCAACTTTTTCCCGGTATGGTTTCAACCACGCGGATACTGGTCACTGACAGCGCGCGCGAGAGATCACGCACCAGATTGATGACCTGGCTGCCTTTGACGCCCACCGCCGGTTCGATTTCGTAACGCGTGACCACCGGACCGGGATAAGCCGCAATCACTTTGACGGCGACGCCGAAATCACCCAGCTTTTTCTCGATCAGGCGTGAGGTGTATTCCAGCGTATCCGGCGATAACACTTCGACGTTTTGTGCCACTTCGTCAAGCAAGTGCAGCGGCGGCAACAGGGTATCCGGCAGATTTTCAAACAGCGGCGCCTGCTTTTCGCGTTCCACGCGCTGCGACTTCGGAATATCGAGGGGGGGCGGCTCGATGCGCACCGGTTCATGAATTTCAAACTTGCGGCGCGTTTCTTCAACCACCTCTTCGCGTTCGATCAGCGCCTGCGCGCCTGCACGGCTATCTTGCCGCTCCTGCCAGCGGCGTAGCGCGAAATTAAACACTGTCTCCAGCCCTGCGCCGATTTTCTCGATGATGCTCAACCACGACACGCCAGTGAAGACCGACAGTGCCGCCGCAAACGTCAGCAATAACACCAAAGTGCCGCCGGTAAATCCCAGCAGTTTCGCCGCGCTGCCGCCTGTGATAGCGCCGATCATGCCGCCCGGTGCCAGCGGCAGGGTGGCCGTGAGACTGTGCAGGCGCAGATATTCAATGCCGCTGCTGGTGATGAGCAATACCAAAAAGCCAATGCCGATCACCAGCGTCGAACGGCGGTCGGTTTCAGGCACGCTTTCGATGCGGCGAAATCCCCACCCCACTAGCACGGCGCAGAACATTACCCACCAGTAAGCAGACAAGCCATGCAGATACAGCAACACATCGGCGGCATACGCACCCACCATGCCGCCTGCGTTGCGAATGCCAGTTGCGCGCAGGCTGTGCGACCAGCCCGGATCGGCCTTGTGGTAAGTCAGCAGAGCCAGCAGCAGATACAGCGCCAGCGCCGTCAGCGCCAGCCACCATGATTCGCGCAGCAATGCAGCTATGCGCGGCGGCAAAGGGTTACGCGCCGGGCTTGTGTTCAGTGTGTTTTCGCTGCCTGCCACGTTCGTCAAGAGTCCCTTATAAGCGTATGATTATAAGGTAAAAAGAGCGGCTAGTCACACCACGTTTCCCATCACAAACCCCGCCTTGATGCGGGGTTTCTTGGGTGGCGGCAGAACACCTATTTGACCACGCATTCCTGTACCGGATGGGTTGACCCCAGCGCAAACGGGATAGGATTTAGCCCCAGGCCGGGATCTCCCGCCAGCAAAACCGGCGGCTTGTTCGCATCGCTGGCAAAGCCAAACTGGCCCGCGCCGATGGTGATCTGCCCCGCCTGGGTCACCATGATGTAGAGATCGGTGTAGGTGACGTGATACACGCCAGGTGTCAACCCGCCGCTTTTGGCGGTGACGCCTTCACAACCCGTCATGCAATCGAGTGTTTCGCCGGAAGAACCGCGTATGCCGATGGTTGCGGTGCTGGTTTGAATCTTGTACGCATCCTGATTGCCGCGTTTGCCGATCAATCCGGTCACCGAACGCAGGCCGCCTTTCAGCAAACGCATCACCAGTGCGTCCGCCAGCGGTGTGGCGGAATTGAACTGATACTCGTCGAGGCGCAGGACGGTGTTGGGGCGCAAGGTTGCCAGGCTGCCGTCGGTAAAGCGCACCTGCGCGTAACTGTCGCGCTGCGTGCTGATGGTATCCCCCCGCTGCACCTCGGATGTCATCGCCAGAATGAGCGTATCGCTACCGCGTTGCGCCGACAGCGTGCCGCTCAACTGCACCACCGAGCCGACTGCCTGCGCCCACGCTGCGACACCCCATAGCACCAATACGAGCGCTGCCACACCGCGCCAGATAGGCTGCCTATGTTGCACATGCTGCACATGCTGCGTCATTCAGTGATGCTCCCTTGCGAGCAAACCCTAAACCCGAGCGTTGCCAACGATTTTACACGTGCCCGTTGCAGTACTGTGCCTTGCCTGCTGCTGCTGTCTGATAATAAATTACAGAAATAGAATCAATAGTTTACAGTAAAAACGCTGACTGCATCAAAGCCTCAGCTAGCGCTGCATAGCGCGATCGACAATCACTATGCTGCGGCGCTCGGTGCGTAACAATCCACGCCGCTCCAATTCCTTGATCACGCGGCTGACCATCTCGCGCGAGGCGCCTATCATGCGCGCGATATCCTGTTTGGCGGGCGCGCGCACCACCACCAGCCGGCCATCAATTTCCTGCGCCATGTCGATCAGCAGGCGTGCCACGCGGCCCGACACATCGACCAGCGCCAAGCTTTCAATCTTGCGGTCGGCCGCGCGCAAGCGCTTGACCAGATTGCGTATCACTAACATCGCCACTTCGGAATTCTCTTTCAGGCAACTCATGAATGCCGCCTTCGACAAACGCAGCATTTCGCACGGCTCCAGCGTGAACACACTGGCCGAGCGCGGTTGATCGTCGAGGATACCCATTTCACCGAAGAATTCTTGCGGCCCCATGAAACCGAGTATGACTTCGCGGCCCTGATCATCGGCAATCACCACCTTGACCCTGCCAGCTAAGATGACATAAACCGAGTCGGTTTCCTCGCCCGCGTGCATCACGTAGGCGTGGCGTGGAAAACTGCGGTGCTGTACGTATTTGAGCAGTGTCGCGACCTGCGGCTCGGAAAACGACGCGAACAAGGGCACGGATTTCAATACCGCAGGGCTGATCTTGAAGTTTATCGCCATGACGCGCACCCGCTTTAGGCTGTAAGCACCTGTTGCACTGTTTTCCTTATGCCTCTATGCATCTAGGCCTGCTAGTCTGACAGAACGACAGCGGCACGCCAAGTAAAGCGCGTGCCTGAAATGCCGCGCCCCGCTCGACACTCGATTACGCAACCTGCTACATTCGCGCTTTTCCTGAAAAGCTACCCCGATCATGACTCAAGCTACACGCCATTGCCGTATGCTGATACTGGGCTCCGGCCCCGCCGGCTACTCGGCCGCGGTTTACGCCGCGCGCGCCAACCTGAAACCCGTGCTGATCACCGGCATGGCGCAAGGGGGCCAACTGATGACCACTACCGAAGTCGATAACTGGCCGGCCGATGTTGACGGCGTGCAAGGCCCCGAATTGATGGAGCGTTTTTTGAAACACGCCGAGCGCTTTAACACCGAAATCGTGTTCGACCAGATACACACCGCAAAACTCAAACAATCGCCGATCACCCTCATCGGTGACAACGCCACCTACACTTGCGATGCGCTGGTGATCGCCACCGGCGCATCGGCGATGTACCTGGGGCTGCCCTCGGAAGAAAAATTCATGGGCAAGGGCGTCTCCGGCTGCGCCACCTGTGATGGTTTTTTTTACAAGGGACAGGAAGTCGCGGTGGTCGGCGGCGGCAATACCGCGCTGGAAGAGGCACTCTACCTCACCAACATTGCGAGCCACGTCACCGTGGTGCATCGCCGCGACAAATTCCGCGCCGAAGCCATCATGGTGGATAAACTAAAAGAACGCGCCGCCGCCGGCAAAGCCACCATCCTGTGGGACAACACGCTGGACGAAGTGCTGGGCGACGCCAGCGGCGTCACCGGCATGCGCGTAAAGCACGTCAAATCGGGCGTGCTCAGCGAGAAAAAGCTGCAAGGCGTGTTCATCGCTATCGGCCACAAACCGAATACCGATATTTTCGCCGGCGAACTCGAGATGAAAAACGGCTACATCGTCACCAAAGCCGGTCTTGAAGGCAACGCCACCGCCACCAGCGTGGCGGGCGTATTTGCCGCGGGCGATGTGCAGGACCATGTGTACCGGCAGGCGGTGACCAGCGCAGGCACGGGTTGCATGGCGGCACTGGATGCACAGAAATACCTTGAGGACCAGGGGCTTATTTGAGGGCTGAGGACTGAGGACTGAGGGCTGAGGGCTGAGGTTAAAGGTGATGAAACAGCATCGGCAGCAGCCGGATCGTGCGGATTTTCTCGCGCAACTGCTGCCTGACGTCACACCGCTGCCGCGTCTGAATCGCGCTCCTGTCGCCAAGCCGCAACCCGCGCCGGCGCCTGCGCAACGCCTGCGCAACGAGCGCGCGGTGCTGGTGGAGAGTTTGAGCGACAGCGACCCCTGGGAAGCCGGTTTTGAAGCCGGCGATGAGCTCAAATTTCTGCGTGACGGACTCGGCAGCGATACCCTGCGCAGACTGCGTCGCGGGCAGTGGTTGATACAAAACGAAATCGATCTGCACGGACTCACCGTGGCCGAAGCGCGGCCGGCGCTGGTGACGTTTTTAAATCAGTGCCTGCACGACGGATTACGCTGCGTGCGCATCATCCACGGCAAGGGCCTCGGCTCCAAAAACGGCGAACCTGTACTCAAGCGCAAAGTGGCAGGCTGGCTTGCGCAGCGCGACGAAATACTGGCGTTTTGTCAGGCGCGCCGCACCGAGGGCGGCGGCGGTGCAGCGGTGGTGCTGTTGAAATCAGGACTTAGGGTTAAGGGCAGGACTAAGGACTAAGGGCTGCGCTGGGGTTACTAAGTCCTTAGTCCTCAGTCCTCAGTCCTGCTAGTCCTGCTAGTCCTGCTATATCGCTGCCTCATCGGTCTCACCCGTGCGTATGCGCAGCACCTGGCCCACGTCCGAAACAAAAATCTTGCCGTCGCCGATCTTGCCGGTGCGCGCGGCCTTGACGATGGCATCTATGGCCTGATCGAGCATCTTGTCGGGCACCACCACGTCCACTTTGACTTTCGGCAGAAAATCCACCACATACTCGGCACCGCGATACAGCTCGGTATGGCCCTTCTGCCGGCCAAAACCCTTGACCTCGGTCACGGTCAGCCCGCTGACGCCGATCTCGGACAAGGCCTCGCGCACTTCGTCCAGCTTGAACGGCTTGAATACGGCTTCGATCTTTTTCATGGGATGCTCCTGCGAGTGAGGTTCAGGAAAAGGGCAAGAATAGCACACTGGCTCAGGCTAACGGCGGACGAAACTTATGCGTGATGGGATGGCGCAAATCCTTGCCGTAGCCGCACGCGGTAATGCGTATGCCCACCGGCGACTGGCTCAGTATTGCCCACCGTATAATTCAGTTGTGCCATCGCGATTCTCATAGGGCCACTATAGGACCGCCGCGCGGCGGCTTGGGTAGCATCCACGCACCCCACCAGGAGAGGGATCATGAACCACACGCAACAACGTAAAAGAATGCGCGCCATGCTGGCCGGAACGCAGTGCGTGTCACCGGCCACGGTGTACGACGCGCTGTCAGCTCGTGTGGCGGAGTCGGTCGGCTTCGAACTCGGGATACTGTCGGGATCGGTAAACGCAGCCACCGTACTGGCAGCGCCCGATCTGGCCCTGCACACGCTGACCGAGTTCGCCGATCAGGTGCGGCGCATCATGCGCGTGAGCAAGCTGAGCCTGCTGGTCGATGCCGACCACGGCTACGGCAACGCGCTCAACGTGATGCGCACGGTGCAGGAACTCGAGCATGCGGGGGTGTCGGCGCTGGCGGTCGAAGACGTGGCACAGCCCGCGGCTTTCGGTCTAGCCGAAGGCACAATGGCGCTGATCTCACTCGAGGAGATGGTCGGCAAGCTGCGTGCCGCCGTAGCCGCGCGCGAGGATCCTGCTCTGGTTATCGTCGGCCGCATAGCGGCGCTGCGGGTGGAAGGTGTAGAACGCGCCGTCGCGCGCGCCAAGGCCTACGCCGCGACCGGGGTGGACGCTCTGTTTATCACGGGGCTGCAGCAGCTCACACACATCGAGGCCATCCATGCAGCCACCCCGTTGCCGCTCATCGTCGGCAGTGCGCCCGGCCTCAAACGCGAGGACCTTGCCGTGCGCGGTGTGCGCATATTTCTGCAGGGCCACCAGCCGGTGGCGGCCGCGGTCAAAGCGTTGCGCGAAACCTATGCTCACTTGTACAGCGGCGGCGCCCCTGCCGATCTTCAATCGAAGATAGCCTCGGCGGAGGAGATGGGGCGCTACCTCAATGGCGCGAGCTACCAGGCATGGCAGCGCGAGTATCTGCGCTGAGGTGCTGTCAGGCAGCACAGTAAACAGGTCATTTCAGTTTCCCTCCACATAGCGCCTGAGGAAATCCGCTTGTGTCGCAAATGCCTCGGGACCATTGTCGGCATGGTGTCCGGGATACGCATGCAAGCGCTTGTCTTGGGCGCCAAGCAGGTCGAACAAAGCCAACTGGCCGGCGCGCTCAAAACGCTCGTCGTCCCATTGCAGGGTAAATAGCACGGGAATGTTGAGTTGCGGCGCATATTTTTTGAAGTGCAGGTCGATGCCGCTGCGTGCGACGCTGGCACCGCTCATCCCAGCTTTGCCCAGCACTGCCACACGCACCCGCGGGTCACTCGCCACGTAGGGCAGCCCGAACATGGTGCCCATCGACACGCCCCAGTAGCCGACGCGATTCACATCGACATTTTCCAGGCGGCCCAAAGCGTCGAGGGTGGCTTTCCAATCATCGATCATGCTTTGCACCAGGTCTTCGCGCTGCCACATCTGGCGATAGGCCGGCTGGCTCGCATCGGTCACCGTCCCGCGAGCGCCGTGCAGCGGACCGTCGATCGCGGCAGCACACCAGTTATAGTCAACGGCAAACAGGCGCCCCAGCATCAGCATGCGTGGGTTGCGCTTGTGCCCGCTCCCGCCATGTCCCATCAGGATCAACGGTCGCGGCCCGCACGGGCTGGCGGGTTGCCACAACACGCCGGGAATGGTGCGGCCCTGACGCTCGATGGCAAACTCCCGTTCACACACGCCGTCAACACCCACGGTGTCGGCAGTCCAATGCATCTGCGCCATGTCTGTCCCTTTCTCGTCCGGTGATGAAGTTTTCCTGGTGTCCGCCGCCGGCAGGCAAGACCCTTGGCCCAATACTAAGTGCTTTGAGGTTACGCCACCCGCATGCTCGATGCTTTGACGATTTTGCGCCAGCGCGGGAGTGGCTAGGCGTAAAATTCACCTGCCGCAACCTTCCCATACGGAACCACTCTTGACCGTAGAAATTGTCTCCACGCTGGCGGATATCGACCCGGCGCAATGGAACCGCCTCACTGACGGCAACCCGTTTTTGCGGCACGAATTCCTGCATGCGCTGCACGAAACCGGCTGCGCCTCCGAGCGCACCGGCTGGTCACCGCACTATCTGGTGGCGCGTGAGGGAAAGCGCGACCCACGTCTCACCGGCGCCATGCCGCTGTATGTGAAATCGCACTCGCGCGGCGAATACGTATTCGACTGGGCGTGGGCCGACGCCTATGAACGCCACGGCCTGGCCTATTATCCCAAGCTGCTGTGCGCTATACCCTTCACGCCGGTGAGCGGGCCGCGCATCCTCGCCGCATCGGACAGCGTGCGGGCGCAACTTGCCGCCCACGTGCTCGAAGTCGCGCGCGCGAGCAACGCCTCATCACTGCATTGCCTGTTTCCCACCGACGCCGAGGCGCAACACCTGGCCGGCCAGGGCATGATGGTACGTCACGCAGTGCAGTTTCACTGGGTCAACCAGGGTGACGCCAATTTCGATCAGTATCTCTCGCGCATGAACCACGCCAAGCGCAAGAAAATAAAGCAGGAGCGGCGCAAAGTGGTTGAGGCCGGCATTAGCTTTCGCTGGCTGGAAGGCGAGGCCATCCGTGAAGCCGACTGGAAGTTCTTCGCGCACTGCTACACCCGCACCTATCGCGAGCATCACAACACGCCGTACCTGAACGAGGCTTTTTTCCAGCGCATCGGAAAAACCATGCCGGAAAATCTGTTGTTGATCGTGGCCGAGCGGCAGGGCATGCCGATCGCAGCATCGTTTAACGTGCGCGGCGCCGACCGCCTCTACGGCCGCTATTGGGGCGCGCTCGAACACCATCCGATGCTGCACTTCGAGGCCTGCTACTACCAGACCATAGAATTCTGTCTGGCGCGCGGCATCGCCGTGTTCGAAGGCGGCGCACAAGGGCAGCACAAAATGGCGCGCGGCTTGCTGCCGGTGCAAACCGCGTCGCTGCACTGGCTGGCGCATCCGCAGTTTGCCGAGGCGGTCGAGGCCTTTCTCACGCGCGAGAAAAAAGGTGTCGCGCACTACATCGACGAATTGCACGAACACTCGCCCTTCGTAGCCGCGGTGCCCGCCTGACGGTGGTTGCCGCGCCGCTGGCATTGGAATCCGCGCACGATTGCCGTATAGTAGGTGCCACTCACCGCTGACTCATTCATGAAATTCTGCAGCCACTGCGGCGCCACCGTCGCGCACAAAATCCCCGAAGGTGACTCGTTGCCGCGTTACGTTTGTGACGCCTGCAACACCATACACTATCAGAATCCGCGCATGGTCGTCGGTTGCGTGCCGGTGTGGGAAGACCAGGTGCTGCTGTGCAAACGCGCGATCGAGCCCCGCTACGGCTTGTGGACCGTGCCCGCGGGTTTCATGGAAAACGGCGAAACGCTGGGTGCAGGCGCCGCGCGCGAAACGCTCGAAGAGGCCTGCGCCCGCGTTGAGATCGGCGCGCTCTACGCGGTTTACAGTATTCCGCACGTCAATCAGGTTTATCTGCTGTTTCTCGCCAAACTGCTGGATCTGAACTTCAGTGCCGGCATCGAATCGCTGGAAGTGCGGCTGTTTCGCGAAGATGAAATTCCGTGGGATCAAATCGCGTTCGCCACCGTGCGCAACACGCTCACGCACTATTTCAGCGACCGCGCACGCCAGCGCTTTGGCTTTCATTTGGGTACCATAGAACGGCCGCCCGCGAGATCGGTCTAGAGTCGGGCGTTGGGGGCACGCGTAGGTTGGGCTGAGCTGGTGTAGCCCAACATCACTCTGCCGGCAATGCGAAACGATTATTCTTGCGCCACGGTGTTGGGCTTCATTTCATTCAGCCCAACCTACCTGGAGAACCCCCGTTGCTTGCTGTTCTCTTCCTTGCACTCATTTCAGGCGCTGCATTTGCCGCGGTGCCCGCCGGCATCAGCAGCGAATCCGTCGCTATCGGCGGTGCAGCGATTCAAGTGCACTACTACAAGCCCGCGCACTATAACGGCGGCCCTCTGCTGGTCAGCTTTCATGGCCTGAGTCGCAATGTCGCAGGCTATGTGGATGCCGCCAGGCCCATCGCCGATCACCACGGCATGCTGATGGTGGCGCCGCTGTTCGATGCGCAGCGCTTTCCGTATCTGCGTTATCAGGCTCTGGGCATTACGCGCGTCCCGCGCCAAGTGACCAGCGGTGATATTGCGGTGGAGCCGCGCGAAAACTGGACCAGCGCCATTATCGAATCACTGATCGAGCATGTGCGCACGCGCGAACAACGCCGCGATCTGGGCTATTACCTGCTGGGACATTCCGCCGGCGCACAAATCGCCAACCGTATAGCGGCCTTCGCGCCACATAGCGCGCAGCGCATTGTGATCGCCAATCCGTCGTCGTATGTGTGGCCCACGCGCGCTGCGCGCTTTCCCTACGGCTTTGGCGACCTGCCGGTGGAGATGAACGACGACCACGCGCTGCGCCGTTATCTGGCGCAACCGCTGACACTGCTCCTGGGCACCGCGGACACAGCGCTTACAGCCGACCTTGACGTGCTGCCGCAGGTCATGCGGCAGGGTGCCATGCGTTACGAACGCGGCCTCAATACCTATCGCACAGCGCAGTCGCTGGCACAGGAGAAAGGCTGGACCTTCAACTGGCGGCTGATCGAAGTTCCCAATGTTGGGCACGACGCGCGACGCCTGTATGGCGGGCCGCAAGCGGCTGCTGCGTTCGCGTCCGATTGAGCACTTGCAAGCACGGTCTAATGGAATCGCCTGTTACCAACCGCTGAAACGCGGCCAGTGTGCTTCAATTTGCGACGCTTCATCGACCACCTGATAACCCGCGTGCTGCGCCGCCGTGGCGCACGCATGATTGGGTAAAATGCGCAGCAGCGTGCCGAGGGGAAAGCGCGCACTATCCAGCGCGCTGCCATCACGCGCGGCAATGATGCCGTGTTCCTGATTCGCGCCCGCTACGATCAAACCGTCGATAGGACGCCCCTGCGCATCGCACACCAGCCCATAGCCCTGATCTATTTTTTGCGCAGCAGTGCCACGATCACGCGACAGCGCCATCCAGCCGGCGTCGCTAATGATCCAGCCTTTTTCCGGCTGGTGACCGATCACCGTAGTCAATACCGACAGCGCGATATCGTCCACCGTGCACACCGACAATCCTGCCATGAACAAATCAAAAAACATGTAGACGCCCGCGCGCACTTCGCTCACACCCGCAAACGATTCGGCATACGTCGCGGTGGGCGAAGAGCCTACGCTTACCACGGGGCAGGGCAAGCCTGCGTCCCGCAACGCCTCGGCACAATGCACCACAGCCGCGCGCTCACGCCCGGCCATGGCACGGATTTCAGCCGCCGATTTGCAGTCATAGGAGCCGCCGGCGTGCGTCATCACCCCGCGCAGATGGGCCCCTAGCGTGCGTCCGATGTCGAGCAGCAGTGCGTCCCCGGGCTTTACACCAGCGCGATGGCCGTCGCTGTCTATTTCGATCAATGCCGGAAACGCTGCACCCGCGACGCGGCTGTGGCTGGCCACGGCACGCGCCGCTTCGACGCTGTCGAGAATTATCGTCAGCTCACAACCTTGCGCGCGCAGCGCTGCCACATGCGCCAGTTTGTTGGGCGCGATGCCCACCGCGTACAGAATGTCGCGATAACCTGCTGCAAAAAATTGCTCTGCCTCTTTCAGCGTGGAAACCGTAATGCCACCCGCGCCGGGCGCTACCACGCGCCGCACCACGTCCAGCGATTTCGCGGTCTTCACATGCGGCCGCAAGTGGGCACCCAAGCGCGTCACCTGCGCGCGCATGCGCGCGAGATTGCGATCCAGCTTGGCGCGGTCGAGTAGCAATGCCGGGGTTTCGATATTATGCAAGATAACCTATGTAACTGATTGTTTTAAATATTAAAATTCTTTCGTTCCCTATTTGCCAGCGGCACGCGATATGCTCCAATATACCGCATGACGCGCAACCTGAAGCGCTGACACGATTTGATTACAGTAACGCCCCCATCAACACCCGGAGCACCCGATGAAAGTACACGAACTGGTGGCAACATTCGCCCAAGCCGGTGAAAGTGCAAACCCGATGAACGCTGCGCGCGAGGCGCTCCAAGCCCTGCACGGTGATCTGGATGCCGTTGAGCAGGCCTTGCGTTTTGTGTCCGGCACTGGCGGCAACGCGCGGCAGGTGTTTTACCGCTCGCCCGCGATCACGCTGCTGAAGGTTTGTTTTCCCAATGGCCGCCGCACGCCGCCGCATAATCATGGTACATGGGCAACCATATTGCTGCTGTCGGGTGAGGAAAAGAACACGCTCTACCGGAACGACAACGGCAAACTGCGCAAAGCCAGCGAAGTCACACTCACGCGCGGCTCCATTTTGCCGATGCTTGCCGACACCGCGCATGTGGCTGAATGCCTGGGCGACCAGCCGGCGATCGGCCTGCATGTCTACGGCGGCGACATATTCGAGCTGCCGCGCCGTATGTGGAACCCGCAAACCCTCGAAGCGCATGCACTCGACTGGACCCTGTATGAGCAGTTTGCGCAAGCGGCATCGAACGCAGCCGGCGCGCCGGCGCCGTGAAATAGCAACGGCGGGGTCCGGCTTCAATGCTGTTCACTTAGCCCATTGAATCCGTTCGGGCTGAGTCAGCTGCCGCAGGTTAGGTCCACTTAAGCCGCTCCATCAGAGCACGGCCCATCACCCAGTCTTTGTCGCTCTCGGACAAAAAGGTCAGCTCTTCGGTGAAATGGGTGACGCGCTGGCGCCAGCTCGCCCGCGCGTAGCCTGCTGTCATGTCAGTCCCCCAATAGCAGCGCCGCGGCCCAAAGGCGTCGAACACCCGCCGCAAATGCTCGTTCAAGTCGCGGAATGGGTAGGGTTCCAACGACGAGTTGACCAGATTCGACATTTTGATACTGACGTTCGGGTAGCGCGCGAGCGCCACTGCGTCGCTGATGGCTGCCGTGGCGCGTCCTTCCTTCGCCATGGCGGTGTTCACGCCCAGGTGATCGATGATGAGGTGCAGTCCCGGGTGGCGCTGCGCAATCGGGGCGAACTTCGACACATTGCCGAACGCGAGAAACATGACAGGAAGTCCCGCCTTCTCGGCCGCCGGCCAGAACCAGTCGGCGGTGCCGTCCGTAAGCCACGCAACGTCCTTGCCCAGAAACGTGACGCGCAGGCCAAGCATGCCCGGCTCCTTCCACCGCGGCAACAGTGCGGCGGATTGCGGATCCTGCAGCGCGATGCGGCCCATGACCGCGAAGCGCTTGGGATAGCGCCGGGCGGCTTCCAACGCGTAAGTGTTGACGTTATTCAGGCCCGGCGGAACCACCACCACGCGGTCTACACCCGCCTCGTCCATCAGCGGCAGCACGCGCTCGATGGTGAAAGGCTCAGGCAGTTGTGGCTTGGCGCCCGGGTTCCAGGGATAGTCTGGCGCACTGGCCTTCCACAAATGCACCTGCGCATCGACGATCATGCGCTTGCCTACGGGCGGCGTCACCGCACATCCGGCGCCCGTCGCCAGCGCCACGCCGGCACCCAGTGTTGTCCCAATAAACTTGCGTCGTGTGTACATGGTTTTCTCCCTAGTGTTGATACTGTTACGGCGCGCGCAGCCCGACGGCTACCACCACCTTGGAGGTCGAGCCCACCAGGCGACGCAGCAGCTTGTGGTGCTCCTCCGGCGTCAGCGGCGCACGTTCGAAGCCAATTCCTTCCATGCGCTCTTTGACATCGGGAAGCTCGAGCACGCGCGCGATGTCCCTGCTGATCTGATTGACTATGGCACGCGGCGTCCCGGCCGGCGCGATGATGCCGTGCGTCGAGTCGCGCTCGAACGCGGGCAGGATCTCTGTCATCAGCGGAACGTCCGGCAACAGCGGCGAGCGCTTTGCGGCAATCTGCGCCAGGGGCAGCACCCGCTTGTCCAGAATGAAGGGCAGTGCCGGCCCCATGCTGATCAGGCCGTAGTTCAGGCGCCCTGCGGCGACCTCGATCAGCACCTCAGGTAAGCCCTTGAAAGCCACGTGCACACCCTTGATACCGGCGGTCATGTTGAATATCTCGGTGGTCATGTGCGTGCCGCTGCCCGCCCCGGACGTGCCGAACAGGAGTTTGCCGGACCGTGCGTGCGCAAGCGCGATCAATTCCTTGAGCGACTTGACCCCCAGCGTGGGCGTGACGATCACGATGGAAGTGGGGACCCCGATCTGGCTCACCCCGGTGAAATCCTTGAGCAGGTCATACATCGGTTTCGCAGGCAGCACCGCGTTGACCACCATAGCGCTCGACATCATCAGCAGCGTGTAGCCATCGGGGGTGGCCTTGGCAACCATGACGGTGGCAAGCTGGCCGCCGGCGCCCGAGCGATTTTCGATAACGATGGGCTGGCCCCAGATTTCGCCCAGCTTTTGGGCGACCAGGCGTCCGGTGATGTCGGTGGCGCTCCCCGGGGAGAAACCCACCACCAGACGCACCGGTCGGGTGGGGAATTTCTGCTGCGCCTGTGCAAGTACGGGCGCTGCCGCGACGGCGAGCCCGGCCACCAGTAATGCAGACACTGCCAATCGCCATCCACGCATAGTTTCTCCGGGGCCAGGGTTTTTAACTACCCTGTTTCATTAACCCGCAATCTATCCCGCGACCGGCGTACAGTCAACCGCATCCATGCTTCTGGCATCCACGCTTCGCTTAAAATAGCGCCCTTGCTGTCTGAATTCACACTTCAAACCACAGAATCTGCTCATGTCCAACTCAGCATTTCAGCTTGAAGAAGCCACCATCGGCGAATTACACGCCGCGATCCAAGCCGGGCACATTAGTGTGCTCGAAGTGGTGCAACGTTATAGCGCCCGCGTGCGCGCCTACAACGGCGTGTGCAGCATGCTGGTGACGCAAGACGGTGCAAGCGTGGCGCCTGCAGCGGGCGTGGTGCGCGGCGGGCAGCCGCTGCAATTTCCCACGCACACGCGCAACGCATCCACCCTGCTGCCTGACCTTGACCAGTACCAGGGCCCGCCGCTGGAATTCGGGCGTATGGAGGCCACGGCATCCGACCCCACGGTGCAGCAGCAATTCGGCATGATTGCCGGCATACCTGACGCGGGACAGGTCAACGCGCTGGCCACGCTCAATCTGCGCGGCGAGCGTTCCGTCACCTGCAAAGGCGATTTCGACCGGCATCCCGCGCAGGGGCCGCTGCCCAAGGGCGCGCCGCCGGTGTGCGAAAATTTCCGCCAACTACCGGATGCGCTCGAACGCGCTGCCGCACTCGACGCGCAATATGGCCGCCATCCCGACCTGGAAAAACTGCCGCTGTACGGCGTGGTGTTTTCATTCAAGGATCCCTTCGACACCCAGGACATGCGCTCTACCGGCGGCGGCGATGCGGCCTACGACATCGATTTCCCGGCGCGCGATCACATCCTCGTCGATCAACTGCGCAGGAAAGGCGCAATCATTTTCGCCAAGGCGGTGAACACCGAATACAACGGCCGTGCCGGCGACCCGGGCGGGCGTAATGTGCCTGACCAGGTATTGCCCTCCACCCTCGGCTATCAGCGCGCCACTTGGGGCGGTAATCCCTCCAACCCTTATGACACCACGCGCGCGGCGTCGCTGGGTTCCAGCTCCGGCTCGGCGCTGTCGGTGAGCACCAATATGGTGATGGCGAGTCTGGGCGAGGAGACGCGTGCCTCGTGCCGCGGACCCTCCAATCACAATGCCGTCGCTTTGATACTGCCGCACAAAGCCATGCTCGGTTTTGACGGCGGCGCCATCGGCGCGGATATTTATTGCGATCGCGCTGGTATTCATTGCCGCACTGTCCACGATTGCGCCAGGGTGTTGGATGCATTGAAGGATGCGGACCACGGCTACTACGATCCACGCGACGTCTACACTACAGTGCCGCGCTCATCGGTGCTGAGCACGTCCTATTCAATCCATACCGGCCATACCGGCGCTGCGCCTACGCTCAAAGGCATGCGCCTCGGTATTATTCGTGAATCGATGGCCTACTCGGCAAGCTCAAAAACCGAACTACCCATAGTGACCGCCGCTGCCAGGGAAATCAAAACCATACTCGGCGAAAAACTTGGCGCTACGCTGGTGGAATCATCCGATCCCCACTGGCAGCGCGATCCCGATTTGGAATTGATGGCCGTGGATTTCCGGCGCGCCCTGGCGCGGCTGGTGCCGGTGTTCATGCCGGATATTTTGTTTCGGCTCGACAGAAACGGCCTGCCGCTGTTCAGGGAATTTGCCGCCGCCATCACGCCCACTGCGTTCGCGCCGGGCAAGGTGTTTGGCACCGGCACGATGGCGCCTATCGATTACCTCGTAGAGTTGGCCGACGAACGCATCGCGCCACCGCTCAATCTCGACATCGCCACCGTTCAGGAGCAGAAGCTCGCGAACACATTTCGCTTTCACATTCCGCAGTATCTCAAGCGCCGCGCAGCGGACTGGCAGGCGCGCGGCTTTAGCGAAAGCATCATCGATTTCGCCACGCTCAATGCGCGCTCCAAATTCTGGGGTGACGATCAGCGTGCTGCGTTCAAAAACTGGGAGCAAACCACCGACCCGCGTAATCCGCTCGACGGGCGTCAGGGTGTCAACGAACGCATCATGCTGCGCGAACTGCTGCGCCGCGTGGACATGATGGTGATACACGAAAACCGTCTCGATGCGCTGGTGCGGCTGCATACACCGTTCCCGCCAGGCAAAATCGGTGGCGCGCACCAGCCCGGCATGCCCGGTAATCTGCGTCTGGAAACCTATTACGGCCCCAATGCGGGTCTCACTGAAGTGCTGATACCGGCGGGTTACGTCACCACCGCATATGATCCGGTGTTCAAGCTGAGTGCCGACCGCAAACGCTACGAAATGGCCGCTTCCACTACCGCAACCCCGCTGGCACCGCCGGGACTGCCGTTCTCACTGGTATTTCGCGCCGAGCCGGGCAAGGAAGACGTGATTCTGCAAGTCGCGTCGGCCTATGAGTACGCCTCAAGGCGGCGCGTTGCGCCACCGGCATTTGGGCCTTTGCCTACCTAGCGCAGAGCAGTGGTGAGGCGTGCCGAACTCCGCGATAATAGCGGCCCGGAATACGCCCTAGTGTAGTGCTTCACTCGATACGGCACTTATGCAACGGCATGGCACCAGCGAAACTCCCCTTGAAGGGCAAGGGCACACTTGAAGCGAAGCAGAGGGAATGTCTCATGAATTGCGAAGCAGTACACTAGTCTGGAAACATCATGCTTGATATACAGTTATTGCGCAGCGATCTCGCCGCCGTTACCCAGCGCCTCGCTACGCGCGGATTTATTTTGCCCGCTGCCGAATTCGAAGCGCTCGAAGCCGAACGTAAAAAAGTGCAGACCGACACCCAGGAATTGCAGGCGCGGCGCAATGCGCTGTCAAAGCAGGTCGGTCAGCGCAAAGCCAAAAAAGAAGATGCCTCCGCACTGATGCATGAAGTCAGCGCGCAAGCGGAGCAGCTCAAAGCGCTGGAGCAGCAGCTCGACAGCGTGCAAAAGCGGCTGCAGGAATTTTTGATGGTGATTCCGAATTTGCCGCATGCATCGGTGCCCGCGGGTCAATCGGCTGACGACAACGTTGTAGTGCGCCGCGTGGGGGAGCCACGCCAGTTCGATTTTGCGGTGAAGGACCACGTGGATGTCGGGGCCGCACTCGGGCAACTGGATTTTGATACCGCCAACAAAATCTCTGGCGCGCGGTTTTCGGTGCTGAAAAAAGATCTGGCGCGCATGCATCGCGCGCTGGCGCAGCTGATGCTGGATGTGCATACGCTGGAGCATGGCTACACCGAAGTCTATGCGCCGTATATGGTGAGCGGCGATTGTGCGAACGGCGTTTCCAGTCTCGCCAAGTTCAAGGATGATCTGTTTAAAATTGAGGGGCGTGATCTTTACCTGATTCCGACGGCAGAATATCCGGTTACAAATTTTGTTAGAAATCAAATACTTACGCTAGGAGAGTTGCCGCTGAAATTTGTCTGCCACACGCCGTGTTTTCGCAGCGAAGCGGGCTCGTACGGCAAGGACACACGCGGCATGATCCGCCAGCATCAGTTCGACAAAGTGGAGCTGGTGCAGATCGTGCAGCCGGAACACTCGGCGGATGCGCACGAGCAACTGACGGCGCACGCTGAAACCCTACTTAAAAAACTGCAACTGCCGTTTCGCACGATGGCACTGTGCACGGGCGACATGGGCTTCTCGTCGGCTAAAACCTACGATATCGAAGTGTGGCTGCCGGGACAAAACGCGTATCGGGAAATTTCCTCATGCAGCAGCTTTGAAGCTTTTCAGGCGCGGCGCATGCAGGCGCGCTTTCGTAATACGGGTAGTAGCGGCAACGCGCAGGGCAAAACGGAATTCGTGCATACCATCAACGGCTCTGCGCTGGCGGTAGGGCGCACGCTGGTGGCGATATTGGAGAACTATCAGAATGCCGACGGCAGCGTGACCGTGCCGGAAGTGCTGCGGCCGTATATGGGCGGGCTGCAAACCATAGCGATGCCGGCGTAGATTCGTCGCGCCATGCTCTCGGCCTCAGATAACGAACGGCTTACCCGCACCGGGGCAGGCACGGCCATGGGCGACTACTTCCGGCGCTACTGGCAGCCGGTGGCGTTGTCATGCGAACTGGCGGAGCCCGATGGCCCGCCGCTGCGCGTGAAAATCATGGGTGAGGATTTGGTGGCGTTTCGCGATACGCAGGGCAGGGTCGGATTGCTCGAACCGCAGTGCGCGCATCGCGGCGCGAATCTTTTTTTCGGGCGCAACGAAGCCTGCGGCTTGCGCTGCGTCTATCACGGCTGGAAATACGACGTAGACGGACACTGCGTCGATATGCCCAACGTGCCGCCGGACGCGGGTTACCACGGCAAGGTCTCGATCAAAGCCTATCCCACGTGCGAATTCGGTGACATGGTATGGGCTTACCTCGGCCCTGCCGGGCATAGGCCCAGCGCGCCGCCGCAACTCGAATACGGCGTGGTGCCGGGGCCGCATCGTTACGTCAGCAAGCGGCTGCTCGACTGCAACTGGGCGCACGCGATGGAAGGCGCGCTGGATACCGCGCATTTTTCTTTTTTGCACATGCCCGCGCCGGGCATGCGCTCGAACGCGAATGCGGACGCGGCGGCGGACGAAAACCGCCTGCGCTGGTTGCGCAGTGACCCGTTGCCGCAGTTCGTGGTCAAACCGCATGAGGTCGGTTTCGTCATCGGTGGTTCGCGAAAAGCGGATAACGATGCGCTCTACTGGCGCATCACGCAGTTCATGCTGCCCGCGCATTCGATCACGCCTTCGGCCATGCCGGGCGAAACCTATTTTGGCTACACCTGGGTGCCGATCACCGATGCATCCTGCTGGATATACGTTTATGCCTGGCATCCCGAACGGCCACTCACCCCCGATGAACGCGCACTATATGCCAAAGGTGGTTTTGGCCAGATGGCCGAACTGGGGCCGGGCTATGTGCCGCTGCGCAATCGCGCGAACGATTACCTGATAGACCGCGACGAGCAGAAGCATCGCTCGTTTACCGGCGTGCGCGGCATCGCGGAACAGGATCAGATGGCGTGGGAGAGTCAGGGCTACATCGCGGACCGCACGCGGGAGCGCCTGTCGCCGACCGATGTCGGCATAGTGCATTTTCGCCGCCTCATGCTGGATGGCGTGCAGGCGCTATGTGAGGGCAGGGCGCCTGCTGCCGCGGGTAGGCCTGACGCTTATCGGCTGCGTGCCGGCGGCGCGGTGGTGTCGTCAAAACTTTCATTTGAAGAAATGATGCGCGAGCGTTTCGGCAATACCACGGGGCGCGCCCATTGACGCAGCGTACGCGGTCGGAGGTGAATTCGCGATCGGGCTATACTCGGCTATCTAACCCATAACACGGGAACTAATCGGCCACACCATGGGAAGCGATACGATTGCCACGCCGCGGCTGGCGGCGACAGTGATGTTGTTGCGTGACGGTGCTGACGGCATGGAAGTGTTCATGATCGTGCGGCACCACAAGAGCGATTTTGCCGGGGGTGCGCTGGTGTTTCCGGGCGGGCGCGTGGATCCAGAAGATTACGAACTCGCCGCCGATAGCGCAGTGTTTCCGCCGCAGCAGGCGTGGGATGCGGCCGCAGCGGCGTTGCGCGTGGCTGCGGTGCGCGAGACGTTCGAGGAATGCGGCGTATTGCTGGCGCGTCCCTGTGGGGAAGCGGCGTTGGTGAGTGCCGCCCGCCTGCGTGACATCGAAGCCACGCATCGCGCTGCGATGAGCCGTGGCGAGCGGACTTTCGGTGCCATCCTCGCGGCGGAGAAGCTGGTGCTCGCGCCCGAAGCCATGGTGCACTTTGCGCATTGGATCACGCCGGAGCGCGTGCCCAAGCGTTTCGACACACATTTCTTTCTCGCAGCTGCGCCGTCGGACCAGGTCGCGCTGCATGACGGCGCAGAGGCGGTGGATTCTCTGTGGATTACGCCCGCAACCGCGCTCGACGACAGCAAGGCTGGCGCCTACAAGCTGGTGTTTCCGACCGCGATGAACCTGCAGAAACTCGCCCGCCACCCGCTGTCGGCGGCGGCGCTGGATGCCGCGCGCGCGAGCCGGGTGGTGACCGTGATGCCGATACAGGAGCAGGCGCGCGACGGCATGCGCGTGATGCGACTGCCGCTGGCCGCCGATTACGGTGGGGAACTGTTCGAGGTCTCCCATCCGCCGTCGATGCCCAGCCCGTAACGCGCGGCACACGACGCAGCCGTGAGCCCCTTGCGCCTCTCTACGCGCCGTGCAAGGCGCCTGCTTGTTGTTGCGCCGCAATTGGCGCAGTCCGCCGCCGCGTGAACCCTCTTTTGCTCGCCCTGGGCGCGATGTTCTTGCAGCAGACCTTCGTCGCACTCGGTCGATCGCTGCCGGCAGTGATCGCGCCGGCGATTATTCTGGATCTACACCTGGCCCCGGCGTGGATCGGCGTCTATTTTGGCATCACTGCCCTCGCTGCGCTCTTCGCGCAACTGGGTTGCGGCAGCTTCATCGTGCGCCTGGGTGCTTTGCGTATGAGCCAAATTTCGCTGGTGCTGCTGGCCGTCGGCACCGCGTTGACTACGCTGGGAACGCCCCTGATGCTGGTGTTGTCCGCAGTCATTGCCGGCGGCGGCGGGGCGGTGTCGACACCGGCCAGCTCGCATCTGCTGGCGCGCTGCGCACCGCCGCGTTATCTGCCTCTGGTGTTCTCGATCAAGCAGACGGCGGTGCCGGCCGGCCTGCTGCTGGCCGGGGTGTTCGCGCCGCAACTGACGGAAGGGACGGGCTGGCGCGCCACCATGCTGCTGTGCGCGGCAGCGTGCGTCGTGTTCGCTGTGATGTTGCAGCCGCTGTGCAAAATTTTCGATACCGACCGCGTGCCGACGCGCAGTTTCCGCTTATCGGATTTCCGCACCACAGTGACTGCGGTGCTGATCGTGCCGAGCCTGCGCACCTTGTCCTTCGCTTGCCTCGCCTTCAACGGCCTGCAAGCCGCCGTCACCGCCTATTTCGTCGTTTACCTGACGACGATCGGCTACACGCCTGTGGCTGCGGGTTTTCTATTTTCGGTGGCGGTGGCGGTGGCGGTACCGGGCCGCATCCTGTGGGGCTGGCTCGGTAGTACCCATATTTCCCCGCAGCGGATGATGGCGGGCCTGGCCCTCGGTATGGCGGGGAGCGTGGCACTGCTCGCGCTGTGCGACAGCGGATGGCCGACGCTGCTAGTGGGTCTGATCGCCTGCGTGCTCAGCGCTACCGCGCTGTCCTGGCACGGCATTCTTTTGGCCGAAGTCGCGCGCGCGGCGCCAGAGGGTATGCGTGGCAGTGTCACCGGCGGCGTGCTGTCATTCGGCCAGGTCGGCGCGTTGGCCTTACCGTTAATGTATTCAGCGCTGCTGGATGTGAGCGGCAGCTACGGCATCGGCTTCATCATTTGCGGCGTGCCGGCGCTGCTGGTTGGTGTTCATCTGCTGCGGCGGGGCGGTGCTGCGAAATCCTGACGGGCGCGTATGAAAACGCTTTTGTTTCTCAATGGCGCCTCAATGCATATTCGGTTTTTTAAGAAAGTCATTGCGGTCAGCCGACTTGAGCGTGACGGAAAACTCTTCGTCGGTGCGTGCGAGGGTGAGCGGCACCTCGACCCCGGCTGCGCCGAGCTGTCGCACGGCGCGGAATAATTCCGCGAGACCATGCACACGCAGGGCGCCCACACCCAGCACTCTGTCGCCCACCTGGACTCCGGCACGCTCGGCGGGACCGCCCGCTGCGACTCTGCCGACCACCAGCTTGCCCTCCGGGTCCTGCGTGTACATACCCAGCCACGGATGTGGCGGACGCGGGCTGCGGCCGGTGGTCAGCATGCCATCGAGGATGGGGTCCAGCAGGTCGATCGGCACGAACATATTGGCCTGAATAGCTTCGCTGTTTACCTCGTGCTGCACCAGCAGCGAACCGATGCCGATCAGCTCGCCTTGCGCATTGAGCAGTGCAGAGCCGCCCCATTGCGGATGCGCTGGCGCGGCAAACAGTGCTTCGTCGAGCACGTATTCCCAATAGCCGGCAAATTCGCGTTTTCCGATCAACTGTGTCTTGAGCGCGTGGGCGCGGCCGCCGTGGCCGAGCACAAAGGTCGAGTCACCGATTTTCGATTCGGCTGCGCGACCGCGCGGCAAGGGCGGAGCCTCCAGTTTTCCCAGCGGCTGGATGAGGGCGAATCCGCTTGCCGGGTCAGTGGCCAGCGGGTAGCCGGCCACGACCGCACCGCGATTGGTGGTCAGCCAGATTTGCGACGCTTCGGTAATCAGGTAACCGATGGTGAGTATCAGGCCGTCCTCGCGAATCACCACGCCATAACCACCACGCTCGGTGCCGAGCGTGGCTGCGGTGTATCCATCGTCCGGGACTTCCGTATGCACCAATACCATCGCATCGAGCGCGCGTGCGAGGTCAAACCCGGTTTCACCGGCGTCGGGTTGCAGCGCCTCCTGGAAGGCCCATTGTTGAGGTTCTAACATGGGGTGATTTTGCCACGAAGCGGCTTAGGAAGCACTGGCCGCGCGCCGCCTCATGCGGAAATTTTTCCCTGTCGTGTCTGCCACGCTTCAAGTTCGGCTTCATAACTTGCAACCCGTTCCCAATACACATCGTAAACACAGGGGATGCAGCCGCTGCCGCAACACTCGATTGCGTCCGGCTCGCGCGGCGGCACAGGTTCGGGGTCCGGCAACGCAGCGGCAACCATTTCATCGCTCATAGCAACGTGCTCCATCGGGATAAACACCAAAGCGTCAGCGCAATGCGCAGGGCAATTCCTCCGCGTCGACAGTGCGCTCTTCGCGCCGGAACTGCGTCAGGCGCAACAGCCATTTTACCGGCGCTTGCTCATCCACACCACCCACAGCCAGGCCAGAGGTTCACTAGGGTTCACTATGTGAAGCTCGGCAGCATGAATGGGTTTTGCTGCGGCGAAGTGCGCTATATAATAATATTCGTGGTTCCGGGCGCTCCCATTTGTCATCAGTCATCAGTCATCAGTCATCAACACCGGACCTGCTTCGCGCACGCCCATCTCCGCAGCGGTGGCATGGAGGTGTAGCATCACCTGCTGACACGAGCTTTTCCGCCAGCTCGCCTTTGGCACTTGCAGCAGCAACGGCGGCCGATACCTTTCCACACCGGGTAGAAGGAGCACAGGCCATGAAAATACAATACGGACTGATCAGTTGCGATTCTCACGCGCAACTGCACAAGGATAATTGGACCAGCCGCATGTCGAAGGCGAAGTGGGGCGACGCCATTCCCCAGGTTCGGGAAACCACCGACAAGTCGCACATGATACGTGCCTCCGACAAGCCGGTAGAGCGCTGGTTCGTGAATGGCAAGGTGGTGGGCGAACGTGGCACGGTGAACTGTCCCACCGCCATGGGTGACCCCATGCGCCGGACCTTTCCGCAACGCTGGGATGAGGTGCCGGCCTGTGTCTACGACCCGCTGGAACGGCTTAATGCCCTGGACCGGGACGGCATCGACGGCGAGATACTTTTCCCCAACGATCCGATACAAAGCGGCACCATGCTGCAGGGCGACGCCGAGTTCGAGTTGGCCTGCGTGCAGGCCTACAACGATGGCCTGGCGGAATGGGCTGAAGTGAGCGACCGTTATGTGCCGCTCGCGCTTATTCCATACTTGAGCGGTGTTGAGGTGGCTGCGGCGGAAGTGCGGCGTGCGGTCAAAAAGGGCCATCGTGGCATCGTCATGCTGGCGGAGCCGAGCAGAACGCGCGACGGCTTCAAGCATTTCAATGACCCCTGGTGGGATCCCCTATGGGCGACCTGCCAGGACCTCGCTGCGCCGGTGCATTGGCATTCGGGCGCCGGCCTGCGTCTGGCGATGCCGCGCTGGCGCGGCTATACGCCGAATCAGGGGCAGGCCTATGGCCCGTCCGGCAGCTTCTCCACCCAGGCGCAGTTCATACCCAATCTGCTGTTCTCGGGCGTGCTGGATCGTTTCCCGACCTTGAAGTGGGTATGCGCCGAGACCGGTGTCGGCTGGGTGAACTACGTGCTCGAAACCTGCGACCACGAATGGGAACGCCGCCACCTGTGGACGCAGGGCATCGTCACGCGACCGAGCGAGATGTTCAAGCGCCAGATCTACGTCGATTTTTGGTACGAGCGCGCCGGCATCGAGTTGCGGCACCTGGTCGGCATCGACAACATCATGTGGGAATCGGATTTTCCACATTCCACCTCCACCTTCCCGGAGTCGAAGCAGTTTGTCGAGCGCACGTTGCAGGGTGTGCCAAAGGCGGAACGCGACCAAATGTTGTTCGGCAACGCCATGCGCATTTACAACCTTTCTTCCTAGAGCAGCAACACCCATGGAACTCAAATACGGATTCATCAGCGCCGACGATCACGTGCAGGAGCACCCCGAGGTCTGGACCCAACGCATGTCGAAGGCTAAATGGGGGGAGCGCATCCCGCACGTAGAGCGTCAGGCGGATGGCGCCGAATGCTGGATGATAGATGGCAAACAAGCGGATTTGCGCGGCGTGGCGCTGGCGGGCGCCACCATGCCAGACCGTGCGCGCGAACCGCAGCGCTGGGAGGAGGTTCCCAAGGCTGCCTATGTGCCGGGCGAACGCCTCAACGCGATGGACGTCGACGGCGTGGATTATTCCGTGCTCTATCCCACGGTGGCGGGGCGGGCGGGTGAAACTTTCGGCAGTCTCGCCGACCCGGCGTTAGAACTGGCCTGCGTGGAGGCGTACAACGACTGGTTGATCGAGGAATGGGCTGCCACCAGCCCGCGCTTCATCCCCCAGTGCATCGTGCCCTTGTCTCCCATAGAGGCCACAGTGAAGGAGATCAGGCGCGCGGTAGCCAAGGGCCATCGCGGTGTGGTGCTGCCGGCGCTGCCGATGATGCTGCGTAAAGTGCCGCACATCAACGAAGCCGTTTACGATCCGGTGTGGGCGGTGTGTCAGGAGCTCGATGTGCCGGTGTGTTTTCACTCAGGCTCGACACGCGAGATCCAGTTTCCGCCGTATGAGGGTTTCACCACCGAAGTGGCTGCCGCGCTGGAAGCGATCACGCGCCCGGTGAGTTCGGTGCTGGTAGTCGCGAACTTTCTGTATTCGCAAATCCTGCATCGTTTTCCCAAGCTTAAAATTGTGTTCGCTGAAACCACCCTCGCCTGGGGTGCCTATGAGCTGGAACTCGCCGACCATCAGTTCGAGCGCCAGCGCATCAACACCGAAGGTTACGACCTGACGCCGTCTCAACTCTTCAAGCGCAATTGTCATTTGGTCGGGTGGTTTGATGCGACAGGCATGAAGACGCGTCATCACCTCGGCCTGAACAGCATACTGTGGAGCACCAACTTTCCGCTGGGCACCTCCACCTGGCCGGAAAGCCGCAAAGCGATAGCGCGTTGTTTTGACGGTGTGCCCGAGCATGAACGCCGCCAGGTGCTGGTCGACAATACCGCTAAACTCTACAAGCTTGCTTGACCCTAGAAAAAACATTTAGCCACAACGCAATGCCCGCACCGATGCTGCTGCAGGGGGTTAAGGTATTAACGCTGGAGCAGGTGCATGCCTTGCCCTGGGGCACCGCGTTCCTGGCCGACATGGGCGCCCAGGTTATCCGCATCGAAAGTGTGGGGCACATGCAGGATCGCAAGGCCGGGCCGTTCCCCGACGGCAAGCCGGGGCCGGAATGGTGGAATGAGGGCGGCAACCTGGCGTATTTCGGTACCCGTAACAAGCAAAGCCTGTGTCTGGATGTGACCCATCCCGCGGGCAAGGAAATCTTCCTCAAACTGGTCAAGCACAGCGATATTGTGACCGACAACTTCAGGCCCGGCACGATGCGCCGTTTCGGCTTCGATCACGACAGCCTGGCCCAGGTTAACCCGCGCATCATCACGCTGAGCAGCACCGCCTTCGGTCACAGCGGCCCCTGGAGCAAAGCGGGATCGCGCGCGCGCACTGTGGATGCGGTATGCGGCATGTCGGCCCTCACCGGTTACGAGGGCGGCCCATCCCTGCGCGCCAGCAATAATTATATGGATCACTCCACCGGCAACAACGTGGCCTATGCCCTGTTGCTGGCTTTGTATCGCCGCAACAGAACCGGCACCGGGATGCGCATCGACTTGAGCATGCAGGAGACCGGCGTCTCCTGCATAGCGCCCGCCATACTGGAGACGCAACGCGGCATTGCGCGTGCACGCCTGGGCTGCGGCCATCTGTGGAAGTCTCCACATAACGTCTATCCCTGCACGGGCAGCGACCGCTGGATCGCCATCGCGGTATCCCACGACGCAGAATGGGCGGCGTTAAAGCAGATCATGGGCGAACCTGCGTGGGCAAAGGATGCGCGCTTCGATGGGGCAAAAAGCCGCTGGCAACATCGTCATGCATTGGATCAGCAACTGGCGGCGTGGACCGCGACGCAGGACGACAAGGCGTTGATGGCGTTACTGCAAGAGCAGGGCATTTGCGCCGGTGCGGTGCTGACCGCGGCGGACCTGGTCAACGATCCGCATCTAAGGCAGCGCGGATTTATGCAGGAGTACGAACGCGAGGGATCCCCGACCGTAGGCACTCGCACCTACGCGGGACGCCCCTTTCGTGTGGCCGGGGTGCCGATGGCAATCCGCCACACCGCAAACATGGGAGAACACAATAACCTGGTGCTGCGGGAAATGGCTGGGCTGGCAGAAAGTGAAATCGCGGCGCTGGCGGAAAACAGTGTCATCTTCAGCAGGCCACGGACCGAAGAGAAAGCGCCGTAGCCATGGACGGCATACTTTCCGCAGTAAAGGTGCTGGAACTGGCGCACGCCCCCTCCGGTGCGTTTTGCGCCAAACTGCTGGCGGATCAGGGCGCTGACGCGATCAAGGTAGAGCCGCCCGGCAGGGGGGATGAGGCGCGCCATGAACCGCCGTTTATCGGCGGCGAGCCGCACCCTGAGCGCAGCACCGCCTTCCTCGCACTGAACACCAACAAGTGCGGTATTACTCTGGACGTGGAACAGGCGGCAGGCCGCGACTTGTTCCTGCAACTGGCGTCTGCCGCTGACGTGATTATCGAAAGTTACCCGCCCGGACATCTGCAGTGCCTGGGTCTGGACTACGCCGTCCTCAAGGCCGCGAACCCCAAGACGATCCTGCTCTCGATCTCGTACTTCGGGCAGCATGGCCCGTATGCCGGCTACAAGGGAGACGATCTTATCGCCCAGGCCATGGGCGGCTACCTCTACGCCGTCACGGGTTCTGCGGAGCGGCCGCCGATGGGTACGGCGCTCGAGCAGATGGAGCTTACCGCCGGGCGCAACGGCGTCATTGCCATCATGGCTGCGCTACTGCGGCGGGATCAAAGCGGTGAGGGCAATCACATAGATCTGTCGGTGATGGAGGCAGCCATCAGCACCCCATCGGCGCTCATCCACCCCTATAGCTTCACTGGACGCAATCCGCGCCGGGGCAGCGGCGACCGTAACGTCATGGACGGCATGCATTTGCCCACCCGCGACGGTGAAGTCACGCTGACCACCGCCGGCACCGGCGGCCGGCCGATGGAGGTGTGGTCGGAATTCCTCGGTGAACCGCGGCTGCTCGACCCCAAGTTTGCCACGCGTTTATCGCGGCAGGAAAATTCGCAGGCGCTGTGCGATTTGGTTGCCCCCAAGCTTGCGCTATGGAACAACCTTGACCTGATGCGCGAAACCATGGCGCGCGGTCTGGTCATCGGTCTGGTGCAAAGCCCGCAGCAGGTATTGGATTCACCCCATTTGGCGGAACGGGGTTTCTTCGTCGAGCTTGAGCACGCGGAAACGGGTGCGCTGAAATATCCGGGACCGGGGTTCTTCTTCGATGGCGTCAACCCGATGCAGTCGATGCGCGCAGCGCCCCGCTTGGGAGAGCATAACGTCGAAGTCTATTGCGAACGACTGGGCCTTACGCACGAGGCCTTGGAGCGACTGCGAGCGGCGCGAGTGGTTTAAAGCACGCTCTCCGCCACCAGTCTGAGCGCTGCGCTATCGGCCTTTGCCAGGATCATGGTGCCGACGCTGCCGCGCTTTCCCGCCGCTTTCCACACTTGCAGCCGATCGCGTATGCGTGCGGCTGGCCCCACCAGCGCGACCGCATCGACCAGCCGATCCGGCACGGCGGCTGCGGCCTCTGCCTTTTTGCCGGCGAGAAACAAATCCTGAATCGCCGCGGCTTCGGCGGCGTAACCCAGACGCACCGCGTAGTCGTTGTAGAAATTCTTGCCGCGCGCGCCCATGCCGCCGACATAGAGCGCGAGCCAGTCCTTGACCGGCTGCCGGCACGCTTTAATATCGTCACCGATATGGATGGGTACGAAGGGCGCGATGTCGAATGTTTCAAAATCTACCGTCCGCCCTGCACGCTGCATGCCGGCGCGCACATGCGGCTCGATTAAATCGTCACGTTCCGGGTCCATCAGCAGCGGCAGCACGCCGTTGCCGACTTCACCCGCGCACGCGAGCCCGGCGGGGCTTACTGCCGCGGTGTAAATCTGCAGGTCGCGGCGGCCGTGCTGAATGCACTTCAGGGGCTTGCCGAGTCCGGTTGCCCCCGCACCCCTGTACGGTATCTGATAGTGCTCGCCCTGATGGTTGAGTGGCGCCTCGCGCGCCAGCACCGCACGCACGATGGCAATGCACTCGCGCAGGCGCGTCAGCGGCTTGCCGTAGGGGACACCGTACCAACCTTCGACCACTTGCGGTCCTGAAGGCCCCAGTCCCAGGATAAAACGCCCGCCGGTCAGCGCATCCAGCGTCATCGCGGTCATCGCGGTGAGGGCGGGAGAGCGTGCCGGCACCTGCAGTATCGACGAGCCGAGGCGGATGCGCGTGGTTTGCCCGCCCAACCACGCGAGCCGCGTCACCGCGTCCTCACCATACGACTCGCCGCACCAGGTGGAGTCGTATCCGAGCCGCTCCGCTTCGCGCACCAGCGCGATGAGTGCCGGACCGTCGGCCCCGCCCGTTGCCAACCCCAAACGCAAACGCATATGGTTCTCCCTCGAAATCCGCAGATGACTGCAACACCTGACAAGCGCCGCACCACGAATCTTCCTCGCGTAGTGTGACTACCGCGAGACTATAACATGCGGAAAATGCGCTATTTTCCTTTGCCGCAAGCGTCGTATCAACAGACATCCCGTGGCATGCTTTTTCCTGGCAAAGGTAGCCTAAGATAGAGGGAAATGTCCTGCCCATGACCCGACAGTGCAAATCGGCATAGACAGGATATCCTTGCCATTGCAGGAGAGTAACCAATAAGTTACAATCTGTATCAGACAGAGCATTACATCACTGCCGCCGGCGTGGACGTGTTTGAGGGCTGGATCAACAGCTTGCGCGACCAGAAGGCAGTGGCAAAAGTGCTGACGCGCATCGACCGGCTCGCGCTCGGCAATTTCGGTGACTACCGGGCGCTGGACGCCGGAGTGTTTGAACTGCGGATCGATTGGGGGCCGGGATATCGTGTGTATGCCGCGCGCGTGGGCAAGGTGGTAGTGCTCCTGTTGTGCGGCGGTGACAAGAAATCGCAATCGAAGGATATTGCAGATGCCAAAGCCTACCTACAAGACTACAAAAAGCGCCACAAAGAAATCGGTGCCCCCAAGCGTGCCACATGAGCCGTGGCTGGTTGAGCGTCTGAAAAACCCGAAGATGGCGGCCGCCTACCTTGAGGCCGCAATCGAGGATGGCGACCAGGGTGCGCTGATGCTGGCCTTGCGTCACGTCGCGCAGGCGCAGGGCGGCATCTCGCAGATCGCACGCCGGTCACACCTGAGCCGCGAGGCGACCTATCGCATGCTCTCCAAGGATGGCAACCCGGAATTGCGAAGTTTCACGGCCCTGCTCGCCGGCGCCGGTTTGCGACTTTCGGTGAAACCAGTGGAAAGCCGCGTGAAAAAGGCGGCATAGGCAAAGCCGCTGTCGTCGGTTTCTGCAAGTAAAAACCGCAGCGAAATCATTGTCATCTGGCGGAGAGGGAGGGATTCGAACCCTCGAAGGCCTTGCGACCTTTCCGGTTTTCGAGACCGGTACATTCAACCACTCTGCCACCTCTCCGGAGGCGCGGATTCTAGCAGAAAGCGCGGCGCGGGAGAATTTTCTGGCCGGTTTTGATGGCGCGCCGCATAGCGCGGGCGCGTTGTTTCAGTATCTGGCGACATTTAGTTTGCTGTATGCGCCGTATAGGGCGCAGAGGTGCTGTCGGCTAATCCGCCAGCAATACCTGATTGCGGCCGGCGGCTTTGGCCTTGTACAGGGCGGCATCGGCGCGCGCCAGAGTGTGCTCTATGGTCTGCGGCACGTGATGTCCGGCCACACCTATCGAAACCGTGACGTGCTTACCGTCGGGCAACATCGTGCTTTCCGCGATCACCTTGCGTATCCGTTCCGCGACCAGCGCCGCCGGCGCCGCCGGAGTCTGCGCGAACCCCAGGATGAATTCCTCGCCGCCATAACGTCCCAGAAAATCGGTCTCCCGCAGCGCGCCTTGGATGATGGCGCAAATGCGCTTGAGCACTTCATCCCCTGTCGCATGGCCGTAGCTATCGTTAATCGATTTGAAATGATCGAGGTCCAGCATGCCTATACTCAGCGCGTTGCCGCGTTTGGCGCGATAGCCTTCGCGCTCCAGCAGGTTCATCACATAGCGGCGGCTGCAGGCCCCGGTCAGGGCGTCGTGGTTGGCAAGGCTTTCCGCCTTCTTGACTGCGATTTTGAGTTCGTCATTGGTTAGGATTAGCTGTTGGCGCAAGGCGCTGATGTTGCCGCCGACGAAAGCAAACCACACCAGTACCGCGCTCAGGAAGCAGACGCGGAAAATCTCGTGGTTGGGTTCCATCGCCATGCGATAGGACCACACGGAAGCGGCGGTGGCGATGGCAAAGAAAATGGAGTAGAGCAGCGCCACCACGATCAGTTCGCGGGTGTTAAAGCGAAACACCCCGAACATGAATACGAGCGGGTAGAGCAACATCAAATTATCTCGTCCTACGCCCGCATCCACCTGCACCACGGAAATCGTCATCCCCGCCGCCACCATCATCGGCAAGGTCAGGCTGGGGTCGGACAGCCGCAGGTTAAGCCCGCTGCGAAAGCACGCATAGAACGCCGCCACGAACACCGCAACCAAAGCGGCGAGACGCCAGAAAGTGACAGCGGGCACGACATGCAGCCACGCGCCTACGCCGGTCAGTGCCACCATCATCAGCGATGCCAGGCTCGCCAGCGCCATGCGCTGTATGCGCAGCGCCTGTTGGGGATCGTTTTCCGGCAGTAGTGACCACGTCATGGGTGTGGCAGCTCGCGTGAAATTACGGGGCGTTGCCGCCGTGGGATAGAGGTGTCTACGCCAATAGTATTGCACAATCCACCGCGGCTCCCCAAGTTTTGACGCCACCGCAGTGCGGTCAAAGACTGTTCCGGCACAGCTGCCGGACCCCGGGCTGAAACCGGGGCTGCGTCATCCGCTCACGGTCAACGCTTACGCGCGTGGCATTTTGGTTTCTGCTACATTCAGGCCTTCCATTTTGCGGGAGCAAGCCATGCTGAACCCAACTATGAACGCCATCGAGATCACGCGTGCCGGCGGCCCGCAAGTGCTGTCACTGACCACGCGCCCGGTGCCGCAGGCTGCTGCGGGGCAGGTGCTGATCAAGGTGGCGTTTGCTGGGATCAATCGCCACGATTGCGGCCAGCGCAATCGCGGCTTCGGCCCCAAGGGTGCAACCGATATACCGGGGCTTGAAGTCGCCGGTGTAGTGGCTGCGGTGGGCGCGGGTGTGACGCGCTGGAAGGTGGGTGATGCGGTGTGCGCGCTGGTTAACGGCGGCGGCTACGCGCAGTATTGCATCGCGTTACAGGAAGTGACGCTGCCGATACCGGACGGATTTGATCTGAAGCTGGCAGCGGGGCTGCCGGAAGCGCTGATGACCGCGTGGCTGAACGTATTCATGCTGGGTCGGCTCAAGGCCGGCGAGTGGCTGCTGGTGCACGGCGGATCGAGCGGCGTGGGTAGTACCGCGATCAAGCTGGCGCGGCTGACCGGCGCAAATGTGGCCGCGACGGTGGGCAATGCGGCGAAACGCGATTTCTGCCTGAACATCGGCGCGCATGCCGCGATCAATTACCGCGAGCAGGATTTCGTCGCCGAAATCGAAAGCATCACTGCCGGACACGGCGCGGATGTGATTCTCGATATGGCCGGCACGGCTTATGCCAAGCGCAATTTACAGGCACTGGCGATGGACGGGCGCGTGATGCACTTAAGTTCAGGTGATACCAAAGAATACAGCGTGCCGCTCGCGATGATCATGGGTAAACGCGCGATGGTCAGCGGTTCGCAACTGCGAGCGTCGGCGTTAGCGGTAAAAATAGAAATTGTGCGTCAGCTTAACGAGCAAGTGTGGCCGCATTTGGGCAAGGTGACGCCAGTGATTGATTCGATACTGCCGCTGGCGCAGGCGTGTGACGCGCATGCGCGCATGGAAAGCAGTGCCCACATCGGCAAGATATTACTTGAGGTGACGCACGCATAGCGTTAACCGCAAGGGCGGCGTGAAGTGTAGCGCTGGACTGGAGGTTGCCGGGGCCGGCGTCAGCGGCCCAAGGCGAGGTTGGCCTGAATCACGCGCAGGATGTCAAAGCGCGTGATGGTGCCCACCAGTTTGCCGTCTTCGACCACCAGGAAGCGGCGGAAGGTGCGCTTGAGAAAGAGCCCGGCAGCGAAATACACATCCATGTCAGGGGGGATGGTCTCCGGATTTGACGACATGAAGGCTGCGACATTGCCGCGCGGCAGATTGCCATCGATGCCCACCGCGACCAGCCTGAGGCAGTCCTTTTCAGTCAGTATGCCCACCAGCCGTCCCGACTGGTCCACCACCGGCGCGCCGGTGACGCGCTTGTCCAGCAGGAATCCAACCGCATCCAGGATGTCAGTCTCCGGACGCAGTGTCGCCGCGCGCTTGTCCATATAGTCCCTGACGATTGGCAGCCTCGCCATAAGATGTCTCCTCTGATTTAGATTCTACACGCACCCGCAATGAAAAGCCCATCGTAGCGTGCGCTGTGCGCACAAACCATCACACGCCATACACCCTGTCGGCAACCATTGTCGTGCGCACAGCGCTACAGACTACATGCAACGCGGTCACAGATTGTTTTAGCCGGGGGGATCCTGCAAGGGCAGGGTGATGTGCCAACCGCCCCCAGGGCCGGGGGTCAAAGTAAGCTCGCCGCGCACCTGCGAGACCAGCATGCGGATGAGGGTAAGCCCTAGGCTGCCCTCGCTGCTGGGGCCCCCGGCGGGCATCCCCGGCCCATCGTCAGAGACACTGAGCAGGATACGCCCCGGCTCCGCCGCGGCGAGTACCAGGCGCAGGCGGCCCGTCGCGCGGTCGCGGTAGGCGTGCTTCAGGGCGTTAGTGACGAGTTCGGTGGCGATGAGGCCCAGGGGGATCGCTGTGTCCACCGGGATGCGGATGGATGCGCACTCAGTTTCGAGACTCACCACGGCACCGCCGGCGTTCAGCGTGGCCAGCAGTTGTGCCGCCAGGTTTTTCAGGTAGTGGCCGAAATCGATGCTGGCGAGAGAGGCTTCGCGGTACAGGCTTTCGTGCACCAGCGCCATCGCTTTGACGCGTGCCTCGGTTTCGGTAAACGCCGCGCGCAGCGCAGCATCCGCTATGCGTCGTCCGCGCATCTGCAGCAGGCTGGAGACGATCTGCAGGTTGTTCTTCACCCGGTGATGGATTTCGCGCAGCAGCAGCTCTTTTTCCGCCAGCGAGGCGCGGGTGGCCGCTTCGTGCTTCTTGCGTTCGGTGATGTCGATGATCGCGGCGAGGACGACGGGCCCTTCGGGCATGTCGACCGGGTTGAGGCCGATTTCGATGGGCACTTCCGTGCCGTCCTTGCGCAGGCCGTAGAGGTCGCGCCCTGCGCCCATGGCGCGTACGCCGGGGCTGGCAAAGAAGCCGCCGCGGTGGCCCGGATGCACCGCGCGAAAACGTTCGGGCACCAGCATCTCGATTGCGTGACCGACGAGCTCTTCGCGCGCATAGCCAAAGAGCTGGAGTGCGGCAGCGTTGGCGAGCTGGATGCGGCCATCGAGATCGACCGCCACCACGGCATTGGGCGCGGCATCGACCAGCAGCTTGAAGCGCGCTTCGCTTTGCCGCAGCGCCTGCTCGGCCTGCTGCCTGGCTGCGGCCGCGTGCGCAAGGGCAAGCTGGTCGGCCAATGCCTGGGCAAACCCCTGCTCTTCATCGCTCCATTCGCGGCTCGCTCCGATATGCTCGAAAGCGAGCGCACCCAGCAACTCCCCTGCCCGCTGGCGGCCGACCGCAAGCAGCGAACTCACGCCATACGGGCGCAGGTAGCCCGCCGCCACCTCCTGCAAGCGCGCATCATGGAGGGCTGCGCTGCTGGCCAGCGCACGGCCGCTGGCCAGCGTCTGTAAATAGCGCGGGCAGGCGGGCTGCGACAGTGCCGTTGACGCTGCATCGTGCACCTGCCCGCTACGGTATAGATGCACGCATACCAGGCCCAGCCGGTCGGCGCTCAACTGCCACACGCTGACACGCGCCACGCCGAGCACCCGCACCGCCGCCCGCGCGATGGCGGCATAACTTTCGCCTACTGCGTTACTCGCGGTCCGCGTCAATTCCAGCAGCGCCGCCTGTTGCTGCAGCAACGACTCGGTGCGCAAGCGCTGTTCACTGTCCACCCGCTGCTGCTCGACGCGCGCCGCCGCCAGCGCAGCGGCCTGTGCGCGCAGGGTTTGATTCGCACCGGCAAGCTGGCGCGCAGTGCGCCACAGGCGGGTAAATGCCGTCACCTTGGCGCGCAGCAGCACGGGATCCACCGGCTTGACCAGAAAATCCACCACGCCGGCGGCATAGGCGCGATCGACGATCCGCGCATCACGCGTGGTTCCGGTGACAAAGCACAGCGGCAAATCGGCATGACGAGGTCTTTGCTTGAGGAGCCTGGCCACTTCGAAGCCATCCATCCCCGGCATGTGCACGTCGAGCAACACCAAGGCATAGGATTGCTGTTCCAACAAGCGGCGTAGCGCCTCTTCGCCTGAGCGCGCAGTAACGATCTCCCAGTCCGGTGAATCCAGCACGGCGGTGAGCGCGAGCAGGTTCTTTGGCTGGTCATCGACCACCAGCACACGTGGCAGCTCAGCGTCTGCACTGGCTGCAGCCGGAAAAACTTCGCGGCCGGGTGTCGCAGCAGGCAGCGGGCGGACGCTCGGTACAGTCCATGCCGACTGTGCCGGGGATGGACTTGGGCTTGGGCTCGGCCGCAGGCTGGCGATAATCTGCGCCAGCTCCGCCAGCCGGTGACCGCGATCGGCTGCGCCCAGCCGCAGGGCAGCCGCAGGCATGATCGATGCATCCGCCTCAGCCGGATCCTGTGCCAGGGTGAGGCCACCCGCGCGGCGTATCGCCAACAGACCGCGCGCGCCATCCTCGCTCGCCCCGGTGAGGAGTATCCCCAGGGCTTCCCTGCCGTAGGCGCTGGCAACACTCTCGAAGAACACATCGATGGAGGGCCGGCTATGCAGCACTGGCGCGTCCGTGCTGAGCTCGAATCCCCCGCGATGCACCAGCAGGTGATAACCCGGCGGAGCAAGATAGACGCGGCCCGCCGCCATCGGCTCATCGATCTCGGGCTCGACCACCGGGAGCGGGCAGGCAGACTGCAGGATTTTCGCCGTCAGCGGCTCAACCGCTTCCGGCAGATGTTGGACGATGACCACGGGCAGGGGAAAATCCGCCGGCAGCGCAGCCAATAGTTGTTTGAATGCCGCTATGCCCCCCAGTGAAGCCCCGATGGCCACCAGCGCGCAAGGGTGGTGCGCATAATCGGGTGGCACCTGCCCCGCAGCGGCGTGCGCTGTCATGGTTTTCTCCGATAGAGCTTGTGCCTGCCGTCCAGCACTTCGTAATCGCCCGCATGCGGGTCGAAGCGCAGGCTCTCCTTGTCGCCCAGGCCGAGCAGGCACAGCGGAGCGAGGCTGGCATGCAGCAGATCGTGTACGCGGTGCTGCAGGGCCGGGCCGAAATAGATCAACACGTTGCGGCAAAGAATTAAATTGAACTCGTTGAACACACCGTCGCTGGCGAGATTGTGCTGCGCGAAACAGGCATTGCGCATGAGCGCCGGATCGAAGCGTGCGCCGCCATGCGCTGCGGTGTAGTAGCCGGCAAATTCTTCCCTGCCACCGGCGGCGATATAATTCTCGGTATAGGTGCGCATCTCTCCTAGGTCAAATATGCCGCTTTGCGCGCGCGCAAGCACGGCCGCATTGAAATCGGTGGCGTAAATTATCGTGCGCGCGGCGAGGCCCGCTTCGTGTAGCAGGATGGCGAGCGACCACACTTCCTCGCCGGTAGAGCAGCCCACGCTCCACACGCGCAAGCCCGGAAAAGTTGCCAGATAAGGCAGCGCCTGCTGGCGCAGGCAACGCCAGAATCCGGGATCGCGAAACATCCCTGTGCTGTTGACGGAAAAGTCGAGCAGCAAGCGCCCCATCGCATCGTGATCGGCGAGCACCCGCGCGGCAAGCGACGCGAGGTCGGGCAGGCGCTCGCGCGCTATCGCGGCCTCGATGCGTCGCGACAGCGAAGCCCGTGCATAGCCGGTGAAATCATAGCCATAGACGCGCCGAATCTCCTCGAGAAAATCGTCGAGCGCCAGCACTGTGGTGGGTGGCTGCGACCCGGGGACGGGTTGTTGCACTGTGGCCACGTTTGCTTCCTCACTGCTACCGTACGCTGTGTCGAGGCATCATGGGTGCAGCCAGACACGCACCAGGTTAAGCAGCTTGGCAGCATCCACGGGCTTGGCCAGGTAGTCGCTGGCACCGGCCTCCAGGCACTTCTCGCGATCGCCTTTCATCGCCTTGGCGGTGAGCGCGATCACCGGCAGCTTTTTCCAGCGCGCATCGGCGCGCAGCCGGCGCGTGGCTTCGTAGCCGTCCATCTTGGGCATCATGATGTCCATCAGCACCAGCTCGATACCCGGTTCGGCGTCGAGCCGGGCGAGCGCCGCCTCGCCGTTTTCTGCCGTGCACACGTTCAAGCCCTGCTCCTCGAGCACGGCGGTGAGTGAGAAAAGGTTTCTGATGTCGTCATCGACCACCAGCACCAGCCTGCGCTGCAACGGGCTGGCAGGGTCGGTAATCTGGCGTATCTGTTGGCGTTTCTGTTCTGGCAGGCGCTCTTTGACGCCGTGCAGGAAGAGCGCGAGCTCGTCGAGCAAGCGCTGCGGCGCGGCTTCCCCCTTGATGACGATGGCGCGGGTCTGCTTGAGCAGTTCGCGCTCCTCCTCGGAGGACAGTTCCTGCGCGGTATAGATGATCACCGGCAGGCCGACGAGCCCTAATTCTTCACGCGCGCGGCGTAGCAGCTCGCGCCCGTCCATATCGGGCAGGTGCAGGTCGAGGATCATGGCGTCAAAGCGTCCCCTGCCCAGCGTCGCCAACGCCGCGGCAGCGTCGCGCACGGCCCGCACTGCCACGTCCCCGGCGCTCACCAGTTGGGCCAGCGCATTGCGCGCATAGGGTTCGTCTTCGACGATGAGGATGTGCTTGGGCCCGGCGTGCAGGTAGAGCTCGATGCGGCGGAACGACTCTTCGAGCGCGTCGGGCGACACCGGTTTTAACAGGAAGGCGAACGCGCCCTTATCGAGCAGGGCGCGCCCGCGTTCGTGGCCCGAGATCACCTCCACCGGGATACGGCGTAACTGCGGGTCGGCGAGGACTGCACGCAGCACCTCTTCGCCGTCGAGGTCGGGCAGCCCCAGGTCGAGCAGGATGCAGTCTGGATGGTAGCGCCGGGCCAGTTCCAGCCCTTCACCACCCGTGGCGCTTACAAGGGTTCTGAAACTGTGTTCCTTGGCAATCTGCTGCAGCACACCCGCAAAGCGCGCATCGTCCTCGATGATGAGCGCGACGCGCTCACTGGCACTGCGCGTCTCGAGCAGGGCTCTATCGTCCTGCCGGGCATCCTGCGTGACGCCCTGCCGGGCATCCTGCGTGACGCCCTGCCGGGTCTCCTGCGTGACGCCCTGCCGGGCGAGGGGGGGCGCAGCAAGCGCGACCGCGGCACGGGGGGCGCTCACCTGCCCTGGAGCGTTGCTGACACCGCTGTCGGGCAGATAGAGGGTGAAGGTGCTGCCCTCGCCGAGCGTGCTGTGCAACTGAATTTCGCCGCCCAGCAGGCGCGCGATCTCACGGCTGATGGTGAGGCCGAGCCCGGTGCCGCCGTACTCGCGCGCGATGCCGCCTTCGGCCTGCTGGAAGGCTTCCCAGATGAGCGCCTGTTTCTCGGGCCCGATGCCGATGCCGCTGTCCGCGACCGTGAAAGCGAGCACAGCGGCGGCTTCGCGCAGGCTCGCGCGCTCAAAGCGCGTGCCTGCCGCGGCTCTGGTGATGCGGAATGAAACACCGCCTTTCTCGGTGAATTTCAGCGCGTTGGACAGGAGGTTGCGCAGCACCTGTTCCAGCCGCATTTCGTCCGTGGTCAGCGCCTCGGGCAGTCCGTCGGCGAGGTTGATGTCCAGTGTGAGGCCGCGGTTATCCGCCAGCGCCCGGAACTGGCTCTCGGCGAAGGTGGTGAGGTCGGCAAGCACCACTGGGTCGGCGCTGATTTCCAGCCTCCCGGACTCGATTTTCGATAGATCCAGTATTTCGTTGATGAGGTGCAAGAGGTCAGCGCCGCTATCGTGGATGGTGCGCACGTACTCGAGCTGGCGCGGGTTGAGGTTGGCATCCTTGTTCTCGGCGAGCATCTGCGACAGCAACAGCAGGCTGTTCAGCGGCGTGCGCAGTTCGTGGCTCATATTGGCGAGGAATTCGCTCTTGTATTTGCCGCTCACCGTCAGTTGCTCGGCCCTTTCTTCGAGCGTCGCCTGCATCGCTTCGAGTTCACGATTCTTGTTGTCGGTGATGACGCGCTCGGCCTCCAGCGCCTGTTGCTTTTCTTCCAGCACCTGCTGGTTTTCTTCCAGCCGCCGCGTCTGTTCCTGCAACTCCTCGTTGCTGGTCTTCAGCTCTTCCTCGTTCACCTGCAGGTCGCGCGCGAGTTCCTCGCTATGCGCGAGGGCCGCATTCACCTCTGCCGCTGCCGCTATGGCACGGAACAGCACGCCCAGGTTCTCGGCCAGTTGATCGAGAAAGGCGAGCTGCACTTCGCTGTAACGCGCAAGGCTGGCCAGTTCCAGCACCCCCAGCAGCCGTGACTCGTTGACCACCGGCAGCACCACCACGTCCAGCGGCGCCGCCTCGCCTAGCCCCGAGGTGATGCGGATGTAATCGGGCGGCGCCTGGCGCAGCAGGATGCGTTGGCGCTCGAGCGCGCACTGGCCGACCAGACCCTCTCCGGCACGAAAGCTGGCAGCGAGATGTTTTCTTTCGCGGTAGGCATAGCTTGCGGCCAGCCGCAGCAGCGGCTCGGCAGCGCCCTGCACACCCGTGTGGCCGAAGTCGCCCTCGGCGACGTAGTACACCGCATGCTGCGCACCCACATAGGGGGCGAGCGCCGACACCAGGGCCTGCGCGGCCTTTTGTGCATCGCGCTCGCCCGCGAGCGGGCGGGTAAGCTCGGCCAACCCCGTCTTGGCCCAGTCCGCTTCGTCCGAGCGCGCCGCCGTCGCGCGCAACGCGGCAATATTGCGCGAGAGCGCGAGGCTGGTTCAGATCACGAGCGTCAGTGCGAAGAGACTGCCCAACAGGGTGATGGCGGTCGCTATTGTGCTGTTGCGCGCGGCTGTGTCGTCGCGGAGCTTGTAAAGACGCGTTTCCTCGGCATCCATTTCGTCGAGGAGGGCTTCCATTTTCACCAGCTCCGCGCGACCTGCACCGCCCGCCACCAGGGTCCTCGCCGCTTCCAGCCCCTGATCGGTGGCCACCTGCAGCGCCTTCGCCGAGAAAGCGAGGTTCGCTTCGAGGTGGTCGTCGAAGGCATCGAGCTTGCGCTGCTGGGCGGGGTTATCCGCGACGAGGGTTTTGAGCTTACGCACGCGCTCGCGCGCCTCGCGCCGCGCTTCGCGGTAGGGCTCCAGCCATTCGTCCTTGCCGCTGATCACATAGCCGCGCAGGCCGCGCGACAGTTCCATCACATCGGTCTTGAGCGAAATCGTTTCGACGCGCACCGTGGTGGTGTGCTTGCGCGCGGCATAGGCATCTTCGGCAAGCTGCTCAAACACCCACGAAGCCCCGGCCACGCTTACTAGTACCAGCACCGCGACTACCAGCAGCGGGCTGACAGGGAGGTTTTTCTTTACGCTGGTGACAGTAGGCATGGCAGGCATCTCCTCTGTAGACACAGGTACAACAATGCGCTCATTCAGGGTATAAGACAACGCCTATGGGGCAGGGTATTTTGTGCTCAGAAAATTACCTTTAGAAACAAAGGAGAGTGAGGGGGGGGTAATAGTCTTTCTCCTGCATCCTTAAAACGGCATTTCAGCCACCGAGGACACCGAGAACACCGAGAACACCGAGAACACAGAGAACACAAAGGGTTGTGCCGACGCTGTGGCCAAATGCTTTTTCTAGGACTACTGATACCAACAACACGCGTCACCCCGGCGTAGGCCGGGGTCTAGAAACATACTGGATGCTGGCCTACGCCAGCATGACGAGGTGGCTTTAGTGAGAGCTGCGGTAAAGTATGTTTATGCGCACAAGAACGCTATTACTCACCACCCCTCCCCATGTTTGCGAACGCCTGGCCCGCGCGCGGGATGGGGAGACTCTGTGTCTGAGGTTTTTCAGGTTCATGCAGCAAGGTCAGTCGGCCTTCATCCGCCGCTGCTGGATAACCTTGCCCCATTTTTCGGTTTCTTTTTTCAGATGCACGGCGAATTCCTCGGGCGTGCTGGCGATGATATCCAGCCCGCTGTCATTAAAGCGCTTGATCTGCTCGGGTGCGCTGAGTGATTTTTTTACGCGCTCGGATAATGAAGCGACTATGGCGCGCGGCGTGTTTTTCGGCGCCAGCAAGCCCTGCCAGGTGGTGAATTCGTAACCCGGCAGCGTTTCGGCTATGGTGGGCACAGCGGGCAGTTGCGGCGCGCGCTTCAGACTGGTGACGCCAAGAGCGCGCAATCGGCCCGAACGCACATGCGCCAGGGTATCCGGCAACGCGGGAAAACCGATACTGATTTCGCCCGACAAGGTGGCGATCATCGCCGGACCGCCACCCTTGAAATGGATGATCGTGATGTTGGTCTGGGCGAGGTAGTTAAACAGTTCGCCGGCGATATGCGGATTGGTGCCCGCACCAGCGCCGCCGTAGTGGAGTGCGTCGCCGCGTGATTGGGCCAGCGTAATCAATTCGCGTATCGATTTGGCGGGCAGTGAAGGGTGCACTACGCACAAAGTCGCGGTGGCGGTCAGCAGCGACACCGGCACGAAATCACGCAAAGCGTCGTAAGGCACTTTGCTGTAGATAAACTGGTTGGTGATCAGCGGCAAGGTATTCACCACCAGCGTGTAACCATCGCCCGGCGCGTTGGCGGCGATTTCCATGCCGATGTTGCCGGATGCGCCGCTACGGTTGTCGATCACAAAGGTGTGGCCGTAACTTTCGCTGAGCCGCGCGCCGACCAGGCGTGCGACAGTATCGACACTGCCACCCGGGGGAAAGGGCGCGATGATGCGCACCGATTTCGCCGGGTAATTGTCCGTTTGCGCGGCACAGAGGTGCGGCAGCGCCAGGGCTGCTGTGGCCAGATGTAGTGTCAGTCTTGATTTTTTCATGTGTCGTGACTCCATGATAGGCAGGTCGCGTGTGTGCATAAGCGCATTATCCTACGCCGCGAGCGCAAGGCGCAGCATGCGCTGTGCGCTGGGTCTAAAATCGCTACAATGAAGCCTGCGTAAATATTTGTTTTAAAACATGTTTGTTTGACGAGAGGTAAGTCATGCGTGTGACCCTGCGTAAGTTGCATGCCCATGTGGGCGCTGAAGTCAGCGCGATAGATTTGCGCCAGTTGCACGATCGTGCCACGCTGGAGCAATTGCGCGCCGGCATGGATGAGCACGGCGTACTGGTGTTTCGCGATCAACCCTTTACGGATGCGCAACAACTGGATTTTGCGCAGCGCTTTGACGGCACGTTGCACGCGAAGCTGGGCGCTGCCGCGCTGGCGGCGAATCGATTCGGCAACGATGCGGTGGGCGATATTTCGAATGTCGATAACAGCGGCAACATTCTTAAAGCCGACGACCGCAAGCGCCTCTACAGTCTGGGCAACCGGCTGTGGCATACCGATGCCTCGTTTCAGGATCCTGCGGGCCGCTATTCCATGCTGTCGGCGCGGGTGATCCCCAAGGTGAATGCGGACACCGAGTTTGCCGATATGCGCGCGGCGTACGAGGCGCTGGATGCGCCGACCCAACACAAGCTCGAAGGTCTCAACGTGCATCACACGATTACGCGCTCGCGTGAAGTGCTGGGATTCTGTTTCTCGGAAGAGGAAAAACAAAAGCTCAAGGGTGCGATTCATCCGCTGGTCAGAGTGAACCCGCGCACTGGGCGCAAATCGCTGTATCTCGCCGCGCATGCCGCGCGCATCATCGACTGGCCGGTGGCCGATGGACTGCTATTCGTGATGGAACTGATGGAGCACGCAACACAGCGCCCGTTTGTCTACCGGCACGTGTGGCGGGACGGCGACTTCGTGATCTGGGACAACCTCGCCACCATGCATCGCGCAACCCCGTTCGACGACGCCAGCCATCATCGCGAATTGCGGCGGGTGACGACCATAGATGTGCCGTTACCGGCGTAAGGCTAAGGCAATACTCAGCCCGTCATTCCAGCGAAGAAGTGAGGCAGGCACTGGATTCTGGCATGCGCCAGAATGACGGCGCAGGAAGGCGCGCGGTAATTATTCCCGCCAACAGAAAATTCACCGCCTCGTCATTCTGGCGAAGCACGCCCCGGACCCGATCCGGGGGCCAGAATCCAGTTCGTTTACCCATGCGCAGCATCTGAAATCTCAAAATCAAAAACATGAAATATGTTCTCGCTGCAGTTTTACTGGCGTCCGTACTCGGTGCATCCTGCGCCAGTGCCGAAGTCGTGCGTATCGATATCCACAAACGCGAAGAGCTGCTTGCCGCACGCAGCTATGGGGCGGTGGGCGCCTACGAATGGATCGAAGGTCGCGCGCACTTCACGCTGGATCCGCAAGACAGTAAAAACGCTAGCATCGTTGACCTCAAGCTGGCGCCGCGCAATGCACAGGGGCGAGTGGCGTTTGCGGCGGATGTCGCCATCCTGCGTCCGGCAATCGCGGCGCGCGCCAATGGCGTGGTGATATTGGATGTGGTCAACCGCGGCCGTCACACCATACTGGAATATCTGAATCGCGGCAATCGCACTGCCGCAGTGGGCGCTGCGGAATTCATCGGCGATGATTTTTTACTGAAGCAGGGCGTGACGTTGGTATGGCTGGGCTGGCAGCAGGATTTGCCTGCCGATGCAGGCCTGCTGCGCCTCGCGGGGCCGCTGATTGACGGGGTCAAGGGCCGCGTCTACGGTGAATTCGCTGTGCCCGCGCGCGTGAGGGATGTTGCGCTCGGTGACAGAACCTCAATTCCCTATGCCGTGGTCGATGTGCAGCATCCGGAAAACACCCTGGCGGTGAGTCCGTCACGTGCCTTGCAAGCGCGCACCATTCCGCGCGAGCACTGGTCGTTTGCGCGCATCAAGGATGGCGCACTGACGCCCGATCCCCTGCGCGTGCAGGTCGAAGGCGGCTTCGTGCCTGGCGCGATTTATCAATTCGCGTATGGCACGCAAAATCCACACATCGCCGGACTCGGACTCGCCGCTGTGCGTGAGCTGGTGTCGTGGATGCGCCACGATCCGGCAGCGCTGGTGCGCGGCAGCCACGCTTACGCGTTCGGCATCTCGCAAAGCGGGCGTTTCCTGCGCCAATTCTTGTACGAGGGGTTTAACCAGGATCGGGCGGGCCGGCGCGTCTTTGACGGCATGATGGTGCATAGTGCCGGCGGCGCGCGCCGCGGCTTTAATGAGCGTTTTGCGCAGCCTTCGCGTACCACCGGCTCGCGCGTGTTCCCTTTCACCGACCTCGAGCAAAGCGATGCTGAAACCCGCCAAAGCGGCGGGCTGCTCACGCGCGCCACGCAGGCGGGTGTGGTGCCCAAAATCATCTATACCAGTTCGTCGTGGGAATACTGGGGCAGTGCCGCATCTGCCATCCACACCACGCTGGCGGGCGCAGATATGCCGCTACCCGAGAGCAGCCGCGTCTACGCGTTCGCGGGCACGCAACATGTACCCGCGCGCATGCCCCTGGTTGACTCGCCGGCGACGCGCGGACAATTGTTGCACAATCCGCTCGACTATCGACCGGCGCTGCGCGCGCTGTATAGCGCGCTCGATCTCTGGGTGCGCAGCGGCACGGCACCGCCGCCGAGCCGTTATCCCACGGTGGCCGAGCGGGGCCTGGTGGCGCGCTCCGCACTGAATGAGGCGGGCCTGGCGGGCATCAATACGCCGGCATCCGTGCAGCCGGCGTGGCGTCTGGATAACGGCGAAACACAATCGGGCATCGCCACCCTGGTGCCGCCTGCGGTGGGCAAACCGTATCTGCTGTTGGTGCCGCAACTGGACGACGACGGCAACGAACTGTCAGGCATACGCATGCCGTCGATCAGTGTACCGTTGGCCACGCATAGCGGCTGGAATCTGCGCGCGCCCGCGATCGGCGCGCCGCGAGAGCTGCTGCAACTCACCGGCGGCATGCACCCATACGCACGCACGCGCGAGGAGCGCGCGCGCGGCGACACGCGTGCGTCGATCACCGAGCGTTACGCCTCACGCGCGCATTATCTGGAGCGTATCGCGCAGCAAGCCGCTGTGTTGGTAGAGCAACGACTGCTGCTCAACGAGGACATCCCACAGGTGGTCGACAGCGCCGGCGTGCTGTGGGATTTCATCATGGCGCAACCGGTGAAGCGTCTGCAATAAATCTAACCCGTAGTGATTTTGACTTTGACATCCGGCGTCGCGACCGCGACGCTGCCGTAGAGCGGTCACCTGCCTTTGTAGCGGTCGAGATTGATATTCACTCCCCCGTCATCCCCGCCGGCGCCCAGCCACGCTTGGCGCGTATCGCCGCGTTGCCTACAATTTCCACTATGGCCGGTTTGCCGCAAGCGAGCGCTTTGTCGAGTGCGTCGCGTATGGCGGCGGGTTTCTCCACGCGAAAGCCCACGCAGCCCATGGCATCGGCAACCTTGGCAAAATTCACTTCACGCTGGAAGGCGGCCGATTCGGCCACGCCGCCGGAGTAGTTATTGTTCACCACCATCACCGCATTGATGCCGCAGCGTGCGGCCGTTTCCATCTCGGCCATGTGATAGTAAAAGCCTGCGTCGCCGGCGAAGCCGATCACCGGTGTATGCGGCAGCGCGGCTTTGACGCCCAGGGTGCCGGGAAATCCCCAGCCGAGCGAGCCGCCGCAGCGGATGTAGCGCTGGCCCGCTTTCATGCGCGTCATTTGCGCGGTCCACAGCGCGGCATGAAAGGTATCGACCACCAGCACCGCTTCCGGCGGCAGCCAATCGCCCAACTCTTTGGCCATGCGCTCCGGGCGTATCGGCACCTCGTCCGAATTTCGCAACGGGTCGCTCTCGGCCCAGTAATCGGCGACGTAACCGCGGCATTGTTCCAGCCACTCAGCGCGTGGCGTAGGCTGGCCGGCTTGATCGAGCATTTTTTGCAGGCTGGCCTTGGCGTCGCCACACAGCGACACCGCGTTGGGGTAGTTGCGCCCCAGTTCATGCGGGTTGATATCGAGCTGTAGGGTGCGGATGCCGATTTGGGGTACCGTCCAGCCATTGGTGACCTGGCCGCCGGTGTGGCTGCCGATGAAAAACACCAGGTCCGCCGCGGCCACCGCTTGGTTCGCACACCAGCGCGAATAGCTGCCCGGCACGCCGACGCCCAGCGCATGATCGTCGGGCACCAAGGCCCGTGCATGCAGGCTGGTGGCAATGGGGATTTGCAGTTTTTCGGCGAGTTGCAACACCTCTGCGCCGGCCCCGGATTTCACCGCGCCACCGCCGACCACAATGATGGGCTTGGCGGCTTTGCTTAATGCGGCGAGCGCTGCGGTGATATCCGCTGCTTCGGCTACGGGCCGAAACGGCGGATAGCGCGTATAGCGTTGCTCAAACGTGAGGTCGTAGTCCGCTTCCCTGTCGAGCATTTGGCCGGTGCTGCCGCGCAACGCCAGATGCACTGGACCGGGCGCGCCGCTGGTGGATTCGCGAAACGCCTGACGCAGCAAATCAGGAAAGCGCGCGGCGCTATCCACCGCGTAGTTGGCTTTGGTGACGCCATCCCATGCGTTGTGGTCTTCGGCGTTCTGGTAGGCGTGGCGATAACGCGGTTGATCGCCCTGGCCGCCGGAAATCGCAATCACCGGCGATCCCGCCATATGCGCGTCGCGCAGCCCCGCCGCAAGATTGGTGCTGCCGATGTCCTGACACAGGCACACGCCGGGCCTGTTTGAAGCGCGCGCGTAGCCGTCGGCCATGTAGGCGGCGGCTTTTTCGCCGTGCGTGACCACGCGTTGCACGCCGCCGACTTTATCGATCTCCAGCATCGCAGATGGAATAATCGTGTTCACATAAAACAGATGCGAGACGCCATAGCCGCGCATCGCTTCGGCAAAATATCGGTGACCGGTCATTTTTGACATAAGGGTTCCTGGCTGTGGCGCAATGTGGGCTCGGCGGGAGGCGTCATGTTAAGTGAAATGCGCCTGCTGCGCGCCGCTGGACTCTTTAACGCGAGTACTTTATAGTGATTCACGCTATATTCACTCTGATACTGATGGTTGATGGTTCTGAAAGTCCGTATTACATCCGACTGTAATAACACCCACAGGAGCACACAATGGCAAAACTAACGGGCGCTGCGATCATGGCGCGAGCCTTGAAAGATCAAGGCGTTGACTACATGTTCGGCATCGTCGGTTTCCCGGTGCAGCCGATCGCGCGCGAAGCGCAAAAGGCCGGCATTAAATACTATGGCTGCCGCAATGAGCAGGCAGCGTCCTATGCCGCGGGGGCCGTCGGCTACATGACGGGCCGGCCGGGTGCCTGCCTGGTGGTATCGGGGCCGGGTGTGGTGCATGGACTTGCGGGCCTCTCCAACGCGAAGGAAAACTGCTGGCCGATGATTCTGATCGGTGGCGCCTCGCCGGTGAAGCAGAATGGCATGGGCGCATTCCAGGAAGAACGCGGCGTGCTGATCGCCACGCCTTTCTGCAAATTTGCGCACGCCGTGGAGCATCCCTATCGCATCCCGTTCTATGTCGAAATGGCCGTGCGCAATTGCATCTACGGCCGTCCGGGCGCTGCCTACCTCGACATGCCGGACGACATCATTCTGGGCGAGGCGGAGGAGGATACGGTCCACTTCCCCGGCCGTTGCGCTAATCCGCCGCGTATTGCCGCACCGCAGGAGTACATCGAGCAGGCGCTGGACGTGCTGAAAACCGCGCAACGCCCGCTGGTCATTGTCGGCAAAGGCATGGCCTGGTCTGGCGCCGAGGAAGAAGTCCGCGCCTTTGTCGAGCGCACTGGCGTGCCATTCCTCGCCTCCCCCATGGGCAAGGGCGTGATCGATGACAGTCATCCCTTGTCGGTGGGCGCGTCGCGCAGCCACGCGCTGCAGGAAGCGGACGTGATTGTGCTGATGGGCGCGCGGCTCAACTGGATCATGCATTTCGGCCTGCCGCCGCGCTTTAACAAGAGTGTGCGCATCGTGCAGCTCGATATTTCGCCGGAAGCGATCAGCCAGAACGTCCCTGCCGAGGTGGCGCTGGTCGGTGATGGCAAGGCGATCGTGGGGCAACTGAACCGCGCACTCGAAGGCCGCGAGTGGTTCTATCCGAAGGATACGCCCTGGCATAAAGTGCTTGCCGAGAAATCGGCCGCCAACGCGAAACAAATCCAGTCGATGATCGACGATGATTCGGCGCCGACCAATTACTATCGCGCGTTCCGCGACATCAGCCCGTGGATACCCAAGGACGCCATCATCATTGGCGAAGGTGCGAACACCATGGATATCGGGCGCACGCAGATGCCGAACAACAGTCCGCGCACGCGGCTGGATGCCGGCAGCTACGGCACGATGGGCGTAGGCATGGGCTTTGTGCTGGCCGCTGCCGCAGTGCATCCGGAGCGGCCGATCATTTCGGTGTCCGGTGACTCGGCGATCGGTTTCTCGGGCATGGAAATGGAAACGGTGTGTCGCCACAAAATGCCGGTGAAGATCGTGGTGCTGAACAATGGCGGTATCGGCGGCGGTGCCGCCGCACTGCCCGACGACCCGCTGCAAGCATTGCCGGGCCATCTGACGGTCGGTGCGCGTTACGACAAAATGATGGAAGCGTTTGGCGGCAAGGGTTTTTTTGTCACCGATCCCAAGGACCTGAAAGCCGCGCTGGATGCGGCCATGGCGTTCAAAGGACCGGCGCTGGTGAACGTGCAACTGCACCACGCCGCGGGCCGCAAGCCGCAGCAGTTCGGCTGGCACACCAGTTGATGAGAGCACCCCGGCCCGCTTGCGGGCCGGTTAGCGTTATACGGTAAACCGGCGGCTCATGCCGCCGGTATTTTTTTTGCCGCAGCTATCCCCTTGCGCCGGATACGGTTTAACCCTTAAAACGGCAATTCAGCCACAGAGAACACCGAGGAGCACAGACAAAACAAGTGTTTGCACTCGCTCGTCACACGCACCTGTTTGGTGAGCGGGATAATCGCTCCAACTGGTTGATTGACCTCTGTAAACTCTGTGTTCTGACAAGAAACAAAACACCCCGCCCCATGTTTGTTTGCCAACGCCTGTCACGCGCGCGGGATGGGGAGACGCTGTGACCCAATGCTTTTTCTAGGACTACTGATACCAACAACACTCGTCACCCCGGCGTAGGCCGGGGTCTAGAAACGTACTGGATGCTGGCCTACGCCAGCATGACGAGGTGGTTTTAATGAGAGCTGCGGTAAAGTATTGATGCTCACAAGAACGC
>CAMDRT010000033.1 GCA_945906815.1 Bordetella parapertussis
GCGAGCTGCCCGCCTCCACCGCATCGCGCCTGGCACTGACCAAAGCGCAAGCGGTGGCCAGCGCTAATCCACAGGCGCTGATCATCGGCTCCGATCAAGTCGCCGAACTCAACGGCGCGCCAGGTGCACCCGGCACGATATTGGGCAAGCCCGGCAATCACGCCAATGCGCTGCGCCAACTGCGGGCCATGCGTGGCAGGCGCATGGTGTTTCATACCGCGGTATGTTTGCTTGACGCTGCCAGCGGCAGACATCAGCTTGAAATGGTGCCCTCGGTCGCGTTTTTTCGCGATCTAAACGACGCACAAATCGAACGTTATCTGCGGCTGGAACAACCTTATGATTGCGCCGGCAGCGCAAAACTCGAAAGTCTGGGCGTGGCGCTGCTGCATAAAATCGAAAGCGACGATCCCACCGCATTGATAGGCTTGCCGTTGATGATGCTGGTGGGCATGCTCAAACGCGAAGGCGTCGAAGTCATTTAGCGCCGTGAGGGGGGGCTCGCCGCTGTTTACGCTGTGCGCATTGACTCACACCTCGGCGCAGGGTAAATTTTGCCGCGCTGAGCGTCCAGCTAAGCGACGCTGCGATGGCGCATAGGTGGTTACCGTTTGGGCAGGATAAATCGACCGTGCGCCCTTGTTCGTGGCTCAATAAGGAGACCTTATGCTGCAAATGATGCTCAGAACCGCTTTTTTTCACGGCATTGCAGAACCGGCAGTAATGGATATTGCAGCATTCTCGGAATTGATGGTTTTGGGCGCAGGCGTACAAGTTATTGTCGAAGGCGACGGCCGGCACCTGGATCTTTTGCTGCTGGTGGATGGAGAAATCACCGTTGGCACAAAGTTTTCCCCGCTGCCGGCGGCTATGGAATTTAATCTTAATGCCATTGGTAGCGAAGTGCTGGGGGAAGTGGCCTGGATACTGGGCAACAAACGTAGCGCCAACGTACACTGCAAAAAGGTCAGTAAATTCGTCCGTATCCACGGCGATAACTTATTCGCCTATTGTGCTGCCCATCCCGTTGTCGGCGTCGAACTGATGACTCGGGTGGCAGCGGTGCTGGCGCAAAGAGTGGTTCATCTGACTGAACTGTTGCGGGATAAAGCACTTTATACGTGAGCGGCACCTCATAGCGCTGCGCCAGGCTCACGCCCATCGCATCATCGCATCCACAGCGACCGCAGCGTTCTGGCCCACGATCAGCGGGTTGATTTCAACCTCGCGCAGCACCCCGGCATGATCGGCGATCAGCCACGATAACTTGCTCACAGCATCGGCCAGCGCATCCATATCGCACGCCGGCTGGCCGCGAAACCCGAGCAGCATGGGCGCGCTTTTAAGCGTCAGGATAAGTTCACGTGCTTGCGCCACGCCAAACGGTGCGTAGCGGCGCGCCACATCCTTGAACAGTTCCGCATACACCCCGCCCATGCCCACCAGCAACAACGGGCCGAATGACGGATTGTGCAGCGCGCCGATGATCAACTCCGTACCTACCACCATCCGTTCGATCAGCCAGCCGTGTAGGCGTGCATGCGGGTTACGTTTGCCGACACGCTGCTGCATATCACTCAGCGTTTGCTTTAATTCCGCAAAGCTGGTTATTCCCATACGCACGCCACCGGCTTCGGTTTTGTGTGGCAGATCGGGGCTGACGACTTTCAGCACCACCGGAAATTGCACACTGCAGCTCTGTAATGCGCCCTCCTCGCCCGCTGCGACAAACTGGCGTTGCGGCGTGGCAATGCCGTACGCTGCGAGGTAGGCTTTGGCTTGCACTTCGTCCCATGCGTGCGCTGGGGTGCGCAACAGCGCTTGGCGGGCGCTAACACGCGGCTCTGCGCTGAGTGATTTTGCACGCTCGCACTTGCGCGTAAAGTCGTTCAACACCGACGCCGCGTAGACCACGCGGCTGGGCGCTTCTATGCAGGGCACGTTCGCCGCTTCCAGCAGCGGCAGCCACGCCGCTGATTCACGCAACGTGCTGGTAAGACTGATGATGAGCGGCTTATCACTGGCGCTGGCCGCCGCCACCACATGTTGCGCCCACAGCGGCGCATCACGCCCTGGATACGAACGTAAAATCAGCATATCCACATGGGCATCATCGAGTACGGCTTGTGTCACCGCACTGAATGCCGTTTCTTTTTGTGCAAGGGCGGCGGTGACATCAATCGGATTAGCAGTCGATGCAAAATCGGGCAGCAGCGGCTTTAATGCCGCCAGCGTGGGCGCAGTCAATTCCGGCAGCGCGAGATGCGCGTACTCACACGCATCGCTGAGCAACACGCCCGCACCGCCCGAGGTGGTGACTATCGCCACGCGATTGCCGCGCGGTCGCTTGCGCGAGCGAAACACCCGCACCGCGTCGATCAAATCGTAGATCTCGCGTATTTCAACAAAACCGCCTTCGCGAAACGCGTCGCGATAGTAGTCGTAGTCCTCGGTGAGATTGGCGGTGTGCGACACCGCCGCGCGGCTGCCCATGCTTGTGTTGCCGACTTTCCACACCGCAATCGGCTTGCCGATTTCCAACGCACGCTGTCCCAGAGCGCGCAGCCGGCGGCCGTCGGCGATACCTTCCATATACACTGCAATCAACTGCGTTTGCTCATCCTCAAGAAAGTACTCGATGCAATCCAGCGTAGTGAGGCTGCTCTCGTTACCGGTCGAGACCATATGATCAAAGCCGATGCCCGCTTCGTCGCAATAGCTCATGATCGAATAAGCGAATCCGCCGCTTTGCGAAATCATCGCCACCGGCCCGCCGCGCCAATCGGTTTTGCGAAACGCCGCGCCGAATCCCGCGAATACGCGGCGGCGCAGATTCATCAGGCCGACACAGTTCGGCCCCACCGCGCGCACGCCGGAATTTTTCAGCGCCGCTTGCAAGCGTGCTTCCAGCGCTGCGCCACGTTCGCCGATTTCGCGAAAGCCTGCGCTGAGAATAACGGCGTGTGATATGCCTTTGCGCCCGCAAGCATCGATGGTGTTCGGCACCTCCGCCGCCGGCACCGCAATCACCGCCAGGTCACAACTTTGCGGCAACGCATCCACACTGGCATAACACCGCCGGCCGTCGATTTCGGCGTAACGCGGATTCACCGCGAACACCTCACCCGCATAGCCCTGGTGCGTGAGCGAATGTAGCGGCTGCCCACCGGCGCGGCGCGTGTCCTGCGTGGCACCGATGATGGCAACGGATAGCGGATTGAATAGCGCGTTGAGCGTCATGGTGTCAGTCTTGATCCACATACGGCGCCACTCACATCAAGTCGGGCATGACGGAAGCAGCGCTTGAACGTGGTAACATGCGAATTGAATTGGCCCTAATATGACGTGGGCACAGGATTTTACCCATCGGTTCCGGTCTGGCACTCGCACCTGATCACATCGCATGATCTCACTGCAACGGGAGGGAAATAGACCATGGTATTCTACATATTCTACGCGGTCGCGATTATTATCCTGGTTCTGCATTTTACCGGCTGGCTCAAGCGCAACAATCTCGAATGGATAGTGCTGGTATTGGCTGCGGGGACATTTCCGGCGATGTATTTTCTGCGCTAACGTCCACGCACCGCTGAAATACGGATCGCTTGCGCGCTGAAATTGTCGATCTCAAGCGGTCTTCGCCGCGCGCCGCGCAGCCGCTGCGGCCATCCCTAAAAACATCAGGCCGGCCAGGGCGAACGACGACAGCAGCCCGAAGGTATGCGCATAGCTGCCGGTGCAGCGATAAATCACCGCAAACAACGCCGGGCCTATCAAAATTCCCGCGAAATTCCACACCATCGCGCCGCTGGTCGCCACGCTCACTCGGCCCGGCGGACTCAGGCGCGCGACTTCGGCAAGAAACAAGCCGTTCCAGCCGATCGCCGATGCGCCAAACGCTAAAAACAGCAACGCCACTAGGGATGGCGGCCACTGCGGCGTCATCCACGCCATCAGCACGCAACACGCTACCATCACCGCGCTCAAGCGTATCAACAGTGTCCGGCAGTTGCCGAATCGATCCGCCAGCCAGCCCCAGGCAATGCGCCCGGCGACGCCCGCGCCCTGCGCTACGGACAGCATCACACCCGCCGCCACCAAACCATAGCCCGCTTCCTGCACCAGCAGGGTGACCGCAAACGAACTCACACAAAGCTGCACGCCCGACATGAACATCGAAGCCACCGACAGCCAGCGCAGCTCTGCGTATCGCCACAGCAGTCGCATGCCTTCACGCGCCTGCTGCCGCGCGCTGCCCGCCTGCGGCGTGCGATCGTCATCCCAACGTGCGCGCACGCACTGCAACGCGCCCATCATCAGCAGCGCAAAAATCATCACCAGCACCACCGCCCACTTCCAGCCCCACAGCAGGGTCACCGGCGGCGCCAGTAGCGCCATAATCATCCAGCCGGCGGGCACGCAGGTCTGCTTGATCGAAAAAATCAGGTTGCGGCGCTTCGGCGGACTATAGCGAAACAACACATGCGCGCCTGCCGGCGTCATCACGCTCATCGCGGCCCCGAGCAATACCGAGGCGGCTATCAACGGCGCGAATCCCGAAAACAACGCCAGCGCCAGTGCCATCACACTAAACAACAGCCCCGCTTGCATGGCGCGGCAAGCGCCAAAGCGCGTTACCACCCAGGTCAGAAACGGCGACGACAACGCAGCTACACCGTAAATCAGACTGATCTGGTAGCCGATGAACGAAGGCTCAACACCCATCTCGGCAGCGAGTCTGGGCGCAATCACCGGAAACACCGCAATACCCATAACGGTGCCGATTTGCGCCAGAGTAGTAAGCGCCACCACTCCTATTACGGTCGCTCGCGAGATCACGGCTGTGGCGGACGAGGCAAGCGCGGCCACGATCTACGAATCTGCACAGCTACCCTGTCAATCCCGCGCTGGTGCGCCATAGTGCACATCATTCAACATCGGCTGCAACTGGGTGAATTCCACCCGCACAAAATCATAGCCCTCATGCGGCGCATGCACGATGAGGAAAAACGCCTCGTCGCTGGTGCTGGGATTGAACACCTCATGACGCACACCCGGCGGCATGGCGCAAAAAGCGCCCGGCTTCAATTCAAAAATGCCATGGCCTTGCTGGCCTTCGTAGCGAATTTCCAACAGGCCTTTCACACCCACAAACAGGTCATACACCCGCGAGTGCAGATGGCGCGGCACACCCGAGCCCGGCGCCACGCGGAACACCGCCGTTTGCACCGCGCCGTCTTCATGCATGATGCCTTTATCGCAACCGGGGCGACGCGAGGCAAAATCAATTTTCGTAATGTCGTCCACCTGGACTACGGCTTGCTGGCTCATGCGCTGTCCTTTGCTGCAAAAGTTTCGGCAGTTGCGATGATCGCACAGTAACCTTGCGTCCGTGTGCAATAGACCGGCTGAGCGCGATACTGCGCGGCGTACAGCCATCCGCTTGAGCCTTGGCGCGAAACAGCATAGCTACAGCATCGGCCAAATCCTGTTGACAGCGGCGCGCGTTGTGCGCAATGCTGCGCGAATTATCGCCGCCGCAGCGGTGCTCACCGAGGAATTTAAGTATGGCGCAAGCGCATTTTACGATAGCAAGTCTCGAACAACGTCTCGCCGTGGGGCCATTCAACCGCTGGCTCGGATTCAAAGTGTTAAAGCTGGATGACAGCGGCCTCGAACTCAAGGCGACATGGCGCGAAGAATGGGTGGTCAATCCGGATCGCCGCTACACCCACGGCGGCATACTCGCCGCGATCATCGACGTTGCGGCAGACTACGCCATCGCCGTGCAACTCGGCCGGCCGGTCCCGACTATCGACATCCGCGTCGATTATCACAAGGCCGCGATGCCGGGAGACCTCATCGCCAAGGCCAGGATAGTGCGCTCCGGCAGTCAGTACTCGACGGCTGAGGCCTATGTCTACGATCAGGACGGCGCGCTGGTTGCGAGCGGGCGCGGAACTTACTACACTGCGGCGCCGCCTGCGCCAAAGGCAATGTAATGCACCTGTTTGTATTTATAGAATAAATGATGACACCGCTAACAGAGAATTTCCGCCAGTTCCTCGACCGCCTGCGCGCCTCCGGGGAACTGACCGACATCCGGCAGCCCGTCGATATCCGCCATATCGCGACCCTGGTCGATCAATCCCAGCAAGCGCTGTTTTTTCACAACGTTATCGGTTACGACATGCCGGTGGTGTCGGGCATCATCCGCTCGCGTGAACGCACGACCATGGCCATGGGCTGCACCGAGTACGGTGAAATCGAACAGCGTCTGCGTCACGGCATCGATCATCCGCTGGCGCCACGCTACATCGAAACGCCATCGCACAAGCAGGTCATCATGAAGGGCGACGAGGTTGACCTGTTCAAGCTGCCGGTGCCGATGTCGTCGATTTACGATGGCGGGCCGATGATTACCGCAGGCGTGGTGATAGCGAGTGACCCGGAATACGGACTGAACTCGGGCTGCTACCGCTTCATGGTGAAAGAAAAAAACCTTACCGGCATCGATATCGTGACGCCCAACAATATGCGCCTGTACGCGCAGCGCGCGTTTGAGGCCGGACGGGTGTGCCCGATATCTATTTCCATCGGCACCCATCCGGTAGAGATCATGGGCGCGAACTTCCGCGCGCCCATAGGTGTGGATGAGATGGGCATCACTGGCGGTATTCGTGGCGTGCCGGTTGAACTCGCGCAATGCGAAACCATAGACTTGCCGTGTGTGGCCGGTGCGGAGATCGTGCTCGAGGGCGAAATTCTGCCGACCGGCTGGACCCACCCGGAAGGCCGCTTCGGTGAATTCACACGGCTGATGGGCGGACTGCACTGGAATCCGCTGGTGCGTATCAAAGCAGTGACCCTGCGCCGCGATGCGATTTATTACGCACTGCACATGCCGTGGGAAAACACCTGGCTCGCCGCGCCCACGCGCTACGCCGCGATCCGCGCAGCACTCAAAAACGCCGGCGTGCAGGTCAAGGACATCAACGTCACACTCGGCGGCTGCGCCTTCTGGCATGCGGTGATTTCCATCCGCAAGCAGGCGGGCGAAGGCAAAAATGCGCTACTCGCGGCGCTGTCCGTGCTCGATCTTAAACACGTGGTGGTGGTGGATGACGACATCGATGTACACAACGCCATGGATGTGGAGTGGGCCATCGCCACGCGCGTGCAGGGCGACCGCGATGTAATTGTCATTCCCGGTGCGCGCGCCAAACCGCTGGATCCCAGCCTCGCGGTGATGCCGCACGGCGTGGTGCCCACCGGCGCCAAAGTCGGCATCGATGCCACCATCGGCGAAGGCATCCCGCGCGAGCGCTTTGAGCGCATCGCGTATGCGTACGCCGACCGCGCAAAAATTGCCGATTACGCCACCGGCAAAAGCGATCCCGCGCCCGCCAACGATGACGTGGGCGACGCCGCTATTAACACTCTCGCCGCTGCCATCCTTACAGTCATTGCCACTGAACCGCTCTACTATTCTGCCGTGGCAGAGCGCTTTGGCGAGCACACTTTTCAAGCTGTAGCGCGCGCATTGGGCCAGTTACACCTTGCAGAAAAACTCTGGCAGGACCCGCGTGGCCGGCTGTGTGTGCGCGGCTCGGCGCATGCCGCCCCAGTACCGGGAAAGATTTGACGTGAAAACAACACCCTACCATCTGCACCTGGAATCTGGCAGCAGTCGTCCGCTGATCTATCAATTACATGAAGCGGACTGGTTGGCGGCGGTCAAGCGCCATCGCACGCTGGCGAAAAAACTGCGCGTCACCATCGGGCAGAATGACGCCCTGCTCGACGAGGCTCTGAAAACTGCTGATTTCATGATCAACGCCGCACCGCCGAAAGATCGTATACGCGAACGCGCGCCACATTTGAAATGGATACAAACCGTCGGTGCCGGCATCGACGGACTGATGCCGATGACGTGGCTACCTAAAGACATCACGCTCACCAATAACCGCGGTGCGCACGGCGCCAAGGCCGAAGAAAGCTGCGTGATGGCGCTGTTAATGTTGCAAGCACGCGTGCTGGAGATCATCAAAAACCAGCAGCAGCAGGTGTGGAAAAGCGTGTTCACGGCGCCGATCGCGGGCAAGACCGCAGTGGTGGTGGGCTTTGGCGATTTGGGCCACGGCGCGGGACGCGCGGCAAAGAAGCTCGGTCTTAACGTGATTGCGGTCACACGCAGCGGCAAGGCTGACAAACTTGCAGACCGCGTCGTGCAAGCATCGCGCATCGACAGCGTGTTGCCCAAGGCGGATTTCGTCATTGTCACCACCCCGCTCACTGCACAGACGCGCGGGCTGCTCAACCGCGACAGAATCTACCGGCTAAAGCCTGGCGCGGGCATCATCAACATCGGCCGCTCACCGGTGGTGGATTACCTTGCGCTGCGTGAACGACTGGATAAAGGCGAGCTCGGCGGCGCCGTGCTCGATGTATTTGATCAGGAACCGCTGCCGCCGGACTCACCCTACTGGACGACGGAAAATCTACTGGTGCTGCCGCACCTCAGTTGCGACGATCCGCGCTACATCGACTACTTGCTCGATTTCTGGTTCTCGAATTTCGAACGGTTTTTAGCGGGCAGAAAACTGAAGAATATTGTGGATCGGCAATTGGGGTATTGATGAGCGTGAAAAGTGAAAGGGTGAAGAGTGAACGGGTGAACGGGGTACTGCCGGGCTATCCATTACCCCTAGAGGCTACTCGTTCACTGGTTCACTCGTTCACCCGTTCACAGATGCACTGATACACATGCAACCCACCCCCATCCGGCCCCGCGTTGGCCTTAGCCTCGACCATGTGGCGCATTTCCTGCCACATATGGCGAGCGCCAGCAGTGCCTTGAGCCAGCTCGGATTCACCCTGACCCCGTTTTCCGCGCAATCCCACAGGCTGGCGCCCGACGCGCCGCTGCTGCCCGCGGGCACCGCCAACTGCTGCGTGATGCTGCGCAGCGGCTATATTGAATTATTGACGCCCACCCACGACACCGCAAACGCACGCCAATTGCATGCCGCGCTGGCGCGTTACACCGGCGTGCATTTGATTGCCTTTGGCACCTCAGCACCGCAGGCTGATTTCGCGCACCTGACGGCGCAAGGCTTTGCGCCATTAGCGCCGCTCGCCTTGCAACGCACCGTGAGCACTGGCAACGCCGATGCCACTGCGCGCTTTACCGTGGTGCGCGTGGCACCAACCGCCATGGCGGAAGGACGCGTCCAGTATTGCCAGCATCACACCCCCGAGTTGGTATGGCAAACACGCTGGCTCGCACACGCCAATCACGCGACAGGGTTGGCGGGGGTGCTGCTTTGCGTTGCGGATCCTGCGCAAGCGGCGCAACGCTATGCGCGATTCACCGGCCTGCCCGTGCAGCAGAGCGGCCATGCGTGGCGGCTCGACACCGAACGCGGCTATTTGCTTTTTACTAACACTGCCACGGTACAACAAAGATTCGGCGTGGTGGCGCCCGCAGTGCCGTGGATCGCCGGCTACGTGATCGACAGCGATGACATGAATGCCACCCGCGCGCGCATCGCCGGCGATGCGCTGGGAGAACGCCTGCTCGTGCGTTTGCCGGATGCGTTGGGTGGCGTCATGCTATTTCAGGCAGCGGGTGCGCAGGCACTGCATCTGGCGTGACCCCGCAGTCCTAAGAAGGGCTGGCGCTACGCTTCACGCTCCACCCCTCACGCGGATCAAATCACTGCGGCGCTATGCCCGCCGCCTTGATCACTTTGGAGTACTTTACGATGTCGCTGGCCACCAACTTGCTTAGATCGGCGGGTAGCGCACTGACCTGTGGATCTGCGCCGTTGCGCTCGAACTGCTCTTTCATCTCAGCCGAACGCGCGATGGCGCTCAGCTCGGCGTAGAGCCGTTTCAAAATCGGCGCAGGCGTACCTTTGGGTGCAAAGAAACCCAGCCATAGTTGCGCATCAAAACCGGGATAAGTCTCAGCGACGGACGGCACATCCGGCAATGCAAGCGAGCGCTTGGGTGTGCCCACGGCCAACGGACGCAAGCGCCCCGCTTTGGCCTGCGGCAGCACCGCCGGCATGCTGCCAAACAACGCCTGCACCTGCCCGCCGATGGTGGCGACACCCGCCGGCCCATTGCCATTGAACGGCACGTGCACTACGTCTATGCCGGCAGCCGCTTTCAACATTTCCATCGCCAGTTGGGTGGTGGTGCCGGTGCCCGCCGATGCGTAATTCAATTTTCCTGGCGGTGATTTCGCCAGCGCAATAAACTCTTTCAACGAATTCGCCTTCACCCCCGGATTCACCACCAGTAAGTAAGGCGTCGAAGCTACCAGGGTGATCGGCTCAAAATCCTTGAGCGGTTCGTATTTCAAACTTTTATACGCGCCCACTGCAATCACGTGCGTGCTGGTGGAACCCATGGTCAGCGTGTAACCATCGGGCGCTGCGCGCGCGGCAATCTCGGTACCAATGGTGCCGCCTGCGCCGCCACGGTTATCGACCACCACTTGCTGGCCCAGTTTTTCGCCCAGTTTTTGGCCGACCAGCCGCGCCACGATGTCGGTCGAACCACCCGCCGGGAATGCAACGATCAGGCGTATTGGCTTGCTGGGATATTTATCCTGCGCCACTGCCACGCCTGCCAGGGCCATCAGCGCTGCTCCAACAGCATAAATCAAGCAATTGTTTTTAAACATATTTTTCCTCTTTAAGGATGGGATAAAACACTCGCCGCGCATTCTACGCCTATGCCCTTATACACGGCAAAGCACTCACTTGCGGGCGTTCTGCAGCGCTTGCGGATTCACCACATTGATCGGCTTGCCTTCCAGATAAGCGATGATCTGCCCAAACGAACTGGTGAATTGCCCCTCGTAGCCCGACTGCTCGACATAGCCGATATGCGGCGTACACACCGCATTGTCCAGCGCCAGCAGCGGATGCGCCGCGTCCAGCACCGGCTCCGATTCGAACACATCCACCGCCGCCATGCCGGGCCGGCCCAATCTCAACGCAGCTTCCAGCGCGCCGCTTTCGATCAGCGGCGCGCGGCTGGTGTTCACCATCAGCGCCGTCACTTTCATACGCGCGAGATCAGCGGCGGTGACGATGCCGCGTGTGGCATCCACCAGCCGCATATGCAACGAAATCACATCACATTCTTCAAAGAACTGCGCCTTGTTGCGGGCCGCGGCGTAGCCGTCAGCCCTGGCGCGCTCCAGGCTACCTTCGCGCCCCCACACCAGCACCTTCATGCCGAACGCCTTGCCGTAACCCGCCACCACCGCGCCTATGCGCCCGTAGCCATAAATGCCCAGCGTCTTGCCGCGCAGCCCCAAGCCCATCGTCGACTGCCAGCGGCCGGATTTGAGCGCCGCGGCCTCCTGCGGGATTTTACGCATCGCGGCCAACACCAGGCCCCAGGTCAATTCCGATGTGGCATAGGAGGGCTTGCCCGGATGCATATCCGAACACAGCACGATGCCGCGCTCGGTCAGCGCCGGCACATCGATGTGCGGATACACACTGCGCTGACTGATGATCTTCAGCTTGGGCAGGCGCGCAATCAGCGGCGCGCGTATCGGCGTGCGTTCACGGATCAGCACCAGCGCTTCGGTGTCCTGCAAGCGTGCGGCCAAAACATCGGTATCTTTGGTGTGATCGTTCCAGATGGTTACATTGTGGCTGGCGACGAGCTGGTAGGCATTGAGGTTGCGGACGGCGTTTTGGTAGTCGTCGAGGACCGTGATGTTCATGGTGATTTACACCCGCTCCAGTATATGCAACCCGCGCACCCGATCCAGCAGATAAATCAATCCACGATCATCCACCGTCACATCATTGCTTTGCACGCGCGGGCAGCCCGGCGGCACGTCAGGCATGAAGTACGCCACTTCTTTCGGTGCGTGCGGTTTGGCGACGTCGATGATGCGCAGGCCATGCGCAAACCACGCCACGGGGATTTCCGTGCCGGTTACTTTTTCGCAGGGCTGATGACAGCCGGTCATCAGCGGTTGTGGCTCGCCGGGCATATCTTCCAACTGGAACGACGATATCGGCACCGGATTTTTTTCATCGCTGATGTCCACCACCCACAGAAATGCCGCCGGGTACGGCGTGTCGCAGCCTTCGAGCCGACCCACGTCTTCGTCCGACACCACCATGATGTCGCGCCCCTGAATCTTGAACGGCATCTTCAAACAGGTATGCGTGGGCCACGGGAACGGCGGGCTCCAGTCCACGTGCGAAATGAGTTTGGGCTTGGACATGTCCTCAATATCCAGGATCACAAAGCCGCCATACCAGTAGCTGGTGTAGAGGCGATTGCCCTGCCGCAGCGGGTGATGGCATTTGTGATGGGAGCCTTTCCAGGTGGGTGTTTCACCGCCCGCCGCCCACTGGCCTGGCATATGCCAGCGCCCGACTTCTTCCGGCTTGGCCGGGTTTTTCAGGTCCAGAATCACCACGATGTTGCCGATGTAACCCTCCATGGTCGGCGAGATGTAGGCATAGCGGCCATCGAAATCAAAGCGATGCACGCCGCGCGCATAGTTTGCCGCGCTCTTGTCGGTAGCATCCCAGTCGGTGATAAGTTTGTGCTTTGCCGGATTTGAAATATCCCAGATCGAAAGGCCGCCGCTATAACCTGCGGGCGGCGTTTCACCTTTCAGCGCGTGCGTGCCCAGCACTTCGCGATTGGTGATCATGATGTCGCCCGCCACCCGCACCTTGTGCGAATGCGTGCCGCTTGGCATAGTGATCTCGCCGATTTGTTTCGGGTGCTTGGGGTCGGACACATCAATCACCAAAGTGCCTGCGGGATTGCGCATATTGCCGATGTAGGCGATGTTTTTCTCCACCACCACCTGACCGCCACCCGCACAGTCGAACCACGCCTGCTGGCCGAATTGATCGTGTGTGTGCGCATGGCTGTGACCCCCGGCCTGACGCACATCGACGTAGGCGACTTCTCTGACTCCCTTGGCTTTACTCATGTCTTTTCCTTTTGTTGTGCTTCATTCCTAGTCCAATGTGATGCCCGCTTGCTTGATTACTTTGGCCCACTTGCCACGCTCGGCGCTCACAAATGCCGCAAACTCGCGCGCTGAATTGCCCACCGGCTCGCAGCCTAACGCCATCAGCCGTTCCTGTATTTCCGTGCTGCGCAGTACTTGCACAATATCGCCGTTGAGCCGCGTGACAATTTCATGCGGCGTGCGCGCGGGCGCAAGCCAGCCGAACCAGCCGGTCACCGCAAAGCCCGGAAATCCGAGTTCCGCCACCGTGGGTAAATCCGCTGCCACGCGCGAGCGCTGTGCGCTGGTGATCGCCAGTGCGCGCACTTTGCCAGCCTTGATCTGTGGCGTTGCCGCCAGTGCGAGGCTGAACAGCGCCTGCACCTGCCCGCCGATCAATTCCGCGAGCGCCGGTCCGCCCCCTTTGTAGGGAATATGCGTCAACTGCATGCCGGAAATAATTTTGAATTGCTCCACCGCCAGGTGCCCCGATGAGCCATTGCCGGCCGAGGCAAAATTCACTGGCTTTGATTTACCCAGCGCAATCAATTCCTTCACCGAAACCGCCGGCACCGCGGGATGCACCAGCAGAATATTCGGCACCGATATGCCGTGCGTGATGGCAGAAAAATCCTTTACCGGATCAAAACGCAGCTCGCGGTAGAGGCTCGGATTGATCGCGACACCGGCAGCCGCCAGCACCAAAGTGTAGCCATCGGCGGCCGCACGCGCCGCCGTTTCGTAGGCGATATTGCCATTGGCGCCAGGGCGATTATCGACCACCACGGTTTGACCCAGAGAAGCGCTGAGCTTGGGCGCAACCAGCCGCGCCAGCGTGTCCGCCGGGCCGCCGGGCGGCACGGCAACGATCATGCGGATGGGCTTGGCCGGGTACGTTTGCGCCTCAGCCGCAGCAGCAGCCATGGCTGTCACCCCTATAAAAACACCCCATTTTTTCAGTTTGGATGCGATTTTGACTCTCACGTTTCTCAAGGTGCCCTTACTGCGGAAGCATTATCGCACCGTGTATCGGTGAATGCTAAGATGTTCGTTGCTGGTGTACTGTCTGCATCACTTCGATCCTGCAGGCATACCCGTTGCTCAAACCCTAGGCGCAGGCATGGCATGAAACCCCGCATCACAGTAATCACCCTTGGCGTTGACGACCTCGAAAAGTCCGTCCGCTTCTATCGTGATGGCCTCGGCCTGAAAACCGAAGGCATCATGGGCACGGGCTTCGAATACGGCGCAGTGGCCTTCTTTGATTTGCAATCCGGCTTGAAGCTCGCACTGTGGCCGCGCAAGAGCCTCGCTCACGATACTGGACTTGCTGCAGGCACGCCGAACGCCACCGAGTTATCGCTTGGGCATAACCTGTCGTCGAGGGCAGAAGTGGATGCCGTGATGGATGAGGCGAAGCGCGCTGGTGCCGTTATCGTGAAGGCGGCTCAGGATACGTTTTGGGGCGGTTATGCAGGATACTTTCAGGATCCCGATCAGCATCTTTGGGAGGTGGTTTGGAACCCGCAATGGAGTCCGCTATGAATAATCGCGGTTTGTATGGTGCTAGCTTTCGGCCGTCCGCTCAGGTTCACGCCTCAGGTTGATCCGGGAAAAATAAAGACATGGCCACAACCTTGCGCCAGCGCGTCGCCAGACGCTTTGTCATGCTGGTGGTGCTGCTGCTTATGGCAACCACCTTTGCGGCGCTGGCAGCGCTGCACTGGTTGGCTGAATGGTTTAGCCATTTCCAGCCGCACTACCTGGTGTTCTCGCTATTCTGTCTGTTGGGACTGACGCTGTTGCGCGCGTGGCGCTGGGCGGCGCTGGCCTTTACGCTGGTGATATGGCATGGTTATCCTGTAGCGCGCACCCTGCTGCAAGAGGCTGCGCCAGCCACCGCCGCGTCGCGGCAGTTCACCGTGTTTCATTTCAATGTGGGCGTGAATCACGAACAGCCGGGGCGCATCGTGTCGTATCTGCAACGGCAGGCAAAACACATCGACGTGGTAGTGCTGCTCGAAGCCAGCACCCAGTTCGAGTTTGCGCTCGATCAGTTAAAGGAATTATTTCCCTACCAAATCAATCACCTGGAAGACACGCCGTTTGGCATCGCGTTAGCCAGTAAACACCCGCTTGATTTCGGCGCGATTGCGCAGGCACCTTCGCGGCAGTTTCCGCACATCGAAGCCACCATCAAACTGCCGGGGCGCGATACAGCGCTCGCGTTGTATGCGCTGCACGCGCCACCGCCGATTTCGGGCGAAATGGCCGAAGAGCGCAATCGCAAGCTGGACTATATCGCGCGTCAAGCCGCCGCGCAGGCGCAGGCCACGCCAGTGGCTGTGGGCGATTTCAACCTCACACCGTGGTCGCCGTATTTTCAGAAATTTATCACGGACAGCGGCCTGCGCGATGCCCGCACGCCGCGCCGTTTCGATCACACCTGGCCAGTGACCTTCGATAACGCTAACATCGGCCTCGCCATCGACCACAGCTTCGCACATCCCTCGCTGCCGTTGGTCAAGCGCAGCATAGGGCCGGACTTGGGATCGGATCACTTGCCGGTGACGGTTACATTTGGCTACTAAAGGCTTTTTGAACCACAGATGGACACAGATAAACGCAGATAAAACCGGTAAGTATCTAGTTGAATTTAAATATTACTTATTCTTGGGGTTATCTGTGTTCATTTGTGTTCATCTGTGGTTAATCGGTTTTTAGTTTAAGGAATCATAGCCATGCAAATCGGATTCGTCGGACTCGGCGCCATGGGCGTCATCATCGTGCAGCGTTTGATGGCGGCGGGCCACAGCGTCAACGGCTGGAACCGCTCGCGCGCCAAGGCCGCAGCGCTGATCGAAGGCGGCATGCGCTGGGCTGCCACACCGCGTGAGGTTGCCGCGCAATCGGAATTTGTATTTTCCATCGTCACCGATGCCGACGCAGTCACAGCCGTGGCGCTCGGTGCGGACGGGATTATTGCGGGCATGAAAGCAGACGGCGTCTATCTCGACATGAGCACCATCGCGCCCGAATCCAGCCGCGCCATCGCTGCTGAATTTGCAAAAGCTGGACTCACCATGCTTGATGCGCCGATTTCCGGCAGCCCGGTGACGCTGCTGCAGGGCAACGCGTCCACCATGGTGGGTGGCGACCACGCCGCTTACCAGCGGGTGCTGCCGGTGCTGCTCGCCATCGGCCCCAAATCGACTTACATCGGCGGCAGTGGCCTCGCGGTGCAAATGAAACTTTCCGTCAACGCGCTGCTGATGGTCGAGGTCATTGCTTTCGGCGAAGCCGTCGCCCTGGCTGAAAAAGGCGGCGTGTCGCGTGAGATTGCCGTTGATGCCATCCTGAAAAGTGTCGCCGCCTCGCCCGTGCTGGGTTATCGTGGGCCGTTTATTCTTGAGGGTAAAATGCCTGCCGTGCCGCTGGCGGACGTGACGCTGCAGCAAAAAGACATGCTGCTGGTACTGGAACAAGCGCGCAAGCTGGGGTCGCCCACGCCACTCGCAGCCGCCGCCAATGAAATGATGAACGCTTGCCGCGGACTAGGGCTGGGTCATCATGATTTTGTGATTGCTCACGAAGCCTATCGCCGTCTGGGAGGACAGTCGAAATGAAACCCGATCAATACACCACGCTCAAACCGTATAAAACCAGCCTTAAAGAAACCCCCAAAGTAGGCGGCCTGCAGGAGAAAGACGGCTGGGTCAACATGCAGGTGCAGTTCCTGATCAATCAGAAAACCTGCAATTCCGACAAGCTGTTGGTGGGCTGGACCGTACTGCCGCCCGGCGCGCAACACGATCAGCACCGCCACTTTAACTGCGACGAATTCTGGATTGTGATTAAAGGCCAGGGGGTGATGTACGGTGAAAACGGCGAGGAAATTCCCTCATGCGAAGGCGATGTGGTGTTCACCCCGCGCGGGCATTGGCATGGATTCAAGAATAATTCAACCACAGATGTGGTCCTGGCCTGGGGCTGGAGCGGCGCAGGGTCGCTGGAGGCCGCGGGGTATGAATCTATTGATGGTGGAAGAACGCACTGATAAACATATGCTGTTGATTTTCCGCAGTGAACTCTGTGTTCAATGGCACTATCTTAAGCGTTTCCAGGGTGTGCGCCGGTCACCAGCCACAGGTGATGGCACACGTGCAATACGCATCCCGATACGGCGAACTTCAAGACCATTAACCACGGAAAACGCGGAACACACAGAAAAATTCCGCGCACTTGTTTTTTCCGCGTATTCCGTGTGTTCCGTGGTAAATCGCCCTTAAGATAGCGCCATGGAACTCTGTGTTCTCTGTGGCTGACTGCTTGGTCTGGGTTAATGGGCCGCTTTGGACAGGAATCGCTTGGAGTACCAGATGCTAAAAGGATCCGGCTGCAGATATAGCGCCGCCAGGTGCGCCTCGTGATTCAGCGCTTTAGCCAGCAGGTAATACTGGTAGCCATCCTGATAGTCGAGTGCATTTTTTCTGCGTGACAGGACGTACTCCAGCGCGTCCGCTTCCGCCTGTTTGAAATCACGGTTGATCAGCAGATATCTGATGTGCGCAATTTTAAAGTCATCTGTGTTTGTTATTTCACCGCGGGTGTTTTTGATGATGGTTTGTTCCAGGGGGCTGCTGCGTAGCAGCACCGTCGGCAGAAATTTATGCTTATTCGTAACCAGGTTGTCGGCCAATAGGTCCAGGTATACGAACGGGGTGCTGCTGCTGTCCCTGAACGCGGGCACCCATAGCGCGGTGAGCGCCTCTTCATGCTTGAAATATTGAGCGCTATCCTGCATGGTTTTTTCTGCAAAAATGCTTCTGATGTACTGACTATTCAGATAAGCAAGCTTTCGTCGCTCTGTGTTCAGTAAATGCGCATGCAAACCGGTGTATTGACTGACCTGGCTGACATCAGGTGAAATGCGCTGGGGAAAATCATCCGTTAACGGCGCAGTATGGCTGGCAAGCTGCTTTAAGATGGCGCTGTCGGCAAGGAAGGTTGCACCCAGTTGACCGGGTGCTTCGAATCCAATGCTGGCGAGATCCTCTTTGATGACCGAATTCCAGCCCGCCCTGAACGCAGTGTCGGTGAGCGGTTTTAAGCCACCCTTGGTGCCAACCAGCATGAAATTCAAACCCGCACCATTCCACAAACTGCAGTCACCAAACACATCGCAAAACGCCCGGATGATCGCCAACGCATCCGCGTCGTAAAGATCGTGGCCGGGCAGCCAGTAGGTGACCATGCCGTGCTCATTGAGCTTGTCCTGGATCAGCTGAAAATATTCCCTCGAATAAAGATTGGTGACGCCGGCGTGTTTGGGTGGCGGCGGTTCCGCGGTAATCAAGTCATACTGGTTACGCGTGGTTTGTAAAAAAAAACGGCCGTCTTCAATGTAAGCGCGTGTGCGTTTATCCTTCAGGGGGTGCATGCCGGTTGCGTCGTGAATAATAGGACTTAGTTCCAACACCTCTCTGGACAAATCAACCACATCAAATTTTTCGACTGTGTCCAGTCTGATCACCGCTTCCGCGGTATTGCCAACGCCATAACTGATCTGCAACACAGAGCGGATATTTTTGTGCACCAGATAGGGAAAGTAAGCATACAATTTCATGTAGCGGCTGGCCGAGGTGTTGGTGCCAGACATGGAGTGGTTATTGGTCAGCAGCGTAAAACGCAGAGGTTTTCCGAAACTGTCGATTCTGAAATAGCCCAGCGTTTCATTCAGCCCCTCATGCATTTTTACCAGCTTCCATCCGGGCATGAAATTTTTTGCGACGCTGTGATACGTACGCTCCACCGTCCCGCTGATCAGCGTCCAAGTAATGGCGCACAGTGACACAACGCCCGCGAGATATAGCGCGCTGCGCAACACGCTATGTTTTAGCGCGTGCAGGTAGAAAAATAATCCGGTGCACACGTAGGCGGCGGATAAAACTATGAGCGATTTTTCAACGCCCAGTTTGGGCAACAGTACAAAGGTAGCGCACCCCGATCCCAGCGCCGCGCCCAGTGTATTGATAAACGTTAAGGCGCCCGAAGCCAATGTAATAGAGGAATTTTGCCGGAACAACATTTCCCCATACAGCGGAAACAGCATCCCCGATATCACGGCGGTGGGCAGGATCAGCAGTGATGCCGCCCCTATGAATCCGGTGTATGAAAAAGTGATGGCATCAAAGTGGGCATCAAACACCACACTGAACAAATAAAATGAAACGACGCTGACGAAGGCTGCGATCAGGGGTAAAACTATTTGCAGTTTGAGCAGCAGGTGTGACTGCGGTTTAACCCGTGCAATGATCAGTCCGCCTACGCCAATGCCACACAGCACCAGCGCCAGCATGAGGGCAAAGGTCGTGCTATTGCCATCGTGCGCCAACAGTAAATAGCGAAACCAGATGATCTCGAGTGCCAGTAACGTAAAACCGACCATGAAAGGCGGCAGCAGATATTTTGCGGCGTCCGTGGTTAATGTTATTTGCGGCTCCGATGCGCTCCCGCTGATGCACGATTGAGCGTTTTCGAAATTTCTGAGTACCAGCAGCGCAGCCGTAAAATTTAATACACAGGCAGTGAGCGCGGATCCTGTAATGCCCAGATGCTTGACCAATAGCAGCTCGGTGAGCACCACACCCAGCAACGCCCCGATGGTGTTCCAGCCATAGAGCCGTCCGAGGGAAGATGAAAACGAGTCCCCTTGTTGATGTATCAGTTTTTGCAGTAACGGTAGCGTGGTTCCCATGGCGATTGCCGGCACCAGCAGAATAGAAAACGCTATGCAAAAGCGGCTGCTGTTGAGCAAGCCCGGTTGATCCCCTATCGCGCCCAGCGCCATGGCGATTACGCTCGAGAGCTGTGGCATGACATAGACCACGGCCACACCGGATAGGCCTATGGCCAGCTCCATCACGATATAAAAACGATAGGGGTTTTTTATGCGGTAGCCCCGCGCCGCCATTAGGGCGTTGCCCAGGGCTAAGCCGCACATAAATGCCATCAGTACCGCGGCGGCGCTCCACACCGATGACCCCAAAACCAGGCTGGCGACACGAAACCAGATGGTTTCAAACACCAGCGCGGAAAAACCAGATAGGAAAAATACAAAACAGATGAGTTTTGTTTTATGGTTTGGCATAAGGTGCGTTACTGGGATCCTCGCGGCCGTGCGAACGAAAAAACAGCGCTGCATGCTAACATGACGGATCACAACCTTTTCCGACGCATACGTCATCATGCATCCTCCTGCTCGCCCGCTGACGGGTATCAAGGTCATTGAGTTTTGTCAGGTGCTGGCCGGCCCGTTCTGCGGCTGCCTGCTTGCTGACATGGGCGCGGACGTAATCAAAGTCGAGCCGCCCGATGGTGATCTGATGCGCGCGTGGCCACCGCTCATAGAGGGCTACAGTCAGTATTTCGCCTCAGTCAATCGCAACAAGCGCTCGGTCGTGCTCGATCTCAAAACGCCGCTAGGGTTAGCCCATGCGCGCAAGCTCGCGTTGTCGGGGGATGTGGTGATTGAAAATTTTCGGCCCGGTGTGATGGCCAAGTTCGGCCTCGACCATGCCTCACTGGCGCAGGAGAAACCCGCGCTGGTGTATTGCTCGATTTCGGCTTACGGTCAGAGTGGGCCGCGTGCCAAGGAAGGCGGCTTTGACATGACGCTGCAGGCGATGAGCGGCGCCATGAGTGTGACCGGTGACGCCGATGGCCGTCCGGCAAAATGCGGTATCCCGATTGCGGATTTCACCACCGGTTTGTATGCGGCGTTCTCGGTGGTGGCATCGCTCAACAAAGTCGCGCGCCAGCCGCGCGGGGGCGATGCCAATCAACGCACTGAGCACACTGAGGGCGATTACATCGATGTGTCGATGCTCGGCAGCATGCTGGGCATCGCCAACCTGCAAACCAGTGAATTATTCGGCACCGGCCGCGATCCGGTGCGACTGGGCTCGGCGCATCCGATGAATGCGCCTTATGCTGGATTTCGTTGCCGCGATGGCGATATCGCTCTGGCGGCGGGAACCAACAAATTATGGCACGCGGTGTGCGACGGCATACAGCGTGAAGACCTCAGCGCCGATGCGCGCTTCGCCACACCGTCGTTGCGCGCACAGCATCAGAACGAATTGCGCGATTTGCTCGAACAAACGTTTGCCCACTACGATGGCGCGCAATTGCTCCAAATCTTTCGCGATCGCGGGGTGCCCTGTGCACCGATCAATAGCTATACGCAGATACTGGCCGACCCGCAGGTCGAACACATGCAGTGGGTAGCGCCGGTGACGCTGCCGGGCAATAACGCAACAGCGGTCGTCAGCAAGACGGTGATTTCGCCGCAGCGTGTGTCGGGCCTAGCCTTGGGGGTCTATCGTAACCCTCCTGCGCTGGGCCAGCACACCGCTGAAGTACTGGACGAATTATCCATAAAATCATGAACTTATATCACCAAAAGGCGTAACATAAAAACCATGAAAGTCATTGCTATCAGCAAACCGGGCGGGCCTGAGGTGCTCACGCCCTCGCAACGCCCGGCGCCCACGCCCGCGGCCGGTGAAGTACTGATCAAAGTCGCCGCCACCGGTGTAAACGGCCCGGACATGATGCAGCGCAAAGGACTTTACCCGGCACCAGCGGGTGCCTCCGATTTGCTGGGTCTTGAAATCTCCGGCGAGGTAGCGGCGCTCGGCGAAGGTGTTACGCGCTGGAAAATCGGCGACAAACTGTGCGGCCTGACCAACGGCGGCGGCTACGCCGAATATTGCGTGATCGATGCCAGCCATTGCCTGCCGGTCCCGCAAGGCATTTCGCTGGTTGACGCAGCCGGCTTGCCCGAAACTTATTTCACGGTGTGGAGCAACGTATTTATCGGCGCACAACTGCGGGCAGGTGAAACATTTTTGGTACACGGTGGCGCGGGCGGCATCGGCACCACCTGCATCCAACTCGGAAAAGCCTTTGGTGCGAAAGTCATCACTACCGACAGCCCCGTTGCACGCTGCCAGCTTTGCCACGATCTGGGCGCGGATCGCGTGATTGATTACACCCAAGAGGATTTCGTGGAGGTCGTGCGCAGCGAAGGCGGCGCCGATGTAATACTCGACATTGTGGGTGGCCCCAATATTGAAAAAAATATCAAAGCCGCCGCACCCGATGCGCGGATTATTCAGCTGGCGTTTGCCGCCGGCTCCAAAGTGGAAATCAATCTGATGCCGGTCATGTTAAAGCGCCTGATTTACACCGGCTCCACGCTGCGCACGCGCTCCGCGCTGTTCAAAGCACGCGTCGCGCGGGAACTCGAAGCCCAAGTCTGGCCGCTGATTGAGGCGGGACAAATTCGCGTGGTCACCGGTAGCACTTTTGCACTGGCCGATGCGGCGCAAGCGCACACCATGATGGAATCAGCCGCACACACCGGCAAGATTTTACTGACCATTTGAATTACTACGCAGCGTCGCCGCAGTGACAGTGTACGTTTTTGAAATGTAACTATAAGCCTAAAACCCGCAGCTGGCCACAGAGGACACAGCGAACACCGCGAGAAATAAACAGGGTAATGGTCGCGGGCATGGTTGCAATTTGGTGGTGTGCCAACAGTAGGTAAGCGTCTGATTTTCCTCTGTGTTCGCTGTGCCCTCTGTGCCCTCTGTGGCGAAACGCATTTTCTAGGATAATAGTTACACAACAGCGATCGAAATCGCACAGGATTGCGCTACCCGCCCTGTGCACTGTGGCTTTGATTCCACACCATTGAGACGGACTGATGCTCTATCATCCGCAGACCATATTTGCGCGTACTACCAAGGGCATACGCGAAGCTCGCAACACCAAGCTGCCGCGCGAGCTGAGTCGACTATTCGCCGCTGTCGATGGCAAAGCCGCGGTCAGCGAACTCATCAGCATCTCCGGTGTTCCTGTAGGCCACTGTCACCTCGCGCTCGAGCAACTGGAAACCGAGGGTTACATCCGCGTATTCACCTCGCCCAACATGCCCAGCGGCGCAGGGTCACCGTCGGCCACGCAATCGATCCCGTTAGCTACCGCTGGCGTTGCCACTGCCGACAGCAGCGACGAGCTCGACTTCACCACCGCCGAAGGTATCGCCACAGTCACCTCCGAGGCAGCGCAGCGCGATCTGGCGGAATCCGCAGCACGGTCCCGCGCCGAAGCCGCCGCGCAAGCGGCCGCTAAAGCCGACATCCGTCTGGAGGCTGAAAAGCGTGCGCGCGTGATTGCCGAGGCACGTGTAAAAGCCGAAACCGAGGCGCGCATACGCGCCGAGGTCGAAGCCACTGCCCGTAGCGAAGCCCGTACGCAAATGGAAGCAGAGCTGCGCAAAATACAGGAAGCGGAACGCGCCAGCCGCGACATCGAAATCGCCAAGGCACGCAACGACGCTGACGCGCAGACGCGCGAGGTGGTGCGCACATTGCAGGAGGAAGCACGTCAGGCCAAGGCCGAGGCTGAAGCGATAGCGGCATCCGAACGCGCCGCCCGCGACGAAATCGAAGCCCGTGCACAGGCACAGGTGCGCGAAGTGCAGGCGCAAAGCGCGCGCGCACAAGCCGAGAGCGCCGCGCAGATGGCTGCCGAGAAAAAAGCACGCGCCGAGGCCGCCGCCCAGGCCGCGGCAGAAATGCTCGTGCACGCACAGGAGGAACGCCAAGCGATACAGGAACTTGCGCTTACAGTGGCAGCGGAGCGCAAGGCGCGCGAGGAAGCCGAACAGGAAGCGGCGCGCGCCAGCCGCGAAATGGAAATCGCCAAGGCGCGCGCAGACGCGGAGGCGCAGACCCGCGAGATGGTGCGCAAACTGCAGGAGGAAGCACGTCAGGCCAAGGCCGAGGCTGAAGCGATAGCGGCATCCGAGCGCGCCGCCCGCGACGAAATCGAAGCCCGTGCACAGGCGCAGGTGCGCGAAGTGCAGGCGCAAAGCGCGCGCGCGCAAGCCGAGAGCGCCGCGCAGATGGCTGCCGAGAAAAAAGCACGCGCCGAGGCCGCCGCCCAGGCCGCGGCAGAAATGCTCATGCACGCACAGGAGGAACGCCAATCGATACAGGAACTTGCGCTTACAGTGGCAGTGGAGCGCAAGGCGCGCGAGGAGGCGCAAGCCGTACAACGCATGATGCAGCAACAGCAGTCGCGTGTAGACGCCGAGGCTGACATCGGCGCGCGCGTGGCGCTTGAACTGAAGGCGCGCGAGGACGCTGAACGCGCTGAAGACGCCCGCTACCGCGCTGAGGCCGAGGCGCGCGCCCTAGCCTCCGCGGAACTTCAGGCGCGCGCAGCCGATGCCAAGGCGGCGCAAGCGCCGCGCGCACCGGGGCGCAAGACTAACTGGCTGCGGGTGGGCGTCGGCGGCGCAGCGGTAACGGTGGTAGTGGCGCTGGGCTTGCTGCAGTTGATGCCACTATCCAGCTACGTGCCCGCGGTGCAGGTGCTGATGACGCAGCGCCTAGGGCTACCGGTCGCGATCTCCGGCATGCGCTACGAATTGCTCCCTACGCCACAGCTTGCACTGGAACGTATCAGCGTCGGCAAACTCGCCGAGATCAAGGCGGACAATATTTTTGTGCCGCTCGGGCCACTGGGGTTGCTCAGCGGTAGCAAAAACTTTGACACCATTCTGGTCAAAGGCGTGACGCTGGATACCGATGCGCTGGGCGCGCTAGCCGGATGGCTGCGCGCACCAGCGGGTGAGCCGGCGCTGCACATCAGCCGTATCAAATTCAGCGAAGTGAAACTCGCCGCACCCGGCATGGAAATTCCCCGGTTTGAGGTGGACGCTACGCTCGGTAGGCGTGGCGATGTCAGCAAACTCGCCATCGATGTGGAGAAAGCGCGCTTTGACATCACACCCAAAGGCAGCGCCTGGCAAGTGCAGCTCAGTGCCAGCGGCTGGAAGCCCTTTATCGGGCCGGCGATTACCTTCGACGAACTCGAGGCCACGGCGATGGTGGATGGCAGCGGGGCCACCGTGACCGCTATCAAGGGCCGTGTGGGCGGTGGATCGCTCAGCGCAACCTTCAAGGCAACCTGGGGCGGCACGATACAGGTGACAGGTGACCTGAAACTTGAAAACGGCCGCACCGATCAGTTGCTGCCCTTGTTCACGCGCAACTTCAGCGCCAGCGGCACCCTGGATCTCACTGCCAACTATAGGCTGCACGGTGCACATCTAAAAACACTGTTCGATGCTGTTCGCCTGGAGGGGGTATTCGCCATCGCCCGCGGCGAACTCAACAACGTGGATATCGTGCGCGCGCTGCAAGCTTCACGCGCTGCCGGACAACGCGGTGGCAAAACCCGCTTTGACAGTCTTTCGGGCGCCCTGCAAATCAGTGGTAACAGCTACCGCTACCGCCAGTTACAGTTAAACTCCGGGCCGGTGAATGCTTCAGGCACGGTGGATGTCAATGAGGGCGCGCTGTCCGGTAACATCAACGCCGAACTCGGCAGCAAAGGCGTGGTGGTGGCGCGTGGCACACTGACAGCGGGCGGCACGGTGGGAGATCCGGTGCTGCGGTAAAGCCCTTTATCCGATCACAGCGCCCTGCGCAACGCCTCGATGCGTTCATCCAGCGGCGGATGTGTCATGAAAAGTTTGCTGAATGCGCTGCCACCGGAGATGCCGAATGCCGCCACGGATTTGGGCAGCGCCGCTTCCTCGTGGTTCATCTTGAGCCGCTCCAACGCCGCGATCATTTTGCGCTTGCCGGCGAGACTGGCACCGCCGGCATCGGCGTGAAACTCACGATGGCGGCTGAACCACATCACAATCATGCTGGCGAAGACGCCGAGCACCAGTTGCGCAATCATGGTCGCCACGAAAAATCCGATGCCTTCGCCGCGCTCGTTCTTCAGGATCACGCGATCCACAAAGTAACCGATGATGCGCGAGAAGAAAATAACGAACGTGTTGACCACACCCTGTATCAGAGTCAGCGTAATCATGTCGCCGTTGGCAACGTGGCTGATTTCATGGGCGAGCACAGCCTCAGCTTCGTCCGCAGTCATGTTGTTCATCAGGCCGCTGCTCACCGCCACCAGTGCATTGTTGCGATTCCACCCGGTAGCAAAGGCGTTGATTTCGGGCGCATCGTAAATCGCAACTTCGGGCATGCCGATGCCGGCCTGAGCCGCCTGCCGCTTCACGGTGTTGAACAACCACTGCTCGGTGGCATTCGACGGGGTGGTGATGACTTGCGCGCCGACCGAACGTTTGGCCATCCATTTCGATATAAACAGCGATATCAACGAACCGGCAAATCCCATCACCAACGACAGGATCAACAGGGCATTGAAATTGATGCCGCCGGACTGATTCATGATCTGATCCACGCCCAATACCCGCAGCGTGACGCTGATGACCACCAGCACAGCGAGGTTGCTCATCACAAACAAGAATATGCGCTTCATAAATGGTTTTCCTCGGGATTATGGATTATGGGTACGTGGCGTTAGCTGGGGGCGCCGCGTGTGAGTTCAATAGACAGTGAACTGTAATTCCGTCAATAACAGCAATAGGCATCGGCTACCCTCCTCTAGTCAGCGCTGCCTTACGGCAACTCTTGGATGCAGCGGAACCGCTCATCGCAGATGGCGCCTAGCAGATGATAGGCGCGCTCCCTGTATTTTACACTAACTTGTTGTTTGCATTATACTTTCGATGATGCTTCTGCTGCTATACTTAATCTCAGCATAGCCACGAAACGGCCTGCCACGGGGACGCACTTACACGGCACCAGATACCCTGCAATTACCCTACAATTGCCGCCATTGGAAAAAAACGCTACCACGCCCGATGCTCGACACCCCCACAGCGATACGCAGTAAGTTCGTATACGATCCCGACCTGTCGCACGAAGAACTGCGGGGGTTTTCACGCACCATCGCCGAAATCGAGTGGATACTGCTGATACTGGTACTTTTCTATCAGCTGATACTCTCGCCCGACAATATAGCCAACACGGCATTGTCGATGGCGATGTTTTTTTACGCCGCTTTCGTGTTGTTGTTTCGTTACGTCAACTTCTACCGGCGCGAGGCTCACTGGAAACTGGCGCTGGAGACCGCGATGATGATCGCGTTCATTACCTGGGTGCTGTTTTACACCGGGCGCCTTAACAGCCCGTTGCAAAATCTGTATTTGCTGGTGGTCATCACCAGCTCGCTGATGCTGGGACGTCTGTCAACCGTGGTAGCCATGGTAGTTATTGCCGCGTGTTACGGCTGGCTCGGTTACTCACCACAGTCTGACTCGGCATTTCACGCGTTTGGCGCGGAATTCATGGCACGTTTCGTACCGCTGGTGCTGGTGGCTTACGTGACCGCCATGATGTCGTCCGATATGCGTAATGCGCTGACCCGAATCAAAACCCTGTCCGATACCGACGAACTCACTGGCATTTACAACCGCCGCGCGTTTGCGTCGATCAGCCAACACACCGTCAAACTGTCGCAGCGTTATGGCCGTAATTTCAGCGTGATCATGCTGGATTCCGACAATCTGAAAATCATCAATGACGGCTACGGCCACGAAGCCGGCGACCAACTGCTCAAAGCCATAGTCGCGCATGTGCAGGCTGAGCTGCGCAAACCGGATCTGCTCGCGCGTTACGGCGGTGACGAGTTCGTGCTGCTGTTGCCGGACACCAATGCCGAAGGCGCGCGACTGACCGCCGAACGCATTCGTGAGCGCATTGCAAGGACGCCCATGCAGCTGGGCGGCAAACCCATCAGCATCACCGTCAGCATGGGGGTCGCCGCTTACCCGGATCACGGCAAAGACTACGAGCGTGTGTTTGAAGTCGCGGACAACGCGCTCTACAAGAGCAAATCCAACGGCAGGAACAGGGTAACCCTAGCGCAGGCGTCCGTGGCACACCTGCCTGCGCAGCACGCGCAAACGCCCCGCACCTGAGTGCGCGCGCTTAACGCCTAAAGTACGCGCGTACGGCCTGGCCTGAAATAATCGGTGTTGGCGTAAAACCCGGCATCTTTATTGGCGCCGTACCAGCCGGGCACGCCCAGCACAGGCAATGGCGCAAGGTCACGCGTGCTTAGAATGCCATTGCGCAAGGCCGCGGCCGCCAAAACATCGGCCTGCACCAGCAACGCCGGCTCATCCAGCGTGACGCATGCCTGCGGTGTGTGCAGCAGCAGCGCATGACCGCTCATGCCGACATAGGGCGACAAGGCTTTTTCATACAACGCGTGACCAAAAATCACAAACCGCGTGCTGCCCATCAAGGCCTCTCGTTCCTGCCAGAACACCCGTTGCCACGCAAACGCGCGCAGGCCCGCCAGCACCGCTGCACTGCTGCTGATTACCAGCACGCCGCTCTCATCGAACAGGGTCAGCGCGTCGCGCCGCGCGCTGCGCACCGTGGACAGGCCGCCATGCTGCCCGCGCAGCTCGGCGGCGTGCGCAGCATTCAACGCCGCCTTGGTGTGGGGAAACGCCAGCCACACCAGCGCATTGAACAGATCATGCCAGTTCGCAGCACGCAACGGCACTACGCCCTCATCCTGGATACGCAATTCGTAATCCGCAGCGCCGGACATCGGCAACGCAGCGAAACGCAGCGCGTGGCCGCCACCGCAACGCACCCCGCGCGCGCTGGCAAGCCTGCTCAAGGCATGCGGCCCCGGCCACTGTGCCCCCGCGGTGGCCTCAGCGAGGGCGCGCAGCGGCGCAAACATCGGCGAACGCGCGGCGAATTGTGCATCCCAGATTTGCATGGACCGAGTGTACGCCGGACACCCGCTAAGCAGGTAGAATCGCGCACTTCGATTTCATTTTTTACGTCTATGGAAACCCTGGATTGCGCGGTCATTGGCGCGGGCGTGGTAGGCCTCGCCATCGCACGTCAATTGGCAATACGCGGCCGCGAAGTCGTCATACTCGAAGCGGAAGAGGCCTTCGGTACCCATACCAGCGCGCGTAACTCCGAAGTCATACACGCGGGTATTTATTATCCGAGCGGATCGCTCAAAGCGCAATTGTGCGTGCCGGGCCGCCAGGCGCTGTACCGCTATTGCGCCGAACACGGCGTGCATCACCAGCGTATCGGAAAAGTGATAGTCGCTTGCGATGACAGCGAACTGGCGGGACTCAAAAAATACCAGGCGCAGGCGGTAGCCAACGGCGTCGACGACCTGCGCCTGCTCAATCCCGCTGAACTCGCGCAACTGGAACCCGCAGTGCGTGGCGTGGCGGGATTTTTGTCGCCGTCTACCGGCATTATCGACAGTCACGGACTGATGCTGTCCTACCTGGGCGAAGCCGAGGATCACGGCGCGATGCTGGCGTTATCCAGTCCGCTGCTCAACGGTCGCGTGGAAAGCGATGGCATTGTGCTGGAAGTCGGTGGCGTGGAACCGATGACGGTGAAATGCCGCTCAGTGGTTAACGCGGCAGGCCTGAATGCACCCGCTGTGGCACGCAGCATCACCGGCATACCCGCCGCCACCATTCCACCCACCTACTACGCCATCGGCCATTACTACACGCTTACCACGTCTTCCCCTTTCAAGCGCCTGATCTATCCGGTGGCGCGGCCCGACTGGCTCGGCGTCCATGTCACCCTCGACCTTGGCGGCCGCGTCAAGTTCGGCCCTGATTTTGAGTGGATAGATCGCGTCGATTACCGTTTCGATGAACGCCGCGAAGCCTCGTTCTACAAAGCGATCCGGCATTATTTTCCGGGTCTGCAGGACGGCACCCTGCAACCCGGCTACACTGGCATACGTCCCCGCATTACCGGGCCCGGCGAAGCGGCGCAGGACTTCACCGTCCACGACCACAGCGTGCATGGCGTGCCGGGGCTGGTGGCACTCTACGGCATGGAGTCACCGGGACTCACTGCGTCGCTCGCGATCGCGGATTATGTCGCGCAGCGGCTGGATTAAGCCGCCGCATTGGCTTGCGGATTGCAGCGTGAAAAGGATGCGTTAGATCACTTAACCAGGGGAATGTCATGGGAAAACTGGATGGCCGCGTAGCCATAGTCACCGGGGCGAGCCGGGGTATCGGCGAGGAGATCGCCAAACTGTTCGCGCGCGAAGGCGCCAGGGTGGTATGTGCGGCGCGCACGATGAACGAAGGGGATCATCGCATGCTGGCGGGATCGCTGGCCGGCACTGTCAAGAAAATCAGCGACGCCGGCGGTCAGGCGCTCGCGGTTGCGGTGGATGTATCCCAAGAGGCCGACTGCCAAAAACTGGTGGCCGCCGCACACGACGCATTTGGCACAGCGGATATCCTGGTCAACGATGCCGCGCTCACCTATTACCAACCCATAGTGGATTACAACGTCAAGCACTGGGTCAAGGCGTTCGCCGTCAACGTGCATGCCCCCTTCATGCTGTCGCAACTGGTGCTGCCCGGCATGATGCGGCTGCGGCGCGGCGCGATCATCAATATTTCATCGGGTTCCGCGATCGGGCCGGGCCGCACCCCCTTCAAGGACGCGCGCCCGGCGAGCGGCGGCACCATGTATGGCGCGACCAAAGCGGCACTGGAGCGCTTCACACAGGGACTGGCGCAGGAAGTCGCCGAGTACAACATCGCGGTAACCGCCGTGTCCCCTTCGCAAGTGGTGCCGACACCGGGCACGGTGTATCACAAGCTGGTGAAGGCTATCGACGATCCGCACGGCGAGCCGCCCCTGCTGATGGCGCAAGCGGCACTGCTGCTGGCCAGCGAGCCGCCCGAAAAAATCAACGGCCGTGTCACCTACAGCCAGCAGTTACTCAGCGAATATGCGCAACTGCAACAGCCTGCCACAGGACGCGGCGTCACCATCAAGGGCAGCGGCTACTCACAGATCTAAACACAAGCAGCCACAGCCCGCTGCACCCCAAAGGGGTCACACCCCAAAGGGGTCAGAGCCGATTTATTACAAAACTCGTCGCAAAAACAATTACTTACGATCATCTTTCTCATAGCGTTCAAGGAACCCCTGCAGCGTCCTGATCCACGCCTCACGCGCAAACACCAGGCCTTCATTGTGACCGCCGTCCAGTTCCAGGAAAGCCTTGGGTACACCCGCCGCTGCATATAAACGCCTGCCATGCGCGTACGGAACGATTTCGTCACCCGGGCTATGCGCGATCAATAGCGGCACGCGACTGCGCTCAAGATGAGCGAGATTGTCGTAATGAATGCGGCTTAACCAACGCACCGGCAGCCAGGGGTAGAGGTCCGCACCGAGATCCGCTATCGAGGTAAATGTCGATGACAGTATCAGCGCACGTGGCGCGGGCTGCACCTGTTGCGCCGCAAGCCAGGCCGCTACGCCGCCGCCCAGCGATTCGCCGAAGAGCACAATATCGGATGCCTGGATGCCACGCGTGACGGTCAGCCATGTCCAGCTTGCCCTGGCATCGCGATAAGTACCCTCCTCCGTGGGCTCACCGCTGCTTTCGCCATAGCCACGATAATCCACCAGCAACGTGTTGTAGCCCAGGTCGTAAAACATTTTGGCGTAGCCGATGCGATGCGAAATATTGCCGGCGTTGCCATGAAACAGCAGCACGGTGCCGCGCGCAGGCAGCGCTCCCGGTATCCACCAGGCGGCCAGTTGTTCGCCATCTTCCGTCGGCAGCCGCACTTTTTCGAACGCCAGGCCGGCAGCTTGCGGCGTGATATCAGCCCCACCTTTCATGGGAAAGAAAACCATGCGCGGCTGAAACACGAACACCAGCGCCAGCAAGCCGACGTAGCCTGCCACAAACGCAAGTATCACTTTGAGCAGGTAGCTCATGCCAAAATCTCCAGCGGTGGTTCATCCAGCGCGGCGGCCTGTTCGCGCAGTGCGAGTATGTGATCCTGCCAGTATCGCTGGGTGTTAAAAAACGGAAAACTCTGCGGAAACGCCGGATCGTCCCAGCGCCGCGCCAGCCAGCCCGCGTAATGCAGCATGCGCAGGGTGCGCAGCGGCTCGATCAGCGCCAGTTCCACTGGATTAAAATCGTGAAACTCGCGGTAGCCAGCGATAATCGAAGACAGTTGCTGTTGCTGTGCGTCACGCTCGCCCGCGAGCCACATCCAGATATCCTGCACCGCCGGTCCCATGCGCGCGTCGTCAAGATCGACGAAGTGCGGCCCACCCTGGAGGCCAGGGGTCCACAGGATATTGCCAGCGTGGCAATCGCCGTGCAGCCGCAGCGTGTTAAAGCCGCCCCCGTTGCCACATTGCTGCCAGCGGTTTTTTACGCGCCGGATGACATCCAGCGCCGTGCTTTCATACGCCACACGCAGATCGGGCGGGACGAAATCGTTGTCCAGGACATAACGCACCGGTGCCACACCAAACTCTTCCACGCCTATCCCTGGACGCTCATAAAAATCATCCAATGCACCGATGGCGTGTATGCGCGCGATGAAGCGGCCGAGCCAGCGCAAGGTGTCTGCGTCCTCGAATTCGGGCGTGCGTCCGCCCTGGCGTGGATACAACGCCAGCATGAACCCGGCGTGCTCATGCAGCGTGCTGCCGTTGCATACCAGCGGCGCCACCACCGGCAATTCCGCTTGCGCCAGTTCCAGCGCAAACGCATGTTCTTCCAGAATCGCCGCGCGGCTCCAGCGCTGTGGACGGTAGAACTTGGCGACCAAGCTCGCGCCGCTTTCCAACCACACCTGGTAGACGCGGTTCTCATAACTGTTGAGCGCCGTGAGACGGCCATCGCAGCGCAGACCGGTAGTTTCGACCGCATCGAGCAGACATTCCGGCGTCAGTGCCGCATAAGGTGCTGCTGGTGCTGCAAGCGCTGTGTTATTTTTCTTGGGCATCACCAGAGAGTGGGGCTAAAATCGGCCATTGAAAAAGACCTGGGACGATTGCGAGTAAAGCGATGCTAACAGCGTACACCCGCAGCGGCCAGACGCTCACCCGCAAACCCGTCAACCTGCGCGCCGAATTGCCGCAGGACGCCGCGTGGATCGATCTCAACGATCCCACCGATCAAGAGCGTAACTGGGTCACGGAGCAATACGGCCAGGCCTTGCAGTTCATCGAGGAACTGAGCGAAATCCAAGCCAGTGCGCGTTATTACCGTGACACCAGCGGCCTGCACATCAATCTGTATTTTCTAGCGTTTGAAAACGAGCTGGCACGCAACGTCAATGTGGCGTTCACCATCAGTCATCAGCGGCTGTTCACGCTGCGCAGCGACGAGTTGCCGGAAATTCGCACGTTTTTCGCCCACGCCTCGAAAGAGGCCGATGCCTACCCCACGCCCGCCAGCCTGCTGCTGGGACTGGTGGCCACGCGCGTCGGCATGATGGCCGACATTTACGAAAAACTGCAAAAGGACCTGGATGCGGTGAGCGGCAGCATTTTCAGAACCAATGCTCTCGGCATGAGTAAAGCACTAGAGGCGCTGGCGCGCGTCGAAGACGTCAATGGCAAAGCCCGCCTGGGTTTGATGGAGAATAAGCGCGCCTATTCCAACCTGTCACACAATACCGATATCACCGTCAACATGGACACCATGAACGAAGTGCTGCGCGACGTGGAATCTCTGATCAATTTCTCCGACTTTCTCGCCGACCGCACCCAGTTTCTGCTGGCTGCCGCAATGGGCATGATCAACATCGAGCACAACAAGCGGCTCAGCGTATTCACCGTGCTGTCGGTGGTGTTGATGCCCCCGACCCTGATCGCCAGCATCTACGGCATGAATTTTAGGCACATGCCGGAACTGTCATGGAGCTTCGGCTATCCGCTGGCCCTCGTGCTGATGATCGCGGTCGCGCTGGGACCGATCCTGTTTTTGCGGCGCAAGGGCTGGCTGTAGCTGAGTAGATTTAATGCACGCGCGTTTCAGCCTCAATTTTCTCCGCATCCCGTGCTGTCAAAAAGCGTCCGCCGCGCGCATTCAGGTCTGCGCCCACCGACGCCAGGGCGCGCTTGTCAGAAAGCTGGCACTCTTCTAGTAATTCATTGATTTTATTAACTATTTCAATAACATCATCCGACGGATACAGCGGCCAGCGAAACCCTTCGAGCAATAACTCATCAAACGCTGAACTTAAGCTCACGCGCAACTCCGCGCCACCCTGGGCAGTACGGTGAGCTGACAACACCACGCTCGGGTCACCTGTGGCCATGCGAAATTGGCGCACGGCGTTGCTCAAAAATAAGCTGAACGCCAGTTCAATCTGTGCGGCACGCCCTGCATCGGAAGCAAGATAAAGCGCAACCGGCGCCCGCGCCAGCGGCAACACCTCCAGCCCGCTTTGCGCCAGTTGTCGCGCCAGCAACTGGGTAAACGCCATTCCCCATGCACCGACAAGCGCATCGCTCTCAGTGCTGGAAGACAGGTGCGCGGGCGCCACACTGGCGCCGACAAGAAACCGCAGATACACCTGCTCGCGTCCCGGCGCAACCGCGATCGCGCTGCCCGCCAACTCGAGTGGCGCAGCGCCAGTGCGCAGCTGCGCTGCCCATTGCCGCAACAAGCGCGGACGCAGCGCAGCTAGCGTTTCCGGCGCGCACAGCGCATTGCCGAGACCAAAGTTTCGCCCTGCACCGAGAACGCCGTGCTGTTCCAGCAGTGCGCTTACCGACCCGATGTCGGGCAGTGCATCGGGTATTTCCAGGGTTGTTTTGGCACCTGCTACCAGCACCAGCGGTAACGCGAACAGTCGTGCCATCACGGTTTCGCCGCGTTCCGGTTTGTTGACCAGCTGAGCGAGCGTTTGCCGCAGGTGGCGGTAACACGCCGCCGACGGCGCATCACGCAGCAAGCTTTCCACGCCGTCATCGCTACTCTCGAGCAGAGCATCCAATTGCAGACGCAGCGTAGCCCGTGCGGCCACATCGCCGGCGAGGCTGGACAGCGCCAGCACGTGCAGCGGTGATGCGTCTGAAGCAGCGCGCCAGGCGCGCGGGTCGGGAAGGTTCATTGCTGCCGCCAGATGTCCAATTTCACTCATTCTGGCTTGGCCCCCGAAGCCTTCACCGCGCTGCCCCACTTCACCAGTTCGGTCTTGAGGAACGCAACGAATTGCGCCGGCGTATCGCCGACAAACTCGGCGCCCTCCGCGCTCATACGGCCGCGGATATCCGGCGCCTGAATCGCACGCGTGGTGGCTGCGTGCAACTTCATCGTGATGTCGTTCGGCGTGCCGGCGGGCGCCGACAGGCCGAACCACGAACCGGTGTCGAAGCCCTTCAGCCCTTGTTCATCCAGTGTCGGCGTATCACCCGCCGCCGCCACGCGCTTTAAGCTGGTGACGCCCAGCGCGCGCACGCGCGTGCTTTTCACGTGCGGAATCGTGGACACCATCGCGCCGAAATATATTTCGATGTGGCCCGCCACGACGTCAGTCAATGCCGGCGTAGCACCTTTGTAAGGCACGTGTATCATTTTTATGCCAGACATGGTTTTGAAAATTTCCGCCGCCAGATGATGCGGACTGCCGATGCCGGTGGAGCCGTGCCGCAACTCGCCGGGCCGTGCTTTCGCCAGTGCGATCAACTCTTTTGCATTTTTTACCGGCACCGAAGGGTGCACCACCAGGATGCCGGGCACCTTGGCGAAATTGGTGATGTGGATAAAGTCGCGCAGCAAATCGAAATTCATTTTCCCCATCAGCGTCGGATTAATGGCATTCGCCACAGTCGGCATGAACAGCGTGTAGCCGTCCGGCGCAGCCTTCGCCACCAACTCAGCAGCAATGTTGGTGCCGGCGCCGGGACGGTTCTCAACAATCACCTGCTGGCCCCAGGCCTCGTAGAGTTTTTGCCCCACCGCGCGCGCCAGCATATCGGCGACACCCGCCGGCGTGTAGCCCACCAGGTAACGGATCGGTTTTACGGGGTAGTTTGCTGCGCCCTGCGCCCGCGCCTCGCCCGCTGTGGCCGCTGCGCACAGCCACACTAGTGCCAGCGCGCAGTGCCCTTTCATATCGGAATTCATGCAATACTTTCCTTTTAATAACAATTAGTTACATAGAATCCTGTGTGCACACACAGCCGGCTCACAGCATGCTGGGCCGGTATTTACCAGCCCAGCACATAAGCCGGCCGCCGCGGATCCGCCCCGCCGTGCAGCACGCCGTTTTTGTGATCGTTGACGATGCTGCACACCGCGCCGGCGAGCCAGGTGTAGTCGGGCCACGCACGCACATCATGGCGGCGCGCGGCGAGTGCCTCGTTCACCGACTTGTCGATGCGTGATTCAAGATAAAGCCTGCCGGGAAAATAGTGGTGCGGCTCGAACGAACCCGGAAAACTGTAGGTCGCAAAGCGCGGCGCCTCGATCGCATCCTGCGCTGACATGCCAAACACGTTGACGTTGAGAAACACCTGCAACATGGCCTGCGTTTGCACGTCGCCGCCTGGCGTGCCGAAAGGCATATACGCCTTGCCGTTCTTGAACGCCAGCGCCGGGCTCGGTGTCAGCCGCGGACGCTTGCCCGGCGCGACCGATGACGGATGGGAGGGATCAGACCACGACTGTGTGCCACGTCCCGAGCACAGGATACCAACACCGGGAACTATCGGCGTTTGGTCCGAGCCATCGCTCGGTGTGCACGACATGGCATTGCCGTGACGATCGATCACGCACAGATACGAGGTATCGCCCGGCCCCGGCGCCTCGTCGCCCTGCGCTGGCGGCATGCAATGATTGTCAATTTCCGTCAGCGTCTTCGGATCCCCGCCGCGCGGCATTCCCGGGCATGCTGCATCCATACGTATGCGCGTACGCTGCCACGCTGCATACTTTTCCGACAGCAGTCCTGCGATCGGCACTTTGACAAAATTCGGATCGCCAAAATAATTGTGGCGATCCGAATACGCGAGCTTGGTCGCCTCGGTCAGCAGGTGCACATAATCTGCTGAGTTGTGCCCCATCGCACGCAGATCGTAACCTTTGAGTATGTTCAGCGTCATCGGCAGCGCCGGACCTTGTGACCATGGGCCACAGGCGTGCACATCGATACCTTCGAAGCGGGTGCGCACCGTGGGCTCAAGCTTGACGCTGAAATCGGCGAAATCCTCAAACCGCATGAGGCCGCCTTGTTTGCCGATAAAGGCCGTCACTTCTCGCGCAATATCGCCTTTATAAAAAGCATCACGTGCGGCTTTAAGCCCCGCCTTGCGGCCCTTTTTGCGTGCAACCTTGCGTTCCTCGTCGGCGAGAAACTGGAGTGTGCGGCCGAGGTCCGCCTGCACAAAAATCTCACCCACCTGCGGTACCCGGCCTTTGGGCAAAAACACTTTCGCGCTCGACGGCCAGCGCTCGTAATCCTGGCGATGGGTGCTGATGAATTGCGACAACAGCGGATACATCGCGAACCCTTCACTGGCAAAACGGATCGCTGCAGATGCCACCTCGCCAAAACTCAGGGTGCCGAAATTGGACAATGCGGTGAGCCACGCATCCGGCGCGGCCGGCACCACGCAGCGTTCAACGCCGGGGGGAATCTTGCCGCCGTGCTTTTTCTGAAAATAATCCGGGGTAATCCCCTTGGGCCATACGCCGAGGCCGTCGATGCAGTGCACCTTTTTGTCTTTGGCGGTGTAGATGATCTGCGGTGCCACGCCGCCAAAATTAACTTTGTCGGTCTGCAATACTTCGATGGCGATGCCGGCGGCGACACCGGCGTCGATGGCATTACCACCGGCTTCGAGTATCTCAAACGCGGCATGTGCAGCGAGATAGTGCCCGGCGGCTGCTACGTGACGCGTACCCATGATGGTCAAGCGCGTGGATGTGGTCATTGCGGGTTCCCGAAAAATCGCGCGCGAGCGCTGGTGAAGGGTGTAGATTCTAGCTTCATTCCGCGCACCGGTCAGCCCTGAATGCACATCCCGATAAGCATCGCTTGCAGCAAAAAACGCTGCCCCAACGCGTGTATCATCAGCGCCTGCCGCGCGGCGTATGATGCGCCGCGCCCCCACAGCCCAGGAGCATCAGCATGAGTTTTCCGTTAGTGCGACAGACCGCAAGCCTCTTATTCACCACCGCCTTGCTGGCCGCGACGGCGCACGCGCAAACCTACCCCGCCAAGTCCATACGCATGATTGTGCCATTCGCGCCGGGGGGCAACACCGACATCATCGCGCGCATCGTGTCGCCCGAGATGAGCAAGCATCTGGGCCAGCAGTTGATCATCGACAATCGCGGCGGCGCGGGCAGCATCATCGGCACTGAAATGGCGGCCAAGGCTCCGGCCGACGGCTACACGCTGCTGATGGTTTCAGCCGCGCACACCATCAACCCTGCGATGGCCAAAAAGCTGCCCTACGATTCGATCAAGGATTTCGCCTCGATCTCCATGGTGGCCGATGTGCCCACCGCCTTCGTCATCCATCCCACCTTGCCGGTGAAAAACGTCAAAGAATTCATCGCCCTCGCGCGCACGCGGCCCGGCCAGCTCAATTACTCCACTGCCGGCCGCGGCACTGTCGGGCATCTGGCGGCAGAGTTGCTCAGTTCGATGGAAAAAATCACCCTGGTGCATGTACCGTACAAGGGCTCGGGACCGTCATTGATCGACCTCATGGCGGGTCAGGTGCAACTGCAGTTTTCCAGCATGCCGGCGGTGGTCAATTACGTGCGCGCTGGAAAAATGCGCATGATCGCGCAAACCGGCAAGACGCGCTCCTCCGCCGCCAAAGATGTGCCGACGATGGAAGAAGCTGGCGTCAAAGGCTTTATCGTCTCCAGTGGTTTCGGGCTCTACGGCCCGGCCCATATGCCGCGTCCGCTGGTTGACCGCGTTTACGCCTCACTCAAGGCCGCGCTCGGCAATGCAGACGTGCGCAACAACCTGTTGGCGCAAGGCGCAGAACCGGTAGGCAGCTCGCCGGAAGAATTCGCCACCTTCACGCGCCATGAGATTGCCAAGTGGATCAAGGTATCACGTGATGCAGGCATACCACCCGAGTAGTAACCCGAAAGTTACGCGGCAGCCAAGCGCAGTAAAATCCCCTTATTCCTCTGAATCACCGGATCATCCCATGGACATGTTCGACTGGCAGTTCCCCTATCCTTCGCAGCGCATGCCGATACTGGCGCGCAACTGTGTAGCCACTTCGCAGCCACTCGCCGCGCAGGCGGGCTTGCGCATGATGCTCAAAGGCGGCAATGCAGTGGACGCGATACTGGCGACGGCGATTTCGCTGACGGTGCTGGAACCCACCAGCAACGGCATCGGCAGCGATGCCTTTTGCATCCTGTGGGACGGCAAACAGCTTAAGGGGCTGAACGCCTCCGGCCGCTCGCCGGCGACGTGGACGCCCGAACGCTTCAAGGGGCGCACGGAAATGGCGCGGCGCGGCTGGGATTCGGTGACCGTGCCCGGCACTATCTCGGCGTGGGTGGAACTATCTGAAAAATACGGCAAACTGCCGTTTGCGGATTTGTTTGAACCGGCGATCAAGTATGCCACTGATGGCTTTATGGTGACGCCAACGATCTCGCGCCTGTGGGCGAACCAGGCGCCGGACCTGCAACATGAGCCCGGTTACGCGCAGACGTTCATGCCGCGTGGGCGTGCGCTGGCGGCGGGAGAACTGTTTTCTTTTCCAGATCAGGCCAAAACCCTCACGCGCATCGCCGAGACCAAGGGTGCAGCGTTTTACACCGGCGATCTGGCAGAGAAAATAGCCGCCTGGGCCAAACAAACCGGTGGCGACATCACCATGGCCGATCTCGCTGCGCATAGCTGCGACTGGGTGGAGCCGATCGGCATCGACTATCGCGGCTACTCGCTGCATGAAATTCCGCCCAACGGCCAGGGCATCGCCGCGTTAATGGCGCTGGGTATATTGGAAAACTTTGACGTTGCGTCATTGCCCATCGACTCGCCCGACAGCATGCATCTGAAAATCGAGGCGATGAAGCTCGCTTTCGCCGACATCAACGAATATGTGGCCGATATTTCGTCCATGCGCATCACACCGGCGCAGATGCTCGATAAAAGTTATTTAAAAGAGCGCGCCAAAAGCATCGACATGAAAAAAGCCGCCAACCCCGCGCACGGCCATCCGGCCACAGGCGGCACAGTGTATCTCACCGCCGCCGACGAAGCGGGCATGATGGTGTCGTACATCCAGTCGAACTACTCCGGTTTCGGCTCCGGCGTAGTGGTGCCGGGCACCGGCATCGCCATGCAAAATCGCGGCACCGGTTTCAGTCTGAAACCCGGCCACGCCAATATCGTTGCCCCGCACAAGCGACCTTTCCACACCATCATCCCCGGTTTCATGACCAAAGGCGGACAGCCGCTGATGAGCTTTGGCGTGATGGGCGGCTCGATGCAGGCGCAGGGCCACATGCAAGTGATGTCACGCATGGTCGATTACGGGCAAAATCCGCAGGCGGCTAGCGATGCGCCGCGCTGGCGCATCGACAGCGGCGTCAGAGTAGGCATCGAATACGGCGTGCCTGCGGACACCATCGCAGCGTTAAAAGCGCGCGGTCACGACATGCCGCAGGCCGATCGCTGGAGTACCGATTTTGGCCGTGCGCAGTTGATCTATAAAATGGAGCACGGTTATTTTGCCGCTTCCGAGCGTCGCACCGACGGTCAGGCCGTGGGGTTTTAACGTGATGCAGGTACCCGGCACCGGCATGCTGCTGGCCATGCTTGAACTGCAGGACAGCATGAACAGGAAGATAGACCCTGACTGGATCAGCAAGCGCCACGCCTATTTGCGCGCCGTGCTGGTCGAAGCCACCGAGGCGCTGGAGCACTACGGCTGGAAATGGTGGAAAAAGCAGACCCCCGATATGCCGCAGTTGCGCATCGAATTGATCGATATCTGGCACTTTGTGCTGTCGGAGTATTTGTTGCGCGCGAACGGTGACAAAGCAGCCGCAGCGCAAGCGATCATCAGCGCATGGTCAGAGCCTGCAGTGCTGGATTTTGACGGCGCGCACTACGCACTCGAAACACTCGATATGCGCGGACAACTTGAACTGCTCGCCGCACTGGCGGCGGTACGGCGGCTGTGCCTGCCGCTGCTGGCGCAGCTCTTTGCCGCCTGCGTACTAACGCCCGCCGCGCTGTATCGCGAGTACGTGTCGAAAAACGTGCTCAATCACTTGCGGCAGGATCGCGGTTATAAAACAGGCGCCTACAAGAAAATCTGGGACGGCGCAGAAGACAATGTGCACATGGCCGAAATGCTGCAATCCCTGCGGGTTGCCGACGAGCAGCTGCCGCAGGCGCTGTATCACGCGCTGGCACAGCGTTACGACGCACTGCAGGTGGCGAGAAAACTGACGTGATCACCCATGTGCCCAGCCGCGACGGCGGAGATTAGCACGGCGGACTGGCCGTCATTCCGGCGCTCACCGGAATGACGGTATTACGGGCTGGTGCTTACCCCACCTGCCCTTCCATCAACAATTTCACCACTTCCGGCGTGATCGCCGCCGCCCGCTCGTCGAGCTGTGCGGGCGTGAGGTTGGCGATGGGATGCGGCATTTCCAGAAAGCGAAATCCTTCCAGCCCCCAGGTGCGCGCCATCGCCGCACCGGTGGCCCTGAACACGTGCGTAATGATCGATGCGGAAGGAATACCCTGCTGTTCAAATACGATGCTGTCGAGCACACTGCCCGAGCTGCATGACCCTCAGTCGCCGACGCCGGCGACGATCACGTCGCAGTTGGCCTTGTAGTCTTCGATAATCGCCGCATGCGGCGCCGCGCCCGAACTCGTTTTGCGCCGGATGACGTGGGACTTGGTGCCATGCTCACGTTCCAGTATGTCCGCGATACGCATCAACAACTGGTCGGAGTTGTGCTTGGTATTGTCGATCAGCCCTACCCGCAGGCCATTCAGCGATTTAGGCCGCTGCGCGTAAGCGATTCGCCGCCCCGAAATCTCGGTGGTTGGATCCAGTATTTGCACTGTCATGGTGATGTGCTCCTTTCAATTAAAAAAACCCCAAAACAACTTTTGCCACAGATTAACGCAGATGAACACAGATTAAAACCAAACCACTACCGCTTCACCCTTCACTCTTCACTCTTCACGGTTTTTTAATTTCCCGCGTCACGCTTTGCGAACCATTTTTGCCGCCCCAGCCCGGTATATACGAGGACTGCACGCCGGCGATCCCCCCCGCCGCGATCACCAGAAAATCCTCCGGCCCTTCGACCAGATCGACCATGGTTGTTTCGTCTTCCGGCGTCACCGGACCGGGCGCGATGTTGATGCGTTTTAACTCCGCCATGGAAAGCTTGGAGTTTTCAAAACAGTAGTTCTGCACCTGCTCGCGCGACCAACCGGATTTTTTCATCGTCAGTTGATGCTCGCCCGGGAACACCAGCGCGTATTGTGGGCGCCGGTTGGTACCCGCCGAGATGCGCATATTGGCGCACATGGTTGTCAGCACGCCTTCGGGAGCGACGCTCAATTGGTTGGAAATCTGGTGGGGTGCGAGCGCGGCGAACACCGTCACGGTGTTCTGATCGCGATGGAAGCCGCGCGTGGTATGAAAGGGCGGCCAGGGGCTGCTGTCGGTTTCATTCTCGGCGATGCAATAGCTGTACTTGCCGCCGTGACCCATGCTGCTGCGATCGAGCTCGCCCGGCAGGGTGCCGATCACGTTACGCATCACCAGCCGGATAGCGCGACCGATAGTCGCGTTGGCGCGCCAGCCCGGCCCAAACAGATTGTCGCCGGAATTGATGTCCAGTTCCTTGGCAATCGGGCCATTCACCAGCATGAACACCGCTGAACCACCGGTGCTGGTGGCCGGGCCGTGATAGCCGTACTTGGGATCGGCCAGCGCTTCCACCGCCGCCACCACTATCGGCATGTATTCCGACCTGCAGCCCGCCATCACCGCGTTGATCGCGACTTTCTCGGCAGTCACTGAAATCTGTCGATTCTCGATGAAGGCAAGTTGATGCTGCGGATCTATTTTCGCCGCATCCAGCATCGCGCTGACACGATCCGCCGTCGGCGGCACCACCGGCAGTCCGTCGGTCCAGCCGTTGGTATAACAAAGATCGATGGCGCCACCGAGATCCTGCACCGTGTGCCGCTGTGATTTGAGTTCCATACTGTGTTCCCGTATTGGGTTGATTGGCTGAAGCCGCAGTTTACCTCAAGAATTGCATACACTCTGTCAGCACAGAAGTGCTAACGGCCTGCGCAGCCGCCTCTGTCCAGCCTCTGTCCAGCCTCAGTCCAGCCTCAGTCCAGCCTCAGTCCAGCATCTGTCCGCCATCGACCGCGATGGTCTGGCCAGTGACCCAGCTTGCTGCGCTACTGGCCAGGAACAGCGCCACGTTTGCTATTTCCTGTGGCGTGCCCAGACGCCCAAAACGGATCCTGTCGAGAATGGCATTGTAGAGTTTGGGGTCCGAGGTCTTTCGTTTCTCCCAACTGCCACCCGGAAACTCGATGGAACCGGGCGCAATACAGTTCACGCGGATGTGTTTGGCCGCCAACTGCGCGGCCTGCGACAAGGTGTATTGAATCAGCGCTGCTTTGACTGCGCCATACGGCGGTGTGCGTGCGCTGGCCTTAAGGCCAGAGATAGAAGAGATGTGGATGATCGAACCCCGCGATTTCTCCAGGAAAGGCAAGGCCGCGTGGGACGCGCGCACCGGCGCCATCAGGTCAACACTGACACTGGCCTCCCAGCCCGCTTCATCGTCGCTGCCGCCGAAGCCGGATGCATTGTTCACCAGCACGTCTATACCGCCCAGGGCTTGCGCCGCTGCGGTTACATAATTTGCCACTGCGGGCCCATTGCCAAGGTCGCAGGTCACGGCGTGCACGGCGTGACCGAACTGCCGCAGTTCGGCTTCAGTTGCACGCAGCGCGGTTTCGCCACGTGCACAGATGGATACGTTCGCGCCGGCCTCTGCAAAGGTCAGCGCAATCGAGCGACCGATGCCGCGCGAGCCACCGGCGACGAGTGCGTTACAGCCTTTCAGGTCTAGTTGCATGGATGCCAATCACTCCGTGACTAAGGTTTTTTTGATTATCGCATCCCTAGACCTTTTCGCCCAAGCGCAGCGCGCCGCACGCCCGCTGCATGCCCCTTACGCACGATGCGCTATGCGCTATGATGCACCATGCCTAGCCGCTCACGCTTATTGCTGCTTACGCTCGCCCTGCTGCCCGCCTGCGCCAGCCAGCACAGCGCGCCCCCGCGCACGGACGGCGGATTTAATGCTACGCAGCTCGCGAAATCCGATATTGACCGCGTGGCCGAGGCGCATCAGCGCGAAATTTTTCAGAATCTGCGCGTGCTGGCCGAGAAACTCTATCGCCGCAATCCGCGCGAGTTAAGCAAAAGCGGGCACAGCACGGTGGATGTCGGCGTGGCGCGCATTTTTGACGTGCATCACGATTGGCGTTTCGCCGAACTGCGCGGTGCACGCGGCGCCGCGGCGATACAACTCGCGCTGCGTGAGGATTATGCGGGTGACAGGGTGCTAGCCTACATCGTCGGCGTGGCGAGCATGATCCAGGCTGCGTTCCATGACAAAACAGAATTTTTCATGCTGGATGATCTTGACCCGCAAGGCCTGCACAATGCCGCGCGCAACGTGGAAATCGCGGTGTGGCAACTCTCCAATACGCGTAACACACAAGCCCAATTACTGCTGCTTTCCAATGAAGCCGCCGGCGCGGCGATCAATCTGAGCTTCGAACGCGCGTTTGGTAAAGTGATCGCCAGTCTCGACATCTTGTCGAAAATAGCGGCGGACAAAGGCAAGCGCACGGTGGTCAAAGTATTTCAAACTATCGCCACCGCAGTGTTTCTGCCCATACGATAGTCCGCTTAGCGCCGCCCCGCCCGCATCACCCCTTTCACTTCGCGGATCATGGAGAGCACGCGCTTTAACTGATCGAGATGGGTGATTTCCAGCGTGAAGCGCATGCGCGCGAGCAGGTCACGCGTCAGCGTGTTGGTGGCGGTAACGTTGGCACGTTCGCGCGTGAACACCTCGCTGATATCGCGCAGCAGTCCGGTGCGATCGAGCGCTTCGATTTCCACCTCGGCCGGGAAGGTGGCACCAGTGGCCGCGCCCCATTCAGCTGTCACCATGCGCTGCGGATCCAGGCGCTTGACGTTGGCGCAGCTCGCGCGATGCACGGTGACGCCGCGTCCGCGCGACACAAAACCCACGATCGGCTCCGGCGGTGCAGGCTTACAGCATTTTGCCGGCACCGTCAGCAGTTTATCCACGCCGACTACCAGCACCCCGCCGCCCCCACCGCCAGCGCTGGCACGCGCTTTGCGCGGTGCAGGCAGGGTTTGCGGCGCCGGTTGCGCCGCTGGTGCCGGGCGCAGCGCATCCTGCAGACGCCGCGGCCCGATATCACCGCGCCCGATATCCGCCAGAAAATCACTGAGCTTGGCATAGCCCTGTTGTTCCGCCAGCTGGTCGTGGTTCAAGGCGGTCAGTCCGTGACGCTGCAATTCCTTGTCCAGTGCCGCGCGGCCCTGCGCCACGTCCGTATCGTAGTGCTGGCGATTAAACCACTGCCGCACTTTGCTGCGCGCGCCCTGACTCTTGAGGTAGCCCAATGGGACATTCAACCAATCGCGACTGGGCCCGCCCTGCGCAACCGTGGTGACTTCGACTTGCTGGCCGTTGCGCAGCACCGTATTGAGCGGCGCCATTGCGCCATCGACCTTCGCACCGCGGCAACGGTGACCGAGTTCGGTATGCACGTGATACGCAAAATCCAGCGGCGTCGATCCGCTGGGCAAATCCACCACTTTGCCCTGCGGCGTAAACACGTAAATGGTATCGTTGAAGAGGCCGGTTCTAAACTGCTCTGCCAGCTCGCCCGCGTCACGCACCTCGTCTTTCCACTCCAGCACCTGCCGCAGCCACGAAATTTTCTCGTCGTAGCCTTTGGTTTGGCGCGCCCCCTCCTTGTAGCGCCAGTGCGCAGCGACCCCAAGCTCCGAGCTTTGATGCATATCGTGCGTGCGGATTTGCACTTCGACCGACTTGCCTTCAGGCCCGATCACCGCGGTGTGCAGCGAGCGGTAATGGTTGGCCTTGGGCTTGGCGATGTAATCGTCGAACTCCTTCGGGATAGGCGACCACAATTGATGCACCAGGCCCAGGGTGGCATAGCAGTCCTTCACATCGCCCACCAGCACCCGCACCGCGCGCACATCGTAGAGCGCTTCGAAATCCATGCCCTTGCGCTGCATCTTGTTATAAATGCTGGTGATATGCTTGGGGCGGCCGCTGATCTCGGCTTTGATACGCGCGTGCGCCAGTTCGCCCTTGAGCAGTGCCACCACGTTTTCGATGTAGCCCTCGCGGTGAACGCGCTTATCGTCGAGCAGGCGCGCGATTTCCTTGTAGGCATCCGGCTGGAGGATCCGAAACGCCAGGTCTTCCAGCTCCCATTTCAACTGCCATACCCCCAGGCGATTGGCCAGCGGCGCAAAAATATCGCTGCTGAGCTGCGCCTTGTCGCGGCGCGCGGCTTCATCATCGCTCTTCACCGCGTAGCGCAAATCCTGCGTGTGATCTGCCAACTTGATCAGCACCACACGCACATCCTGCACCATCGCCAGCAGCATTTTGCGCAGCGCTTCGAGCTGCTCTGCCTCCTCAGCGGGACTGCTGTGACGTAGATCTGCCTTGCGCCGGCTCGACAACACGCCGATGGCGTTCATACGCAGCACGCCTTCGGCCAGATCTGTAATGGCCACACCGAATTTATCGCGCATGCGGCGCGCGCCATTGGGCTCCAGCTCCAGCGCCGGCCACAACAAGGCGGCAGCCACCGCTTCGTGCCCCAAGCGCAAATCGTTGAGCAAGGACACCACACCCATGACATGCGTGAGCACCGCTACGCCATGGGCCAGTGTTTTGCCCTCATATAACTGCGTGACATGCGCAACCACCTCGCGCAGCGTTTGCGCGGCGGCAGCCGATTCGTGCACGGCAATCGCATCGATCCACGCCGCTGTTGCGGAGGCGGGGGTTACCCGCTTAAGAGGGGTCGCTTTGACCACAGGATAGAGCCACTACCGCGTAGGGCCGCGAGCGCCTGCAGCCGACGCCCGTCCACGATTTAACGGCGTCACGCAAGGGATCACACCGCCACCGCTGTCACGTCGTAACTAAACAACCATTCGTAGCGCTGCCGCACCTTCTCGGCCGTCCATTCGCGATCGACATAGGCCTGCGCGGCAGCGGCATCGGCCAGCGTGCGGCTCTGAAAACGCCGCCCATTCTCGGCCGAGCCCAACACCACTTTAGTGGTGCGTTCCTTGCGCGCCTGCTCGTAACGCGCGAGGCCCTGTTCAACATTGCCCGCGGCGTCCAGCGCACGCCCCAGTATATAACCGTCTTCCAGTGACATCGCAGCACCTTGCGCCAGCATCGGCAGCATCGAATGGCAGGCGTCACCCAGCAAACTCACACGGCCTACGCTCCACGTCTCCAGCGGCGCGCGTCCCATCAGCGCCCATTTGTAGGGCGTGGCGAAGTTGTCGATCATGCAGTGGATATCTGCGTTCCAGCCCTCGAAACAGGCGTGGCATTCTGCATGCGTGCCGCTGGCGCTCCACGATTCGACCTGCCAATCATCGCGCTCGATGATGCCGTTGAAATTCATGTACTCGCCGCGATGCACCGGGTAATGCACCACATGCCCGCCCGGCCCCACCCAGTTGGTGCCGATCATGCGGCGCATGTGTGGCGGCAGCTTGTCCATCGGGATCACCCCGCGCCATGACAGCATGCCGGTGAACGCCGGCTGGTCGTCCCCGAATAGCGTCTGCCGTATGCGCGAGTGCACACCGTCCGCACCGATCAGGGCATCACCGCTGGCAGTCAGTGGCATGCCGTTGCTCGCGTAGTGCAGCGTGACGCCATGCGCGGACTGCTCAAAGCCGGTAGCACGCGCCTGCAGATGAATCGCATCCGCTTTCTCACGCCGCACAGCGTCGGCCAGCACCCCCAGCAAATCCGGGCGATACGCCAGATAGTGCGCAAAGCCATAGCGCTCGGCCCCGTCCGCTCCCACTTCGAACAGTTTCCAGGTCTGGCCGCTGTCCCACAGCCGTATTTCCTTGCCCGCCGCCTCGCACGCGAGCGCACGGAATGCCTCCAGCACACCCAGTTCGTGCAATACACGGATGCCATTGGCGCTTAATTGCAGGCCGGCGCCGACCTCGCGCAATTCGGGCGCCTGTTCATAGACGTCGACGTCGTAGCCGCGTTTGAGCAAGGCCAGTGCGGCCGTCAGACCGCCGAGGCCGCCGCCGACGATGAGGATGTGCGGTTTGCTGGATAGGGATGCCATAGGGAGATTATAAGTTGAGATTCATCCGCCGTGGCCAGCGCGGAAACAAGCTGCACGCTCAATCACCGGCCGCCCGAAACGCCGCCTCCACCGCGCGCACCAGTGAAGGATGCAGCGTGCCTAAAGCGGGCGCTTCTCCATGGGGGGCTGCCGGCGGGACGGAGAACCAATCCGTGGTGTACGGCAGATCGAGAATCTGTCGCAGATCGAATTTGGTGTCGTAACTCAGGCCGGCGGCTGCATAGGCTAGCGGATTTCGGCTGCGCAGAATTGCAAATTCTCCGCGATACAGCGTGGTAGTACGCTGACTGGTGCCATAAGCGACACGCACCTCGAACTGCGGCGCGTCATCGTCGAAAACCGTAACGATAAGCGCAGGTCGTGGCTTCGGGCGCGGATGCATGTCGTCGGGGAAATGACACCACACGATTTCGCCAGCAGTGGGTTCGCCCCACCATTTCATTTCACCACCGTCTCACTCTCGAACAAACTGGAGCGCACCGAGCGCTTGCTAGTGCGCGGCACGCGCTTTTTGATTTGCCGAATTTGCGCAGCGCTCAGCGCGCCATCATCGGGTTCGTACTGAGGCAGAATTTTTATCGCCAACTCGTGCAAGGCCTGATGTATCGCTTGTGTCTCATCGACACCCAGACGCTCAGCGAGGCGCTTCGCGGTTTCTCGAGTCACACCGCCCGGGCTGTCAGACGCGCGATAGCGGAACGCAATTTGGTTGGCGATTAACTTGGTCGGCATGCTGAACCTCATCGTAAGATATCTATAAGATATCCAATAAGCAATAAAATGTCAATCCAGAAAAATCCCCTTCCAGGCTGAGAGCTATCTTGCCCCTTACTGTTTTCGTAACCCAGTGCATGACATAAGCTATTGTTTTTATGTATATTTTACAATTCCTCCGGATCAGGCACCGCATCCCCCGCTATCTGCGTCTGCCAGTAGCGCCGGTAGCTCGCGCGATGCGGCGTGACCCGGATGGCGTCGCTCGCACCCAAGTGCAGGGTCAGCGCGCCGTCGCGGTCGGTGCGATAGACATGACTGCCGTGGCGTAAATAACGTTCTTCGACATCGGGGTGCGGATGGCCAAATCGATTGCGATAGCCCACTGCGTAAATCACGATGCGCGGATCAACCGCCTGCACGAACGCCGCTGTCGACGAGGTTTTGCTGCCGTGATGCGGCGCCAGCAACACCTGCGCACGCAACGCCTCGCGCGCGGACGCCAGCAACTGCTGCTCCGCGCGCGCTTCGATATCCGCAGGTATCAACACCGCAGCATGGCGTGTCGCAATGCGCAGCACGCAGCCGCGATTGTTGTCCTTGATCAATGCATCGTCATAGCTGTCACGGGCCGGATGCAGCATCTCGAAGCGCACACCGTCCCATGTCCAGCTTTGCCCCGCGTAACAGTGCATGGATTTGTTGGCCTCGAAGCGCAGCGGGTCAAGGTCGGGCACCGAGGTCAGCAGTTGCGCCACCGGCATTGCCTGCAACACCGATGAGGCGCCGCCGTAGTGGTCGATGTCATCATGGCTTACGATCAACCTGTCCAGCGCCTTGACCCCTGCCGCACGCAGATACGGCACGATCATGCGATTACCGGCGTCGGCTTGCGGGCCGTACGCAGGACCGCTGTCAAACAGCAGCGCGTGATGGCGCGTGCGCGCCACCACGGCAAGACCCTGACCCACGTCAAGCACCGTGAGTTGCAACTCGCCCTCTGGCAAAGGTGGCGGCGCCGCAAGGAACAACGGCAAAAATGCCGCCGCTCCCGTCCAGCGCAAAGGGAAGCCGCGCGGCAATAACAAGATCACCGCCCCAAACGCCGCCACCAGCACCGTCCATCCCGGCGGTGCATGCTGTTGCCATACGGCCACCGGAAGATGGCTCATCCACGCCAGCGCCAGCCCGCACCCCGCCATAATGCCATGCGCGAGCTGCAGCACCCCATCAAACGGCAGCCACATGCCCGCCAGCGTCAGCGGCACCACCACCAGGCTCACCAGCGGAATCGCCAGCGCATTGGCCAGCGGCGAAATTATTGACACCTGCTGAAACATCGCCAGCAGCGCCGGCATCAGCGCCAGGGTTACCGCCCACTGTACCCGTGCCCAGGTGAGCAGCCAGTGCGCTGTGCCAACCCGCCCCACGCTCACGTACAAAATCACCGCCACTGCGCCAAACGACAGCCAAAAGCCAGCAGCCAGCAGCGCCCACGGATCGATCAGCACCACCACCAGCAGCGCCACGCTTAGCACCGCCAGCGCCGAACTCATGCGATTCAGCCACAGCGCCACCGCCACCACCGCCAACATATAGAGCGTGCGTTGCGCCGGTACTTCATAGCCCGCTAGCAGGGTGTAGATGAGCGCCGCCGTCAGTCCTGCCAGCACCGCGGCCTTGCGCGCGGGCAGCCGCAACGTGAGGCGCGCGCTGCGCCGCCACAGGCCGTAGGCCAACGCAAATATCAGCCCCGACACCAGGGTCACATGCAGTCCGGAAATCGACATCAAATGATTGACGCCGGTGCGGGTAAAAATCTGCCACTGATCCGCAGCTATGGCGCGCTGGTCGCCGATCGCCAGTGCCGCCAGCACGCCGGCATAAGGCTGCTCGGGCAGCGCCTGCAGTATGCGTGCACGCAGCCGCTCGCGCGTGGCTTCGATCCAGTATACGGGCCGGTGAACCATCGCATCGATGCGGCGGCTGCCGCTTTTAGGACGCACGCTACCGGTGGCGCGCAAATCGCGTTCAAACAGCCATGCTTCGTAATCAAAGCCATGCGGATTGGCGCTGCCGCGCGGGCGCCGCAGACGCACCGTGAGTTGCCAGCGTTCGCCGGGCTTGAGCTCTGGCAAGGTGCCGCGGCTAGCCTCTTGGGCCACACTGCCCCACCAGCTCAGCACGATATGCGAGGGCACCACAGCGTGCGGCGTGATCACCCGTTCGACATCAAACTCAAAGCGCACGCTGCGCTCATAGTGTTGCGGCAGACTGGCCACCACCCCCACGATTTGCACATCGCGCCCTTCCCACTCGGGTGGCAGCGCGTCGTTGATGCGCCACTGCGCGCGTGTGGCGGCATAGAAGAATCCCGCACTCACGCAGCATACCGCCATCACCACCGCAAACAAGCCGCGCTGAGTACGTGCCAGCCATGCCAGCACCAGCAATGGCGGCAGCGCAGCCGCCCACGCCAGCGGCGGCAGCAGCGCTTGTTGCTGCAGCAGTGCGATCCCCGCCACGAAAAGAATGATGAAGAAGGGCAATGTGATCCAGGAATATCGCTACAATAAACCACATGTTACGCAAGTATCTGCGGCGCGTGCTGCCCAGCCATCAAGCGATCCGCGACAACCGTTACATCGCGCGTTTTGGCAACCGCCTGCAACATCATAACCTGTGGCATTTGCATCGCCGCTCGGTGGCGGGTGGGGTGGCGGCCGGGCTCTTCGCCGGCATGATACCCGGCAGCAATCCGGTGCAGTTCAGCGCCGGTGCCTTGCTCGCGATTGGCTTCAGGGTCAATCTGCCGCTGTCGATGCTGGTGACGCTGTATTCCAATCCGTTCACGATCGTGCCGCTGTATCTGATGGCGTTCAAGCTGGGGCAATGGGCGCTGTGGCAAAACGGCGCTGAACTGCCGCAATTCGAGCTCGGCGTCGAAGGCCAGGGCACCATGGCCTGGTTAGGCGCCGCACTGCAATGGCTGACCAGTGCCGGCAAACCGCTGCTGATCGGCTTGCCGCTGCTTGCGCTACTGCTCGCGCTCATCGGATACTGTGTCAGCGATTGGGCGTGGCGCCTGGGTGTGTTGTGGCAGTGGCGCCAGCGCAAACTGAAACGTGCCAGGAAATCATCGCCATGAAACCCCGTTATTGGACGCGCGCCACCACCGAGCTTGCCGCTCGCGATGCGGTGATGAAAAAACTCATCGCCCAGCACACAACGCTCACCCTGGGCAGCCGCGGCGACGCCTTTCAGACGCTGGCGCGCGCCATCGTCGGTCAGCAGATTTCGGTGAAGGCTGCGCAAAGCGTGTGGAACCGCTTCGTGGCGGCACATGGTGTGGTAGCGCCTGCAGTGATTGCCGCATCCAGCGTAGAAAAGTTGCGTGGCTGTGGGCTTTCCGGGCAAAAATCGGGCTACATCCTCGATCTTGCAACGCGCTTTGATGATGGACGTCTGCAACCGGCGGGCTGGAAACGGCTGCCGGACGAAGCGTTGATCGCACAGTTGATTCAGGTCAAAGGCATCGGCCGCTGGACCGCCGAAATGTTCATGATTTTTAATTTGACCCGGCCTGATGTATTTCCGCTAGGTGACCTGGGTTTGCAAAAGGCCATGACCTTGCATTACAACCGTGGCCGCACCCTGACCCCGGCACGCATGCAGCGCCTAGGTGCTCAGTGGGCACCGTGGCGCTCGGTCGCTACCTGGTATCTGTGGCGCAGCCTTGACCCGCTGCCTGTTGAATACTAAATATTTGTTTTTATTGTTTTTTTGACAAATGACCCACACCGAATTCATCGCAGCCTATCGCGCGGGAACCCTCATCGTCGAATTCGATGCGGCGCTTGCGGGCAAATTTCTGAGTGCGCGACTGTTGCTGCCACTGCTGATGTTGCCGCTGCTGGGCGCGGGCGTGGCAGTGGCGCTGCTGGGCTGGGTCTGGAGCGGGCTGGCGCTGATCGCGCTCGGCATGGTTGCGCCGCGACTCATCAAACGTGGCGCCCCGCGCTTTTTGCTGACACAGATGCTGCACGACGAAAAACTTTACGCGGATGCGCAGCGCGCCGGCCTCATGCGCTTCGAGACACCTGAGCCGAAAAATGCGGGGACAGCGGCGCCCTAAGCAGCAGCCTGCGATTGGGGCGGTAATGCAGTAACCCTAAAACCGACAGATCAGCCACAGAGTTTCCCAATCCCGCGTGCGGGCCAGGCGTTCGCAAACAAACATGGAGCGGGGTGTTTTGTTTCTTATGAGGTGGTGGCACACGTGCGATGCGCATCCCGCAACGGCGAACTTCAAGACCATTAACCACGGAACACACGGAAAGA
>CAMDRT010000034.1 GCA_945906815.1 Bordetella parapertussis
GCAGAGCACTACCGGCACGCTCAACGTCACCGTGACACCCGTCAACGATGCGCCGCTTCTGACTGCTGTTCCCACACTCGATATCGTCGCCGCCAATCTTCAGAGCAACAGCGTTGGCGTATTGGCAGGCGATGGCGCTGGCGCCTTCGCGCCGGCGCTCGCCTTTACTAGCGGCGGATCCAATCCTGCCTTGGTGGCACTGGGCGATGTGAATGGCGATGGCTTCCTCGATATCGTCGCCGCCAATTCCTCCATCGTCGGCAGCGTCGGCGTATTGGTGGGCAATGGCGCTGGCGCCTTCGCACCGGCGATCGCCTTTTATAGCGGCGGATCCTATCCCGACTCGTTGGCGCTGGGCGATGTGAATCGCGATGGCCATCTCGATATTGTCACCGCCAATGTGCAGAGCAACAACGTCGGCGTGCTGGCGGGCGATGGCGATGGCGGCTTCGCCCTGACGGCCACGTTTGCCACCGGCGGCTCTTTTACTTTAGGGGTAGCGCTAGGCGACGTGAATGGCGATGGCCTCCTCGATATCGTCACCACCAATCTTCACACCAGCAACGTCGGCGTGCTGGCAGGCGATGGCGAGGGCGGCTTCGCGACCGCGGTAACCTTTACCACCGGCGGCACTCCTACCGAAGTTGCGCTGGGCGATGTAAACAGCGATGGCTACCTCGATATCGTCGCCACCAATTATTACAACCACAACGTCGGCGTGCTGATGGGCAACGGCAGCGGCGGCTTCGCAGCCGCGGTCACCTTTGGCAGCGGTGGCTCCAATCCCCGCGGGCTGGCACTGGGCGATGTGAATGGCGATGGTAAGCTCGATATCGTTACCGCCAATGAGACCAGCGGTAACGTCAGCGTGCTGATTGGAAACGGTACGGGCGGTTTCGCCGCCGGGGTCACCTATGCCAACGGCGGGTCCATTGCCCACTTGGCGCTGGGCGATGTAAATGGCGACGGTAACCTCGATATCGTCACCGCCAATCGCGTCACCGTCGGCGTGCTGGCGGGCAACGGCTTGGGCAGCTTCGCTCCCGTGGTGCCCTTTACCACCGGCGGTTCTTATCCCTACTTTGTGGCACTAGGCGATGTCGATACCCGCTCACTGCATTACACCGAGAACCAGGCGGCGACTGCGATCAATCCTGCGCTACTCGTATCCGACGTCGACAACGCTACGCTGAGCGGCGCCACGGTGGCGATCACGGGCAATTTCCATGTGGGCGAGGACGTCCTCGGCTTCATTGACACGGCGAGCATCACCGGCAGCTACAACGCGGCGAGCGGGGTGCTGACGCTCGCCGGCAGCGACACGCTTGCGGCCTACCGGGCGGCGCTGCGCTCGGTGACCTATCTCAACACGAGCGAAGACCCTTCCGCCGCCCTGCGCACGATCAGCTACCAGGTCGATGACGGCGCCGCGGCCAATCATGCCAGCAACAGCGTGACGGCGACGGTGTCGGTGACGCCGGTGAACGATGCGCCCACGGGCGCGGACCACACCGTCACGATCAATGAAGACGCAGCCTACACCTTCGGCGCGGCGGCCTTCGGCTTCAGCGACGTGGACGGCACGCTGGCGGCGGTGCGCATCGACGCGCTGCCTCTGGCTGGAACGCTCACGCTGTCCGGCGTGGCGGTGACGGCGGCACAGGTGATTGCAGCGGGGAGCCTTGGCAATCTCGTGTTCACGCCCTCGGTCAATGCCAACGGCACCGGTTATGCGAGCTTCACCTTCTCGGTTCAGGACACCTCGGGCGGGGCGTTCGACGCGAGCCCGAACACCATTACGGTTGATGTGACCGCGGTGAACGATGCGCCGGTGGCGGTGGCGGACACCCTGTCGGCAACCGAAGACACCGCGGTGACCTACACCGCAGCGCAGTTGCTGGGCAACGACACCGACGTGGACAATACCAACGCCCAGTTGTCGATAGCCTCGGTGACCAGCGGCACGGGCGGCACGGTGGTGCTCAACGGCAACGGCACAGTTACCTTCACGCCAAACGCGAACTTCAACGGCCCAGCAAGCTTTACCTACAAAGCGACAGACGGCTCGACGCAGAGCAACAGTGCTACGGTAACGGTGAACGTAGCGGCAGTAAACGACGCACCCGTGCTCGCCAACGTAGCGACGAACGCGGCCTATACCGAGAACGCCGCAGGCACAGTACTGTCCCCTGCCCTCACCGTCAGCGACGTGGACAACGCCAACCTCACCGCGGCGACAGTGCGTATCGCCAGCGGTTTTGTCAGTGGCGACGTGCTGAGCGCCATTACGGCGGGCACCAGCATCACGGCAACTTACAGCAGTGCGACGGGCGTATTAACGCTTCTGGGATCAGACACCACGGCGCATTATCAGCAAGTACTTAATTCAATTACATTTTCGTCCACCAGCGACAATCCGACCAGTTTCGGCACCAGCCCTGGCCGCACCATCGACTGGCAGGTGAGCGACGGCACGGCGCCTGGCGGGCCTTTGTTCGGCGCGCAAACCACTTTCGCTGTAGGCACAAGCTCAAATGCTGTCGCCATTGCTGACCTCAACGGCGACGGCAAGCTCGACCTCGCGCTCTCGAACCATAGCGGCTATGTCTCGGTACTACTAGGCAACGGCAGTGGCGGCTTCGGTACGGCAGCGGCTTTTGCTACAGGCGCAGGCCCCACTGGCGTCGCCATCGGCGACCTCAACGGCGACGGCAAGCTCGACCTCGCGCTCTCGAATAGCGGCTCGGACAATGTCTCGGTGTTGCTGGGCAACGGCGACGGCACTTTTGGCGCAGCATCGAATTTCGCGGTAGGTGATATTCCACGCGATATCGCTATCGCGGATGTCAGCGGCGACGGCAAGCTCGACCTCGTGGTCCCGAACCACGGCAACAACAATGTTTCAGTGTTGCTCGGCAATGGCAATGGCACGTTTGGCGCCGCAACGAATTTTGCGGTAGGCGTTATTCCGCGGGATGTCGCCATCGCGGACTTCAACGCCGACGGCAAGCCCGACCTCGTGGTGGTGAATGAAGCCGACAGTGTTTCAGTGCTGCTGGGCGCTGGCGCTGGCACCTTTGACGCGGCTACGAATTTCGCGGTAGGAGACCACCCCACTTCTGTCGCTACCGGCGACGTGAACGGAGACGGCAAGCTCGACCTGGCAGTGGCGAACTATCTTGATGCCAATATCTCGGTACTGCTCGGTAACGGCAACGGCACGTTTGCTGCGGCAACGAATTTCGCGGCAGGCGCCTCCACCAGTTCAGTGGTCATCGCAGACGTCAATGGCGACGGCAAGCTCGACCTGGCGGTGACCAACCTTTACTCGAACACGGCCTCGGTGCTGCTTGGAAACGGCAATGGCACGTTTGCTGCGGTAACCAATTTTGCGACTGGCACAACCCCGGAAGCTGTCGCCATCGCAGATATCAATGGCGATGGCGGGCTTGACTTGGTGACCACAACTGGGACGGCCAACGTCTCGGTGCTGCTTAATGCGGGCACCAGTTCTAGTGCAGTCCAGCACACCACGGTCACCCTGGCAAGCGCGCCGAATAATGCGCCGGTTGCGTTCGCAGAGACCTACTCAGTGAGCGAAGGCTCAACGCTGATTGCAACCCACCTCATCGTGGATGCCGCGCATGGTGTGCTCAAGACGCCATTTGCGCCCGGCGCTGATTTCGATTCTGACGGCGACATTCTGACGGCAGCGCTCGTTGCCGGCCCAGCGCATGCGCAATCCTTCCAGCTCAATGCCGATGGATCGTTCAGCTATTCGCCGCAGGCGTACTTTGTGAGCTATACAACGCCGGGGCAGCAACTGGTTCAGAGCGACACATTTACGTACCGGGCGTTTGATGGAACCGATTACTCCGCCGTCACCACGGTGACCATCAACGTTACGCCGCCGACGCACGTGCAAGTCAATCCACACGCCTACGACATGCAAGGCACGGGGGATGCAACGCTCGAACCCATGAAGAAGTTTTACGACGATCTCGCGATCGGCACTCTGGTGTTCACCCCTGGTATTCAGACTGGTTTCCCGAATATACCGGCTGACCGTGGGTTCACCGTTACCACCAGCCTCGGTATCACCTACACGGCGTCAGGTGACAATCTGACCTATGACAGTGGTGTGCCCATGGGCGGCACCATCAGCGCCCTCAACATCCTTAGCGCAACACCCGGCGTGCCCTACATCGCGATGCTCAACGGGAGCACCGGCGTAGAAGCGCCGTGGCAGTTTTCCGCGGCCGCTTTCTATCAAGGACTTCTGGCTTACGCGAGCATCCAGCACGACCGCACCGGCCTCGACGCGATCTTCCAGACGGTGCGCTACGCCATCATCGACGCCGCACCGGAACTCACGAGTGTCATCGTCGGCGGCCCCTTCAATGACGAGTTGCGCGGAGCGGCCGGCGCTGACGTGCTGTACGGCGGCCCTGGTGACGACGTGCTGTCGGGCGGCGGCAACGGCGGTGATGTCTCGACGAGTGGTGCGGGTGCCGATCACCACGAGTTGGGCGGCCAGGACGGGGAAGACGCTGTGACCGATTTCTCGGGTGTGGTCGGGGGCGATCACGACGTGCTCGATCTGCGCGCTGTCATTGGTGCCAATCAGGCGCAGATCGCGCACAACTTCGCGCAGGTGATGGCACGCGCCGCGCAGGACGGCGCCGACACCGTCATCGGCTACAGCAACGATCTCGGCCTGTCGTCGCCGCTAGTGTTGCGGCTGTTGAACTTCGATCGCGACAATTTACGCGAAGGCGACTTCCTCTACGCCAACTTTGCGCCGATCGCGGTGAATGACGTCATCAGTGGTTCATCTGCGCTGTCCGCGCAGTCGTTCTACGGTGGCGCCGGCGACCAGCGGTTCACAGACGTCGCCTTCGGCCTGGGCAAACTTTTCGTATCCGGCCAGATCACCAGCGGCACCACTGCGCAAGAGGCTGTTGCCACCTCGTATGACCCCGCAACACTCGGGTCGCTATGGACGCAGCTGTATCCCAATACCGCGGGGGCCTCGGTCTCGGGTGAGAGCTTTGACGGCGTGGCGGTGGGTACCGGCACCGATGACGCGGTCTACGTCGGGACGTTCCAGGCGCTGGCGAGCGGCGCCGGTGACGGCGAATCCAAGGCGGACATCGTCAATATCAATCCTGCCACGGGCGCGATCGACTGGGCGAAGCAAGCGCAGGTAGGCAGTAGCAACTCCATATATGCCTATCAGGGAGTAGAAGTGTTCTCCAGCGTAGCCACCTCGGTGGAAGGCGGTAACACTTTTTACTACGCGGTTGGCGGCGGCCAGCCGTTCAGTTACTTCGCCATGGCCGCGCTGAAATACGACGCCAGTGGTACGCGTGTCGCTCAGGCGGCTGATCCGGCTCTGGGCGGGTCGTTCTCGCCTGGTTACCCGGGAGGAATAGGAGGCTCCGTGGCAAACGATGTCACGGTGGCCAATGGCACGGTCTATGTGGCCGGGCTTACCGCCTGGTCCTTTCAAGGCGATAGCGCAGCACGCCCTGATCTATGGACTTACAACACCAGCCTCGGGCTACTCAACAACGTCAAGGACATAACGCTCAACGGTACATTTTTCGGTGTAGCCGGCGATGGTACCAATGTGTATGCGGTGGGCAATCGTACCGGCGGAATTGCCGATAGCCAGGATTACCTGGTCGAGAAGTTCGATACCAACGGCAACTTCCTCTGGCGCTCGTCCTTCGGGACTGCGGGCACCGACCAGTTGAACGACGTAGTGTCGGTCGGTGGGCGCTTGTTCGTGACCGGCTATTCTTCAGCAGAGGCAGGCGGACTGGGTAATGACGATGCGGTGCTGATGGAGATCAATGCCGCTACAGGCGCTGTCATTTCCACGACGCTTTATGGCGGCGCCGACACCGACCGCGCCAACGGCATTACCACGGACGGCACCAGTCTCTACGTCGTCGGCGAATCGCGCAGCTTCACCGCTGGCGGCAATGGTGCGGGTCAAAACGACGGCTTCGTCCTGAAATACCAGATCGGTGCAAACGAGGACACGCTTACGCTTATGGATGTCCTCTCCAATGACAGCGATGCCGATGGCGATGCGTTCAGCATCGTTGGGGTATCGTCTAGTGGCAGCAGCACCACCCCATCCGCAACCACTATGCAGGGCGCGACGGTGACCGTTATCGGCGGTCAGGTAGAGTATGACCCGACCACCTCACCGATACTGGATGCGCTGTCAACCGGATCCCTCGGCATCGATTCATTCAGCTACACCATCAGCGATGGCCTGGGCGGCACCGCCACGGCGAACGTCAATGTCAACGTCCTCGGCCTCTGATGCGCAGCGAGCGTAGGGTGGGCACGTCCTTTGTGCCCACGCGCAAATCACCTGCCGTGATAACTTACCCGTGTGTCGCGCTATCGTCGAAGCCTGTCCGGCGGCGGTGCGTTTTTCTTCACCGTTAATCTGGCTGATCGGAAAAGCCGGTTGTTGGTAGATCAAATGGATCGCCTGTGCCTGGCCTTTGCGCTCGCGCGCGAGCGTTACCCATTCCGCACGTTGGCCTATTGCATTTTGCCGGATCATTTGCACGCGATATGGCGGCTGCCCGTAGATGACGCCGATTTCGGGCTGCGTTGGGGGATTGTCAAACGGGCCTTCTCAAGGGATTTAGCGCCGGGCACGCGCAGCGCCAGCAAGATCGCCAAACGCGACAAAGGCATCTGGCAACGCCGATTCTGGGAGCATCAGATTCGCGACGATGTTGATTTGCAACATCACCTCGATTACATCCATTTCAATCCGGTGAAACATGGATGGGTGCGGCGCGTGGCGGATTGGCCGCATTCATCGTTTCACCGGTATGTCGAACGGGCTCTGTTGCGCGCAGATTGGGCTGGCGACGAATCCGATCAGGGTGGTAACACGTTTGGCGAATGAGGCCCCTGCTGCGCGTGGGCACACAGGACGTGCCCACCCTACGCTTGCTTGGAAATCCTGATCGCACACACCGCGCCCTGGATAGCCGGGTGGTGCGTGCGTCAAATCGGTTCCAGATTGCTTTTTAGTTATAATTCAAAAGCTTAGATATATCACCTGGTATTTATCACGTAGTCGAGCCGGCGCGAAGGCGCATTTCATATTTTGCACCTGTATCCGACAATCCTCTGCCTGTTTGCCCTATCCACCGTGTCGGCCAAAGCCGAGACGCTGGCGCAGGCGATTACGCGTGCATTACAGAACTTTCCTGAAATTCAGGCAGCGCAGGCGCGCCGTGAGACATCCGCCGCGCAGACCGGGCAGGCGCGGGCAGAATATTTTCCGTCGATCAATATTGCCGCAGGCGAAGGGCGCGAAACCAGCCGCAATGCGTCGACGCGCGCACTGGGCACGGATCCGACTCTCACACGCCGTGAGGCTGAACTGACGATTACCCAGTTATTGTTTGATGGCGGCGCCTCAGGCGCACAGGTACGGCGCTTTGGTGCGCGCACCGAGGGCGCTGAGTTCTCGGTTACGGATACCTCGATCAACGTCGCGCTGCGCGCAGCGCAGGCGTTCATCGAAGTACGGCGTCTGCGCGAGCAAATCGGCATTGCACAGAAAAATCAGGCGACGCATGAGAAAACGCTAGAGGACGTGAGCCTGCTGGCCGATGCCGGGCGCGGCCGCCGCGCCGATGTGACACAGGCCGAGGCGCGCCGCGCGCTGGCGAACTCGGCACTTGAACAACTCAGCGGACAATTGCGTCAGGCCGAGGCCTCGTACCGTTATCTGACGGGGCATATTCCCCAGGCCCTGGAAGAACCTGCGGATCTTGCGCAGGTGATGCCACCACAACTGGATGTTGCGGTGGATGTTGCGTCGCGCCTGCATCCCGCGATCCGCGCCGCCGAGAAAGAAATCGAAGCCGCGCAGCACGATCGTGAAAGTGCGCGCGCCAGAATGGCAGCGCCGCGCGTCACCATCGAAGCCGGTGCCTCGCGCAACCGCGACCTCGACGGCGTTAGCGGCCTGAATAGCGACCACTACGCGATGCTGCGGTTTCGCTATAACCTGTATCGCGGCATGGGCGACAGTGAACGGGTGCGCGAGACTGAAGCGCGTTTCGATGAAACGTACGCGAATCTGCGGCGCATACGCGGCGAAGTGGAGCGTGACGTGCGCCAGGCGTGGGAGGCGCTCGCCTCCGACCGCTCACGCCTGCCACAACTAGCGCGCTACGCGCGCGCCAGCACAGAAGTGGCAGAAGCCTACCGCCTGCAGTTTCAGTTGGGACAACGCAGCCTGCTCGATGTGCTTAATTCGGAGAACGAACGCTTTAGCGCTGCGAGCGGACATGTGGCGGGACGCGCTGCGGTAACCGCGGGAGAGGTGCGCCTGTTGGCCAGTACTGGGCGCTTGCTGGATGCTATGCTCAGTCCCCCGGCCAAGGCTGCTGTGCAGCCGCAAGCGCCACTGGAGGAACCCGCGCCGAAAGCGGTGCCAGCAGGCCCTATGGACACTCTGCCGGAACCCGCACCGGAGCCGCCAAATTGAACGCCGCCGATTCCATGTTGATCGATCCCCTCGCCGTCTGTTTGACGATAGCCGCGCGCCTGTACGGCCAGCCGATGTCGGCTGACGCCCTCACCACTGGACTGCCACTGGAAGACGGGCGCCTGACACCCGCACTGGCGGCGCGCGCGGCTGAGCGCGCGGGCCTCTCGGCGCGGGTGCTGAAACTGCCGCTCGCGCGCATTAACCCGGCACTGCTGCCGGTAATTTTGCTGGGTGAAGAGCGCAACGCCTGCGTACTCGTCAAGATCGAGGATGAGCAGGCGCATATCATCCTGCCAGAGTTGCCCGATGCCATGCGCACCGTCGCGCTGCCCGCGCTTGCGGCTACTTATGGCGATCACGTGATCCTGCTGGGCCGGCTGCAGCGCTTTCAGTCGGGCAGCGAAACCGAGCGTCTGGTGGAGAAACATCACTGGTTCTGGGGTACGCTGCGCAAAGAAGCACGCACCTATACGGAAGTCGCTGTGGCGACGGTGATTATTAACGTGCTGGCACTGGCCTCGCCGATGTTTTTCATGCTGGTGTATGACCGCGTGGTGCCCAATCAGGCGATGGAAACACTGTGGGTGCTCGCGCTGGGGCTGGCTGTAGTACTGGTGTTTGATCTGCTGTTAAAGCTGCTGCGCGGGTATTTCATCGACCTCGCAGGCAAGCGCGCTGATCTTGCGCTCTCCTCCACCCTCTTCGCGCGGGTGATGGACTTAAAGCTGGATCAGCCGCGCCAGCCGGTGGGCACGCTGGCGAACAACCTGCGTGAATTCGAGTCGCTGCGCGAATTCTTTACCTCCGCCACACTCGCCTCGATCATCGATCTGCCTTTCGTATTTGTTTTTCTGGCGGCCATCGCGTGGATCGGCGGTCTTGCGATGGTGATGCCGGTGCTCATTGCAATACCGATAGTGATTGGCATGGGGCTCGCGTTGCAGCCGGCGCTACGCGACCATATACGCCGCAGTTTTGCCGCGACCGAAGCCAAGTACGCCACTGTCATCGAAACGCTGGGCGCCATTGAACACGTGAAGCATTTGAATGCCGCCGGGCAGTTACAGCGCAAATGGGAAAGCCTGGTCGAGTTTGTGGCCAGAGAAAGCCTCACCTCGCGCCTGATATCCTCGTTTGCACTCCACTTTACGGGCTGGATTCAGGCGGGTGTTTCCATTGCCGTGCTGATTGTCGGCGCCTATCTCGCCACCGAAGGCCAACTGTCGCTGGGTGCGTTAATCGCTTGTGCCATTATCACCGGCCGCGCGGTGCAGCCGCTGACGCAACTGGCGGCACTGCTCACGCGCTACCACACTGCGATGACGGCGCTGGTGGCGCTGAACAAGATCATGGAGGCGCCGGTCGAGCGCGAGCCGGGCAAGACCTTCGTCAGCCGCCCGCATCTGGAAGGCCGCATTGAATTTCGCGGCGTCACCTTTCGTTATCCCGGACAGCAAGTTGACGCCCTGCACGAGTTGTCGTTCTCGATCACTCCGGGTTCCCGCGTCGGCGTGGTCGGCCGTATGGGCTCGGGCAAAAGCACACTGGCGAAGCTGCTGGTGGGGCTGCACCATGCACAAGCCGGCAATGTGCTGGTCGACGGCATCGACACACGTCAGATCGACCCTGTGGATTTGCGGCGCAACATCGGCTACATGCCGCAAAATGTGGTGTTGTTTGCCGGTACGGTAGGGCAGAACTTGAAGATGGGTGCACCGCATACGGACGATGCGGCGATGCTGCGCGCGGTGCAGTTGGTCGGACTCGATGAGCACATCAATCGCCACCCGCAAGGCTTTGACATGCCGGTGGGCGAGCGTGGTGATGGCCTGTCAGGCGGGCAAAAACAGTCGGTGGCGCTGGCGCGCGCACTGCTCACCGACCCGCCGCTGATTTTGCTCGACGAACCCACGGCAGCGATGGACATGGGCAGCGAAGAACAGTTCAAGGCGCGGCTGGCGCGCGTGCTCGAAGGCCGCACGCTGATCGTGGTCACGCATCGCGAGTCGATGCTGACGCTGGTGGACAAGCTGGTGGTGATGGACGGCGGCCGTGTAGTGGCGGCCGGCCCCAAAGCCGATGTGCTGCAAGCACTGGCGCAAGGCAAAGTGCGCAAGGTGGGGTGACAGTGAACGCGCCTGACAGCAAACGCGAGCAACCGCAGTCTACGCCTGCACCGCAACAATTGGTGCCAGCGGAGGCCGCCAAACCCAAAGGCTGGGCGCAAGAGCAGATAGGCGCCGCCCACGTGGCCGAGCGCCGCCTGCCGCATGTGCTGCTCATCGGCGTCGCGGTGTTCTTCGTGCTGGCACTGGCGTGGGCAGCTTTCTTTCAGATCGAGGAGGTGGTGCGTGGCGACGGGCGTGTGGTAACCAAGAGCCAGATTCAAGTCGTCACCAACCTCGAGGGCGGCATCATCGCCGAGGTCATGGTGCGCGAAGGCGACATCGTGAAGAAAGACCAGCCGCTGATGCGCATAGATCCCACCCGCTTCATTGCCGCCTACCGCGAGGGCGCACAGGGCTCGCTGGTATTAAAGGCAAAGATCGCGCGGCTCACCGCGGAAACAAACCTGAGCGGCCTCGCCATGCCGGCGGATGTGCAAAAAGGCAATCCCACTGTGGCGCAGCAGGAACCCGCCCTGTATCGGGCGCGGCAGGCGGAGCAGGAGACGAAAAAACAGGTGTTAAGCCAACAACTGGCGCAACGTGAAAGTGAATTGAGAGAACTGCAGTCGCGTGCGGAACATCTGGCGGAACAGTTGTTACTGGTCGAACGTGAATATAAAATCACCGCACCACTGGTGCAACGCGGGGTGGTATCCGAAGTGGAACTGCTGCGGCTGGAGCGTGAGCAAACGCGCACGCGTACCGATCTTGATCAGGCGCGGCTTTCTCTGCCGCGGGTACAGGCTGCCATCGCCGAGGCGCGCAGTAAATTGGTGGACGTGGAAAACACGTTCCGTGCGCAGGCTGGTGCTGAACTGGCGCAGGCGCAGGCAGAATTCTCCAAATCGTCTGAGCAGATGCCCGCGCTGGAAGACCGCGCCAGCCGTACGCTGGTGCGCGCGCCCATGCACGGCATTGTGAAGACGATTCCCAACAAAACCGTGGGCGGCGTGGTGCAACCCGGCAGCCCGATGGTGGAGATGGTGCCGGTTGAAGACACACTGCTCATCGAAACGCGTCTGCGCCCTTCCGACATTGCCTTTGTGCACCCCGGGCAGCGCGCTCTGGTCAAGGTCACGGCCTATGATTACAGTGTCTTCGGCGGTATGGAGGGCAAGATCGAATACGTGTCCGCCGATTCGACCGTGCCGCAGACGCCGCAGCAGGGTGAGCCGTATTACGTTGCGCATATCCGCACCACCAGCAACAGCATCGACTACTACGGCAAGAAGCTCAGTATCAGCCCCGGAATGCTGGCCTCGGTCGATGTCATCACCGGCAAACGCTCGGTGCTTTACTACGTTACCAAACCCATCAATCGGGCGCGCGAACGGGCGTTGACTGAACGCTAGCTCTCGTTTTCACGGATATGCGCCATGTGAAGCCGGGCGAACCTCGATCCAAGAAAAGTAACGGTGCCGGAAACTGCGCGGATGTCTCGGTGGCGTCACTCGAACGGGTTCAGTGCCTTGACACCCGCTTTCTTGAAATCGCGGATGTTTCGCGTTGCAATAGTGAGGTCATGTTGGAGCGCGGTGGCCGCTATCATTCCATCCAGCAGCGGCATCGTCTCCCCTTTCTGCTTCAAGTCCACCACCAGTTTGGCCCAACGTCGGCTGATCGTGGCGTCCCACGGCAGGCAATCGATGGTCTGCACGAGCGCCTCAAACCACTGCCCGAGCTGGGTTCGCTTGCGCCCGCGCGGCAGCGCCAAAATGCCGGTACACAGTTCGCCCAGAATGATGGCGTCCACGACAAGATTGCTCTGGTTGGCGCTCAACCAGTCGATGACCTTGCTGCTGGGCACCGGCTTCGTCGGCTCGCTGAGCACGTTCGCATCGACCAGGAAGGTCATCCGAGTTTGGATATCGCGATGTCATCGGTTGTTTCGCTGCGATCCATCGGCTTGAACCAACCTTTGACCGGGCAGGCGAGCAACAGCTCCACCAAGCCTTCGTTACGCCGCTGTTTTCGCTTCAGCCGGTATTCGCCGCGATCGATGCGTTCAACCTCAAACTCCTGTCCAGGTTGAATGCGATCCCGCTGCCGGAATTCGGCAGGCAGAATGATCTGGCCTTTCGTGGAAACGGTGGTTTTCATCCAAGTAAGATACTGTCTTACTCGGTGCCCGTCAAGCGCCTTTCATTTTCGAATTTCGAAAAAAGCTGAGGTCCGAGCGCGTGGTTTCGATCATCAGTTCAGTTCATTTGTGGTGCGCGCTGCTCAATTCGTCGGCCAACCGCATCGCCCGCAACCCCAGCGTCGCTGACACCATGCCGCTCATCGGCACCACGCAGCAGATCGCCTCCAGCACCTGCCGCCGTGTCATGCCGTACTCGTAAGCGCGGCGCATTTGCTGCGCAGCCATTTGAACTTCACCGCGTGCGCACAATGCGGCAATCACTATCAACGCGCGCGGGCCGGGGCCGATTATGGCGTCCTGCGGCTCGTCCGCCGCCAGGCAGTGATCGACAAACGCCGCTGCGCGCTGGGCGAGCTCGGGGTCGATTTCCGCGGCGTAACGCCACTCGTCGGTGTCGGCCAGGCTTTCCTTGGCTACATTTGTTCGTGTGCGCCCCAGGGTCATTTCAGGAAACGGTGTGAGTACCTTCGGTTCGCCCCCCGGCGGCAGTTTCCCAAACGGATAATCCGCGCTGTTCGCCTGCTCTATCGCCAGCGACACCAACGTCAAGCTCGCCCAACCCGTGACAGAGGCGAAGGCCGCTGCCGCCTCGAACAGCGCCTTGTTAGTCAGCCCTTCACGATACATGCGGCGGATGTGATTCGGCGCGTGGCGCAAATCACCCTTGGCGCACAGCGCAGGGATCGCGATCAGCTCGCGCATCTGCACCGACAACTGTCCGCTGGCTGCCTGCTGACCTTGATACTGATGCAGGTAACTAACCGTTTGATTGATCAGGTGATAGGTTAGCGGTGACGCATACACCAGCGTTTTCCACTCGGGAAAAATATCGCCACGCGCGGCGGTGGCGCGCGCGAGTATGGCTTCGGGGCTTAAATCCAGATCATCCTGTTGTGCGAAATCAGACACAGCAACTCCTTGACGTGTATCGATGATGAAAGATTACTGCATTCCAACCTTGCTGTGACACCTCAACCGGTATAATCCACGCTTTTTTGAGCCGGCTCCCCCACCATGTGGTTTAAAAATCTTCTCGTCTACAGACTCGCCGACAGCCACATCAACGCAGATGGCCTCGAAGCCAAGCTCAAAGACAACGCGCTGCAACCTTGCGGCAGCTTTGCAATGGAATCGCGCGGCTGGGTTGCCCCGCGCGACGATGAGCGTTTTGTGTACCGTCTGCAGCAGCAATGGCTGATCACACTGGGAGTGAATCAAAAATTGCTGCCAGGCTCGGTGATCACCCAGGTCGCCAGAGAGCACGCGGCAAAACTCGCGGCGAAACAGGAACATCCGGTCGGCCGCAAACAAATGCGCGACATCCGCGAGCGCGTACTCGATGAGCTGATGCCTAAAGCGCTGAGCCGCCGCCGCACGCTGAGCGCCTGGATTGATCCGGTTAATCATTGGCTGGTGATGGACACTGCTGCAGCAAAAAAAGCCGATGAATTGCTCGAATCGCTGCGCAGCGCGGATGTAGCGCTCGACATCAAATGCCTGGAGTGCCAGCAATCGCCATCCGCACAGATGACCTTGTGGCTAAGCTCTGGCAACGTGCCCGCGCCGTTCACCATTGATCAGGATCTGGAGCTGAAAGCATCGGGCGCGAGCCGCGCCACGGTGCGCTACGTGAATCACCCGCTGGAAGGCAAGGAAATCCGTGAGCATATCGCGGGCGGCAAAACCGCAACGCGGCTGGGCATGACCTGGAAAAACCGCATATCCTTCGTACTCACCGATCAACTGCAAATCAAGCGTGTGGTGTTTCTCGACATCCTCAAGGGCGAAACCCAGGATCAAGCCGAAGACGCTGAAGCACAGTTTGATGTCGACTTCGCACTGATGACAGGCGAGCTCGCTGCAATGCTTGTGGATTTGGTGAAAGCGCTAGGCGACGAGAAATAGAGCAACTAGCCGCAAGCGTTCACCCTCCACTCTTCCCCCTACACGCCCTAACCCTTACCGCGACTTCTCCGGCCGCCGCCCGCAGCCGCATTGCCCCGTCGCTGCTGGCCCTGCTGCTGGCGTTGACCTTGCGGCTGCGGCTGACGCTGCGGCTGGCCTGGCTGTGCATGCTGCGGTTGTCCGCGGCGGCGCTTATTGTTGCCGCGATTACGCGTGTTGCCGTCGGTGTTGCCATTGCCCTCACTACCGGCGCCACGGCTCCCCGCATTACCACCCCTGCCTCCCCTGCCGCCTCGGCCGCCAGTGTTGCCACGGCGTGGTCGCGCCGCACCCATGAATCCGGCGGATGAAGGAAACATCTGCCCGGCATTGGATTCCGGCTGCAGATCATCATCGTCATGCACCGTTTGCGGCGCAGGTGCTGCGATGTTGAAATTAATCTCGTCTTCGGTATCGAAGTTGCGCTGATTTTTGGGCAGCGACGGCATGCGATTGCCGATGTTGTCGAGCGCCTCGTCGATATCACCCACGGCGATGCGCGCGCGGATGCCGCGCAACTGTTTAGCAGGCGCTATACGATTGCCAAAATCATCATCGCGAATCACATTGCGATGGCCATTTCGATTCGAGGTATCACGATTGCCGCGATTGTCACGCTCTTCGCGCAGCGCGTCTTGGCGGTTACTGCCGTTGCGGTTGGGTTCACTGCGGTTGCCACGATTGTCACGCGATTCACGTGCATCGCGTGGCGCAGCACGCGGAGTTTCCCGCGGCGTTTCCCGCGGCGTCTCCGCGCCCTCAGCGCCCACCATAGCAACGGCGTCCGGTGCCGGCTGTTCGCCCCGATGCTCCCCGCGATTGCGGCCACGGCCGCGGCGGCGGCCGCGGCCCTCGCGCCCTTCCCTGCCTTCCCTGCCTTCCCTGCCTTCCTTGCCTTCTCTACCCTGCTGTGCTTCTCGCGGCGCACCGTCGTGCCGTACCGGCTGCGGCTGGCCGGAAGGCTGCTGCTGACGAGGCTGCTGTGACGGCGGTTCCGTTCCAGGCTCGAAGCCTGCAATCACCGTCTGCTCCACCGTGCGCTGCATCAGTTTTTCAATTTCAGACAGCAGCGGCTGTTCTTCGGGTGACACCAGCGAGATCGCTTCGCCGGTGCTGCCGGCGCGGCCAGTGCGCCCGATGCGATGCACGTAATCTTCAGCCACCTGCGGCATATCGTAATTCACCACGTGCGGCAATTCTTCGATGTCGAGTCCGCGCGCGGCCAGGTCGGTTGCCACCATCACGCGCACCAGGCCCGCTTTGAAATCGGCCAGTGCCTTGGTGCGCGCACCCTGGCTTTTATTACCATGTATTGCGGTGGCGGATATGCCCGAGCGGCCCAACTGATGCGCGAGCCGGTTGGCGCCGTGTTTGGTGCGCGTAAACACCAGCACCTGTTTCCAGTCGCCGCTTTTCACCAGGTGCGCCAATAGCGCGCGCTTGCGCTCCTGCCCCACCGGATGCACCCGTTGCGCGACCAGTTCCGATTCGGCATTGCGCCGCGCCACCTCCACCATCACCGGGCTGTGCAGAAAGCCATCGGCCAGCGCGCGTATGTCATCCGAAAACGTGGCCGAGAAAAGCAGGTTCTGGCGCTGCGCAGGCAGCAGTGCAAGGATACGTTTTACGTCGTGGATGAAGCCCATGTCGAGCATGCGGTCCGCTTCGTCAAGCACCAGAATTTCCACCTGCGACAAATCGACCGTCTGTTCGTTGGCGTGATCGAGCAAGCGTCCGGGGGTCGCCACCACAATATCCACACCGGCTTTCAGCGCATCGACTTGCGGCCCCATGCCAACGCCGCCAAAGATCACCGTCGAGCGCAACGGCAAATATTTGCCGTAGGTGTGTACGCTCTCATCAATTTGCGCCGCGAGCTCGCGTGTGGGCGTCACGATCAGTGCGCGCACCGGATAAGTGCCCGGCTCCGGCGGATTCTCCATCAGGCGCTGTAGCAGCGGCAAAGTAAACGCGGCTGTTTTTCCGGTGCCGGTTTGGGCGCCGGCAAGAACATCGCAGCCTTCGAGAATTACCGGGATCGCCTGTACCTGCACTGGCGTAGGTTGCGTGTAGCCATGATCGGCGGCAGCACGCGTCAAATCGGGCATAAGCCCAAGATCGACAAACAATTGACTCAAAAATTTCTCCCTGCGATCAACCTGCTGCGGAAAACACCGCGAGAACCGGTTCAGGCTGATACAACTTGGGGTTTAGTGGTTCGGGGAAGCGCCGGGCCGGAATTTGGTTATTACTAGTAACCTTGCCGCCACAGCTTAAAATTCGCCACGATCAGGACGCAACCGCAAACCGGATGAAGCGGTGCTAATGTCCTCAATGCGGATCATACACCAGTTAGCTGCGTGCGCACGGCCGGAGCGCACTCCGATTCCCCAAAAAACACCCTAATTTGTTGTTCTTACACAACTTTTGTCGCCTGACCTGCTACTCCTTTGCGCCTGCCTTAAGCAAAATCCGCGAAATTTCGTCGTTATTACGCTGTTTGGCGATCATCAGCGCCGTGTATCCATTGGACGCCTTGGTGTTCACATTAGCGCCGTATTCCATGAGCAGCAGCACCGCCTGTGCCTGGCCTTCGCGCGCCGCGAGCATCAGCGCAGTCAGGCCGCTGGCGTTGGCAGCCTCTATTTTCGCGCCACGCAGGATTAACAAGCGCATGACGTTGAGCTGGTTCATCGAGGCGGCGTAAATCAACGGTGTCCAGCCGGCGTGGTCGATTTGGGCGCCCTCGGCCAGCAGTATTTTTACCACCTCCAGGTGACCTTTGATCGACGCCAGCATCAGCGCGCTTTCGCCAAAGCTGTTGAGCGCCGTGACCCTGGGTTTAGCTGCGAGCAGCGTTTTGATGACGTTAACGTTACCTTCCTTGGCCGCCATCATCAGCAGCGTGTCGCCTGCCTTGTCGACGCTATTCACATCGAAGCCTTTACCCAGAAGATTGGCCACCGTGCTGTTGTCGCCCATATTGATGGCACGCGTCATATCCTCGTACGCTCCGGCGCTCGCAGGGAGCGCTGCTGTGACCAGAAACAGCGCCAAAACATACTTAATAATTAACTTCATTTTAATTTCTTATGCCATTGAATAAATTATAAAAATTGTCAGTTGTTTGTTGCGCTATTTGTGCGATGTCACAGCCGCGCAGGCGCGCTATTTCTTCCGCCACATGTTTCACCAGGCTGGGATCGTTGGTCTTGCCGCGAAACGGTACCGGTGCCAGATACGGCGCATCGGTCTCGATCAACAGCCGCTCCAGGGGCACTTTTTTCGCTACTTCCTTCACTGCGGTGGCATTTTTGAAGGTGACTATGCCTGAAAAAGAAATGTAGAACCCCAGTTCCAGCGCGGCTGCCGCTACTTCCCACGACTCGGTAAAGCAGTGCATCACCCCGCCTGCTGCGCTCGCGCCCTCCTCCTGCATGATGCGCAGGGTGTCTTCCGCTGCCGACCTGGTGTGAATAATCAATGGCTTCGCGCACTGTTTTGCAGCCCGAATGTGATTTCTGAAACGTTGCCTCTGCCACTCTAAATCGCCATCGAGGCGGTAATAGTCGAGACCTGTTTCTCCGATGGCTACAATTTTTGGATGCTGCGCCAGTCGGACTAGCTCATCTACCGAAGGTTCGGAAACATCCGGGTAATCGGGGTGCACACCCACTGAAGCATAGAGGTGGGCGTGCGCCTCAGCCAATGCCAGCACCTTGGGAAAATCCTCAAGGTTCACACTCACGCACAGCGCATGGGTCACTTTATTTTCGCGCATGCGCGCGAAAATATCATCGAGCTGCTGCGCCAGTTCCGGAAAATCCAGGTGACAGTGTGAGTCGATGAACATGGCTATTCAAGCCGCCGCATGCTGTGTTTCCACGCGCTGCATAAGTTGTCCATAGCGCAGCAGCACATCTTCGATCAGCAAGCGCGGGTTTAAGGGGTGATTGACGATTCTTTGAAAACGCACCAGTTCGCGGTGAAAACGTAAAAGTTCGAGAGGATTCATGCTTTTTACGGTGGAAAGTAATGCATCTTTACGGTCTGGACTGTAACGCAGCGGCTGACCGAAACTCAAGCATGCCAGGTCATAAGTCCAGCGCTGTAAGGTATTGATAAATTGCGGTATCGGTTGCGCAGCCACGCGCTCGGCCAGCGCCAGGGCGTCAAACGTCGTGCTGGACAACCCGTCGAGCAGCAGCTTTCTCGCGGCCCAATACTCGGCATTGTCCAACGCCACTGCCAGCAAAGGCGCACCACCGGCTTGTGCCAGCGCCAACTCAGGCTGGGAAACGCCGCTCGTTTTTAGCCAGGCGGCCGCCTCCTGTGCTGTGGGCGGCGGCAGTGAAACATGCTGGCAGCGGCTGCGTATAGTGGCCGGCAGCAGATGCGGGCGGTCGGACACCAGAAAAAAATAAGTGCCGGGCGGCGGTTCTTCAAGGCTTTTTAACAGCGCGTTAGCGGCGTTGACGTTCATCGCCTCGGCGGGTTGAATCACCACCGCCTTGGCCCCGCCGCGATGGGCGCTGATGTTGATGAAATCCGCCAAGCTGCGCACCTGAGCTACGGAAATGTCGCGTTTTTTCTTTTTATCCGGTCCTTCGGCGTCATCTGTCTCTTCCGCAATCTCAGGTTGCAAAATGCGGTAATCCGGATGGTTTTCGGTGTTAAACCAGTGGCAGGCGGCACACGCGCCACAGGCGCTAAGCGCGGAAACCGGTTTCTCGCACAGCAGGCCCTGGGCCACCGCAGCGGCGAACGCGCGTTTTCCGATACCGGGCGGCCCCTTCAACAGCAGCGCATGCGGCAAGCTGCCAGCACGCTGCGCAAGCTGCAGGAACACCCGGGTATTCCATGAATAAATAGTCATTTAAAACAATTAGTTATTAACACATTTTCAACACTATTCTTAACGCTTTCCAAGGCTGAGGAAGCATCAATTACCGCCACCCGCGACGGATGTTCACGCGCGCGTCGCAGATAGCCTGCCCTCACCCGGTCGAAAAATAGGTGGTCTTCCTGCTCAAAGCGATCCGCAGCACGCGCAGCCTGGGTACGCGCTTTACCCAGTACGCTGGGCACATCGAAATACAAGGTTAAATCGGGCTGCAGACTACCTTGCACCCAGACTTCCAGGGCCGCTATACGCTCCCAGGCCAAGCCACTGCCGCTGGATTGATAAGCAAACGTTGCGTCGGTAAAGCGGTCGCAGACCACCCAAATGCCCGCATCAAGCGCCGGAAGTATCACTTTGTCCAGATGCTCGCGCCGCGCTGCGAACATCAACAGCGCTTCGGTATCCGGGTGCAGTTTCTGGTTTTTATCCAACATCAGCGCGCGCAGCTTTTCGCCGGCAGGTGTACCGCCTGGTTCACGCGTAAGCTGCACCTCTACGCCACGTGTCTGTAAGAATCCCGGTATCCACGCCAGATGAGTGCTCTTGCCGGCCCCGTCCATGCCTTCCAGGGTGATGAATTTCCCGCGCGTCATTTTTTGCCTGACTTTTGATATTTTGTCACCGCGGCATTGTGTTCATCCAAACTTCTCGAAAACTGTGAACTGCCGTCGCCGCGCGCTACAAAATACAGCATTTTGCTGTGCGCCGGGTTAAGCGCGGCCTGAATCGCAGCCAACCCCGGCATGGCTATGGGTGTGGGCGGCAGACCACCCCGCGTATAGGTATTCCACGGCGTATCGGCCCGTAAATCGCGACGGCGCAAATTGCCGTCAAAATCATCCCCCATGCCGTAAATTACCGTCGGATCGGTTTGCAGACGCATAGTGATGCGCAGCCGATTGACAAAAACCGAGCTAATCATAGCCCGGTCGGCTGCTTTGCCGGTTTCCTTTTCGATGATGGAGGCCAGAATCAAGGCTTCGTAGGGTGACGCTAGTGGTAAATCGGCCGCGCGTTTGCTCCATTGTGCGCTCAGATGGGTCTGCATCAAGCGGTGCGCGCGGCGCAGCACGGTCAAATCGCTCGCGCCGCGTGAAAAATAGAACGTTTCAGGAAATATCCAACCTTCTGCTTGTGCATCGGGGATACCCAGCGCGCGCGCGATGGCTTGATGGGTGAGACCCTGCGTATCGTGTTTCAGCGCCTCGTGAGTATCGAGCGCCTGACGGATTTGCGTAAACGTCCAGCCGTCGATAAAGCGCACGCTCGATTGCGTGGCATCGCCGCGGGTCATTTTCTGCAGCAGGTGCAGAGGCGAAAGCGGCGACTCGAACTCATAATTTCCAGCTTTGATCTGCGCTGCATCGCCACGCACGCGGCCCAGAACTTCAAACAAAACCGCCCCACCGGGCACGCTCAGCACGCCCAGCGCTTGCAGCTCGCGTGCCACACTGCGCAGATTGCTACCGAACTTCAAGTCGTAAACCACGCTCGCCGGTTTAAACGCAAGCTCGTGCAGAGCAAACAAATACAAGCCGCCGGCTGTGAGGGCAGGCAGTGCCAATACGGCAATGAGAATCCGCTTCAACCAGTACCGCATTATCGCAATTACTCCGCGCGCAGCCCCGCAGCACTAACCACCGTCTGCCAACGGCTCAGGTCGCGCGCTATCAGCGCCGCAAATTCCTCGCGCGTGCTGGTGCGTGCTTCCCCGCCCTGATTGGCAAAGCGCTCGCGCACTTCGTTACTGCTAGCGATTTGCACCAGCTCGGCATTAAGCCGTGTGAGTAGGTTTGACGGGGTGGCAGCGGGGGCCAACACGCCATACCAGGTTGAAGTTTCAAAGTCGGGTAAACCCTGTTCGACCAGAGGCCGCACCTCCGGCAGTACTGCGGCGCGCGTACGGCTGGTAACGCCCAGCGCTTTCAACTTGCCGCTTTTCACCAGCGGCGCGGCATTGGTGATGCCGGACATCACCAGTTCGATATGTCCGCCCACCAGATCTATCACCGCGGGCGCCACGCCCTTGTACGGCACGTGCGTCAAATCCACTTTGGCCTGATGCTTGAATAATTCGGTCACCAGATTGATTACGCTGCCGACGCCTGACGAGCCGTAGCGTAGCTTGCCGGGATGCGCGCGCGCATATGCGATGAGTTCCTGCACCGAGTTAGCCGCCACCGACGGATGCACCACCAGCACCGCCGGTTGCTCGAACACCAGTGACAGCGGCGCGAGATCGCGCTGCACCTCATACGGCAGCTTGCGATTGACAGCGGCATTCATGGTCAACGCCGTGGAGCCGATCAGCAAAGTGTAGCCGTCGGGCGTGGCCTTGGCGACCAGATCGGCGCCTACCGCTGATCCGCCGCCTTCACGATTGAACACCACCACAGTTTGGCCGAGGCGCTGGCCCAGCCGCTCCGCTATCACGCGCGCAAGGATGTCTGCCACTCCCGCGGGGGCGTAGGGCACGACCATACGTACGGGTTTGACGGGGTACGCCTCCCCTGAAGGGGTCGCTAGCGGTTGGGCAACGACCGCGTTTACAGAAAACAGCAGCGACACACCGACACTAGTACGCTTCATGCTGTACGCTTTAACACATCACGCGCGATCAGCATGCGCTGAATCTCGGACGAACCTTCACCGATACGGTAATGCCGCACGTCACGGTACATGCGCTCGATCGGATAGCCCTGCACTATCCCCATACCGCCGTGGATCTGCACCGCGCGGTCAGCCACGCGCCCTACCATCTCGGAGCAATACAGTTTGCACACACTGGGCGCGGTGCCGACATCAATGCCGGCATCGATTTGACGCAGTGTCTCGTACACCATCGCCCGCGCGGCAATCAGATCGACCTCGGAATCCGCCAGCATCCACTGTATCGCCTGACGCTCGGCCAGCGGATGGCCGAAGGTCACGCGCGTCTTCGCATACTGCGCGGACATTTCCAGCAAACGGTCCGCCGTGCCTATGCACGAACACGACACCGCCATGCGGCCATCGCGCAGCGATTCCTTCGCCAGATCGAAGCCCTGCCCAGGCCGGCCCAGCACCGCGCTGTCCGCCACCCTGCAATTGTCGAATTCAATTTCGGCGAGCTTGATCACATCCGACCCCATCGTGGTATCGACGCGCGTGATATTGAGCCCCGGTGTGCCGCGATCCAGCAGAAATGCGGTGACGCCGCCGCGTGTGCGTTTGAGCGCATCGCTGATGGCGATCACGGTGATGAAGTCGGCTTCATGCGCGCCGTTGATGAAATGCTTGCGTCCGTTGATGATCCAACCACTGTCTGTTTTTTCCGCGCGTGTAGTCATGGCGGAATTGTCGGAGCCGGCTGCAGGTTCGGTGAGGGCAAAGGCAGTGCGTTGGGTGCCCTGCATGAGACCCGTCAGATATTTGCTGCGCTGTTGTGGCGTGCCGTGGCGCGCGATGGCGATCGGTGTGAGACCGCCGCCGCCACTGGCGAGCAAACCGAAGATGCGATGCGAACGGCTGAATTCTTCCAGCATCAGACAGTACGGAAACATGCCCATGCCGGCGCCGCCTACCTCCACCGGCAAGCGCATCGATAGGTAACCGTGTTTGCCCAACAAGGGCAATACATGCGGCGGCAATTCACCACTGGCGTCGATGGATTTTTCCAGCGGCTCAAGCTCGGCTCTGACGAAGCGGCGCAGCGCATCGCGCATCTGCGTTAATTCAGATGACAGTTCCGGTATCTGCGTAGAGGCCATGTCATTCACCGCCAGCCGCGCGCCAGTCGACCATCGCGCGCTCCGCTAGTTCCAGCGCGGCGCGCATGGGTGTACGCATCCAGGCTTTGCTTGCGGCAAAAGCGCGCGGGTTTTTCGCCATCAGGTCACGCGCAAACTTCTCACCATGGGCACTAACCTCGGCCTGTGGCACGAGCATGCGCACCAGGCCACGGCGCTCGGCCTCGACAGCGCTCAAATTGCGGCCGCTTTGCACCAGCTCATACGCCAACGCACCGCCGATCAGCGGATCCAGTATCGCCAGCCCTGCCAAAGGCGGTGTGCCCAGATCAATTTCCGGCAGAGCGAACACCGCTGATTGCGATGCCACGATCACATCCGCCAAGGCTGCGATCATGAAACCACCGCCGCTGGCCACACCGTTCACCGCCGCAACCACCGGCTTTTCAAAATCAACCAGCGCCATCAACAACGAAAAAAACGACGTCGAGCGCGCTTGCTGGAATGCCTCAGCCGCCAGCGTCGAAGTCTGGCGCACATCCACACCACCGGAAAACACGCGCTCGCCCGCGCCGCGAATCAACAGCCCACGCAGCGCTGAGTCGTTGCGCGCCTGACGCAGGATTTCGGCCAGTGCCTGCGTCATTGCAAGCGTCATGGCATTGGCTTTGTGCGCGCGATTGAGCGTGATGAGCAATAAGCCATCACGCTTTTCAAGCAGGAGTTCCGGCAAGGCGTTGCTTGCGATGTCCATACCGCTGCTACACCGGCGGTGTGAAATCCGCTGGCTGAGTCTTGATGAACGAAGGGCGTGCCGCGATGACTGCGTGCCACGCTGTGAGTTTCGGCGCACTGCCGCGCCAATCATGCGGGTAGCGGAAATCGACGTATTGCAAGGCGACGCCAAGTATCAGGTCCGCCAGACTGAAGCGGTTGCCGACCAGAAATTCACCGCCTTTGAAGTTGTTTTCAGCCAGCGCAATGCCGCGCTGAACGCGACCCTCTTCACGCGCCATTTTGTCGCGCAACTGATGCTCGGGCGGGCGGCGCGTCTCGAAAATGCGTTGTATCGCGGCATCGATAATGCCATTGCCCAGCGCTTGCCAGCGTTGCGCCTCCCAGTAACCCACCGGATCACGTGGCGTAAATGAACGGCCATCGACGTGATCCAGAAAATGCACCACCAGCGCCGACTCAAATAAATAGTCATTGGGGGCGATTTCCAGCACGGGAATCTTGCTCAACGGGTTTTTGTCGATGATCGGGCTGTTATCACCCCACGGATCTTCGATCACGAACTCCACCGCCAGGCTTTTCTCTTCAATCAGCACGCGCGCCTTGCGCACATACGGCGAGGTCGGCGATCCATATAGCTTCATAATGTACTCCCTTGATTGCAGATTGATGGCGAGGCCGTATTCTACTCGGTCTACTCTGTCAGCGGCGCTGCAGCCCTTCCCCACGATGCGCCACAGGATGCGCCCTTTCCGCTGAAGCGGAAATTCGCTACGATGCGCCTCCTGCTATTCAAGCACCTTTAGGGAATTTCCATGATTACCGTCACCCGTGTCGGAAAGCACCTCGGCGCCGAAATTTCGGGCGTCGATCTGTCGCAGCCGCTGGACGACAACACTTTCGCGCAGATCGCCAGCGCTTTTTTCGACAACGAAGTGGCGTTTTTTCGCAATCAAAACATCACGCCGGCACAGCAAATCGCCTTTACCAGGCGTTTTGGCATCCTCGAAGCGCATGTACGCAAGGAAAGCCGTCTGGGAGGTCATGACGAAATTTTCGTGCTGTCGAACCAAGTGGATGCGCAGGGCAAAGCCATCGGCGCCCAGGATGCTGGCCGCTACTGGCACAGCGATCTTTCGTACAAGCGCGAGCCGAGCATGTTGTCGGCATTATATGCAGTGGAAGTGCCGGTAAAGGATGGGGTGGCACTCGGCAACACCTATTTCGCCAGCACCACGGCCGCCTACAACGCGCTGCCGGAGGCGACGAAACAACGCCTCGCCGGCATGAGAAACGTCCACAGCTACCGCGAATACCGCCTCAAAAACTATGCCGCGCAGCAGGACGAAATGCAGCGTGGCATCCGCACCGTGCAGGAACATGCGCCCACCGCGGAGCAATTGGCCAGCGTTCCGGATACCGAAATGGATGTGCTGCGCACGCATCCAGTGACCGGGCGCAAGGGCATGTTCATCAACCAGGGCCACACCTCGCATCTCACCGGCATGCCGCGCGCGAATAGCGATGCGCTGCTGGCCGAACTCTACGCGCACATCACGCAGCCGGAGTTCATCTATGGGCACAGTTGGCGCCCCGGCGATTTGCTGATGTGGGACAACATCGCCGTGCAGCACAAGGCGACGTTTGATTACGACCCGCTGCCAAGGCTGATGTACCGCACCACGGTGCGTGGGCCAGCGGTGGCATAAATGCAGTTAAGAGTTAAGAGTCAGGAGTAAGCCCGCTGCGGTGGTCTTTCACTCTCAACTCTCAACTCTGTAATCCAAACCTCCCCAAAGGCATATATGCAAGCACAAGGCTTAATCACCGTCAGACTCCACACTGCTGCGCAATACGAGGACGAATTCAACGACTGGTATAACCTAGAACATGTGCCACAGGTGACCGCCCTGCCCGGCTTCGTGTGCACGCGACGTTATTGCTGCGACAGCGCCGACATACGTTATCTCGCGTGGTATGAAACCACTGACGAAAAGGTGGAGTCCGGCGCGCATTTCCACAGCATCGTCAGCGATCCTACGCCGTGGTCACAACGCATGCGCAAACTCTATGGCAATCATCGGGAACGCATGAATTTCAAATTGATGTGCGACGTGGGCCAGGCGCCCGCGCCTGATGCGCCGTGGATGTATATCGTGCATACCGATATTCCGGGTCATATCGTTGACGAATACAACGCCTGGTACGACAAAGAGCACCTGCCACGCTGCGCCGGCATCCCCGGGGTGCTGCGGGCACGGCGCTACGTGGCGACCACCGGCAATCCCAAGTATCTGACGGCCTACGAACTCAGCGGCCCCGATGTATGGGAAAGCCCTGCCGCGCTGGCGGCGCGCAAAACACCCTGGACCGAGAAAATGCGCTCGCTGTTCAGCAATACACGCCGAGTGTTGTATCAGTTGGTGGCGCCTAGCGTTACGCACCAGCAGGCCATCCACAGGCAGCGGCCCACCGTCACATGAACCAGCGGGTACTCACGCGCATCGATGACCGTGGCGACGCGGGACGCATCGCGTATCTGACCATCAACAATCCCGAACGGCGCAACGCGCTCGGCATGGCAGGAAAGCGCGCGATCGCGGACACCTTCAACCAGCTCGCGCAGGACGACAAACTGCGCGCCGCAGTCATCACCGGCGCCGGCGACAAATCGTTCATCGCCGGCGCCGACATACACGAAATGAAAGACCTCACACCGGCACAAGCCGAGGTCGAGCACACCCTCACGCATGTGGCCAACGAATCGATACGTGCGTTTCCGGTGCCGGTGATTGCGCGCATCAACGGCTATTGCCTTGGTTTCGGCATGGAACTCGCCGCTGCCTGCGATATGCGCGTCGGTGTGGACAGCGCCAAATTCGGCATGCCGGAAGTGCGCGTGGGCATACCTTCGGGTATGGAAGCCGTGCTGCTGCCACGGCTGATCGGCTGGGGCAAGGCCGCCGAGCTGATTTACACCGGCGACATCATCGACGCGCACGAGGCCTGGCGCATCGGATTTCTGCAGAAGCTGGTGCCTGCGGCTGAACTCGATGCCGCTGTGGAAATGTGGCTAGCCTCCATCTTGCTCGGCGGCAAAAGAGTGATGCGCCTGCAAAAAGCGTTGCTGCGCGAGTGGGAGCACCTGTCCCTCGACGAGGGCATACACGCCGGCATCCGCGCCTGCGTGCAAGCGCGCAGCAGCGATGAACCCCGGCGCATGATGGAAGCCTTTATCCAACGCAAAAAACCTCTCTCACCTATAAATAATAGTTAATAAAACATGTACTTATTGGAACACGACGCAAAAGAACTTTTGGCGCGGCAGGGCGTTCACGTGCCCGCGGGAAAATTGGCATACGCTGTCACTGATGCCAGCAAAGACCTGCCGTCTTTGGCGGTGGGCCCCTGGATCGTCAAAGGCCAGATCACAGCCGGCGGCCGCGGCAAAGCAGGCATCATCAAAAAAGCCGCCACGCCGCAGGAAATAACAGAACACAGCGCAGCGATTCTTGGCCGTGTGGTCAAAGGCCGCCGCGTGGATGCAGTGCGCATCGAAGCACAGGTAGGCGCTGCCAGTGAGGCGTATCTCAGCCTGATGATCGACCCTGCGGCAGGTGGTGTGCGCGTGATCATGGCGGCCGAAGGGGGCGTGGAAATCGAGAGCTTGCCCAAAGAGGCGATCTGCTCTGCGGTCGCCGCGCCCGAGGTCGCGGCTATCGAACGGTGTGTGGAAAAACTTGCCGCATCGTTCAGTGGCGCCAAGGCGCACGCCCTGCGGGACGCCGGCACCCGGCTCGCGCGCGCGTTCGTGGCGTGCGAGGCCATGCTGATCGAAATCAATCCACTGTTCGTCAAAGCCGATGGCTCGTGGCTTGCGGGCGACGCCAAGTTTGTCACCGACGACGGCGCGCTGGAGCGGCAGCACGATACCCGCGCCATGCTGGAAAAGCGCGCAGCCGCCTACCCCGAAGCCGCACTCAAACTCGCGCACGGCTGCGACTACGTGGTGATTGACCCCGCAGGCGAAATCGGCCTGCTCACCACGGGCGCGGGATTATCGATGATGCTGGTGGATGAGTTGCGTGCGGCGGGCCTGAAGCCCTACAATTTTCTGGATGTGCGCACCGGCGGTCTGCGTGGCGAAACCACACGTCTGGTGCAGGTGTTGAAGTGGATCAGCGAAGGACCCCACATCAAAGTCATGCTCATCAACATCTTTGCCGGCATCACCGAGCTGGGTGAATTCTCGCGGCTGCTGGTGAAAGCGCTGAGCGAGGCGCCCGAACTCAAAGTCCCGGTAGTGGCGCGCCTGGTCGGCAACGGCCTGCCAGCGGCGCGCGAGGTGCTGAGTGCCGCCGGCATAGCGCTGTATCCGGATCTGGATGAGGCGCTGGCGGAGGTGCGCAAACATCTCAACACCTGTGAAGGAGTGAACGGGTGAACGAGGTAAACCGCGATGTGCAGTTACTCGCTCACTCGTTCACTTGTTCACTCGCTCACTCGCTCACTCACCCCTTCACTGATTCACTCCCCACAAACTATGATCTTAAATCCCCGCATCACCAGCAACACGCCGGTCATCATCCAGGGCATTAGCGGACGCGCCGGCCGCCTGCACAGCCGACTGATGCAAGAATACGGCACCCATCTTGTCGCTGGTATTTCGTCGCGCAAGGAAGTCAGCGAGATCAACGGTGTGCCGCTGTTCGCTGATTGCGCAGCCGCCGTCAATGCCACCGGTGCCACCACCAGCGTCGCTTTGGTCGGCGCGTTTGATTTGCTCGCCGCCATCGAAGAAGCGCTGGCCGCGGGCATCCGCTACATCGTCACCCCCACCGAGGGCATGCCAGTGCACGACGCACTCAAAGCCAAGCGCGCCGTCGACGCGGCCGGCGCGATCTGGGTCGGCGCGTCCACGCCCGGCATGGCCATCGCGGGCGAGGCGAAACTCGGCTTTCTGCCCAACGACGCGCTGCTCCCCGGCCCGCTAGGCATCATGTCCAAATCCGGTACGCTGTCGTATGAATCCGGGTATCGGCTAGCAGTACGCGGCATGGGCACATCGGTGTGGATAGGCGTTGGCGGCGATGCGGTCAAAGGCGTGCGCTATGCCGATCTGGTGCCGTTCTACGCGCAGGATGAGCAAACCAAAGCGCTGCTGATCATCGGCGAAATCGGTGGCCACGAAGAAGAAGATTTTGCGGCGGCGTGCATCGCGCACCGATTTACCAAACCGGTGTTCGCGCTGATCGCCGGGCGCAGCGCGCCGGAAGGCGTGACCATGGGTCACGCCGGTGCGCTGGTGCACGGTTCACATGGCACCTGGAATGCCAAACGCCAGGCGCTGGAAGCGGCAGGAGCGACGGTGTTTGGCTCGCTGAATGAGATGGTGGACGGCGTAATACAGCGCTTACGATGAGCCTGCTGAAAACCACCGCCAGACACGCAATCCCCGCCGCATGGATTGCCCTCTACGCGACGACTCTCCCAGCGCAAGCGCAAAACTATCCCGCCAGAACCGTGCGCATTATCGTCCCCACCGCACCTGGCGGCGGCAGCGATACGCAGGCGCGGCTGCTCGGCAAACGCTACACCGAAAGCATGGGGCAGCCGTTCGTGATCGACAATCGTCCCGGTGCGTCGGGCATGATCGGTGCGGAACTGGTAGCGCGCGCCCCTGCCGACGGTTACACCCTGCTGTTCGCCAGCGCGCTGCTGGCGACTCATGCGCTGCTGTTCAAGAAGATCAGCTTCGATCCGTTGAAGGATTTGGCGGCAGTCAGCCAGATTTCGTTCGCGCCGCAGTATTTGATGGTGCATCCCAGTGTGCCCGCGCGCAACGTGCCCGAGTTTATCGCTCTGGCCAAGAAAAATCCGGGCAAACTCAACGCAGGGTCGAGTGGCAATGGTTCCGCCAATCATCTCGCAATTGAAATGCTCAAACAGGCTGCAGCCGTCAGTATCACGCACATCCCGTACCGCAGCGGCGCGCCGTCAATCACCGCCTTGATGGGCGGCGAAATCGATTGCGCTTTCAGCGGCGCAGTGACCGCGCTGCCTCACTTGCGCTCCGGCAGAGTGCGCGCACTGGCAGTGACTTCTATCAAACGTACGGCCGCAGCACCTGAGGTACCGACGCTGGATTCGATTTATCCCGGATTTGATTCAGCGAACTGGTACGCGATGTTGGTGCCCGCGGCAACGCCTGCGGCGATTGTCAACAGGCTGCATGCCGAAACAATGAGCGCGTTGAAGGCGCCGGAAATACGCGATTTCATAACCGGTGAAGGCGCGGAACTGGTGGGCAGCGCGCCAGCGGAGTTGGCGGCGTACCTGCGACGCGAGATCGAGCGTTACGCTAGGGTGATCAAGGCCGCGAATATCAAGGCGGAATAGCCGCACCACTGCCGTTTCCCGGGTATGCAGCGCTTCGCGCTTCGCCCTACAGTCGCTATTTGCTGTCGGCCTCGGGCACGAGCTTTACGCTGCGCTGTAATAACTCAAACGGCATGTCCACGCTTCGTAAGAACTCTTCGACCGGCTTTAACCAGATTTTTAGCCCGCTGCGCCGGCCAAACATGGCGTGCGCATCGCCGTCTTCAAATAGGCCGAATGAAATCAGTTTCGCCTTGCCGCCTGCGCCGGTATATTTCTGGTGCAAAACCTTGGGTAATTCCGCGCCCCAGTAGCTGTCGTTGTCACCGTAGAACCACAGGCTGGGCAACGACGTTTTTGCGGCATAAGCCTCGAATGCGTCAGCCATGGATTTTTCCCAACTGCAGTAGCTGGAACCGCCCTCGACACGCAGTCCGCCGGCGAAATTAATCAGGCCGCGCACGCCGGGAATGTTCATGCTACCCAGTGCCATCGTCGACAGGCCGCCATGCGATTGCCCCACGACGACAATACGCTGCGCGTCCACATCGGTGCGTTTAACCATGACCGCCAGGATATCGCGAATATCTTCGGCCTGGATCATGCCGTTACTATGGATATTGCAGCCCGGGTGGACGTAACCACCACCTGACTTGGAAAATCCGCGACGCATGGGTGCCACAACCATGTAACCGCGTGCCACGAACTGTTCCGCTGCCACCAGATAACGCGCCCGCGCTTGAAACAGTGGATTCCCACTGGCTTTGCCGTGATTGATAACCGCCAACGGAAACGGCCCATCACCGTTGGGTTTAAAGAGGGTGGTTTCAAGTTCAACGGCGCCCCAACCGCTACCAATACGCAGCATGAGGATTTGTTCGTTGAGCGCGGTCGCCAGCGTTTGCATCTGCGCATGACCAGCGATAGACACGCTCCACAGCAAGCCCAGCAGCAGCAACCGCATAGTCATGATCGATCCTTACGCCTCGCCGAAATGAACGGACTCATAGTAGTGAAAGCTAAACATTACAGAAATTAATCCAGGCATGAAATCGTTGCGCGCGTAAAAAAAGCCGCAAGCGCGGCTTTTTTTATTCACTCGGAAAATGATTAAGCCACCACTGCCATCTCAAAATCCCCTTTGCCGGTGCCGCAATCCGGGCAGAACCACGACTCTGGTACATCTTCCCAGCGTGTGCCCGCGGCGATGCCATCGTGCGGCATGCCGAGCGCTTCGTCGTATGAAAACGAGCACAGCAGACACTGCCATACGCGGAATTCCTTGGACTGGGATGCTTGCGGCACTATCGCCCTGGCCATTTCAAGACGCGGGAAATTCAGCACCAGCGCTTCTACACCTTCCGGGCCGGCAACGATGGGGAAGTAACCTTCGTCAGGCTTGGTGAAGCCAATGGAGATCGCTTTGTATTCCTTGCCTTGATAGTGCAGGCTACCTTGGGTGACAATGATGTACTGGCCGTTGCCGTTCGACGCATCAGGGCCTGCGGTTTCGGCACCAGGCGCGAGTTTCAGTGAATACGCCGCAAGGCCGCGCTCATCTTTGATGTCGCTGAAGGTATGAATGTTGACGTCCGCATTGCCTTCGAACCGGGGCGCTTCGGTAACCTGCCACGGTTTGCGATCTCGCACCGCCACCAGTTTTTCTTTGGCCGCGGGTATATATTGCGCACCCGGGTCCCAGTGCGCGCGCAGCGTTAAAAACCCCACACCCTGATCGGCGCCGGTTAACGGCCCATAAGGCGTATGCGCGCGGGAGAAATGCACCGCGTTCAGCGACAGCGGATGCTTGCCAATGACTCCGCCACCGCTGACGATCACCTGAAACTGATCGACTTCGTGAAAATGCGGATGGATTACACGATGCGGAGTGCCCTCGGCGAGAAACGCCACCGGATGATCCACCACGCCTTGGGGCGGCGTAATAAAACCGGTGCGCCAAGCAGTGCCGCCGCCAGGTGGATTACGTGTTGTTTTAGTGGCTTTTACATCTTCATACGATGCGATTAAGGGCATGTGAAACTCCTTTTATCGGGGCATGCAATGAACCCATTCTACGCGCGGTGTGGCAGGGTGGAAAGTGTCTGAGCATACCGATGCAAGAAATCCACATAGTGAATAACTTTTAGTGCGAACCACTAAGCCAACCCGACTCATCACAGAGCGAAGGACTTGCGGCTAACTTCCATGGTGCTGTGTAATGGCACTTTGGGTTCGATCAAACCCACCCCAAGCCATAGCCATGTGCAACACAACAGCCAGTGTAAGATGCGTGCTTATAAGCGTACAGGACACGCCGTGAAGGTATTGCCGCTCATTCTTGCCGTATGCACCGGTTCCGCTATGGGGCAGGCTTATCCGCACAAACCCATACGCATGGTGGTGCCGCTGGCGCCGGGGGGCGGCAATGACGCGCTGGCGCGCTACCTCGGCAAATATCTGACGGAAAGCTTCGGTCAATCCGTGGTGATCGAAAACCGCACCGGCGGCGGCGGCTTGGCGGGCGGTGAATATGCCGCGCGCGCGGCGCCCGACGGCTATACCCTGATCGTGGCGGGATCGGGTTTGATCGTGGTCACGCTCACGCACAAGCAACTTAACTTTCAGCGCGATTTCACGCCGATCGCCCTGATCGGCGAATACGCGGCACTGCTGACCTCGCACCCATCCCTGCCAGTGAAGAACGTGCGCGAGCTGATCCAGTTCGCCAAAGCGCGACCCGGCCAGCTTAACTTCGCGTCGGCGGGTAATGGCTCGGCAGGACATCTGGTGCTGGAAATGTTCCGCTCCGCGGCGAACATTGATTTTGTGCACATCCCCTACAAAGGCGCAGGACCCGCCGCCACCGAAGTGATGGCGGGCCAGGTGTCGCTGGTGTTTGGCAATCCGCTGGGCTCCATGCCGCATGTCAGGTCGGGCCGCCTGCGTGCGCTTGCTGTCAGCGGAGCAAAGCGCATCGCAGCCATGCCTGAAGTACCGACGGTTGCCGAATCCGGACTGCCGGGTTTCGAAGCGTCGTTTTTTCTCGGCCTGCTGGGGCCACTCGCCCTGCCCCGCGACATCGTGATGCGCCTTAACGCCGAGACCGTAAAAATTGTGCAGCGGCGCGAGGTGCAGGACGCGCTAACGCTGCAAGGCATGGAAGCGATGAGCGGCACGCCCGAGGACTTTGCCGCGCGCATCAAATCCGAAATGGAGAAAACCGCAAAAATCGTGCGCGAATCAGGAATGCGCTTGAATTAGCGCGGATCAGCGCGCAGTTGCGGATTTCAGCTTCGTGTAAGATGGCACGCCAGAAAGCAGCTTCCCCTTTTTCTCTGGCTGAACAATACTTCTTCAAAAACAAATACTTAAATCATATGGCTATTTACCCCGAACTCAAAGGCCGCATCGCCGTCATCACCGGCGCGGCGCAAGGCATAGGCGCATCGACCGTGCGCGCGTTTGCACAACAACATGCGCTAGTGGCGCTGCTCGATATCGACGAATTTGACGCGCAAAAGCTGGCGAACGAAATCAAAGGCAACGGCACGCGCGCGATCGCGATACGCACCGATGTCACAGAGGAGAAATCCGTGATCGACGCCCTCGCGCGCGTCGCCCTGGAGTTCGGCGGCATCGACATCCTGGTGAACAGCGCCGGCGGATATGGCAAGCTCACCGGCGTGGAAGAATTGCCGCTCGACGACTGGGAGCGCACGGTGGCGCTCAATATGCGCGGCACCTTTCTGACCTGCAAATATGCCATTCCCTATCTCAAGAAATCCAGAGCCGGGCGCATCATCAATGTATCGTCGATTTCCGGTCGCACCCTGTTTGGCTCCACCTCGCCCGCCTATGCCGCGTCCAAGGCCGGCGTGATCCAGCTCACGCGCTTTCTGGCGATTGAACTGGGGCCTGCGGGCATTACCTCCAACTCGATTGCACCGATCACCACCTTGACGCCACGCGTGCGCGCGCTGCGCAGCGAAGCCAATATCGAAGCCATCGCTGCGCAGATACCGCTGCGGCGCCTGCCCGACCCCGAAGATCACGCCAATGCGATGGTGTTTTTGGCTTCCGATAGCGCCTCTTATTTGAACGGTGTGTCGCTGGATATCAACGGCGGCCGCATTCTGATGTAGCTAAGGAGACAGCATGCAACGCAGCTTTCTTACCGCAGTGCCCTGGCTGGCCGGAGGGTTGCTGCTGAGCGCGCCCGTCGCTCTCGCCCAGCCTTATCCCAACAAGCCGGTGCGCATGATTCTGCCCTTCGCCGCGGGCGGCGCGGCTGATGTTGTGGTGCGGATTGTGGCCAACAGGCTACCCGAGCTGTTAAAGCAACAGGTGGTCATCGACAACCGGGCGGGCGCCGGCGGCTTGATCGGCACGGAGCTCGCCGCCACTGCCATCGCCGACGGTTATACGCTGCTGGCCACCGGCACGCCTCACGTCATCGCCCCCAACCTGTACAAAAAAGTGGCGTTCGATGCGATTAAGGATTTCGCACCGATTATGCAAATCGCCAGCCAGCCGTACGCACTGACGGTACACCCTTCGCTGGGCGTGCATAGCATCAAGGAGCTGATCGCGTTGGCGCAAAAGCAGCCGGGGAAGATCAACTACGCGTCGTCCGGCAATGGCGGCGCGCAACATCTGTTCCAGGCGATGTTCGTGTCTATGGCAAAAATCGACATGGTTCACATCCCCTACAAGGGCAGCGGCCAGGTGCGCGCGGATTTATTGGGCGGGCAGATCGCCGTCAGTTGCGTGGGTATCTCAAGCATCATCAACAATCACAAGGCCGGGCAAGTGCGCATCATCGCCGTGACCAGCGCCAAACGTTCGCCGGAACTGCCGGATGTGCCCAGTATCGCTGAAACCCTGCCCGGCTACGATGCGCTGTTGTGGGTCGGCCTGCTTGCGCCGCGCGGCACGCCGGAGGTAGCGATAAAGCGCATTCATCGCGACGTAACCACACTGCTGCAGCAGGCGGACGTCAAATCCGCTTACGAGCGTGCGGGAAGTTATGTGGCGGCGACCGATCCCGCGGCATTCGGCGCATATCTCAAGCTCGAATTCGCCAAATGGGGCAAGGTAGTACGCGATGTCAATGCCCAGGTGAATTGATTTCAGAATTCTACTCTGCGCGAAAGTTATTGAATCAAAACAATAGTTTAGTTGCACTCGCTACGCTTTCACCGCATAATCAGCAGTTCTTGTTTGCAGCCCGGCCATGAACGCTACATCAGTTACCGCTTTGAACACCGCCACGCGCGACCGCCTCGGCCGCCCGTTGCGTGATCTGCGCATATCGATCACCGATCGCTGCAATTTCCGCTGCACCTATTGCATGCCGAAAGAAGTGTTCGGCAAGGATTACCAGTTCCTTGAGCGCAGCGCGCTACTGAGTTTTGAAGAAATCACCCGCCTCGCGCGCGCGTTCACCCGGCACGGCGTCGAAAAAATCCGTCTCACCGGCGGCGAGCCGCTGATCCGCCGCAACATCGAACAGTTGATTGCGATGCTGGCCGAAATTCCGGGGCTGGATCTGACGCTGACCACCAACGGCTCGTCGCTGGCAAAAAAAGCACGCGCATTAAAAGCCGCCGGATTACAGCGCATCACCGTGAGCCTTGATTCGCTCGACGACGCTGTGTTCATGGGCATGAATGACGTGGATTTCCCAGTAGCCAAAGTGCTCGAAGGCATAGACGCCGCTGCCGCAGCGGGTCTCGCGCCCATCAAAATCAATATGGTGGTCAAACGCGGCGTCAACGAACACAGCATCGTGCCGATGGCGCGCTACTTCAAGCAGCAGGGTCACATCCTGCGTTTCATCGAATTCATGGACGTCGGGCACACCAACGGCTGGCGCATGGACGATGTGGTCAGCGCGCGCGAAATTGTCGATACCATCAGCAAAGAAATGCCGCTGGAAGCGGCGGACCCCAATTACACCGGCGAAGTCGCCGCACGCTGGCGCTACAAGGATGGCGGTGGCGAAATAGGTGTGATCGCCTCTGTCACGCAGGCTTTCTGCCGCGACTGCACGCGCGCACGCATATCGACCGAGGGCAAGCTCTACACCTGCCTGTTTGCCACCAGCGGTCACGATCTGCGCGCGCTGCTGCGCGGCGGCGCGAGCGATGAAGCGCTTTACACCGCGATCAGCGGCGTCTGGCATAAACGGGCTGACCGCTACTCGGAGCTTCGTTCTGAGAAAACGGTGAAGCTGGAAAAGATCGAAATGTCGTACATAGGCGGATGAGTGCAGGACTCAGTTCTGAGGACTGAGGACTAAGTCCTGAGGACTAAGTCCTGAGTCCTGATCCCTAAGTCCTGGGTCCTAAGTCCTGAACTTCAATGCCTAAGATCACCCACGCCACCCTTCCCCTCACCACCGAGGTCGAGGCCATCAATGAACGCGGCGAGTGCGTGCCCACGCCGATTGCCGGAGAACATCCGCTCACGCTCTACATCGACAAGCGCGAAATCGTCACCCTGATGACGCTGGGTCAAGCGCCGGAAGCGCTCGCGCTCGGCTATTTGCGCAATCAGCGGCTGGTGGACGCTATCGACGACATCGCCGAAGTGCAGGTGGATTGGGAAACCAACGCCGCCGTCATCACCACGCGCACGGCCCTGCAAAACCTCGATCAAAAAATGCAAACACGCACCGTCACCACGGGGTGCGGCCAGGGCACGATGTTCGGCAACCTGATGGAAGAAATCGACGCTATCCAGCTACGCAACGATGTCACGCTCAGCGAGCACACGCTGTACGCCCTGCTCGATGCCGTGCGCCGCCATGAAACCATTTACAAAAGCGCCGGTGCGGTACACGGCTGCGCGCTGGCCGATAGCCGGGGCGAGATTCTGATGTTTGTCGAAGACGTGGGCCGCCACAACGCGGTGGACGCCATCGCCGGCACCATGTGGCTCGATGGCATCGACGGCAGCGACAAGATTTTTTACACCACCGGGCGGCTCACCTCGGAAATGGTGATCAAGGCCGCGCTGATGCACATACCGTTCCTGGTGTCGCGCTCGGGTCTAACCCAAATGGGCCATGACATCGCCATCAAGACCGGCATCACCATGATCGGGCGCGCGGTGAACAAGCATTATTTGTTGTTTACAGGCAAACAACGCTTCGTGAAGTCCGTGACGCCAACCATGCTCACGTAACCACATGACTGCCTCACGCCTCACGCCGGGCGCCTTACGCATAAGCGGCCTCATCCTCGCCGGTGGTCAGGGCCGGCGCATGGGCAGCACCGACAAAGGACTGCAGTTGCTGCGCGGCAAACCGATGGTGCAATGGGTGCTGGAGCGCTACACGCCGCAGGTCGACGAAGTGCTGATCAATGCCAACCGGAATCTCGACACCTATGCCCAATTCGGTCATCCCGTCGTGCCGGACGAAATCGGCGGCTTTGCCGGCCCGCTCGCCGGTCTGCATCGTGGGCTGTCCTCTGCCGCCTATGAGCTGATCGCCACTGTGCCCTGCGACTCCCCTTTTCTACCGCTGGATTTGATCGCGCGCCTGTACGCAGCACTCAGCGCGCAGCAAGCCGATCTCGCTGTGGCGCGCACCGGCGATCAGCCGCATCCGGTGTTCTGCCTGTGCCGCAAGTCGGTGCTGCCGGGATTGACGGCGTTTCTTGCCGCTGGCGGCCGCAAGATCGATGCCTGGTATGCGGCGCTGAAGGTGGCCGAAGTGGCGTTTGATGATGAAGCCGCAGCGTTTAGCAATATCAATACCGCGGAGGAGTTGCGGACATTTGAGCATTCGCAGGTGGGAGAAGTGCAAGGTATCCCGCCTTCCGCATAGCGAGAATGTTGCATACAATGTCCGTTCCAGCCCCTGTTCCAACGGAAAGCCGTTAGCTATGCAAGTCAGTTACATCGTGGATTCGGCCCATGCCCCATGGAAACGCAGCGTCTCCGAGGGCATTGCGTTTGCCTGCCAGGTGCTGCTATCCGGCGAGGATGGCGGGCCCGAGGCGATGCGATTTCGCTTTGACGATTGCCCGTCGGTGTATGCGCATATGCATCTCACCTCGCAGTTTCAACTGCTGCTCTCCGGTGCCATGGATTTTCCGCGTGGGGTCAAGCATCTCGAAGCGCTGTCTATACATTACACCGATCACAAAATGCCGTACGGGCCGTTTGCCGTGTCCCAACAGCACGACATGCTGGTGCTGCACCCGCGGGCCGGTGGCATCATCTCGATGAGCAATCTCGATGCGCGGCGGCAGATTAATTTGCAGGGCCGCCTCTACGCTGCGCTCGCCGCCGATGCGCCATGGCGGCCGCTGCCCGGCATGAATGAAGCGGCGTACCAGTTTTTAATACCGCCCGATCTTGGGCCCGCGGCGGTGATCACCCGCGCGCCCGCGCACGCGGCACTGGGCATGCCCGCGCCTGAATTCGGGCGCTACGAAGTAGTGCTCGACGGTTCCGTTGTTATGGAAGGGCAGGAAATCGGCCCGCCGGGGTTTCGCTATGTGCGCGACACCCACACCGTCGCCCCGCTGATTACCGGCGCCAACGGCGCGACCATCGCCTTTTTGACGTTTGACAAAGACGCACTGGAAGGCGGCATCGCCGGCGACGCACTGGCGGTAGAGGCGTCCGCAGCAATGGCCAGAGCTATTTGACGGCATAGCCGCCACGCGTGGATAATTCCAGCGCAGTACTGAACCCGCACAGCAGGCAACCCGTAAACAACCGGAGGCGATCATGACCACCAGTCAGCAAACGCAAGCTGTAGCACCTTTTCGAGTTGCGGTATTTGCGGACTTCGTCTGCCCTTACAGCTATCTGGCCGTTGCGCAAGTGGATCGCCTCGCCCGCGAATATGATGTGCAGCCGCTGTGGCGGCCGCACTGGCTGCATCCCGATACACCGCCTGAAGGCTGCCCGCGCGAACAAACGCCGGAGGCCTTCGCGCGTGCTGCGCGACGCGATGCATGGATCAAGGAAATGGCGCCGGAGCAGTACCCGACTATGCGTAGTCCCGAACGGCGGCAATACAGTTTTCGCGCCTTCGAGGCGCTCGAATTCGCCAGCGATTACGGCCTCGACTTTGCGTTCAAAACCGCAGTGTACGATTTGATGTGGAGTGAAGGCGGCGATATCGGCGACACCGAAACGTTGATGGCCGCCGCCGAGCGGGTGGGACTCGATGCCGCCGAATTGCAGGTGGCGCTCGATGAACGCCAGTACGCCGAACGCGCGCTGGATGCGGTCAAGCAGGCGCACCGCATTGGCATCACCAATACACCGACGATATTTCTGGGCCGCACGCGCATCAATGGCTGGCACTATTACGAAGTGCTGCAATCGGTGATGGAAAAACAGGGTGCACCGCTGCGCAAGGACCTAGCGCTCGCCAGTTAATTGGGCCGGCTCTCCACCCTCCCGCGCGATGCGCTGCCTGCGCATCAGCGCCGCTTTCACGATGCCGTAAAAGCCATCCGCCGGCGTGCCATCAGCGGTCCGTTCATCGTGCTGATGAACAGCAGTCCTGATCTGGCGGCGCGTTATGCGCATCTCGGACATTACTTTCATGCGCGCGGACAGGCCGACGAATCCATAGTTTCACTACGTGTGCGCGCCTACCTGTCACTGATCGGATCGCGCGCACTGGATGCGCCCTATGAATGGGCGGCGTGGGTGAATTGGGCGCTAGAAGCCGGCGTGCCGCAGGACACGGTAGATGCCATACGCGAAGGCAGATCGCCGGCGAGCCTGAGTGCCGAAGAGGCGCTGGTCACGGATTTTTGCACGCAACTGATATCCGGCAATCATCGCGTCAGCGACAGCACTTTTGCCGCAGCGAAACAGCATTTTGGCGTGCAAGGCGTAGTTGAACTGGTGGTGACGCTGGGTTATTTCACGATGATCGCACTGCCGCTGAACGCATTTGAAATCAGCATCAGCGCCGAACAAGTGGCTATGCGTAAGCCGTTTACGCCGCTGCCTGTCACCGCTGCGGCGTGGGTCGATACGGGTGCGCACAGCGATTTACCCGCCCTCAATGGCTCACACAGTACAACGCCGCGGGTGCAGCCCCTCGTCACACACCACGATGTCGCGCCCGAACATCAGCATTTTCTCGATCGCATCATGCGCACGCGCGGCGTGATATCCCCGGCTTTTCAAGTGCTGCTGCACGCCCCCGATGCCGCGGAACGCGTCGCCAACATCGGCACCTACTTCCTGTATGAAACGGCATTGCCGCACGCGGTGAAAATGTTGACCTGGCTGATCGCCGCGCGCGAGCTCGATTGCGACTACGCCTGGCACGCCGCAGTGAATGATGCGCGTGCCAGCGGCATAGCCGCTGGCTTGATGGACGCGCTGGAACAGGGTAAACCGCTCACCAGCGCCGCTGCGGAACAGCGCGTGGTGATTGACTTTTGCCATCAACTGCTGCGCGGCAATCACCATGTGAGTGAAAAAACCTATGCTGCCGCAATCGAACGATTCGGCATCCCGGCGACCGTGCAAATCGCAGCGCTGCTGGGCTATATCGTGATGATGAGCCTGCTCGCCAGCGCGTTTGAAATCACAACACCCGCTGACGCATCCGTGGCGGCGCTATAACCCTAGAAAAAGCATTTAGGCACAGAGAACACAGAGTTCAATGGTGCTCTCTTAAGGGCGATTTACCACGGAACACACGGAATACGCGGAAAAAACAAGTGCGCGAAATTTTTCTGTGGGTTCCGCGTTTTCCGTGGTTAATGGTCTTGAAGTTCGCCGTTGCGGGATGCGCATTGCACGAGTGCCACAACCTGTGACAAGCACTAGTTTTCTCTGTGTTCCTCGGTGCCCTCTGTGGCTGAGCTTTTTCCAGGTTCAGCGCACCAGAGTATTGAGCTGAATAATCGGCAGCAGCACCGCCAATACAATCAGCAGCACCATCACCCCCATCGCCAGTATCAGCGCTGGTTCGAGCAGGCTTACCAGCCACAGAGTGCGGCGCTCGACGCTGGCCGCCAGGCGTGCGGCCGCGCGCTCGGCCATGTCGGCCATGTCACCGGTTTGTTCACCCAAGGCGATAAAGGTTATCAGCGATGGCGGAAAACGCCCGCTTGCGCCCAGGCTGCGAGCCACGCCGCCACCTTCGCGCACGCCGCTGTGCGCGCGTTCTGCATCGCCACGCAGGGCCAGATTGCCGAGCGTTTGCGCAGCAGCTTGCAGCGCCGTGAGTATCGGGACGCCCGCCCCCGCCAGCACGCCCAGGGTGGCGCCAAAGCGCGCGGCATTGGTGTCACGCACCAGGCGCCCGATGATCGGCACGCCCAGCACCCACTGATCGAAGCTGCGACGCAGCAGCGGCTGGCGCAGGGCGAATAGTGCGAGCCACGCACCGACGATGCCTGCGCCCGCGATGGGCAGCCAGTAGGCACGCAAAAAATGGCTGACAGCCAGCGTGATGGTGGTGAGCGGCGGCAGCTTTTGCCGCGCACTTGCAAACACACCCACCACCTGCGGCACCACATAGATGAGCAGCGCGCCTACAACCAGCAGCGCCACCGCCACCACTATCGCCGGGTAGATGCAGGCCTGGGTGAGTTTCGCGCGCAAGGCCTGCCGCGCTTCAAGCCACAGGGCGAGGCGTTGCAACACCAGCGCCATGCTGCCCGAGCTTTCGCCGGCCGCGATCATGGCGCGGTAGATATCCTCGAAATCCTGAGGGTAGGCAGCCAGAGTGCCGGCAAAACTTTGCCCGCCCGCAACGCCTGTGCGCAGCGCATCCAGCAGGGTTTTTAGCTGCTTGCTTTCCACTTCAGCGGCCTGACTCGCCAGCGCGCGCTCCAGTGGCAGGCCGGCTGCCATCAGGCTCGTTAACTGTCGCGTAAAATCAACCAACTGCGTTTGCGACAGCAAGCGGCGGCGGGCGCCACGAGCAGGTTTGACGCTGACTGCATCGAGCGTGAGGGGAATCAGCCCCGCGTCACGCAACTGCGCGCGTGCGGCGCGCTCTGTATCGGCATCCATTTCTCCGCTTTTTTCGCGGCCGGCGGCGTCCACAGCGGTGTAGCGAAAAGCACTCATGCAGCTTGTGCTTGGCGGTTATTCGCTGCGCGTGGCAAAGGCCAGTTCCTCCGCCGAGGTGACGCCTGCCGGCAGCAGGCGTAGGCCATCACGCTGCAATGTACGCATGCCCTGCGCCTCGGCGCGGGCGCGCAGCAGGGCCTCGGCTTCACGCTGGTGGATGGCGGCACGGCAGGCCGCATCGACTTCCAGTAATTCGAAGACGCCGCTGCGCCCGGCAAAACCCGTCATGCCGCAGGCATCGCAACCGGCGGACTGCCACATGCCGTCGCCACCCGAAATCCGGCAGGCAGTACATAGGCACCGCACCAGGCGTTGCGCCAACACACCGCGCAGGGAGGATGCGAGCAGGAAAGGTTCGATGCCCATATCCATCAGCCGCGTCACCGCAGCCGGTGCGTCATTGGTGTGCAGGGTCGCCAGTACCAGATGCCCGGTGAGCGAGGCTTGAATTGCGATCTGCGCGGTTTCGATGTCGCGGATCTCGCCGATCATCACCACGTCGGGATCCTGCCGCAATAACGAACGCAAGGCGCGCGCAAACGTCAGCTCGATGCGCGGATTCACCTGCGTTTGGCCGATCCCCGGCAGCTCATACTCCACCGGATCTTCCACCGTCAGCACATTGAGTTTTGCGGTGTCGATTTCCTGCAACGCGGCATACAGCGTGGTGGTTTTGCCCGACCCGGTGGGGCCGGTGACCAGCACGATACCGTTGGCGGTGGTTACCAGGCGGCGAAAGGTGGCTAGCGTGTCATCCGCCATGCCCAATGCTTTCATGCCCGGGCGCCCCTGCCCTTTGTCCAGCAGGCGCAGCACCACGCGCTCACCATAGGCGCAGGGTATCGTCGATACCCGCACATCGAGGCCGCGCCCGCCCAAACGCAGGCCGATGCGTCCGTCCTGCGGCAGACGCTTTTCGGCTATATCCAGTTCGGCAAGGATCTTCACGCGCGACACCAGCGCCGCATGCAGGCCTTTGTGCGGGCGCACCACATCGCGCAAAGTGCCGTCGACGCGAAAACGCACCGCCGAGGTATCGACATAGGGTTCGATGTGGATATCCGATGCGCCGTCACGCGCGGCCTGCGTGATCAGCGCATTAAGCATGCGTATGATCGGCGCATCATGGGCGCCATCCAGCAAATCGGCCACCGCGGGCAGACCTTGCATGAGGCGCTGCAAATCCGCTTCGCCTTCCACTTCAGTGACCACAGCGGCGGCAGTATGCGCACCCTGCGAAAATTGCAGTGTGAGTTCGCGCTCGACGGCCTCCAGCGGTACGCGCGTGATGGCAGCGATCGGGTGATAACGTGCGACCTCCGCAATCGCTGCGCTAGCGGTGCGCGGCGACAGCAGCAGATGCAAGCCGCTGCCGCTGCTGGTGGCAGCGAGGCCATGCTGTCGGCAAAACTGGAGCGGCAGCGCCATGGTAAATTTTTGTCCTGGTGCTGCTGTGCGCTACTTGCCCGGCGCCGTTGGAAACAGCGGCTGCCCCGGATGGGCGGGTGTTGCAGGAAGCATCGCACCGCCGCGGGGGGGGGCATCCGGCGCGATTTGCAGTTCACGGATGGTGCGGTAGCGGTCCTGCGTCAAGGAATCTGCCGCTTCGGGTGTGCGCAATACCACCGGGCGCAGGAACACCATCAGATTGGTTTTCTGGCGGCGCCGGGTATCGTAGCGAAATAATTGTCCCACACCCGGCAGGCTGCCCAATCCGGGCACGCGTTCTTCGATGGCATTGTTGCTGTCTTGCAGTAACCCGCCCAGGGCAATGGTCTGTCCGTCTTCCACCAGCACCGTGGATTCAATCGAGCGCTTGTTGGTGGTCGGGCCCGAGGCGGAGCTATCGGCCACGCTAGAGCTTTCCTGAAACACGCTGAGTTTGATGGTTCCGCCCTCGGAAATTTGCGGCTTCACGCGCAGCGTTAATCCGACATCACGGCGTTCGATGGTTTGAAACGGCGTGACCGATGCCGCGCTGCCGGTTTGCGCGTATTGTCCGGTGAGAAAAGGCACGTTTTGTCCGATGATGATGCGCGCTTCTTCGTTGTCCAGCGTCAGCAGGTTAGGCGTTGACAGTATGTTTGCGCCGCCGCTTTGCTCGAAAAACCGCGCCAGCAGGCCGAGCGAATAAACGCCACTGAATTTATGAATCAATCCCAGATTAAAACCAGCGCCGGGCGGCGCCGGTGTGCCACTACTGATGAGGCTGTTGGCAAGGCCCAGCACGTTGTTGCCGCCACTGCTGAAATTGGTGCCTGCGAGGCCGATGTTCTGCGCCCCGCTTTTACCGAGCAGGGATTGCCATTGAATGCCCAATTCTTCGGTACGATCGGCGCTGACCTCTACGATCAGCGACTCCACGTAGACTTGTGCGCGTCGCGCGTCGAGCTTGTCGATCACCTGGCGCAACTGGCGGTACACCGGCTCCGGTGCAAAAATGAGCAAGGCGTTGGTCGCCGGTTCCGCTTGAATGGTAATGCCGCCACTGCTCGCCGCCGTGCCCGTGCTAACGCCGCTGGACGCGGGTGCGCGCAGCGGTGCACTGCTGCCCACCGGCACCGGCGGCGCTACTGCGGGTGCCGCCGCCACATCAGCACCGCCCGCGTATGCCGAGCGCAGCGTCTGCGCGAGTTTGCTCGCATCTGCATTCTTGAGGTACACCACATGGATGTTGCCACTGCCTGCAGTTGGCTGATCAAGCTTGGCCACCAGATCGCGCACTGACGCCAGCCGCACACCGCCCGTGGTGCGCACGATCAGACTATTGGAGCGCGATTCAGCGGCGATGCTCAGTCCGCCGGCGCTGCCTCCAGCCGCGTTGCCGCCGGGCGTGACCGTCTGCTCCAGCAAACGCAACACCAGGCTTGCCAGGTCCGCGGCGGTCGCGTGCTTGAGCGCAATGATTTCGATTTCACCTGCCGGCGGTGCGTCAAGAACGGCGAGCAGGCGGCTGATGCGCCGCATGTTCTCGGCATAGTCGGTGACCACCAGCGAGTTGCTTCCCGGCGTAACCGTAACCACGTTGTTCGGCGTTACCAGCGGGCGCACCACGTTCAGCAGATTGGCGGCTTGCTCGTGCTGCAGGCGGAACACCTGGGTAACGATCTGATCGGCACCGCCCGCAACCGCGTCATTCGAACCGACCGGGCCGCCCTGCAGCTTGGCTTCGCTTTCGGGAATCACGCGCCACACGCCGCCCACTTCGAGCATCGAGTAGCCGGCCAAACGTAGTTGCGCGCGGATCGCCTCCCACGCACGCGCGCGGCTTAGCGGACGTTCAAATTGCAGCGTGACGGTACCTTTGACGCGCGGGTCTACCACCACTTCGCGGCCGGTCGCCTGGGCAATAGTACGCACTGCCGCTTCGAGGTCCACGTTCACCAGATTGAGCGTAACGTCCTGCGCCTGCAGCGCGCCTGCAGTAGTTGCAGCCCACAGCAGCAGCAGCCTGACCACGCGGGCTAGCCCCCCCACGCGCATCCCTATGTCGCGGGATGTAGGGGGCTGAAAGGGTTGAACAGTAACTACCATCGAAGCTCCGTGACGGGGTTTTTGCTGCTGTTTGGGCTTTGCCGTTTACCGAGCAAGCCTAAGAGATTACCAAGTAACGCGTCATCGTGCAGTGCCGCGCGTGCCGTGCCTTCAAAACCGCACTGCAAGCGCCCCCATTGCTCAGAGCTGCGGCAGTGGCCTGCGCCCTCCAGCATCAACGCGCCCTGTACAGTGCGTAACTCAAACGTGCCACCTTCCCTACTCGCCTTGCCCAGCAGTCTATAGTCCCCCAGCACCACCCCTTGCGCCAACGCTGAGCGCAGTTGCGCGATGTGGATTTCCATATTCGCTTGCTGTGCTGCGCTCACCGGGAGCGCCGGAGAAAACTGCAACGCGGTAACGCTGATTTGCGCCTCGCCCTCCAGTGCCAGTGTATTAAAGGGCGCTCCCAGGCCTGCCAGCGCGCTGAGCGGTATCACGCCCTGCCACGGCGCAACCTGTGCCGACCAGCCGGACAAACCCACGCCGAGCGTGATGGCCAAGGGCGGGCCCACCTGCGGCCACGTGATACGCAGTGCCCACAGCAGTGGCCCGCGCGGTGCCACATCCCAGTGGATGCGTTGCGCCCAATGCACCGCATCGGCCCCGCCCGCGCCACTGGACAACACCAGCATGCCGCTGCCGCGATGCCACAAGCCGCGCACATGCGCCAGCATGACGCGCCCGCCCGTCGCACTGGCAAGGCGCTGTGCCACCCACACCGCGGGAATCGCGTAAACGATGGCAGCCGACGCCAATGCGAAAAGCATTAGTGCGCTCACGCTGAAATACCAGCGCCTCATCGGCGTCTCGTCGTCATTAAGGCGTACGCAAAACCACGCTACCCGTGACGCGCCCGCTGACGGGATCACGAATGAGGTTTAGCTGCTGTATTCGTTCCTGTACTTCGCGCTTCGCCAGCCATGCCGCAAACCGCGTACTGTCGACGGTTTTGAGGTTGACGGTGGTGGTGGCGCGCCCGGCATCGCGCACTTCGCTAATGCTGGCGCCCGCACCTGCCAATTCCCGCTCGGCCGACGCGGGCGCAGCGGCAGCCACCGGCGTTGCTGCCGGCGCCACACGCAGTTGTGCTGCCTGCGCACGCATGGTCAGCACTTTCTCCTCCAGCGCGCTCAGGGTTGGCGGCGCGGATTGCACCACGCGCCACGCGGGGCGCACCAGCGCCGCAATCAGCACCGCGCAACCCACCACCACGGCCATCACCATCAGCAACAAACGCTCGCGTGCAGTGGCTACCTTCCAGCGTTGCAGCAGCATGAGTGACTCTTATCCTTTCGTGGGTGCCACGAGCGGCTCGCGTGCGAAATCCAGCATCAAGCGCTCACCGTCACGGCTGCAACGCACGCCCGCACGCTGCAACGCTGCGCCCAGCGCTGCACTGTGGCAGGCCGTCCCACTACGTTCCAGCGCCGCGCCCGCAGCATAAGTGGCGCGCAGGCTGCGCTCGCTAACCTCGAGTGCTGTCAGCGCTTGCGCATCGCCGGTCAGCGCAAAAAGTCCCAGCAGCAGTCCTGCGCCTGCATCACTGGTGCCGCCCCGCGTACGCTGCCAAGCCGCTGCCAGTTGCACTGCGGGTTCGAGCACACGGGGTACGCCCGGCAACGCTTGCGCAACGATGCGCTCCATTTCGGCGTGACGGGCATCGATCTCGCGCTGTTGCTTCAGGGCGTAGAGATTAAGCCCCAGCACATTCACGACCGCTACGGCGAGCAGCGCGCCCAGCGCGAATCGCCCACTGCGCTGGCGCGCACGGCTCGTAAACCCAGTCATAAATCGTGCTGCGCCGTCCGGTACTGCGAATGCAAACTGGCGCAAATCCCATGCGCTGCTTGCCGCACCTCGCAGCAATGCGGCGGCACCCAGTGCAGGGATACTGCCGTGGGGAGCGGCAGCCGGCGCAGGCGGCGGGTCACACGCTGGGTCGGCGAACCACTGCCAGGCCGCGCGCGCCGCATCATCCGTGGACACGGCTACGGCCTCGAGCAAGGGCGCGGCAACGCGCACGGCTTCGCCATTTGTCGCGCGTATCAACCATGCCGGCGGCTGTTCTGTCTGCAGTTGGCCCCACCATGCGGCACCTGGGGCAAGCAGACACGCTTCGGGAACCCACTGAGCAACGCGCAGACCCTGTGCCGCTAGAGCCTCTGCGCATTGCTTAAACCATGCCGCATCACACGCCGCTGCTTCGCGTATGCGTCCGTCTTCGATGGGGGCGGCGGCGTAATGTTGCGCGCCACCGGCGCTAATTAATCTGTCACCGAGCACACTGGCCAGCGCCTGCTGCAGTTTTACGCCCTGCAGTAGCGGCAGATCAACCGCCATCACAATGCAGCGCGTTAGCGGTACGACCACCACAATATCAGCCCGCTTATCTACGCGGCTGGCGATATGCTCGAGCGTTCCATCGAGGCTGGCAGTGGCAGAGTCTGCGCTCTCACACAAACGCCAAACACCGTGCGCCGCGTCATGCGGAGCCAGGGCAATCCACGACGCTGATGTCGCGGCAATCGCAGAGGATAAAGAAAGCGCCATGGACGTCAGCCGGGCAGACTCACTGCGCTGGAATAGAACTGAAGGAGATTTTATTGCGGACCAATTAATCTTAACAATTTAATTAATTTAGCATATTTAAACCGTAACACTAACCTGCCAGAGCGTAGGGCAGGCACCATGAAGTTTAGCCCATTTCATTCGCCTATGCCTCGTTTGCACACCACTGTTGCGACCTAATGTAGTGCTGCCCCGAAGTCGCGCCGTACGACGCGTATGCGGTTTTCTGCCGCCAGGCGTTCCACAGTCGTGGTCATGCTCACTTCGCTTGCGCGCGGCGCGTCCGCCGTGCCGCCTGCACCCAGGCGTACCCGGGCGCTGACGATGAAGTAGCGTGACGCCACGCCCGCTTGGGTTTGATCCAGCGTGAGCGGCGTTTCGACGAACGCGGCGTTGAGCGCATTCAGATCGCGCCACGGCGCTATGCGCCGCAGGTCGATCAAGCGCTGCGCCTGCTGCTCATCGAGCCCGCGGATCAGCGCCATCAGCACAGGTTTTTCCGCGGTATTCACATTGATGGTAGAGGCTTCCGGCAGAATGACCACCAGCGCCGACAATGCTGTGGCCCACGGCGCCACGGCCGGCACTTGCACGGCTAACTGGGCCAGCGACAGCGGCGGCTGCAAGAATTGTGATGACGGCGCGCCCGCGCTTGCTGCCGCAGCACCAGGTGGCGCAAAACGCGCGGCGATCTCCTGTGCCAGTGCCAGCGGCAAACCTGCCTGCGCTGCCACCCGTATCCACAAGGCGCGTTCCTGAGTCAGCGCCGCACCGGCCAGCGCCAGGCGCATCAGGTTATAACGCGCGTGCGCATCGACTATGCGCCCGGACAGCCATACGTCCTGCACACGGCTGCTATCCAGGTCTGTGATGGACGCTGCTGCGCTATCTGCGGATGCCTTGAGGAAATCCGCCAGCCGCCCTTCCTGCAGCGGGATCGCCCACGGCTCGCCCAGGTGATCCGTGCTCGAGCGGCGCGCATCTTCGCGCAGAATTTGCAGTGCCCAGTCTTCCGCCCCATACAAAATGCGCCGCGCTTGCGTGGTTTCGCGCAATTGCCACTCGATACCAGCCAGCGCGGATTGCCGTTGCAGCATGCCGGTCAGGGTAATCGACACCAGTGCAGCAATCAGCAGCGCCACCAGCAACGCGGCGCCGCGCTGCTGTATAGGCGGCGACTTGCGACTTGCGCTAGGCGCTAGGGTCACGTGCTCACCAGCGGTTTTCCAGTAACACCACTTTGGACACCCAGCCGTCCCACGGTGCGTCCAACAGCCATTCCACTTTAAGCGCATTTTTTTCACCGCCCGGACCTGGTGTAGGTGGTGCAGGGGTCGCTGTGGCTGCCTGGAATAGGCTGGCACTGGCTGCACCCAGTGGCACCCACGCGCCCAAACCCTGCGGCGATTCCCGCCACGCGGCGATGCGCATGCCGGTGGCGCGGCGCAATAAGACATGCTGCTCGCCGGCGGAAGATTGCGCCAGCGCCACCAGCGCGGCTAATGCTGCCTCGCTGGTGGCAAGCAACCCGCTGCTACGCCGCCGCAACACCGACTCGCCGTCGTGCTGCGCGATGTCATAGACCACGCCTTCCCAGCATCCCGCGCATTGCGCCGGGGCACGCAGCAAGGTGAGCTGCCGCGCGCTGGCGACGATATGGGGTGCCGCCACACGGGTGGCTGCTGAAGACACAAGCCATTGCGCGCTGCGCGCAGCCTGCAGGTCACTTTCCAATTGCGTCCACGCGGCGGCCAGTTGCAGTGCGGCGCGCCCCGGTGTTTCCACCGCAGCGCGGCTTTGCAGCACGGTATCGAGCGCACGCCACGCGAGCAAACTCATAATGCTGAACAGTGCGAGCGCAATCAGCAACTCGATCAGGGTGTAGCCGCGCGGCGAGTTCATCAACCGTCTGCGGCGAGGCTGACCACGTGCACCGTGGCATGCCCGTGCGCATCGAGCACGCGCCCTTCGATGCGCATCAAACTGGGATTGGGCGTGGCCATCACGTGCAGTACCACCGTAAACGTATGCCGGCCCTGGCTGCAGGCAGTGCGCTGTACGCCCGCCGCCGGACGTCTGCCCGATAAGCGCACGGCCACCAGCGCATTGTCGAGACAGGCCTGCGCAACCACCACTTGCGGCAGGCGTTCAGCACTTTGCGTTAATTGCCCCAGCGCACGCAGGCCGCCGCCGAGGGCGACCGCAACTATGGCCAGCGCAACCAGCACCTCGATCAGCGTAAAACCACGCCTGCGACAGCGCGCTGCGTGATCAGCAGCGTGCATCGCGCCGCACCGTAAAAGGTGCCATACCGTCGCTCGCCACAGCAACGGTGCTGCCTTCCTGCATCAGCAAAATACACACAGCCACACCGGCAGGTTCCGGCCCCAGCACCAGGCGCATAGGCATAGGGCTATCGCCAGTGGCATGCGACTGCGCAAGGGTAAGCGCGACGCCAGCGAGCGCGACCGTGGCAGGCGTTACGCGCAACTGCCACATGCCATCCTGTGTCTGCTCATACCAGCGCCCCTCCGCCATCGTGCTGCCTGCGGCGCTGCTGGTTTGCGGCAATTCCCAGGCCATGCGCCGGCCCGTCGCGATCGCCTGCCAGCGTACCTGCTCCAGGCTAGCCGCCAACTGTTCAGCGGTGCTCTCCAAGCCATGCCCGCGCGCAGCCGCGACGCTCCAGTTCACCAGTGACGCGGTTACGGCCAGCACCACCAGCACCACCAGCAGCTCCACCAGCGTGAATCCGCTCGCGCGTCTGTGGCAGCGTGCGTTCATGACGCCGCCGCTGCGTCTACTGCCACGACCCCAGGTCCGCGTCCGCACCTTCACCGCCGGGCTTGCCGTCCGCGCCGTAGCTGAATACATCCATCTCGCCTTTCACGCCGGGCTGCGCATAACCGTAGGGGCGGCCCCACGGATCGTTCGGCAACTTTTCGATGTAAGACTTCCAGTTGGATGGCACGGGCGCCACTGTCGGCTTTACCGTCAGCGCCGCCAGACCCTGAGCGGCAGTGGGATAAGCGCCATTGTCCAGCCGATAAAGTTTAAGCGCCTGCGCAATCGCCGCGATGTCAGTGCGCGCTGCGGTAATGCGCGCATCGTCGGTGCGCCCAATAATGCTGGGCACCACCAACGCTGCCAGCACGCCGAGTATCACCAGCACCACCATCAGTTCGATCAGCGTGAAGCCGCGGAATTTCTGGTTACGGGACATGGAGTATAGGATTGTGAGGGGGATACGATTATGACGCTTCGCAAGTCACAGCGGCAAGTTATACTGTGCTTATGAGCAGATTGCGCAGCGTAACACCCACCGCATTTCAACATGCACGTTGCAGCGAGCACGGCGGCGCAGCCTTGGCTGCGATCGGCATGCTGGCAGCGGCGTGCGCAGTGACCAGTGCGGTTTTATGGACCATGCACTTGAGCGCCAACAGCAGTGCTGTACCTGAATTCTCCAAAGCGGTTGCGCCGAGCCCGGCGCTAGACGCCGCTCAGGCGCCGGGCGCCAGTGATGCCTTGGCGCGGATGTTTGGCGCGCCTGCACAGGTGCCAGCGGCGGGTACGCGCGAAATCGAAGGCGTGCAATTGCAGGGCATCGTCAGCGACCCGCGCGGCAGCGGCGTGGCGCTCTTCAGTGTGGATGGCGCGCCGCCGCTGCGGGTGCGTGCCGGCGGGCAGGTACGCGATGGTGTGACGCTGGTTGAGATCAAGCAGCAGCAAGTGGTGCTGGAGCGCGGCGGCAGAAGCTTCGAACTGACGTTGCTCAAGCGCTCTGTGCCGCTGGATGCACCCAGCGCAACCCGGCAACGCAACAGTCAAACGCAGCCACCCGGTAGCGCTGTTTCATCCGCACCCGCACCATCGGTTCGTTAAGATAAGCGCTTATTTTTATGCATGACCCAGGTTCTGGCAAGATCATCAGCATGCAGATCATCAGCATGCTTAGGCTGCCACGCATGAGCGGACGGATACTGAGCCTCTGCAGCGCATTGTTTACCGCGCAGGCGTTCAGCGCCGTCAGCGGCGACTATGCGCCGCAGGTGTGGATAAACCCAGGGCTTTATTCGCATCACTTTGATACCGGCAAAAATTATCGTGCGAACAATACAGGCGCGGGTGTCGAAGTGTTAATCGCCAAGCATCATGGTTTGATGGCGGGTACGTTTATCAACAGCGATCGCGCAAGGAGCCACTATTTTGCCTACCAGTGGCGGCCCTGGCACTGGCAACCGGCAGAGGGCCTAGGCGTGAGCGCCGGCTTCATCGCGGGCGCTTTTGATGGTTATCCGCACATGCGCAATGGCGGCTGGTTTGTGGCGCCGCTACCGCTGCTCGCGCTCGAGGGAAAACGCGTGGGTGCCAACATCACTGTGGTACCCAATTATGGAAACCGCATGCACGGCGCTGTGGCCATTCAGGTCAAACTACGGGTGTGGTAGATCGCTACAACTTTAGGTCTGACTGCACCGCATGGGGATGAAACAACACAGAGTTCAATGGCGCTATCTTAAGCGGTTGCCGCGCTCGATCGGGTCGGACTGACGGGATTTCGCCCGTCA
>CAMDRT010000035.1 GCA_945906815.1 Bordetella parapertussis
GCGTTACTGATTTTAGAGTCGTCAAGTCCGCTGTCCCTTTGACGTCGAGCGGCCGGCTCATTCTTGCGTGTTTGGAACCATGACCTGTACGGCAACCCTCGAACAGGCCCTACTGCGCCTTGCACCTGGCCGCAAGTCGAAACGGTTGCTCGGCCTGTTCCCAGCCATCGAACAAAAGCTGGCTGAAGGCAGTTCGCATAGGGAGATTTTGGCCCTTCTCAACGACAACGGCTTTGAACTGACTGAACGGACCTACAAGAGCTATCTCTACCGATACCGTAAGAGACGACGAATTGCAGGGCACGCGCCGGCGACGGTGAGTCAGCCTGATCAAACCGGGTTCCATGCGGCAGACAGTACGCCGGAGCATACCGAAACGGCTCCTGCTGATCCTCAGCAGCGGCCACCGACATTTGATTTCGATCCAAAGGGTATTCCCGAACTTCTGAAATGAGGATTTTATGCAAAACACAGTTCATTTTGTACTACAGGGCAAAGGCGGAATCGGCAAGTCGTTCGTCAGCACGCTGCTGGCACAGCATGTGCTCAACGAAACCGGCGCGGTGCGCTGCTTTGATACCGATCAGGAAAACACGACTTTCGCGCATTACTCCGCGCTGGGCGTGCGCCACGTTCCGGTAACTGACGCATCACGGACGATCAACCCCAAGCGATTCGATACGATGATGGAAACATTGCTGACGGAGGACGGCAATTCCGTTATTGATACGGGCGCCAATACGTTTTCGACGCTGCTGGCCTATATGGTTGAAAACGACGTGTTCGCCATGCTACGCGCTGCCGGCAGGATTACTTACATACACACCATAGTCGGCGGTGGCGACACCCTGGCCGACACGGCCAACGGCTTCTATGCCATTGCGCACCAGGTTACGGGCACGCGCATTGTGCTGTGGTTAAACGAACATTTTGGGGAACTCAAGACAGCGGACAAGAAGCCATTTACAGAAACGCAGGCCTATAAGCTCAGTGCGGCGAAACTCACCGGCACTGTGACCTTATACCGATACAACCCGCTTACGTTTGGCGAGGACATACGCAAGCTCAATACCAGGCGGCATACGTTCAAACAGGCCATAAATTCGCCGGAATATACGTTGATGGAGAAGCAACGGCTGCGGACTTTCGGGAGCGAGATTTTCGGGCAGTTGAAAGCGATCAAGTGGTAACCGCCATAGTTTTTCCCGGTGACGGGCCGCAATGCCTTCGACGCCTGCAACGCCCGGCGAAGTGCGAAACAACTCAATTGACAGTATTGAACACAACTATTTGGCCTTGAAAGTACGGCCATCAATGGAAAAACGCGGGTTCAATTACCAAGAGGCTCTCGCCTATCTCGGCATCAAGCGCCGGGCATTCGAGAAACATATTCGGCCTTACGTCGCTGCGACGCGCCTGGGCACCTCGGTCGTATTCGACAGGGTTGACCTGGACCGAATACTCGATGAATATAAAGGCGGGAACGGGCGGCCTCTTGAGAAAGGAGGCACTACATGGGCCGACCGCAAAACGGCATCTATCGTGACAAGCAGGGCAACTGGTGGGTTGACAAAGTCTATCGCGGCACTCGACTTCGCCAGTGTTTCGGCCAGAATTCGGCGGAAGCTGAAAACTGGCTGATTCACCAGCTGGAGCAGCTACGTCACTCTCATATGTTTGGCAAGCGTGCCAGACGGACGTTTGACGAAGCGGGAGCGAAGTACCTGCTGGACCACCAGGAAAAGGTATCACTGCCTAACGATATCTACCTGCTTGAGACGTTGATGCCTTACGTTGGAAAGTTTGCGCTCGATCAGATCCACGATGGAACGCTCGCTTCGTATGTGCAGGATCGGAAGAAGAAGGGATTGGCCAACAAGACCGTGAATCTTGGTCTGGCTCTGGTGCGGCGGATTTTGAATCTCGCTGCCCGCAGCTGGCGCGATGATAACGGTAAAACGTGGCTGGAAACCCCGCCTCTACTGACTCTGCTGCCGTTAATCGGGTTTCAGCGTGAACCCCGCCCTATTACCTGGACGGAACAACGCGACCTGATGCCACGGTTGCCGGATCATTTGGCTCGAATGGTTCTGTTCGATCTGAATACCGGCGCAAGGGACGAGGTGGTGTGTGGTCTGAAATGGGAATGGGAAATTGCCATTCCCGAACTTAGGGTATCAGTGTTCGAGGTCCCCCGAGCGAACGTCAAGGGCAGGAAACGCAGCCGGATGCTGGTCTGTAATACGGTGGCGCAGTCGGTAGTGGAGTCGGTTCGGGGGAAGCATCCCGAATATGTCTTTGCTTACCGGGATCACCGCGTCGAGACCATGAACAACTCGGCATGGCAGCGGGTGCGCAAGGAGGCCGGAATCGTCGATCTGCACATCCATGATTTACGCCATACGGTGGGCATGCGGTTACGGGAAGCTGAGGTACGGGAAGAAACGATTGCTGACATTCTGTGGCACATACGCCCCGGCATGACGGCTCACTACTCGGTGGCACAGATTGGTGAGTTGGTAGAGGCGTTAAACCGCATTACGGATGAACGCAGTCGGACCAATCGTAGCTTGGCAATGATTGCGCGGGAGGCTCGCGGGAATAGAAGTCCCCAAAAAGTCCCCATGCAAATGAAAAGCGGCTAGACGATTTCTCATCTAACCGCTTGATTTATATGGCGCGCCCGGCAGGATTTGAACCCACGACCCCCTGGTTCGTAGCCAGGTACTCTATCCAACTGAGCTACGGGCGCTAAGCTGTGGATTATATCAAATACTCAAGCAGTCACGAAATGCTGGATTATTAACGTTTGCGGGCGCGCATCGCGTGCTAGCATTTCGTGCGGAAAATCATGGCCTAAAAAGGACAACCAATTGAAAATCGGATTCGCGGGCATAGGGCGCATGGGCTCAGAGATGGCGGGCCGCTTGCTGCAACAGGGGCACGAAGTAACCGTATGGAATCGTACTGCCGCCAAAACCAAAGCGCTGGCCGATGCCGGTGCGCAGGTGGCTGCAACCCCTGCTGAACTCGCCACACGCAGTGAGTTGATACTGACGATACTCACCGATGCCGCAGCGATCAACGCCATTTACCTCGGCCAAGACGGCTTGCTGGAAGGCGCCGTTAGCGGAAAATTGTTCGTGGAAATGAGCACGGTGCGCCCCGAGGTCCAGCGCAATCTGGCGCAATCGATCCACGCCAAAGGCGCGTTTCTTATCGATTGCCCGGTCGGTGGGACCACCGGCCCCGCGCGTGACGGCAAGTTATTGGGGTTCGTGGGCGGTGCTGACGCGCACTTCGCACGTGCGAAGCCGGTGCTGGATCAATTGTGCCGGCGCGTAGAACACTGCGGCGGTATCGGTGCGGGCGCGAGTATGAAGCTGGCGATTAATCTGCCGCTGGCGGTCTATTGGCAGGCGTTTGGCGAGGCGTTGGCATTATGCAAGCCGCTGGGCCTTGAGCCGTCGAAACTAATCGAAATTTTTACCGAGACTTCCGGCGGCCCCAATGTTCTAAAGTCGCGCGGCGCTTCGCTGGCCGCGGCACTGGCCGGCATTGCGCCCGATCCGGTGACATTCGACATCGATTCCATCCGCAAGGATTTACGCGCCATGCTCGACGAGGGCCGCTCGCTGGGACGCGAATTACCCCTGTCAGCCAAGGCGCTGGAATGTTTTGACCAGGCCTCACGCAATGGACTCGGCGCGGCCGATGCGGTGATGATGACCGCGGATTTCGTCGCCTAATCCCCCATCCAGAACATCGTCTGCGATCAGTCTGTAGCGTTAGACTTTGCTATCGCGTCTTTTGCGGCGCCAGGCGTCTTGCCACTCGCGTCAGTGTCGTTCAGGGCTTCCGTCTCGTTGCGTTCCATGATGCCTTCCACGGAGCACTGGCGCCGTGGCCCACGCGTCACGGTCATCGATCCGTTGAGCTTGCCCATCATGCCGCAAAAATGCATGCGATCGACTTCGCGGAAAAAAAGTTGAAATTCGCTGCGGCTGCTCTGTATCAAAAAATCGCCGTACTCGGTGCTCACCGTAGTGGCATCTCCGGTATCTTTCCATCTGCTGTAGGCGTCGCCGCGCTGTAAGTGGACAGAGCAGGTGCGCGGTTTCCACTTGCTGTAATACGCCACGCTTTGCACCTCCCCGCCCTGCGCGAGCACCGCAATGCGTGCGTGTTCATCATCGGTGCCTATCCTGCAATCGTACTTTTCCAGCGGGCCGCGCGGCGGACTTTTAGCGGCCACTCTGGGCACCATTTTCGCCGCGGGTTTCAGTGCCGGCTGTGCCAGCTGTGCCGGCACGAGCGCAGGCGCACACGCTATCGCTATTCCGCAGAGCAGCGCAAATGTGCGCCAGCGCTGCATCACCTTCGGCCCTCCGCGTGCACTCATTTCAATAGTCTATGAGATTGCTACAAGTTTGATTTTAAACTGATTTCCGCGAAATGAATATCTTCAGGCCAGGTCAGCTTGAGGTTGCAGGAGCTGCCCATTACCAGGCGTGGCTGGAGACCCAGTTGCTCTATGGCGCTGGCCTCGTCGGTCACGGTGCCGGGCCTGGCAGCACGCAGCGCCTCCAGCAACAAGCGGTAACGAAACATCTGCGGCGTTTGCGCTTGCCACAAATTATCACGCGGCGCGGTGCCTACAATATGCTGTGTCAAATCGCCGCGCTTTAAGGTATCGGCTACCGGCACGGCGAGCACGCCGCCAACAGGGTCGTCCGCGATTTCATGAATCAGCCGCTCGATCAAGCGCGCAGTCAGGCACGGCCGCGCGGCGTCATGTACCATCACCCAATCGTCCGCATCCACCACGTCGGCCAGCGCCATTAAGCCGTTCAATACGCTCGCCGCGCGCGTAACCCCGCCGCAATACAACGGCTCCATTCTCCCATTATGAGCAGACCAGTCCTGCTGCCGGAAATGCCTGTCCGTGGGCGCCAACACCACGAAAACCTGCGCCACACGCGCGCACGCGCACATCACATCGAGCGTATGGCGGATCAAGGGCTGCCCCGCAAGCGTTTGATATTGCTTGGGAATTTCAGAGCCCATGCGACTGCCGGTGCCGGCGGCCGGAATCAGCGCGTAAATATCAGGCATGGCTGCGGCCGATTGGGTGAAATGGGATGCATCGGCGGGATTCTAGCAGCCCTGACTCAAAATTCCGCCGTTTCATCCCCTATAATGTCCATGTAAAACAACACCACAACCTAAGAAGAACCCCGTGTCATCTGTGCGCCCCGCCGCCATTGCCGGTATGTTCTACCCCGGCAAGCCCGAAGTACTCGCGCGCGACGTCGCTGCTATGCTGCTTGCGGCCAGGCCCGCATGCGCAGTGCCGGTTCCCAAGGCGATCATTGCGCCGCACGCGGGATTTATTTACTCAGGACCGGTAGCGGCGAGCATCTATGCGTTGATCACCCCCGCGCGGGCGCGTATCAAGCGCGTGGTGCTGCTCGGGCCGACGCACCGCGTCGCCCTATACGGCATGGCGCTGCCCGGCGTGGATGCTTTTACCACGCCACTCGGCACGCTACCCATAGCTACCGATGCGGTAAAAAAACTCATGGCGCTGCCCTACGTGGGTACCAACGCCGAGGCGCACCGGCTGGAACACTCTCTTGAAGTACAGTTGCCGTTTCTGCAGCAAGTCATCGACGCATTCTCCCTGCTACCGCTGGCTGTGGGACGCGCTTCGGCGCAACAGGTTGCGGCGGTAATCGAGATGCTGTGGGGCGGCGACGAAACGCTGATTGTGATCAGCTCGGATCTGTCGCACTACCTGCCCTACGCTGACGCGCAAGCCATGGACCAGGGCACCGCACAGGCGATACTCGGTTTGCACACGCACATCAGTCACCAGCAGGCGTGTGGCGCCACACCCGTCAACGGGCTTAACCTGCTGGCGCAACAACGCAGGCTGCAACCCGTGATGATCGATGTGCGCAATTCCGGTGACACTGCCGGCGACAAGGCGCGCGTGGTTGGCTATGGTTCATTTGCCTATTATGAACAGCCCCGTACCGCTCACTGAAGCCGCGGGCACGCTGCTGCCTATAGCGCGTGCAGCGATCGCCTGCCATCTCGGCAAAACGCTGGTCGCCGACGACAGTGCGCCGTGGCTGCGCGCGCAGGGCGCATCGTTTGTCACGCTCAATTTGCAGCAAAAACTACGCGGCTGCATCGGCTCGCTGCGGGCGCACCGTCCGCTGCTGGATGATGTTAAAGCCAACGCACTGGCGGCCGCATTTAAAGATCCGCGCTTCAAGCCACTGACGGCTGTCGAGTATGAAACCATCGAAGTTGAAATTTCGCTGCTGTCGGCGCTGACCCCATTGCGCTTCACCGACGAAGCCACAGCACTGGCGCACTTGCAGCCCCATGTGCATGGCGTCATCTTTGAATACGGCCATCATCGCAGCACCTACCTGCCGCAAGTGTGGGACAATTTTTCCGACCCCGCCATGTTCTTGGCCACGCTCAAGCAAAAAGCCGGACTGCCGCCGAATTTTTGGGAGCCCGGCATCCAGCTCCACACCTACACCGTGGCAAAACTGCGCGAGCCGCCACAGCAGACCTGAGCATGCACGCGCAAGCCTACCCGGCACGCTGGTGGCACCTGCTCGACGACGGGCGCATGCAATGCGATTTGTGTCCGCGCGATTGCCGGCTGCATGAAGGCCAGCGCGGCGCGTGTTTCGTGCGCCAGCGTGCAGGCAATGAAATGGTGCTCACCACCTACGGACGCTCATCGGGTTTTTGCATCGACCCGATCGAGAAAAAACCGCTCAATCATTTTTACCCGGGGTCGAGCGTACTGTCGTTTGGCACGGCGGGATGCAATCTTGCCTGCAAGTTTTGCCAGAACTGGGATATCAGCAAATCGCGCGACATGGATAAGCTCGCCGATCAAGCCACGCCTGCAGCCATCGCCCATGCCGCCAAAGCGTCGGGCTGCAAAAGTGTGGCCTTCACCTACAACGACCCGGTAATTTTCGCCGAATACGCAATGGATATCGCAGACGCCTGCCATGCGATGGGCGTGCAAACCGTAGCGGTCACCGCAGGCTACATGCACGCCGCGCCCCGGCTCGAGTTCTACGCCAAAATGGATGCGGCCAACGTAGACCTGAAAGCCTTCACCGACGAATTCTATTTCAAGCAGTGCGCATCACACTTGCAGCCGGTGCTCGATACGCTGATCTATCTCAGGCACGAAACCCGCGTGTGGTTTGAAATTACCACGCTGCTGATCCCTGGCAAAAATGATACCGACGAAGAACTCACTGCCGAATGCCGGTGGATCAAAAAAGAACTCGGCCCTGATGTGCCGCTGCATTTCACCGCGTTTCACCCCGATCATAAAATGCGCGACATTCCTGCCACGCCGCCCGCCACACTCACGCGCGCCCGCAACCTCGCATTAAACGAGGGCTTGAATTTCGTCTACACCGGCAATGTGCATGATGAGCGCGGCGGCTCAACCCACTGCCCCGACTGCAACAAAGCGCTGATCGTGCGCGACTGGTACCGCATCGGCGCATACCGCGTGACTGCAGACGGAAACTGCCCCGATTGCGGCACGGCCATCGCTGGTCGTTACGCAGAAACGTTGGGCACGCCGTTCGGGCCGAGGCGAATTCCGGTAGCGATTAACCGGGTGCAAGGGGGGGTGAGACAATATTGATTAAAAACAAATAGTTACGATATCACTCTCTAGCGTCTATACGATACGCCAACGCCAGCAATACATTCGGCGTCAGTGAGGCGATGACACCACCCAAAAGAACACCCGCGGCATCTGCCACCATGTCTGCATATTCGAAGGCTCGCCAGCCGCTCCATCCTTGCACAAACTCTATCGCAATACCCAGCGCTATCAACGCTGTCGCCACTGCGAACCGCTTACGTGTGGTAACAAAGTGCTGTGCCCACCAAAACATAAGTGTCCCGTATGCAAGCAAATGCCCGATCTTGTCGCCGAGCTCCACATCCATCGCGGGAGGCTGCGGAGCAAACGACAGATAAATGAGCAAGGCCATGCCGCACCAGCCTACACCGCTCCAGCAACGCCTTAACCAGTGAGGCATGACGGTGTTTTGAGCGTTATTCAATCCCCGCCCCCACCGCCACATCCGCCGCCCCCGCAGCCGCTGTCCCCGCCTGCAGCGCTGGTAGTGAACCCCAAGTCGCCAAATCCATCGTTGCTGTTGTCTGAGCTGCTGCTACTGCCAAAATCCGTCGCACAGTTCACGGCAACAGCATGGTCATTTTTCTTCGGCTTATCCTTGCTGCAATCGGGTGCATAGCGAAAACCGTCGACCAGATTGAGTTTGGCATTCAGCGCAAACAGCAAAGGCAGGCGCGCGAGCAGGCCTTGCGGAAACACATACTCACGGATGTATGCCGCGCGCTTGAGATGCTTCGTCCCCCGGTAAATCTTGAATACAACCAGCGCCAGCACCAGGGCCACCCCTGCCAACACGATGCTCATCTCGCCTCCCTCTGCTGACCTGTATTAAGTGCCGGTATAATAGAGTCTTTTTGATGCAGCAACCATGTTGGCGCTAGCGCCACGGCCCGGCGAACGCGTGCGGGCCGGCCCGTATCACGGTTCATCCGATGCCCTGGCCATCACGGAACTGGCGGGACGGGTGCGTCCGTTGTTGGTGATTACCGCTGACGCTGCCGCCGCACAACGCCTGCAATCGGAACTCGTGTTCTTCGCGCCGGCGTTAAAAACCTGCGTCTTCCCTGACTGGGAAACACTGCCTTACGATCAGTTTTCGCCGCACCATGATCTGGTGTCGGAGCGCCTCGCCACGCTCTACGACATGATGCGCGCCACCTTCGATGTCGCCATCGTGCCCGTCACCACGGCGCTGACGCGCCTGATGCCTGTGGCATATCTCGCCGCCAACACTTTTTTCTTCAAGCAGGGTGGCAAGCTCGCTCCCGACGAACTGAGGCGCCAGTGCACCATCGCCGGCTACACCCACGTGACACAGGTCGTCGCGCCCGGCGAATACAGTTTTCGCGGCGGGCTGATCGATATTTTTCCAATGGGCAGCGCGCTGCCGTATCGCATTGATTTGTTCGACGAAGACATTGACTCGATACGCAGCTTTGACGTGGACTCGCAACGCTCCATCTACAAGGTAAATGAAGTGCGCCTGCTGCCGGCGCGCGAATTCCCGATGGACGACGCCGCGCAAACGCGCTTTCGGCAAAATTTTCGCATCCAGTTCGAAGGCGACCCTTCGAAGAGCCGCATTTACAAAGACATCTCCAAAGGCGTGCCGAGCGCCGGCATCGAGTACTACCTGCCGCTGTTTTATGAAAGCACCGCGCGCTTTACCGACTATCTTCCCGCAGGCACCGTCATCTGCGCGGCGCACGGTCTGCAAACAGCGGTGGACGCGTTCTGGCAAGACACACACAGCCGCTACGCCGTGCTGCGCGGTGATCGGGCCAACCCGGTGATGCCGCCGCACGATTTGTTTCTCGCGCCGGATGAATTTTTTGGCTCGCTCAAGCCGTTTGCGCGAGTGGAAATCGCAAGCTCGAGTTCAGCGTTACGCGTTGAGAGTTTAGAGCAACCCCATGACGAACTCTCAACTCTCAACTCCCAACACTCAACGGTGGCGCTCCCGCCACTGGCTGTAGAACGCCGCGCCGAGAACCCGCTGCACCGTTTGCAGCAGTACATAGAGCGCTACAGTGGCCGCGTGCTGCTGCTCGCCGACAGTCCTGGCCGGCGCGAAACCATGCAGGATTATCTGGCTGAATATGATTTGCGCCCCGCGCCTGCCACCAGCTTTGAGGATTTCCGCACCTCGCCCGCGCGCTTCATGCTGGGCGTCGGGCCACTAAACAGCGGTTTTTCGTTTGCCGATCACAGTTTCGCCGTCATCACCGAAAATGAGCTCTACGCCACGCAGGCACGCAACCGCGGTGCGCGCGAAACACGCAAGACCACCGTCGAGGGCATGCTGCGCGATCTGTCCGAGGTCAAAATCGGCGATCCGGTAGTGCATGAGCAGCACGGCATCGGACGTTACCTCGGCTTGCACAGCATGGATCTGGGCGAAGGCCTGGGCGATCAACTGTGCGAATTCCTCACCCTCGAATACGCCAACGGCGACAAGCTGTATGTGCCGGTATCGAGTTTGCATTTGATCAGCCGCTACAGTGGTGCGGCAGCCGATCAGGCGCCGCTGCATATGCTGGGCAGCGGACAATGGGAAAAAGCCAAAAAGAAAGCCGCGGAGCAGGCTCACGACACCGCCGCCGAATTACTGAATCTTTACGCGCAACGCGCTCTGCGCACGGGACATGCATTCACGCTCAAACACCATGATTACGAAGCGTTCGCCGAGGGTTTTCCGTTCGAGGAGACGCCCGATCAAGCCGTTGCCATCAAGGCCACGCTCGATGATCTGACCAGCGGCAAGCCGATGGATCGCCTGATCTGCGGCGATGTGGGCTTTGGCAAAACCGAAGTCGCGCTGCGTGCCGCCTATGTTGCGGTGGCGGACGGCAAGCAGGTGGCGGTACTCGTTCCCACCACGCTGCTGGCGGAGCAGCACTACAACACCTTCTCTGATCGTTTTGCCGAGTGGCCGGTCAAGATCGCCGAATTGTCGCGTTTTCGTACGGCACAGGAACAAACCACGGCGCTCGCAGGCCTCGCCGCCGGCAGCGTCGATATCGCCATCGGCACCCACAAGCTGGTGCAACGCGGTGTTAAATTCAAAAATCTCGGCCTGGTCATCATCGACGAAGAACACCGCTTCGGTGTGCGTCACAAAGAGCAACTGAAGGCGCTGCGCGCAGAGGTCGATGTGCTGACGCTCACCGCGACGCCGATTCCGCGCACGCTGGCGCTGTCGATGGAAGGCCTGCGTGATTTTTCGGTGATTGCCACCGCCCCGCAGCGACGCCTGGCGATCAAGACCTTCGTCACACGCTACTCAAAAGCGCAAATCCGCGAGGCCGTGTTGCGCGAGTTAAAGCGCGGCGGGCAGATTTATTTTCTGCACAATGAAATTGGTACCATACACCACCTCGAAGAAACGCTCACCCAGCTGCTGCCGGAAGCGAGCATACGCGTCGCGCACGGGCAAATGCGCGAACGCGAGCTGGAACTGGCAATGCGTGATTTTTATCAGCAACGCTTCAATGTGCTGTTGTGCACCACCATCATCGAGACTGGCATCGACATTCCCACCGCCAACACCATCATCATCAATCGCGCAGACCGCTTTGGCCTCGCCCAACTGCACCAGTTGCGCGGGCGCGTCGGACGTTCGCATCATCAGGCCTATGCCTATCTGCTGCTGCCCGATGAAGGCAATATCACCACCCAGGCCAAAAAGCGTCTGGAAGCGATACAGATGATGGAAGAACTCGGTTCTGGCTTTTTTCTCGCCATGCATGACCTGGAGATTCGCGGCGCGGGCGAAGTGCTCGGCGAATCACAAAGCGGCGAGATGCAGGAAGTCGGCTTCAATATGTACGCGGCCATGCTCGACACCGCGGTGCGCGCACTGAAGCTGGGTAAAGAGCCCGATCTCGCAGCCCCGTTGGGCGTCACCACCGAAATCAATCTGCATGTGCCCGCGTTGCTGCCACCCGATTATTGCAGCGACGTGCACGAGCGCCTGGTGCTTTACAAACGCCTCGCCAATTGCGACAACGAGGAGGAACTCGAACGCCTGCGCGAAGAGTTAATCGACCGCTTCGGCGCATTGCCGGGTGCGGGGCGCGCACTGATCGACAGCCACCGGCTGCGTCTCGCAGCCAAGCCCCTGGGCATCGCGCGAATTGACGCGAGCGACGCCGCGATACAGTTGCAGTTCATACCGCAGCCGCCGCTGGATCCGATGAAGATCATCAAACTCATACAGACCCGGCGCAATTACAAACTGGCAGGGCAGGACAAACTGCGCATCACAGCCGTCACGGCCGATGTGACGGCACGTGTTGCGTTCATTAAGGATGTCTTTAAACTTTTGAAATAACGCTTTAAAAACAATGCTCTGCCTATAATTTCTCGCCCCTCCGGAATACGCTACGCGCCTTCCGGGCCTACAAATTCCAACGCCGCGCTATTAACCGGTGCGTGCCACCTGCGGCTGCATGGCCTGCAACATGGCCTGCAGCAACTGCTCCGGCTCCTGCGCGCCCGACACGCCAACCGCGTGATTGAAAATAAAAAACGGCACGCCACCAATGCCGGCGTTGCGCGCATCCACATCCGCGCTAGCCACCGTATCACGGTCAGTATCGCTCGCCAGATAGGTTTTGGCGGCGTCACCCTCGAGCCCGGCTTTTTGCGCAATGCCCGCCAGCGTATCAACGTCAGTGAGATTGGCGCCTTCAATGAAATAGGCGTTGAACAACACTTCAGCCACTGCTTCCTGCCGGTGGTGCTCCCCAGCATAATGCAGCAGGCGATGCGCGTTCAGCGTGTTGGGCTGCACCTCTATCTTGTCGAACGCAAACGGAATGCCGACGCTCTCGCCCACCTTGGCCACACGCTCATAATTACCCTTGCCGCGCGTGCCGAATTTGCGCGCGATGTAATCCACGCGCGGAATACCTTCCGCCGGCAGATCGGGATTCAACTGAAAAGGCAGCCAGCGCACGGCGGGCTTAACATCGGGCAACTGCTGCTGCAGCAGCTTTAACGCCGTTTCAAGCCGGCGCTGCCCGATGAAACACCAGGGTCAAACCACGTCAGAAACGATATCGATTTGCAGTTGGGTGGTAGCGGTAGGGTTAGGCATAATGGTTTTCCTCGGGCGTCAAAAAAATTGTGGGCTAGCACCCTAGTGTAGCGCTGTTGCTGCCCAAGCGCCTAGCTTACATGCTCTGCGTAAACGCAAAATCCACCTCCGGCGCAAGCCCGCTGACTATGCGCGCTATGGATTTGCCGGAGCCGCAGGCGTGCGTCCAGCCCAGCGTGCCGTGGCCGGTGTTGAGGTATAGATTGGGCACCTGGGTACTGCCGATCAGTGGCACGTTGCTGGGTGTGGCGGGCCGCAGTCCGGTCCAGAACTGCGCCTGCGTGCTGTCACCCGCGCCAGGAAATACCTCTTCCAGGCGGCGCACAATGGCGTCGCAGCGCACGCGATTCAAATCGCGGTCGTAACCGTTTAATTCAGCGGTGCCGGCTATGCGCAAACGGTTGCCGAGGCGTGAATAAACCAGTTTGAACTCGTCATCGGTGAGCGACACCTGATTCGCTTTGGATTCGTCCTTCACTGGCAGGGTGACCGAATAACCCTTGGCCGGATAAATCGGCAGGTGTATGCCCAACGGCGCCGCGACTAACGGACTCACCGAACCCAGCGCCAGCACAAACGCATCGCCGCGTATGCGCTGAAAACGCCCTTCCGCGTCGGTGGCCTCTACGTGATCGATAGGCGCACCCTTGGCACTACCCGCCGTGCGCAGCGCCGTCACCGTGTGACTCAACAAAACCCGTACGCCACGCTCGTGGCACAGGCGCACCACTTCGCGCGCAAACAGGTTGGCATCACCGGATTCATCTTCCGCGGTGTAAGTGGCGCCCGCCAGGCGCGCTCGGATGTGACTTAACGCCGGTTCAATGCGCACCGCTTCAGCGGCGGAAATCACACGCCGCTCACAACCCAGTTCGCGCATCAGTTCGGCGGGTTTTAGCGCCGCGTCGAATTCCTTTTGCGTGGTGTAAAAGTGCAATATGCCCTGTGTGCGATGGTCGTAGGCTATGCCGGTTTCGCGCCGCAGCGCCTGCAACATTTCGCGGCTGTAAAGCCCCAACCGCACGATCTGTTCAATATTGCGACGCGTGCGCGCGGGCGTGCATTCACGCAGAAATTGCAAGCCCCACAACCACTGACGCACATCGGCACGCAGCCTGAACAACAACGGCGCATCTTCTTTGGACAGCCATTGCAACACCTTGAACGGCGCGCCCGGATTGGCCCACGGCTCGGCGTGACTGACAGAAATCTGCCCGCCGTTGGCGAAACTGGTTTCGGCCGCGGGCGTTGCCTGGCGGTCGAGCACCGTCACTTCGTGGCCGAGTTGCTGCAGGTAATAGGCTGATGTCACGCCGAGCAAGCCAGCGCCGAGCACGACAACTTTCACTGCCCCGTCGCGTCCATGGCGTTCATGGCGTCCAGCATCGCCCTACTGGCCGCGTCACCTTGTGCATGCAGCGCCTTAATGACGCCCTCACGGTCCTGCGGCAGACGGTTCTGACTCATCTTCCATTTGCCCTGCAAACGATGAATCGGGATCTCGATGCCGACGATGGCTTGCAGCATGGTGTTGACATAATCACCTGGCGCATCCGTGACCCGCCACGGCTTAGCGCGCGGCGATTCCTGACTGGCCGTCAAGCGCGTCACCAGCGCGCGCAGCCACTCGGCATCCTCGACGATCTTGAGCGGCCCGTGCGCGTGCACCACGGCGTAGTTCCAGGTGGGCACCACTTTGCCGTGCTGCACCTTGGATGCATACCACGAGGGCGTGATGTAGCCCTGCGGCCCCTGAAACACCGCCAGCACGTCACTATCGGCACTGCCGGTGCGCCACACGGGATTTGCGCGCGCGACGTGCCCGCGCAGCGTTCCGAACGGCGCTGGGTCCGGGTCTATCAACAGCGGAATATGGTTGGCCTCAAGCCCCTGCGCGTTGAGCGTCACCAGCGTCGCCAACGGATGCGCCTTAATCAGCGCATGCAGCACCTCGACACGCGCTTCGTGAAAGGCTTCGACTGGGTACATGCGTCAACCAAGATGCAATTTAACTTAGGGATTAATCGACCGTTTCCAACTCAAGCGCAAGCTGCTGCGCAGCCGACTCGCGCGCGCGCTTGCTGCTGTCGCGACGTTCTTGCTCGATGCCGTCGAGATAGGCTTGCGTGATATCGCCGGTGACATACACCCCGTTAAAGCAGGAAGCCTCGAATCCCTGGACCTGCGGATTGACACTACGCACAGCTTCAATCAACGCATCGAGATCCTGATAGATCAGTTTATCGCAGCCGATTTCGCTCGCGATCTCCTCATCGCTGCGATTACTGGCGATCAATTCTTCGCGTGTAGGCATGTCGATGCCGTACACATTCGGGAAACGCACCGGCGGCGCCGCCGAAGCGAAATACACTTTGCGCGCCCCCGAGTCACGCGCCATTTGCACGATTTCGCTGCTGGTAGTGCCACGCACGATGGAATCGTCCACGATCAGCACGTTTTTGCCTTTGAACTCCATGTCTATCGCATTCAATTTCTGGCGCACCGACTTACGCCGCACCGCCTGCCCCGGCATGATGAAGGTGCGGCCTATGTAACGGTTTTTGATGAAGCCTTCGCGATACGGCAAATCCAGTTGCTTGGACAGCTGCATCGCCGCCGGGCGGCTGGAGTCCGGTATCGGAATCACCACGTCGATATCCAGATTAGCGTGCTCGCGGCGGATTTTTTCGGCGAGGCTTTCGCCCATGCGCAAACGTGTTTCATACACCGAGATGCCGTCGATCACCGAATCCGGGCGCGCCAGATACACAAACTCGAAAATGCACGGATTGAGCGATGCCACCGGCGCGCATTGCTGACTATACAAATTGCCGTCCATGTCGACAAAAATCGCCTCGCCCGGTGCTACATCGCGCATCACCTCATACCCCAGCGCGTCGAGCGCTACGCTTTCGGACGAGGCCATGTAGTCATAACCGCTATCCGTTTCGGCACGGCCGAAGACCAGCGGGCGTATGCCGAAGGGATCACGAAACGCCAGCATGCCGTAACCTGCGATCATCGCCACCACGGAATACGCCCCGCGGCAACGCCGGTGCACGCCCGATACCGCAGCAAATATCGTCGCTGGATCCAGCTTGTAATTGGTGTTGTTTTGCAGCTCGTGCGCCAGCACATTGAGCAGCACCTCCGAATCCGAGCCGGTGTTGACATGGCGTAAATCCGAGCGGAACAAATCGATTTTCAGTTGCCCGGTATTGGTGAGGTTGCCGTTGTGGCCGAGCACGATGCCAAACGGTGAATTCACATAAAACGGCTGCGATTCGGCCACCGACGAGGCGGAGCCTGCGGTCGGGTAACGCGTGTGCGCAATGCCGGCAGAGCCGCTCAATGCGCGCATATTGCGCGTGCGGAACACGTCACGCACCATGCCCATGCCGCGATGCGAGTGAAAATTGGCGCCATCGGCGGTGACGATACCCGCCGCATCCTGCCCGCGATGCTGCAACACCAGCAGCCCGTCGTAGAGCAGTTGGTTGACCGGCGTCTTCGCGACCACACCGAGAATTCCGCACATCGCCCGGCCTCTGCCTCAGCTCATTTATTAATCATACGTAATGTATTTCGCCCAATCCTGCGGCAACCACTGCTTGACGATCACCGCGAGCTGCTCCAAGGGCGCAGCGAGCATAGCATCTTTCCATACCGTCTGGCGCGGCAACGCGGTCAATCCCGCCAGCAACACCAGCACCAGTACCACCAGTAGTCCGCGCGCAAGACCAAAAAAGCTGCCCAGCAAACGGTCTTCAAAACCCAGCCCGGCACTCTTGATCAGTTTCGATATCAGCAATGCGATCAGGCTCATCACGATCAACACCACGAAAAACACCGCGACAAATGCCGCCAGCACGCGCCAGCTATCATCCGCAATCTGCCGTGCCAGCAGCGGTGCCAGCGCACCACCGTAGACGCTGGCCGCGACTATCGCTACCCCCCAACTGGCCAGAGCGATGACCTCGCGGGTAAATCCGCGCAACACGCCCAGCAGCACCGAGAACCCGGTAATGGCAAGCACCGCATGATCAAACAGCGTCATCGCTGGCTATTGCGCGGCAACCTTGCCTTCAAGCCCAAGCGCCGCCAATTGCGCGCGCGCGCGCTCAGCTTCGTCACGTGTGGCGAACGGGCCTGCACGCACCCGCGTGACCTTGCCGGTGCCAGCAGCCACCACGTCGACATACGAGACTATGCCCGCGTCGATGATTTGCTGCTGCACCTGTTGCGCCTTGCCGGCATCGGACAATGCGATCACCTGAATGAAGAAGGTGCCGGGAGCAGGCTTCAACGACGGCGCTTTTTCAGGCGCTTTTTCACGCTCAGGCTTGGACGCAGTTGCTTCTTTCTGCGCTTCAGGCGCTTGCGCTGCGGGCTGTACCGTGGCTTCGGCTTTAGGCGTTACCGCGGATTTCCCCGCCGGCGCCGGTAACGGCACAACTTTTGCGGCAAAGCCGCCCTTGGCATCCGGCGAAGGAATCTGGATATTGATTTCCTGCGATGTCGGCTTGGGATCCGTATCGAGCACCATCGGCAATATCGCAGCAACGGCGGCGACCAGCGCAATGGCGCCGATGAGACGCCGGCGCGCTCTTTTTTTGAGCTGGAGTTCCTCTTCGCTGACAGGCTTCGCCATTACGCTTGTGCTTTCGGTTGACCCTAAAACCGGCAGACCAGCCACAGAGAGCACCGAGGAACACAGAGAAAACAAGTGCTTGCACTCGCTCGTCACACGCACCTGTTGGGTGAGAGGGACAATCGCTCCAACTTGTTGATTGACCTCTGTAAACTCTGTGTTCTCTGTGGCTAAATGCTTGTTCTAGGTTGATTCATGTGCCGCGTGACAGTTCACGTGAACTGCCACGCGCTGCCAGGCTCGCCTGCATCGCTTCTGACACCGTATAAAACGATCCAAACACCAGAATTTTATCATCAACCCGCGCCGCTACACGCGCCGCGTGCAACGCCGCCGCGACATTCTCATAGGACGTGACCGCGGTGATGCCCGCCGCGGCGAGTTTTTGTGCGATGACCTCAGCGCTGACGCCGCGCGGCCCGCTCGGGTTAATACCCGCGGCAAACCATGCGCTCACCCGCGGCTGCATAATGCTGATCACAGCGGCGATATCCTTATCCGCCAGCATCGCGAAAACCGCCAACGTACGGCCGCCGCGCGGCATGCTGTCCAGGCTGCTCGCCAACGCCAGCGCCGCATGCGGGTTGTGCGCTACATCGAGAATCACCGTGGGCAGGCCCGGCAGCACTTGAAAGCGGCCGGGGTTCTCCGCGATCAGCAAGCCGCTGCGGATATCGTTCATGGTTACCGGCAAACGATCACGCACACTATCCAGCGCCGCGATGCACGCCGCCGCATTGCCCAACTGATGCGCCCCGCGCAATGCCGGCCACGGCAGGCCGTGACGCGCTCCGCCGGCGACATCCGTAGTGCTATAAGCCCATTGCACGGCCGCTGATTTCACCTCGAAATCACGGCCGCGAACCCGCAGTGGCGCGCCTATCGCCGCAGCGTGTTCCAGCAGCGAGCGTGGCGGATCACTGTCCGCGCAAATTGCCGGTTTTCCCGCACGAAAAATGGCAGCTTTCTCGAAACCGATTTTCTCGCGCGTGTCACCAAGGTAATCCATGTGATCGAGCGCAACACTCATCACCATCGCGCAATCCGGCTCAAAAACATTGACCGCGTCCAGCCGCCCACCGAGACCGACCTCCAGTATCGCCACATCGACTTGCGCCTCGACAAACATCGCCATCGCCGCCAGGGTGCCGAATTCGAAATAGGTCAGCGCCACGCCGGCGCGCAAACGCGCGCGCTCCACCGCCTCGAACGCGCGCGCGAGGTCGGTGTCAGCGGCCGCTACCCGCGCAATACGCACACGCTCGTTGTAACGCAACAAATGCGGCGAGGTGTAGCAACCGACTTTGTATCCCGCCTGCTGCAAAATGGCTTCGAGCATCATGCACGCGGAGCCCTTGCCGTTGGTGCCGCCCACGGTGAACAGTGGAAATTGCGGTGCCAGCGCCATCGCGTCTTTCACCCTGCGCACGCGCTCCAAACCCAGCGCAATGGCTTGCGGATGCACACACTCGATATGCGCCAGCCAGTGCTCGAGCGTTCGTTCATTGCATGACATGAACGTAATGTGAATTATCTATTTTGAAGCAGCGCTATCACGCTACCGCAGGCAGCTTGAGCAACAGCGTGAGCAGATGCGCGAGCTTGTCGCGTATCTCACGCCGGTCAACGATCATGTCAATCGCGCCGTGCGCCAGCAAAAACTCGGCGCGCTGAAAACCTTCGGGCAGTTTTCCGCGCACCGTCTGCTCAATCACGCGCGCCCCGGCAAATCCGATCAGCGCGCCCGGTTCCGCGATCACCACATCGCCGATCATCGCAAAGCTCGCTGATACGCCGCCCATGGTCGGGTCGGTGAGCACGTTGATAAACGGCAACTTTTCCTGCGCGAGCTGCGTCAACGCGCCGCAGGTCTTCGCCATTTGCATCAGCGATAAAACGCCTTCCTGCATGCGCGCGCCGCCGCTGGCGGTAAAGCAAATAAACGGCAGGCGCTGTTCGAGGCACACCCGCACCCCGCGCACGAATCGCTCACCCACCACCGAACCCATCGAACCACCCATAAACCGGAATTCAAAAGCCGCCACAATCACCGGGATAGCCTTGATCGCACCTTGCATCACCACCAGCGCGTCTTCTTCCGACGCGTCTTCGCGCGCGGCGTTAATGCGATCGATGTAGCGCTTGCTGTCCTTGAATTTGAGCGTATCGACCGGCAAAACTTCCGCGCCTATTTCATAGCGGCCATCGGGATCCAACAAGCCGTCGAGCCGCTCGCGCGCGCAAATGCGATTGTGATACGCGCACTTGGGACACACCTGCAGATTTTTTTCCAGATCGGTGCGGTAGAGCACCGTCTCGCAGGCGCTGCATTTGCTCCACAGCCCTTCCGGCACCGCTTTTTTGGGGCCGCCGGCGTCACGTTTTATTTTGGGCGGCAGCAGCTTCTGCAGCCAACTCATGTAGTCGTCCCGCTATCCATCGCCGCCCTGATATCCGCGAGCAACGCCTGCAATCGTGCCGGAGCATCCGCGCCGGCGTCGAGAATTTCCTGCACCAAACGGCTGCCTATCACCACCGCGTCCGCCACTTGCGCAACCCGCTGCGCCGATGCCGCATCGCGTATGCCAAAACCCACACCCACCGGCAGTTGGGTAAATTTCTTGATGTGATTCACGCGTTGCGCTACTTCACCGGCGTCGATATTGCCCGCGCCAGTGACGCCCTTGAGCGACACATAGTAGAGATAACCTCGCCCCAATTCGCCGACTTGCTGCAGCCGTGCATCGCGCGTGGTCGGCGACAGCAAAAATATCGTATCCAGGCCGCGCGCGTCCAACAACCTCACCAGCGCCTGCGCCTCCTCGGGCGGGTAATCCACCACCAGCACACCGTCCACGCCGGCGGACTGGGCACGATCCGCGAAATGCTCAACACCCATCGCCTCAATGGGATTGGCATAGCCCATCAGCACCACCGGTGTGCTGTGATTGGTCTTTCTAAATTCATTAACAAAATCAATTACTTGCTTAAGAGATACACCCTGCGCCAAGGCGCGCTCGCTGGCGCGCTGAATCACCGGGCCATCGGCCATCGGATCGGAAAACGGCACGCCCAATTCAATCACATCCGCGCCGCCTGCCACCAGGGCATGCATCAGCGGCAGCATCATCGCGGGATGCGGGTCGCCCGCAGTGATGAAAGGAATCAGCGCTTTTCTGCCCTGCGCCTTGAGTTGCGCGAATGTGGTGGCGATGCGGGACATCAATGACCTCGTGAAGCGTGAAGCGTGAAAGGTGAAGCGTAACGGCCTATGCGCACTTGAATTTTCCCTTCACTCTTCACTCTTCACTCCTCACGCGTCACTTAGAACTTCAGCCCCGACTTCTCGGCCACGGTGTGCATATCCTTGTCGCCACGGCCCGACAGATTCACCAGCAGCATCTGCTCGCGCTTCAGGCGCGGCGCCATCTTGGCGGCGTAGGCCAAGGCGTGACTGGATTCGAGTGCGGGAATAATACCTTCGAGCCGGCACAGATCATGAAACGCCTGCAAAGCTTCATCGTCGGTTATCGACACGTACTCTGCGCGGCCACAGTCCTTCAACCAGGCGTGCTCGGGACCCACGCCCGGATAATCCAGTCCCGCGGAAATCGAATGGGTTTCGACGATCTGGCCGTTTTCATCCTGCAGCAGATAGGTACGGTTGCCGTGCAACACGCCCGGCTTGCCGGCCGTCAGCGTAGCGGCATGTTTGCCACTTTCTAGGCCATGCCCGGCCGCTTCAACGCCAATCAGCCGCACGTTAGCTTCGGGGAGGTACGGATAAAAAATCCCCATGGCGTTCGAGCCGCCGCCCACGCACGCAATCACCGCGTCAGGCTGGCGACCGGTCATTTCAGGCATCTGCTCGCGCGCTTCGTTACCAATCACCGACTGGAAATCGCGCACCATCATCGGATAGGGATGCGGCCCAGCTACGGTACCGATGATGTAATAGGTATTTTCGACGTTGGTGACCCAGTCGCGCATCGCTTCATTCAGCGCATCTTTGAGCGTTTTGGAACCGCTTTCCACCGGCACCACGGTGGCGCCGAGCAGTTTCATGCGATAGACGTTTTGCGCCTGGCGCTTTATGTCCTCGGACCCCATGTACACCACGCATTCCATGCCATAACGCGCGGCGATGGTCGCGGTCGCCACACCATGCTGGCCCGCGCCGGTCTCGGCAATCACGCGCGGCTTACCCATGCGCCTGGCCAGCATCGCCTGGCCAATGACGTTGTTGATTTTGTGCGCGCCGGTGTGATTCAAATCCTCGCGCTTCAAATACACTTGCGCGCCGCCGAAATGCTCAGACCAGCGTTTGGCATGATACAGCGGGCTGGGGCGACCGACGTAATGCTTGAGCTCATAGGCGAATTCTCTTTGGAATTCGGCGTCGTGCTGGTATTTTTCATAGGCCATGCGCAATTCTTCGAGCGCATCGATCAGCGTCTCGGCAACGAATACACCGCCATACGGCCCAAAATGCCCTTGGGCGTCGGGCAGGTCAACCATCTGCATTGCGCACTCCCGTTACGAACGCTGCGATTTTCGCTGCGTCCTTGATTCCCTTGCCTGCCGATCCATCCGCCAATTCTGATGCCTCCACGCCGCTGGATACATCCACCGCCCACGGCCTAACGGCCTGGATCGCCGCCGTCACGTTTTGCGGTGTCAGGCCACCGGATAACACCACCGGCAACGGTAGATTTTTCGGAATCAACGCCCAGTCGAATGTCGCACCCGTGCCGCCATGCGTGCCTTCAACGTAGGCATCCAGCAGCAACGCCTTGGCGTCATGGTAGGCGCCGGCGTATTGTAACAAATCCACCCCCGCCCTGACTCGCAATGCCTTGAGATACGGCACACCGCAGTGATCTGAAACCTGGCGGCAATAGGCAGGCGATTCGTCGCCGTGAAATTGCAAAAGATCAACACGTGCCACAGCGCACGTTTGTTTCACTTCGTCAGCCGCGGCATCGACAAACAACCCCACGCTCATCACAAAGGGCGGCAGCGCGCGTAGCAGTTCCGCCGCCCGCACCGGCGTGACGTGGCGCGGGCTTTTGGCATAAAACACCAGTCCGATCGCATTCGCGCCACACCGCGCGACAGCCAGCACGTCCTGGTGACGCGTGATGCCACATATTTTGATCGCCGTCATGTCACGTTCCCCAGGGCCAGTGCCGGCGATATTACCCGCTCACGCTGGGGCAAATTCCACGCCACGTCATAGTCAACGCCGGTGAGGTAGAGTCCTGCCGCATCAAACGTGGGCGCCGCGCGAGTACGGTCGCGCGCGGCAAGCAGTTCGAGCATCCAGGCCGCCGGTTGGCGGCCGCTACCGATATAAATTAGGCTGCCGACAATGTTACGCACCATATGATGCAAGAATCCGTTGGCACACACATCAATCGTAAGATACGGCGCGTGCGTCTGGATATCCAGACTGGTGAGCGTGCGCACCGGCGATCGCGCCTGGCATTGCGACGAGCGAAATGCGCTGAAATCATGCGTGCCCAGCAAACACGTGCCCGCCGTGCGCATGTAATGGACATCCAACGGCACATGAAACCAGCCCACACGCCCATGATCGGCGGCAGGCCTCACCGGATGATTCAGCAAAACATAGCGATAGCGCCGCGCAGTGGCTGAAAAGCGCGCGCTAAACCCTGGCGGGACACGCTGCGCCCAGGTGACCGCCAAAGCGGGCGGCAGCAGTGCGTTGACACCGCGCACCCACGCTGAATCAGGCCGTGCCACCGTGCAATCGAAATGCACTACCTGCGCCAGCGCATGCACGCCCGCGTCAGTACGACCCGCACATATCGTTGCCACCGGCGTACCTGCGATTTGTGCCAGCGCAGCCTCCAGGCGATCCTGCACCGCGCAGCCGTCAGCCTGCGTCTGCCAGCCGCAAAAACCGCTGCCGTCGTATTCAATGCCAAGTGCAATGCGCATTCAGGTCAAGTCAGCTTTCCCAAAGAAAAGACCGCGGCAGTATCCCACCGCGGTCCGCTTACATATGAAGCCGGGCTACTTAAGTGATAGCAACAATTTTTGCGCTGCGGCTTTTTGTTCGGCATCGCCCTCGCGCTCGACCTCGTGCAGAATTTCCACCGCGCCTTCCTTATCGCCCATTTCTTGATAGGCGCGCGCAAGATCAAATTTCTGTTGCACATCTTCCCATTGTGCATCCTTGGGTGCGCTGGCAACTGCTGCGGGTGCCGCTGCGGGTTTGGCGTCGTCAAGATTCAGATCTATACCGGAAAAATCAACCTTGAAATCCAGTCCGCCACTGTCCGCCTTGGCCGCCGGTGCTGCCACAGGCTGGGCACTCTGCGGTGCGGGTGCCGCCGGTACATCAATAGTAAATTCCAGCATGTTTGACGGGGCTGGCTGGACTGCCGGCGCCTCAGGCACACTGGCAGACGGAAATTCTATGTTGAAATCCAGCGGCGGCGCAGCATCGGGGATCACCGTTTTCGCGTGGTCGAGCGATATCTCCTCTGCCCTGTGCAGATCGACATCTACACCGCTACCGCGCTCAATGTCAGTGTTAGTGGCACTGGCGAGCGGATCACCTTCAGTGCTGCCGCCACTCAGATCTAAATCAACATCGGGCGCCGATGACCTATGCGATGCCGCAAGATCGACCACCTCACCGGTGGACGGGTAGAGGCTATTCCCCGGATCCAGCGCGTAACCCATCACAGCCGCCCGGCCCCAGTTGGCACCGACACCGGCAGTCAGCTCATGGAAACCACTGGCAACGGAATTAAAAGCATTTTTGTCGCCGCGCGTTGCATAAACTTCCAGCAGCTTGAGCGGAATGTCTTCACGACGGGGTTGCTTGCCCATGGCCTCTTTAAGGATATCTTCGGCTTGCGCATCACGACCGTGATCGATATACACCTGCGCCTCGTCAATCGGATCAACCACGTCAGAGACGTCGAAAACAGTCGCTGCGGGCGCAACAGTGCCGGCGTCCACGTTTCCGGTAAAGGGCTCCGCCCTTAATTTTGATGCCGCAGGTTCAGCATTGATATCCGCGTTTTTCTTGCGGCGGCGCAACGCCCACAAACCACCGACGCCAACCAGCAGCGCCGCAGCCCCGCCTCCGATTGGCACAATATTATCCATCACCGTATCCATAAGATCAGGTTCCGGTGGCGGTGGCGGTGGTGTGACAGCCTTTTTCTGGACGGAAGGTGCAGGGGGTGCTGTCGAGAGTGCGATTTTCGGCGGCGGATCCGACTTTGCAGCTTCCAGAGCTATGACTTTAGGCTTGGGAACTTCCGGCGTTGTGGCTTCGGGTTTGGGTGCCTCCGTCGCCTGCGCTGTGGCACCCACTGCTGTGCCGGGCACATCCGGCGTCGGCTTTTTGATTTCGCTGAGCTTGCGTAATTCCGTCAGAGTCTTTTCAAGCACGGCAACACGCTCTCGCAATTCAGTCAGCGTCTTGTCGCGCGCGGCGAGATCTTCCTCCAATGCGCGCACACGGTCAGCACCGGTTTTGCCGCCTTTGCCTTCAACTGCAGCAACCGTGTCACCCCCCTTGGACAGCACCACCACGTCCTTGGGGCCAGCCGCGGCCTTGTCTTGCACGCGCGCGGTGATCCTGCCCTTGGCGGCAGACGCCGCGTCTGGTGCAAGCTGCGCACCGTCGGCAACCTTCTGCCTATAGCTATTCCAGTCGCTGGCATGCACGCGCACCTCTAGTGCAGCGTCGCCTTGCGCGAGCGCCGCAAGTTGTTCACGCTCAGGCACATTCAGAATCCTGCCGGCACGCAAGCGATTGATGTTGTTGCCGTTAAACGCATCAGGATTGGCGCGAAATAAGCCCATCAAAGTCTGTTCCAGCGAAATACCTTCGGACTTCACGCCGGATGCAATGGCGGAGAGCGTGTCACCTTGTTTCACCGTAATCTGTTTGGCGCTCGGCGCACGCGGGGTAGCAGGCGCGGGCTGTGCCGCAGGCGCGGGTTTAGGTGGGACGGGCGCTTCGACCGCTGCTGGCGGCGCCGGTGCGGCGGGCGCCTCAACTGCCGGCACGGTAACTGCTGGCACTGTCACCGCAGGCGCGGGCACTTCCATGCCCGGAGGATCAAGCAATGCGGAGTACTCGCGCACGACCTTGCCACCGGCCCATGAGAGTTCGATGAGCAGATCGAGAAAGGGCTCGGCCACAGGACGGAACGACGTCACCTTGATGAACGAAGCGCCGTTTGGCCGGCGCTCTACAGCCAAACGCAGCGCGTTTAACGCCGGATCGAAAGTCAGGTTTGCGGACTGATACGCTGCAGGAGTAGCCAGACTCGCCTTCAGCGTCGCAAGCTCTTCTTTCGACACATTGACAAGGTCAATTTCCGCCGAAAACGGCTGCCCCAATTGAGACAGCACATTGAGCCTGCCCAACCCAGCGGCATAGCCGACGCTCGCATACGGCATCGCTACTATTAACCCTGCGGCCACCCATTTTTTGAGTTTGGATTCCCCCACAGCGCCACCCCTAGGAACGGAATATTTACAGAAATACCAATCTAACATCAAACACTTAGGGATTCAAGTTCATGTTAACGGTTAATTGTTACTCAAAACAATTCGTAGCATGCGCCGCAGCGGCTCCGCCGCGCCCCACAGCAGTTGGTCGCCGACAGTAAACGCAGACAAGTATTCACCGCCCATCGCCAGCTTGCGCAGCCGCCCTACCGGTATATGCAAACGGCCCGTCACCGCCGCCGGGGTTAACTCGCGCTCAGTGACTTCGCGCTCGTTGGGCACCACGCGCACCCAGGGGTTAGCCGTGGCTATGATTTGGGTAATTTCGTCCAGTGGCAGGTCTTTCCTGAGTTTGATGGTAAGCGCCTGACTGTGGCAGCGCATGGCACCCACGCGCACGCACAAACTGTCGATGGGCGTCGCGGCTGTGCCGAACGCTGCGCCACGGCCAAGAATTTTATTGGTCTCGGCGCCGCCTTTCCATTCTTCGAGGGACACGCCGTTTTTCATGTCCGTGTCGATCCAGGGAATCAGATTACCTGCCAGCGGCACACCGCGGAAATTATCCATCGGCAAACCGCCACTGCACTGCGTGGCGAGCACCTGGCGGTCTATGTCTAGTATCGACGACGCCGGATCCGCCAGCAGATCAGCCACCGCGCCATGCACCAGCCCGAACTGCGTCAGCAACTCACGCATATGCGCAGCGCCACCGCCGGATGCCGCCTGATAAGTCATGCAGGTCATCCACTCGACCAGATCGTGCTGGAACAAGCCATGCAGTCCCATCAGCATGCAGCTCACCGTGCAGTTGCCGCCGATATAGTTCTTGATACCCTTGCCCAGCGCGGCCTTGATCTCCGGCAGATTCACCGGATCAAGAACAATCACCGCGTCGTCATTCATGCGCAGGGTTCTCGCGGCGTCTATCCAATAACCGGTCCAGCCCGCCGCGCGCAATTGCGGATAAATCTCGGTGCTGTAATCACCGCCCTGACAGGTAATCAAAATGTCCATTGCCTTTAACTCAGCAATGTTTTTTGCGTCTTTGACCCGCGCCGAAAGCTTGCCCGGCGCGCCCATTTCCGGTGCCTTGCCGCCTGCCTGTGAAGTCGAGAAAAAAGTGGCATCGATCACATCAAAATCATGCTCCTCGCGCATGCGCTGCACGAGCACCGAGCCCACCATTCCGCGCCAGCCTATCAGCCCAACCTTGGTCATAACATCTCAATAAAAACAATAAGTTACATAAACTTCTTGCGTACAGCCCAGCTCACAGTGCCGCCACCACCGCATCACCCATCTCCTGCGTGCCCACTTTGCGGGTGCCAGCCTCATAAATATCGGCAGTGCGCAGCCCCTGCGCCAGCGCGGATTTCACCGCGGCTTCGATACGATAGGCCCACTCTTCCTGGTTAAACGTGTATCGCAGCATCATGGCTGACGACAAAATCGTCGCCAACGGATTGGCGATGCCTTTGCCCGCGATATCCGGTGCTGAGCCATGGCTGGGCTCATACAAACCTTTGCTGCTGGCGTCGAGAGACGCCGACGGCAACATGCCGATGGAGCCGGTCAGCATCGACGCCTCATCCGACAAAATATCGCCGAACATATTGCCGGTGACGATGACGTCGAACTGTTTCGGATTTCTCACCAGTTGCATGGCAGCGTTGTCCACGTACAGGTGCGACAGCAGCACTTGCGGATATTTTTTCGCTACATCAGTGACGATTTCGCGCCAAAAGCGGCTGGTCTCCAGCACATTTTCCTTGTCCACCGAGCACAGTTTTTTGCCGCGCTTCATGGCGGTCTGAAAACCAATTTCGGTAATCCGGCGAATCTCGGGCTCCGAATACAGCATGGTGTCGTAGCCTTCGCGCTCGCCGCGCGCGTTGTCGCGGCGTCCACGCGGCTCGCCGAAATAAATATCGCCGGTGAGTTCGCGAATAATCATGATATCAAGTCCCGACACCACCTCGGGTTTCAGCGATGAAGCACCGACGAGTTCGGGGTACATGATCGCCGGGCGCAGATTCGCAAACAGACCCAGCGCCTTGCGGATGCGCAAAATGCCCTGCTCCGGACGCTGCGCACGGGGCAGCGCGTCGTACTTCGGCCCGCCCACCGCGCCGCACAGCACGGCATCCGCTTGCTGCGCGAGCCGCAGCGATGCTTCAGGTAGCGGGTCACCCGATGCATCAAACCCAGCGCCGCCAAACGGCGCTTCTTCCATCTCAAGTTTCAGACCATCCTGCGCCAGTGCACGCAAAACCCTGGTGGCCTGCGCAACGATTTCCGGGCCGATGCCGTCGCCGGCTAATACTGCGATTTTCATGATGAATCCGTATGAAGTGAACGGATGAACAAGTGAACGAGTGAACGGGTAACCCCAGCGCGGCTGTTACTCGTTCACTCGTTCACCCGTTCACTGGTTCACGAAGTTATTAAAACAGCCAGGGCTGCGCCACCTTATGCTGCACCTCAAACGCGCGTATCTTGTCCGCATGTTCCAGCGTGAGCCCGATATCATCCAGCCCGTTCATGATGCAGTGCTTGCGAAACGGATCGATATCGAATTTGAAGCTGTCGCCGGTGGGCGTGTTCACGGTTTGCTGCTCCAGATCAACCGCCAGCCGATAGCCCTCGGTCGCGGCGGTCTCCTGGAACAACTGATCAATAATTTTCGCCTCAAACTTGATCAACAGCAGACCGTTCTTCAATGAGTTATTGAAAAAGATATCCGCAAAACTGGGCGCGATCACCGCCTGAAAACCAAACTGCTGCAACGCCCACGGCGCGTGTTCGCGCGAGGAGCCGCAACCGAAATTTTCGCGCGCGAGCAGCACCGTGGCGCCTGCAAAACGCTTTTGGTTCAACACAAAATCCGGATTAAGCGGACGCTTGGAATCATCCTTGCCCGGCTCACCACGATCCAGGTACCGCCATTCGTCGAAAGCATTGGGACCAAAGCCGGTGCGCTGGATCGATTTCAGAAACTGCTTAGGGATGATGGCGTCGGTATCGACATTGGCGCGATCCAGGGGCGCCACCAGCCCTTCTTTGCGGAGGAATTTTTCCATGTTATCTATCGGACTTTTTCTGAATCGCCGTGCCCGCTTTTTCCATATCCTGGCCGAAGCCGCGCAGGGTATTACAGCCGGCCAACACCACTACCGATAACGCCATGAGCATCATCACCGTTGTTTTCATGTTCGTCTCCTGTTACTTAAAAGTGCGCACATCGACGAAATGGCCGGCAATCGCCGCCGCCGCCGCCATCGCCGGACTCACCAGATGCGTTCTGCCGCCAGTACCCTGGCGGCCTTCAAAATTGCGATTCGAGGTTGAAGCGCAACGCTCACCCGGCGACAACTGATCCTCGTTCATGCCCAGGCACATCGAGCAACCCGGCTCCCGCCACTCGAAGCCCGCCGCGATCAGAATTTTGTCCAGCCCTTCCTGTTCCGCCTGTGCTTTCACCAGACCGGACCCCGGCACCACCATCGCGAGCTTTACGTTTGCCGCGACTTTTTTGCCGCTGACCACTTGCGCGGCGGCGCGTATGTCCTCGATACGCGAATTGGTGCAGGCGCCGATAAACACCTTGTCGATGCTGATCTCAGTGATCGGCGTGTTCGGCTCAAGATTCATGTATTTGAGCGCACGCTCCATCCACTCGCGCAGCACCATATCGGTTTCCTGCGCGGGGTCGGGCACGCACCCGCCCACGGTGGTGACCATCTGCGGGTTGGTGCCCCAGGTGACTTGAGGCTGAATTTCGGCAGCGTCCATCGTCACTACGGTATCGTAATGCGCGCCGTCGTCGCTGTGCATGGTGCGCCAGTAATCAACCGCTAGCTCCCACTGCGCGCCGGTGGGCGAGAACATGCGGCCTTTCACATAATCAATAGTCTTCTGGTCGCAGGCCACCATACCGGTGCGTGCGCCGGCTTCGATCGCCAGATTGCACAAGGTCATGCGGCCTTCCATGGTCAAGTCGCGTATCGCGCTGCCGGTGAACTCAATCGCGTGTCCGGTACCGCCGGCGGTACCGATGTGGCCGATGATCGCCAGGGCAATATCCTTGGCCGTCACGCCCACGCCCAGTTTGCCTTCGACAGCGATTTTCATGTTCTTGTATTTCTGCATCACCATGCATTGCGTGGCAAGCACATGCTCGACTTCGCTGGTGCCGATGCCGAACGCCAGCGCGCCGAATGCGCCATGCGTGCTGGTATGCGAATCGCCGCACACCACGGTCATGCCCGGCAGGGTAGCGCCGTTTTCCGGACCAATGACATGCACAATCCCCTGGCGCTTGTCCAAAAACGGAAAATAAACTTTGGCGCCGAACTCCTTGATGTTTTTATCCAGCGTTTCGATCTGCAGGCGCGACACTTGATCTTCAATGCCTGCAAGACCTTTATCCCAATTGCGCGTCGGTGTGTTGTGATCGGCCGTCGCCACCACCGTATCCACGCGCCATTGCGCACGCTTGGCCAACTTCAGCCCCTCGTAGGCCTGCGGACTAGTGACTTCATGCACCAGATGGCGGTCGATATAAAGCAGCGCGGTGCCGTCTTGTTCGACATGCACAACGTGGGTGTCCCACAGTTTGTCGTATAGGGTTTTTGCCATAATCCGTTGGGGTTGAATATTCAGTGGGCGCAACTGGGCGTAAAACTGCGCGTAAGCTGCTGTTAATACGTGATTATCTCACAGCCTGCGCCAGTGAACAGGCGCTGCGCATCCGCTTACGTCCGGTTAGGTGTCGTGCAAGCGCAATTTCCACCACAAAATCAGCAACCCGGCGAGCGCAGCTACCGACGACAGGGTAAATGTCCACGACGGCCCCAGCGCCGTCCACGCGTGGCCGCTGGCGAATCCGCCCAGCGCCCCACCCACCCCAAACGCAAAACTGCCATACACCGCTTGCCCGCGCGCCTGATGGCGGCCGCGAAACACCTGGTGTATCACACCTATCGCTGCTGCGTGAAACGAGCCGAACGTCGCCGCGTGCAACGTCTGCGCCGCGACCAGCGCCACAAAATTATCGATGCACCAGCCGATCAGCAAAAAGCGCAGCACCGCACACGCAAAACTTGCCAGCAGAATCTGCCGCAGCGTAAATGCGCGATACAAATGCGGCATCCACACAAAAATACCAATCTCGCACATCACCCCCAGCGCCCACAGCCAGCCCGCCATCGACTTGCTGTAGCCATGATCCACCAGATAAATGGTGTAGAAGGTGTAATACGGCCCGTGCGCCGCCGCCATCAGCGCGGCAGCCACCACCAGTGCCATCACTTCCGGGCGCCTGAGGATGTCCCAGATCGGCTGCGTGTCGGAGGCATGCGGCGGCGTTTTCACCTCCGGCGTCAACCAGCAACACGCCAGCATGCACAGCATCAATAGCAGCACAATGGACAACACCGCGCGCGCCGGCCAGCTATCGAGCGCATAACCCACACCGATCACCGCGACGATAAAGCCGATCGAACCCCACACGCGGATACGCCCATAACGCGCAGTTTCATCACCCAGATGCGTGAGCGTCGTCGCCTCGAGCAGGGGCAGTGCCGCACTCCAGAAAAACATCACCGCCAGCAGCACCACGAACAACCACATAAAATTGGCGCTGGCGTACGCGCCCAGCCACGCTAGGGTACCGGCGACGCCCGCCAGCCGCGCAATACGCAAGCCGCTGGTGCCGCGGTCCGCCAGCCAGCCCCACAAATGCGGCGCCACAATGCGTGTGAGTTGCGGCAGCGACATCAACACCCCGATCTCCACCGCGCTCATGCCCACCGCGTCCAGATACAAGGTAAAAAACGGCGCAAACGCACCGAGGTAGGCAAAGTAGAAAAAATAAAAACCGGCGAGACGCCGGTACGGCAATGCGCGCATGGGGTGCAGATCTACTACCAGAATATTATTTAATTAAAACAAATACTTATAATGCCTAACCCAGCATATACCGAGACGTCGTTGGAGCGCCCGTCGCGGCTATTCAAGCACACTATTCAAGCACCGCGGGCGGCCTTGATCGCCTGCGCGATTTCATACACCGCCATCGCGTAGTTGGTGCTGCGGTTATAGCGTGTGATGACGTAAAAGTTCTTAAAACCAAACCAGTACTGCATACCGCTGTCGGTGTCCAACGGCAACAGCGCGGCCAGCGTATCGTCATCGACCGGCGTGGCGGGCTCGATGCCGAGCCTGCGAAACTCACTGATTTTTGTTTTGGGCGTGATGTCATCGATTAAATCGGTGTCGGGGGTTGCGCTTACGCGCGCCGGCACGACGATCGCTGCACCCGGCTGCCATTGATGCAGCTTGTAATAGTTGGCCACGCTACCGATGACATCCGCTACGCTGCGCCACAGGTCGCGTTTGCCGTCGCCGTCAAAATCAACCGCGTATTTCCGGTAGCTGCTGGGCATGAATTGCGGCATGCCCATGGCACCGGCGTACGAGCCGCGCAGCCCTGCCAAATCGAGCGACGCCTCGTTGCCCATCAACACAAATTGCTCGAGCTCATCACGAAAAAATTCAGCGCGCTTGGGGTAATCAAACGCCAGCGTCGCCAGCGCATCCAGAGTTCTGAAGTTTCCGCTGTAACCGCCGTAGCGCGTTTCAATGCCGATGGTGGCGCAGATGATTTCTTCGGGCACGCCATAATCGCGGCTGGCGCGCGCAAGAATTGCGGCATGCTGCTGCCAGAATTTCACACCGCCATTGATGCGCGCGGCGTCGACATGGCCTTTGCGAAACGCGTGCCACGGCAACGCGGTCGACGGCGCGTTCATCGCGCGTATGATCGACGGCTGCGGTTTGATCTGGGCAAACAAGCGGCGCAGCGCGGCGATGTCAAGACCATGCTTGGCAGCGATGTCGTTGATGAAGGTTTCGTATTCGTTGCGTAAGCCCGGCTGCGCACGTGCCGCCGCTGCCATCGCCGCCAGCGGTGCCGCGGACGCGAGCGCGAGCCCGCACAACAACGCCCGTCTAACCCTCAACGCGCAGAGGCCCTTATGGGGCACGAGATGCCATAGCCATGTCGTCGGCGTACGGGGCGGACGGATAATGAAACGGCACCGGGCCATCCGGCTGGCCGCGTATGAACTGATGCACGAAAGGATCGTTCGACACCTTCACCGCCGCGGTCGCGCCTTGCGCCGCGATCACGCCATCGGCGATAAAGTAAACATAATCGACGATTTTCAGCGCCTCGGTTGCATCATAGGACACGACGATGGAGGTGACGCCCAGGGCGTCGTTCAGGCGACGGATCAAATTGCCCACCACGTTGCACGAAATCGGATCCAACCCCGCAAACGGCTCATCGTACATGATCAGTGCGGGATCGAGCGCGATGGCGCGTGCCAAACCGACGCGGCGCATCATGCCACCGGACAGCGCCGCTGGCATCAGATCCGCCGCGCCGCGCAGCCCCACCGCGTTGAGTTTCAACAATACCAAATCCTGAATCAGCGTTTCCGGCAAATCCGTTTTTTCGCGCATCGGAAACGCCAGATTATCGAACACCGACATGTCGGTGAAAAGGCCATTTTGCTGAAACTGCATGCCGATTTTGCGGCGTAGTTCATAGAGCTCGCGGTGGCCGAGTTTGTGTACATCCTGCCCCATCACCCTGCACTCGCCGCTGCTGGGCTGCAGTTGGCCGCCAATCAACCGCAACAACGTGGATTTACCGCTGCCACTACCGCCCATGATACCGACCACTTGGCCACGCGGAATCGCAAGATTCACGCTTTTAAAAATCTCGCGCGTGGGGTACGAGAACGCGAGGTTGGTGATTGCCACTATGTTTTCGGCGGTCATGGATGCAAACGAATTCACGAGGCCGTCAGTTTAACCCAAAGCACGTCAGCGCCGCTGCACGCGCGCCTGCCGGAGAACGCTCGGTCCACACCGGTTATCATAAGGGCTACTGCACGACGCGATTTTTCTCCTGCCACACGCCCGACTACGAACCCATTCATGAGCATCCCGAAAATTCTGACCTACCAACTGAGCCTGCCCGTGCGCTGGGCCGATATGGATATCAACGGGCATGTAAACAACGCGCGCTATTTCACCTATTTTGAGTCGGCGCGGCTGGCGTGGTTCGATTCCATTTTCACACGCGATCAGCGTAACCTGCATGGCACAGTCGTTGCACAAACGGCGTGCGCTTATCACCGCTCCATACCTTATCCCGAAACGGTGCAGATCCATGTGTACGCGGGCGCACCGGGCCGCACCAGCTTTACCACGTACTATGAAGTACTGTCGGCGGCCGACCCTGCGCTCAAATACGCGGACGGGCAGGCGGTGATGGTGTGGGTGGACCGCACTACCGGCAAAGCGCACCCCCTGCCGGATTATTTACGCTCGGCACTGGCGCCCGCGCCTCCACAGCAGTGAATTTCGCAAGCGCCGGTCGGTTCCTTACGGGTTAACGGTTTTGCTATCATCAGCAGTGATCATCAGGGAGAAAACATGAGTGAGAACCCGCAAGTGACCCCGCCAGCCGCGCCGCAACCTGAGTCGCCATATACCAAGGAAGAGCGGGATTGGGCGATGGCCTGCCACTTATCCGCGCTGTGCGGATTTGTGCTCCCGTTTGGCAACGTCATCGGCCCGCTGGTGGTATGGCTGCTGAAAAAAAACACCCTGCCGTTGGTGGATCAACACGGCAAGGAAGCCCTCAATTTTCAGATTACAGTGGCCATCGCAGCACTGGTCTGCATGGTGTTGATGTTTGTGCTGATCGGCATACTCCTGATCTTTGTCGTCGGCCTTGGCGCGTTGGTGTTAACCATCAGGGCGGCGATTAAGGTCTCGAACGGTGAACTCGACTACCGCTATCCGTTTACGCTGCGACTCCTCAAATAAACCGCGTCTAGCCCTGCGGCCAGCACGCGGGACCAACACTTGCAGCGGGACAGCCTGTAGCGTGTGCTGCGCGCACGATCCAACACGGCAAGCCTGACCGTACGGCAGCGGGTCGTGCGCACAGCGCACGCTACACAACGGGCTTTATTCCTCCACGCATGCACCCAGCAACCCTTCATGCCTCACGCATCACTAATACCCGCGAGCTTGATAATCCTGCTCCACTTGGCTACTTCGGCGCGAAAATAGTCGCTAAATTCCTGCGGCGTGGAAGGCGCAAGATCAACACCCAGCGCGGCGATCTTTTCGCGCGCATCCGTCTTTAGCGCGGCGACGATTTCGCGGTTCAAGAGCGCGATGGCTGCCGCCGCAGTGCCGTGCGGCGCAGTCAGTCCATACCAGGTGCCGGATTCGAAACCGGACAAACCACTCTCGATCATGGTGGGCAGATCCGGCGCAAACACAGTACGTTTCGCACTGGTCACGCCCAAGGCTTTGAATCTGCCGCCACGCACGTGTCCCCAACCGCCACTGATATTCACCATGGCCGACGGCACCTCTCCCGCGATCAACGCTGTGACGATCGGCCCTGTGCCCTTGTACGGTACCGGCGTCCCCTTGACACCCGTCAGGTGGTTAAACCATTCATGCGTGAGATGGCCGATGCCACCGGCGCCGGTGGTGCCATAGATAAGCGGCTTGACCTTCGACAAGGCGATAAAATCCTTCACCGAATTCGCCTGTAGCGCAGGATGCACCACCAGCAGGAACGGTTGCGAACCGATGAAACCGATGGCCTCAAAATCCCGGATCGAGTCATACGGCAAGGGCTTGCCAAACGCCGCCGTCACCGCGAATGACGCGGTCGCAAACAGCGTGGTGTAACCATCCGGTGCGGCCTTGGCCACAATGTTGGCGCCGATCATGCCTGCAGCGCCGGGCCGGTTGTCGATCACGAACGGCTGGCGCAGACTTTCGCCCATTTTCTGGCACAGGATGCGCGCGACCACATCGGAGCCGCCGGGGGCAAACTGGATGACGACGCGGATCGGCCGATGCGGGTAAGCGGACTGCGCGGCTACACTGCTTGCTAGCGTGCTTGGCAGAATGACCATCGCGCACTGCATGCCCAGCGCGTAGGTGAAACCACGGCCCTTCAGCCTCCCGCGCAGCGGCTTAACCCCGGATGGTGATGGCATCACATTCTCTCTAAAAACAGACCCTTGAGCAGTCAGTCCATGATGTCGGATTCATCCGCCAATTTCAACCGTGAGTCAACCGTGAGTCAACCGCCAATCCCGTTCAGCAGGCTCAATCACGCGCCGCGCTGAGAATTTAAGTATCCTACGACACGCAAAAAACACTCCCCCCTCCCAAACATGACAAAAACTGCCCTCGTCGCCGGCGCATCCGGACTGGTTGGCCGCTGCATCGTCGCGCAACTGCGCAAGGCAGGCGGCTGGAATATCATAGGCCTCGGACGACGAGCGCAAACCCTGCCCGCTGTAGACTGGATCGCGGTTGATCTCGCCAACGCTGCGGATTGCCAGCGCACCCTGGGCGCCGTGGACGCGCTTAAGCAAGTCACGCATGTGTTCTACGCCGGCCGCTACGACCACCCCGAAGGCGTGCCCGAATCGGTCCAGGTCAATGCCGCCATGCTGGCCAATCTGATCAACGCGCTGGAGCCCGTCGCCAACTTACAACACGTGCATGCCGTTCACGGCAGCAAATATTACGGCCATCAACTGGGGCCCGTGCCGGGGCCTATGATTGAAACTCAGGCGCGCGCGCAGAACCAGAATTTCTATTTTAATCAGGAAGATTTTTTGATCGCACGCGCGCGTGGCGGGACATGGCGTTACTCGACGTCACGTCCCCACTCATTCTGCGATCCCGCGATCGATCATCCGCGTTCGATAGGCCTGGTGATCGCGGTCTACGCCGCGATACAGCGCGAACTGGGGCTGCCGCTGGATTTTCCCGGCAGCGAAAGCGGCTTTCATGCGCTGACACAGTTCACCGACATCGCCCTGCTGGGCCGCAGCGTGCTGTGGATGGCGACCGAGCCGCGCTGCGCCAATCAATCGTTTAACGTGGTCAACGGCGACTATCTGCGCTGGTCAGAACTGTGGCCTGGTTTCGCCGCAGCATTTGGCATGCAGCCCGGCACGCCGCAAAATATCAAACTTGAAGCGTGGATCAAGGATAAAGCGCCGGTATGGAATGCTGTGGTCAAGAAGCACCAGCTGCGCACGACTGACGTGCACCAACTCGCGTTGTGGCCGTATGGTGATTATCAATTGGGCCCGCAGTGGGATGTGACTTCCAGCATGGAAAAAGCGCGCACACTGGGCTTCAACGATGCGGTGGATACGCGCGACATGTTTCGCCTACAGTTCGAGCATTATCGGCATCAGGGCATCGTGCAATGACAGGCACAAAATCATGGGTTTGCGTGGCGATGCTGCTCGCCATCTCGAACAGCGCATGGTCACAACCCGCGGCGACCGGCTCAGCACAGGCATTCCCTGCCAAACCCGTGCGCTTAATCCTCGGCCCCAGTTCCGAAGTGCTGCCGCGCATCATCGCGCAACGTTTGTCGACGCTGTGGGGATACCAGGTGCTGGTCGATGCGCGCCTCGGCGGCGGCGGCACCGTCGCCGCCGATACCGTGGCCAAGGCGCCGCCCGACGGCTACACTTGGCTGTTAAGCACCGCCACCTTCACCGTCAGCGCCAGCCTGCTGGCCAACCCACCGTTTGATCTCACCCGCGATTTTCAGGCGGTGACGCTGCTGGCCAGCGCGCCGTTTTATTTGATGACGCATCCCTCGCTGCCGGTGAAAAACGTGAAGGAGCTCACCGCATTTACCCAAGCACGGCCAGGGCAACTGAACTACGGTTCGTCGGGCCGTGGCACGCCGCCGCACATGGCCGCAGAAATGTACAAAAGCATGGCGGGTTTGAACGTGGTGCATGTACCCTACAAAACTGTCGCCGCGGCGGTCACCGATCACATCGCGGGCCAGGTGCAAGTGTCGTTTCAGTACGGGCCATCGAGCCTGCCGGTAGTGCGTGCCGGCAGACTGCGCGGGCTGGCCGTCACCAGTTTGCAGCGCTCGCGCTTTGCGCCCGAACTGCCCACGATGGATGAATCCGGCGTTCCCGGTTACGAAATCAACGGCTGGAACGGCATCCACGTGCCACTACGCACGCCGCCGGACCTCATCAACAAGCTCAACGCCGATTTACGTCAGGCACTGCAGGCGCCGGAAGTGCAGGAGCGCCTCACCGCAGCCAGTCTCGACATTCACGGCTACACGCGCGCGGAGTTCGAGGCGTTCGTCCACAAAGATCGTGCACGCTGGGCCAAGGTGGTTAAGGATGCCGGGATTACGCCGGAGTAGTTTCGTGCTGATGCCTTGCTCGCTTTCGACAATCGTTACACTCATTATTTTTGCATCGTCGCTAGTCCATGCCACAACCCGCAAAGGTCCGCGATCCCGCTGCTGCGCGCGCTGCGCGTGATCTGCGCGCCACGCTGGGCGCCGGACTTTTTACCAACGGCGTGTGGGACATGCTATCGGTGGTGGTTCCCTTGTACGCCGTTGCGGTCGGGCTTAACGCCGCAGAGATTGGTCTGATCGTCGCAGCACGCTCGGTGCTGCCTGCAGCGCTGTCCATCCACGGCGGCATACTGATGGATCAACTCGGTACCCGGCGCGTGCTGCTGTGGGTGGCTGCGGGCAGCGCAGGACTGCCTTTGCTGTATCCGATTTCAGGATGGTTTGTGGTGCTGACTGCACTGCAATTGCTGCTCGGCCTCACCTCTGCCCTGGGCATGGCGGCCTCGCAAACATGGGCCATGCAGACCAGCCGCGGCGATACCGCGATGCTGGCGCGCTACAGCGTGGCTACGCGCATCGGCACCTTCATCGGCCCTGTCGTCGTCGGTGCGGCATGGGATCACTATGGCTCGTGGGCTGCGTTCGCCTGCGTGTCGCTGTGCGGCGCCGGCATCATCGCGTCAACGGCGCGCGGCGTAACACATGGCGCACCGCCTCCCGCGATATTCACCGGCAGGCGTGGCGCGGCCGTACTGCTACCGCAGTGGGAGCTACACAAGCAGGCATTGCTGCTGGCGTTAATTCCATCCGTGGCCTTCATCCTCGCCGCCAGCTTTCTGCGCAATTCATCGGGCGCGATTCAAAGCTCGTTGTTTGTGGTGTATCTGAACGGCATCGGCATGAGCGGCACGCTGATCGGCATGCTGGTCGCGATCGCGGAGCTATCCGGCGTGCTCGGTTCACTGCTGTGCGCACCAGTCGAACGCCGGCTGCGCGCTAACCGGCTGATCCTGTTATGCATCGTGGTCTCGCTCATCGCCATCTCTATGACGCCGCTGATCGGGCACTACCTGATCCTGCTGATCGCCGCATGCGTGGTGCGCGGTATCGTGCAGGGGATGAGCCAGCCCCTGATGTATTCGATACTGAGCCACGAGGTGTCCAGCGACCGCCACGGCGCGAGCGTCGGTTTGCGTAACGCCGTGGTGCGCCTGGGCTCCATCATTACGCCGGCGATCATGGGCCTGGTCGCCGAGAAATGGGGCATCGAAGCGAGCTTTTATGTGATCGGCGCGGCGTTTTTGCTGGTGACCGCCGTGCTGGCAATGGTGGCCGGAAAAATAACACCGGGATCCGAAACAACCCGTGGCAATGGCCGCACCAGCTGAATGGCCCAATCACTAATGCGTTGACGTTCAAGCTGCCAGCCGCAGTTTCGGGTGTAACCCGGCGCGTGCGGCAAGGCGCACCAGCAGATCGAGACTGAAGTTGCCGATCTTGCCGCGCTTGACATCGCTCACGCGGGCCTGGGTGACGCCCAGCATCTTGGCGGCGGCAGCCTGCGTCAGTCCGCTTTCCTTCAGCCAGCGTTCCAGGCCGCGTAGCAGTTCGGCGCGCATCTTGAGTTCCGCCCCATGTGCGGGATCGAACAGGGCTGGATCATCAAACACGCTGCCCTTCGTGACATGGGCGATGGGGGTGTTTTTTTTCATACTTCACCTCGTTATGGCTTTGAGCCTGTCTTGCGCGATTTGAAGGTCGCGCAGATTGGTCTTCAGGGTCTTCTTCTGAAAGACGTGCAGCACGTAGACGCCTTCTGGCCGCGTCGCCAGATAAATCACCCTGAACGTGCCGACGGCGTCGCGGATGCGCAGCTCGCGCACGCCGGCACCGACGCTCTTCATTGGCTTCCAGTCGCTCGGATCTTCGCCGCGCTGCACCCGATCCAACTGGTATCCGGCCTCATCCTGCACCGATGCCGGGAATGCGTTCCAGTCTGCCTTGGTGGTCGCAAGCCAAATCACGTCTTTCACGGGAAGCATTATGTACGCTCTAGCATAGTTATGCAAATTCACGCATATTCCGCCACAGAAAATAACCTGCGTTCTATCCTGATCCTGGGGCTAGAGAATTCGTCGTTTAAGCTTCCCCCGTTATCTGAGACAACACGCTGCCATTGCCGCAGCCTCTGATCGAACGTTGATTCGAGCCGATGCGGCGACTACTTCTTCGCACAGCACCGGGAGAGGCGTCAGGGATTAGTGGTTAGGGAAAGTAGTTGATTTATCATGCACACTGAATAGAGACGTTTTCTCGGCGCTTCCTCTGCGCCTTTGCGCCTCTGCGGTGACCTTTTTGAGGTGTGCACTGCACCCACCGCTGACGCCAATCGCGGTATATTGATGCCCTGCCCAACTTACGCATCTCACATCATGACACCGATCACCCGCGAACTCGCCCGCTTTGCCGTCAATTCGACATTCGACGCCATGCCGGCAGCCGTGCAACACGAAGGGCTGCGCGCCTTGGTTAATTTCGTCGGCTGTGCAGCAGGCGGCGCATCAGAAGAAGTGGTCTCGAAAATGATCGAAACCATGACCGAGTTCAACGGCAAAAATGACACCGTCGTCATCGGCCGCAATATCAAACTGGATGCGCTGAATGCGGCGCTGATCAATTCCCTGAGTTCAGCCGCGCTGGCGTTCAACGACACCCACTATGCCACCGTTGCCCACCCCACCAGTCCGGTCGGTGCGGCACTGGTGTCGATGGCGGCGCGGCAAAAAATCAGCGGCAAAGAACTGATACACGCCGTGGTGCTGGGTGACGAGATTCAATGCCGTATCGGCAATATCGTGGTGACGCCGCCGGCGGAGGTTTCCGTGGGGCTGTCGATGGCAGGCCTGGTCGGCTGCATCGGCGCGGCAGTGGCTGCCGCAAAGGTAATGAACTTCAATGAAGACCAGATGACCACTGCCATTGGCATTGCTGCCAATCAATCGGCGGGCTTACGTGAAGCCCATGCCACCATGTCAAGCTGGTTCACGCCCGGCAACGCGGGACGCGCGGGGCTGTGGGCGGCGCTGCTCGCGGCGCGCGGCTACACCTGCGCCGATACCATGATCGAAGGCGTGAAAGGTTTCGGCGTGTCGTTCGGGGTGCAGCCGCAAATGCAAGCTGCGCTCGACGGGCTGGGCACAAAATGGGAAATGCTGGATGTCGCCTACAAGCCCTATCCAAGCGGCTTTGTGATTCACCCAATAATCGATGCCTGCCTTGACATGGTGGGCAAGCACCGCTTTGACGCACGCCAGATCGAGCGCGTGGAACTGACGGTAAACCCGCTGTGCGTGCAACTGTGCAACCGCCCTGCGCCCAAACTGCGCTCGCAGGCGATGGTGAGTTTTCCGCACTGGACCGCCGCCTGTCTGCTGCATAAAGCGGCCGGTCTGCCGCAAGTCACCGACGCCATGGTTCACGACGCCGAGATGGCGGCGCTGCGCCTGAAAGTTGTCGCCACCGCCGATCCGAAAACCGCGCGCGAAGCAGCACACGTGAAAGTGGTGATGCAAGACGGCACGGTGTTTGAAGCGCATTGCGCCTATGCGCTAGGCACACAGGCGCGGCCGATGACCGATGCCGATATCTCCGAGAAAACGCGGCTGCAAATGGAAATCGTGTTCGACAAGGCGAAGGCGCAGCGCGCGGTGGATGCCTGCTGGCGCATCACCGAGGCAGCGGACGTGGCACCGTTTTTTGAGTCGCTGGGCGCGTAGACTTTCGAAGAGACTATTTGGAGACACTGCACATGACCCGCAAAAACAACTGTAAATATTTGTTTTCAAAAAACTATTGTTTGGCCGCCTGCGCCAGCGTGCTGCTGCTGGCAACGCCTGTGGCACTTGCACAAACCAACAACGCCCTCGCGCAACTGCTGCCGCAGCGGCCGATACTGATGATCGTGCCCAACGCGGCGGGCGGACCTTCCGACTATATTGCGCGCGTCATAGTGCCCAAACTCAGCGAAGCCACGGGCCAAAACATCGTCGTCGACAATCGCGCCAGCGCCAACGGACTCACCGCAACCGAATACGCAGCCAAGGCGACGCCCAACGGTTCGGTACTCGCCGTGGGAAACACCGGCACGCATGCGATCAACGCCACGCTGTATAAAAAGCCGCTCTACGACCCGGTGCGCGACTTTGCGCCGGTGGCGGCGGTGGTATCCAGCAATTTGGTGTTGGTGATTAATGCCAAGTCGCCGCTGGCGAGTCTCAGAGACTTCATTGCACTGGCGAAAAAACATCCGGGCACGGTAAACCTCGGCATCGCCGGCGCCACCGGCGAGATCGCCACCAATGCGCTCAAACTCGCCGCAGGTATTGAACTCAACAACATCCCCTACAAAGGCGGCGTGCCGGCGATGATCGCTGTCATGTCGGGCGAAATACAGGCGACCATCACCACCTCCGCCGGGGCCATCACCCAGGTTGAATCCGGCAAGCTGCGCGCCATCGGTGTCACCGGCGCGCACCGCGACGTGAAATATCCGGGGGTACCGACATTCATGGAAAGCGGCGTCGAAGGCTATGCGATAGACATGTGGTTCGGCCTGTTCGCGCCGGCGAAAACACCAGCGCGCATTGTGCAGGCCTACCATCGCGAAATCACGCGCATCGTCGCGTTGCCCGAAATCAGGGACAGACTGCTGGCGCAGGGCTACGAAATCCTCGACAGCACGCCCGAACAATTCGCCGCTATGGTCAAGCGCGACACCGACAAATACCGCAAGATCATTGTGGATTCAAAAATGCAGCAGTTGGAATAGTGCCTATTATTTTCTGGGGCCGGCTATGCCACGGATAACACTTGCGCGCACGGGTGTGATGACGGGCCTCACGCTGGCCGCACTGATGCTGTGCGCCCCACCTGCACTGGCGCGCATCACCAAAATCATCATCGACGAAACAGTATCACCCGCGTTTTGCAAGGGCACAGCCTGCGCCACATATGGCGACGCCGGCCACTACGAGCAAATCTCTGGCCGCGCTTTCGGTGAACTCGATCCGGCTGATGCGCTGAACAAAATTATTCAGGACATCGAACTGGCGCAAGACGCGGACGGCAAGGTGCGCTATGTCGCCACCTTCGTTATTACCAAGCCTGTCGACATGAGCAAGGCCAGCGGCCTGCTGTGGCATGACGTACCCAATCGCGGCAGACCAGTCACACCGGGCACCCTGGAGCGCGGTTTTGGCGATGTGGGACTGGCGAGCGCGTGGCAGGGCGACAACGCCGGCATGAGCGCCGCTCTCGGCACGACGGTGCGCGCAACGATGGCCGCGGGCGCCAATCACTGGCTACAAATTCCCGTGGCAAAAAACGCGGATGGCTCGCCGGTCACAGGCCAGGTGTTCGGCCGTATCATCAATCGTGCCGGCTTGAAGGCACAAGCGTTGATGGTGCAGACCAATCCCCTGCCCTATATGCCCGCGACGCTGGATACCGCGAAAGCCACACTGGTGTCGCGCGATCACGAAACAATAGACGGCAAGGTCAGCGGCGAAACACCGATCACCAGCGGCGACTGGCAATTCTGCGGCGGCGGCACCTACGATGCGCCGTTGCCGCTGCTGCAACTGCCGGTGCAGATCTGTCTGAAGGGCGGCTTCCATCCAGCCAAGCTGTATCAAGTGGTGTACATCGCGAAAGACCCCTACGTGCTCGGCATCGGCTTTGCTGCCTGGCGTGACGTCGCCTCGTTTTTCAGATTTGCAAAGCAGGATGATAGTGGCACAGTGAATCCGCTGGCAGGGCATATCCAATCGAGCATCGCGCGCGGGCGTTCACAATCGGGCAATTACCTCAGAGGCTGGCTGCATTCAGGCTTCAATCAGGATGTAGCCAAACGCCAGGTACACGACGGCCTGTGGCCCATCATCGCCGGCCGCCGCATTGCGCTGAATTTTCGCTGGGCGCAGCCCGACGGCGTCATGGAGCTCTATCAGGCCGGCAGCGAGGGGCCGCAGTGGTGGGTGCCGTATCCTGATCCAGCGCGCGGTTTGCCCGAGCGCAGCATGCTTGAGCGTTGTCACGCTACCAACACCTGCCCCAAAATCATCGAGCACTTTGGCAGCGCCGAAATCTGGGCGCTGCGGCTGGGTCCTGCATGGGTGGGCACCAATCGCAAGGAGGACACACGGCTGCCCGGCAATGTGCGCCGCTATTACATCGCGAGCAGCTCGCACGGCGGCGGTGCTGGGGGCTTTGACAGCAGCCTGCCCGGCGCAGGCGTATCCGGCAAGCCGGTGCAATGTCCCGGCAACAACTTCGGCAGCGCCGAGCTCCCCGCCAACCCCATGCCGTACACGCAGACCACGAACGCATTGACGGTACATTTTCGCAACTGGGTGATGCGCAACACGCCACCGCCCGCCAGCCGCTATCCGACCTTGCGTGAACGTCAACTGGTGGAAGCCAACAAGGCCGCAATGGGCTTTCCGACGATACCGGGCTTGCGTGCAACCGCGCCGGAGCCGGGGTTCATCAATCCGCTGCTGGATTACGACTGGGGACCCGGCTTCAATCCCAACGACGGCACCGGCGTACCCAGCAACGCGCCGCCACGCATCAAGCAGGTCATCAGCACGCTGGTGCCCAAGGTCGACGCCGACGGTAACGAAGTCGGCGGCGTGCCGGTGGTGCTACGCGACGCCCCGCTTGGCACCTACCTCGGCTGGAACATCACTGCCGGCGGCGAACGTCCGTTCCATCAGGGCCAGCTTTGCGCCTACGCCGGCGGCATGATTCCGTTCGCGACGACCAAAGCCGAGCGCGCCGCCAACGGCGACCCGCGTCTGTCACTGGAAGAACGCTACGGCGATCATGCGGGATACGTTGCCGCAGTCCGAAAAGCGGTGGCCCATGCCGTAACACAGGGATTTTTATTGCCGCAGGATGCGGACGCTTTGATGGCGGCGGCCGAGAACAGCAGGGTGCTCAGGTAGTTCCAATGTGATGCGCTAACTGGCATCATCAATCGCGGATGGATGCTGGCCAAAATGCGTCAACAGGGACTCGACTTCGGGTGCCCCCATCCCGCGCGCGTGCCGCAGGCCATGAAAACGTATGAAAAACCGCACCCAAGTAAGCGTTGACGAGTATGCATAACATACATATACTGATTCCGTGTCCGCCGATTTCGACCCGAAAAAGGATGCCGCAAACATCAGGAAGCACCGCGTGTCGCTCTCCGCGGGCGACGGCGTGCTGAATGATCCCCTTGCGCTTACCGTGGAAGATGACGCCGCTGAAGACGAACAGCGCTTCGTCACTATTGGAACGAATGTTTTCGGGTCGTTGATGGTTGTGGTTCACACTCCCCGGGGTGATAGAACGCGAGCCATCTCTGTGCGGAAAGCAGACCCCAAAGAACGGAGAAACTATGAAAAAAGTGTATGACTTCTCCAAAGGTAGGCGCGGCGCAGTAGTTCCGACCAGCGGGAAGACGCGCATCACCATCTACATGGATGACGTGATTCTCAAGCACTTTAAGGCTCAGTCAGAAAAGACCGGCAAGGGCTATCAGACACTGATCAACGAGGTATTGAAGTCCCACCTTGGGCTTGCTGATCAATCCGTAACTCCAGAGCTCGTGCGTAAGATCGTGCGTGAAGAGCTCGCGGCGCACGGTTAAGCGCTAACCCGGCGGCGAACACGAACGCGCGCGGAGTGTCTTTTGTTATCGCACGATAACGAAAGCGTTGACCCCATTGTGGGGTGAGCAGGTTGATCGCAAAGCTGGAGGCAAAATGCAAGACCTGACCCTATCCACACTCAGTCCATGTGCGCGCTGCCCCGTGCGTTGATCATTGCTGCCTGGTTCATCGCCGTCTTAGCTGCGCCGCTTGGGTACGGTCAGGGGCGCAGTGCTACGCCGGACGAACAGGTCGTTCAGGAAGCACAACTTGTTGCCTCGGGCGCTCGCATCGATCTCTTTCAGCACGGTCTGGTGGTCGATCCGGCCCTGGTTGAATTGGCAGAACGTGCGCTCACTCGTATGGAGAAGCTGCTTGGCCAACGGCTTGACGAGTCAACGCTAGGCCCACGAATCCGTATTTATGTCACGGCTGGAACCACAGTGTCCCACGTCTGGCGCGGGTACGAGCACCCGAGTGATCCGAAGGCAATGCTGTTTCTTAACCCCAGAGTTGCGCAACTTGCGCTGAGCGGAACTAATGCTACTTACGCGCATGAACTAGCGCATCTGCTTACATGGCGTTACTACAGCCACACGCTGCGCGAGGGTGTGGCCGATTATCTGGCGTTACGAATTCATCCCGGCGCCGGGGTAGGCCCCAATATCGCGGGCTACGCTTCCCCGCCTACCGTGCCGCCGGAGGTCGACGAGTACCTCGGTACCACTCGTGCGCCTCCGAGCGCGGTCAGAAGTGAAATCCAGTTTCGTCGGGCTTACTACTTTGCAAGTTATCGGTTCGTGCGTTTTTTAATCGAGCGTGCTGGTATGGCCACCTTTATGGAGCTATACAACGCCAGAGATCCGGAGCGCGAATTCTTGCGCTTGTACGGAGCGAGCCGCACAGAGCTGGTGGCGGCCGCTGCGAAATGATCGCTCACCTGCCATTTGAGACGGACCTTCGCCAGGGCAAGAGACAAGGGTAAAGTAGAGAGCAGGCTCTCGCCTGCCCTCTACTCTACCTATACGCTGTATACGCTGGACCTTATTCGGTAGCCTCACCACTTGTGATAACCTTTCACTCCCGCGCGTCCTGCGCGGTTTGAATTCGTAACGCCCGCATTCGTAACAAACACCCCGGAGAAATTATGCCCCCCAGCGCACAGCCCCGCCAGCGCACCGGCGCTCAATTGCTCGTCGATGCACTCATCGTTCACGGCGCCGACACCGCGTTCGGCGTGCCCGGTGAATCCTATCTGGCGGTGCTCGACGCCATGCACGACGTTGAAGACAAATTCAAATTCGTGATCTGCCGCCAGGAAGGCGGTGCCTCCAATATGGCGGACGCCTATGGCAAACTCACCGGGCGTCCGGGCATCTGTTTTGTCACACGCGGCCCCGGCGCCAGCAATGCGGCCGTCGGCATCCACACGGCGTTTCAGGATTCGACGCCGCTGATACTGTTTATCGGCCAGGTCGATAGCGAGGTGGTCGAGCGCGAGGCGTTTCAGGAGGTGGATTACCGCCGCATGTATGGGCAGATGGCGAAATGGGTGGCCAGCATCGATCGCGCCGACCGCGTGCAGGAAATGATCAGTCATGCGTTTCACATCGCCACCTCGGGCCGCCCCGGCCCAGTGGTGCTGGCATTGCCCGAGGACATGCAGATACAAACCGCCCGCGAAATCGAGCTCGCCTGCTATCAGCGCATCGCCGCAAACCCCGGCGAAGGCGATATGCACCGGCTGCGCGACCTGCTGTCGAAGGCCAAAAAACCGATGGTTATCCTCGGCGGCGGTGGCTGGAACAAAAAGGGCTGCGAGGATTTTCTTGCCTTTGCCCAGGCCTACAATCTGCCGGTGGCGTGCTCGTACCGTGCGCAGGACATGATCGACAATCGCGACGCGCATTATGTGGGCGATGTGGCGGTGGGTCTGAATCCCGCACTCGCCGCGCGCATACAAGGCTGTGACCTGTTGATCGCCATCGGTTCGCGACTGGGCGAGTGGACCACCGTAAACTACTCGCTGATCGACATCCCGCGACCGAAACAAAAATTTGTCCACATCTACAGCGGTGCCGAGGAGCTGGGGCGCGTGTATCAGGGGGATTTGCTGATGCATTCCGGCATGCCCGAATTCGCCGCCGCCGCACGCAAACTGCCGCCGTTAAAACCCGCGTGGGACGAGTGGACAGCAGGCGCGCGCGCCGACTACGAGGCGTGGCAGCTGCCGGTAACGGTGCCGGGCAAGGTCAACATGAGCGAAATTGTGCTGTGGCTCAACCAGCGCCTGCCGCCGGAATCGATCATCACCAACGGTGCGGGAAATTTTTCGCTGTGGGTGCATCGCTTCTATCGTTATCCTGGCTTTCGCACGCAACTTGCGCCCACCAGCGGTGCGATGGGCTACGGCGTGCCCTCTGCCGTCGGCGCCAAAATCGTCCATCCGCAACGGCCGGTGGTGTCATTTTCCGGCGACGGCGACTTCCTGATGAACGGGCAGGAGCTCGCCACTGCCATGCAATACGACGCCAAGGTCATTTTCATCGTGGTGAATAACGGCATGTACGGCACCATCCGCATGCATCAGGAACGGCACTACCCCACGCGCATCAGCGGCACCATGCTGAAAAACCCGGATTTCGCCGCGTTGGCCCGCGCCTACGGCCTGCACGGTGAAATCGTCGAAACCACCGCGGATTTCGAAGCCGCCTTTGAGCGCGCGTGGAACGCCAACACCGCTGCGCTGATCGAAGTGCGCATCGATCCCGATGCCATCACGCCGCGTGCGACGCTGTCGTCTATCACTGCAGAAGCACTTAAAAACAAATAGCCATAGGTCATTGGACTACAAACCCGTATCAACCACAGATAAACACAGATGAACACAGATAAAAACCAGAGCGGGGTTATCTGTGTCCTCTGTGGCAAAAATATTTTGACTTTTTTATGTAAGGGACAAGCATGACCACCACGCTAGGAAAAATAGGCTTCGCCGGCATCGGCGCCATGGGTACGCCGATGGCAAGCAATCTTGTCAAGGCCGGCCATAAGCTGGTGTTGTTCGACATCGACCCGAAAAAAGCCGCTGCGGTAGCCGCAGCCCATGAAGTTGAAGTCGCCACCAGCCTCAGCGATCTCGCCAGCAAGAGCGACACCCTCATCACCATGCTGCCCGACGGCAAACTGGTGCGCAAAGCACTGCTCGGTGAAAACGACAGCGGCAAGAACTGCGTCTGCGAAACGCTCAGGCCCGGCAGCCTGATTATCGACATGAGTTCGTCCTCGCCCATGGGCACGCGCGAACTCGGCGCGCTACTGGAAAAAAAGGGTTATCCATTCATCGATGCCCCGGTGTCCAACGGCGTCAAAGGCGCCACCGCGGCAACGCTTTCGATCATGGTCGGCGGTGACAAAGCGCTTTTCGAGCGCGTGAAACCCGTACTCGAAAAACTCGGCAATCAGATTTATTACGCCGGGCCGCTGGGCGCCGGGCACGCGATCAAGGCGCTCAACAATTACGTGTCCGCGGCGGGGCTGATCGCCGCCTGCGAAGCGATGCATGCGGGTGCTGCGTTCGGCATCGATCCCAACGTGGTGGTGGACATCATCAACACCTCCAGCGGCATGAACAACACCACCAAAAACAAGTGCAAGCAATACATGCTTTCCGGCGCATTCAATGCGGGCTTCTCGACCGGGCTGATGGCGAAAGATGTGCGCACCGCGCTCGAAATCGCGCAGGCGATGAACACCTCCACCCTCCTCGCCAAGCCCACTGCTGCCATCTGGGATGACATGGAAAAGACGCTGGGGTTTCTTTCCGATCACACCGAGATGCATACCTTTACATTTAAAAACAAATAGTTGCATGAATATCTGGCGCGGCGCGCACGACCCTACGTGGGAAACTACGCAAACCGAACTCGCGGCCACATATCTAACCGACGGCCTGCCTGTCGTTGCACCCACGGCTGAGCGCGTAAACGCAATGCTTGCGCACAACGGTTACAGCGCCAACGACGCAATCAGCATGCTGCCGCCGGGCTTTGAAACGGTGACCGCTGGTGATGTGGCAATCTGCGCAGTGATGGCCGGCTGCAAAGCAGACTACATGCCGGTGCTGGTTGCTGCGGTGGATGCGCTGTCCGATATGAACTTCAATCTGGTGGGCATCGCCACCACCACCGGTTCGGCGGCACCGATCTACATCGTCAATGGCCCCATCGCCGAGCGCATAGGCTTGAATGGCAAGAACAACGCGTTGGGCGCCGGCCATCGCGCCAACGCTACTATCGGGCGCGCGATGACGCTGATCCTGCAAAATATCGGTGGCGCCATACCCGGTGAAGTCGATATGGCAACGCTGGGCCAACCCGCCAAATATGCCTGCTGCTTCACCGAAAATAGTGCCGAAAATCCGTGGTCGCCGCTGCATGTGGAACGCGGTTTCGCCGCCGATGCCAGCGTCGTCACCGTCGTGGGCATCTCCGGCACCGGCGAAGTCAACGACTCCGACAGTCAGGATGCCGCCGGCCTGGCGCAGACTTTCGCACAATCCATGTTGATCGCAGGCATCGCGGGCGGCAGCGGCTTGCTCGGCGGCGGCGAACCGCTGTGCATACTGCCGCCGGAGTGGGCTGCGATGTTTCACCGCGACGGTTACAGCAAAGCCATGGCCAAAGCAGCGATTTGGGAGCAGGCAATGTTGCCTGTCGATAAACTGCCGCCGGCACTGCGCCAGCATCGCATGGCGGCGGCGTCTGACCCCTCGGCTAATGTGATTCGTGTCGCGGAGAAAGCCGATGACCTGATGATTGTGGTGGCGGGTGGCGTCGGACGCAAAGCCGCTTACGCGCCGACCTGGAGTGGCACTACCAGGGCGATCAGCCGCGAGATCAAGGTTCGCCCATGACACAACGCTCCGGCCCCCTTGCGGGCATCCGCGTGCTCGACATGAGCCGCATCCTCGCCGGCCCGTGGGTAGGCCAGCTCCTCGCTGACCTCGGCGCCGAAGTGATCAAAATCGAGCGCCCCGGCAAGGGCGACGACACCCGCGCGTGGGGGCCGCCCTTCGTCAAAGACCGCGACGGCCGCGACACCAGCGACGCGGCGTATTTCATGTGCGCCAATCGCGGCAAACAGTCGCTCACGCTCGACATCGCCACAGTCGAAGGCCAGCACATCATCCGTGAACTGGCGCAGTTGTCTGACGTGCTGATCGAGAATTACAAGGTCGGCGACTTGCAACGTTACGGGCTCGACTACGACACGCTGTCGGCGTTAAACCCGCGCCTTGTCTATTGCTCGATCACCGGCTTTGGTCAGACTGGCCCCTACCGCGACCGCGCCGGTTACGACTTCATGATTCAGGGCATGGGGGGTGTGATGAGCATCACCGGCGAGCGTGACGATGTGCCGGGCGGCGGACCGCAAAAGGTCGGCGTCGCCATTGCCGATCTGATGACCGGCATGTATTCGACGGTCGGCATCGTCTCGGCCTTGCATGAGCGCCACGCCAGCGGGCGCGGCCAGCACATCGACATGGCGCTGCTCGACACGCAAGTCGCGTGGCTTGCCAACCAGAACGCCAATTACCTGATCGGCGGCGAAGTGCCCAAACGCATGGGCAACGCGCATCCGAATGTGATGCCTTATCAAACGTTTCGCACCGCGGACGGCGACATCATCATCGCTACCGGCAACGACGGCCAATTCCAGCGTCTGTGTGTCGCTGCCGGCGTGCCTGAAGCGGCAAGCGACCCGCGTTATGCCAGCAATGCGCTGCGCATTGCCAATCGCGACGCGTGTACCGCTGTGCTCGCCACCGCCCTGCAGCAAAAAACCACCGCGCAATGGGTAGCGCTGTTTGAAACGGTAGGTGTGCCTTGTGGCCCTATCAACCGGCTCGATGAAGTTTATCGCGACCCGCAGGTGCAACACCGCGGCATGAAGATCGACGTGCCGCACCCGGTTGCCGGCAGTGTGCCGCTGGTGGCAAACCCGATCCGCTTTTCACGCACAGCGATTGCTTACGACATGCCGCCGCCGCTGGTGGGCGAACATGTGGAAGCGGTACTAGGCGGCCTGCTGGGCAAAAGCGCTGCAGAGATTGCGGCGCTGCGCGCGAAGAAAATCGTGTAGGGCGGGTTAGGCGCGTTGTTTGCGCCGTAACCCGCCGTTGTGTGTCGGCATGGCGGGTTACGGCGACCAACTCCGTCGCCTAACCCGCCCT